>NZ_DALZXX010000001.1:0-81447 GCF_031988965.1 Microbacterium sp.
CGGCACCCGCGGCCTCCGCGATCTCGGCCATGGCGTTGATGAACGAGATCTTCGTGGCGAGGAAGGCGTTCGCCGCGCCCTTGACGAGCTCGGCGGTCGCCAGATCGGTCACGATGAACGGGGTTCCCGCCTCGATCGCGGATTGATAGACCTCGCGCAGCACATCGGCGGTGCGTTCGCCGTCGTCGCCGGGCGGAACACCCACCACGAGGCGATCAGGCGAGATCGTGTCCTGCACCGCCCACCCCTCGCGGAGGAACTCGGGATTCCACGCCAGGGCCGCCCCGCAAACGGCCAGCTCGACGGCCAGACGCTCGGCGGTTCCCACCGGCACCGTCGACTTTCCCGCGACCACATCGCCCCGGCGCAGGTGGGGGAGGAGGGCGGTGACCGCCGCATCCACGAATCGGAGATCGGCGGCATGCCCTCCCAGCGGATGCTCCCGACGAGTCGGCATCCGGCCGGTGAACGCCGCGTGGCCGCGGCGTGTCCGGATATCCGGAGGGCGCGGTCGCGGGGGTTTTCGTGGTGCCGCTGGTAGGCTGAGGGAGGTCGACGTCTGTCGGCCGCACAACTTCATATCGACTCATGGAGCGATCGGCGGAGAGCTGGTCCCCTGTGGTGGGTTCCTCGGCGGGTCGTCGGGTGGCTTTCTACTGGTGGCCAGCGCAGGTGACATTCGCGGGAATGCCCGCGCGCCCGTATCCGGCCGCATCCGCTCCTTCATGAACACGCTCGCGCGTCATACGGATTCGCGAGTCTAAACAAAGAAGGAGAGACCTCTTGGAAGGTCCTGAAATCACCGCCACCGAGGCCGTTCTCGACAACGGCCGCTTCGGCACCCGCACCATCCGCTTCGAGACCGGCCGCCTCGCGCAGCAGGCTCAGGGCGCAGTCGCCGCGTACCTCGACGGCGAGACCATGCTCCTCTCGGCCACGAGCGCAGGCAAGCACCCGCGCGAGGGCTTCGACTTCTTCCCGCTGACGGTCGACGTCGAAGAGCGTTCGTACGCAGCAGGCAAGATCCCCGGCTCGTTCTTCCGTCGCGAGGGCCGCCCCTCCACCGAGGCGATCCTGGTCTGCCGACTGATCGACCGTCCGCTGCGTCCGTCGTTCGTCGACGGCCTCCGCAACGAGGTCCAGATCGTCATCACCGTTCTCTCCATCGCTCCCGGTGAGTTCTACGACGCCCTCGCGATCAACGCCGCCTCCGCGTCGACGCAGATCTCGGGTCTCCCGTTCTCGGGCCCCGTCGCCGGTGTGCGCCTCGCGTTCATCCCGGGCCACGGCGAGCACGCCGACCAGTGGGTCGCGTTCCCGACCGCCGAGCAGGTCAGCGAGGCCGTGTTCGACCTGATCGTCGCCGGTCGTGTCGTCACCAAGGCTGACGGCACCGAAGACGTCGCGATCATGATGGTCGAGGCTGAGGCCACCGAGGGCAGCTGGAACCTCATCAAGGCCGGCGCCACCAAGCCCGACGAGACCGTCGTCGCGCAGGGTCTCGAGGCGTCGAAGCCTTTCATCGCCCAGCTCGTCAAGGCTCAGGCCGAGCTCGCGGCGACCGCTGCGAAGGAGCCGGGCGTCTACCCGGTCTTCCCGCCGTACTCCAGCGAGGTCTACGACTTCGTGGCCGAGCGCTCGTACGACGACCTGGTGAACGTCTACCAGATCGCCGACAAGCTGGAGCGTCAGGGCAAGGACGACGAGGTCAAGGACCGCGTCAAGGCGCAGCTCATCGAAGCCGTCGAGGCAGGCAACCTGCCGGCTGGAGCCCCGCTCGAGTTCTCCGCGGCGTACAAGTCGGTCACGAAGAAGATCGTCCGCGGCCGCATCCTCACGGAGAGCGTGCGCATGGACGGCCGTGGTCTGGCGGACATCCGTCCGCTCGACGCCGAGGTGCAGGTCATCCCGCGCGTCCACGGCTCGGCGATCTTCCAGCGCGGCGAGACCCAGATCATGGGCGTCACCACGCTGAACATGCTCAAGATGGAGCAGCAGATCGACTCGCTGTCGCCCACGACGAGCAAGCGCTACATGCACCACTACAACTTCCCGCCCTACTCGACCGGTGAGACCGGCCGTGTCGGTTCGCCGAAGCGTCGCGAGATCGGGCACGGCTTCCTCGCCGAGCGCGCACTCGTGCCGGTGCTGCCGAGCCGCGAGGAGTTCCCCTACGCGATCCGTCAGGTCTCCGAGGCGCTGAGCTCCAACGGCTCGACGTCGATGGGTTCCGTCTGCGCGTCGACCCTGTCGCTGCTGAACGCGGGTGTGCCGCTGCGCGCAGCCGTCGCCGGTATCGCGATGGGTCTCGTCTCCGATGAGGTCGACGGTGAGACGCGCTACGCCGCCCTCACCGACATCCTCGGCGCGGAGGACGCGCTCGGCGACATGGACTTCAAGGTCGCCGGTACGAGCGAGTTCGTCACGGCCATCCAGCTCGACACGAAGCTCGACGGCATCCCGTCGTCGGTGCTCGCCGGCGCGCTGACGCAGGCCCGCGACGCGCGTCTGACGATCCTCAATGTCCTGAACGCCGCGATCGACGCTCCCGACGAGATGGCGCCTACCGCGCCTCGCGTCATCAGCGTGCAGATCCCGGTCGACAAGATCGGCGAGCTGATCGGCCCGAAGGGCAAGACGATCAACGCGATCCAGGATGAGACCGGCGCGCAGATCTCCATCGAGGAGGACGGCACCGTCTACATCGGCGCGACCGACGGCCCCTCGGCCGAGGCGGCCCGTGCCCAGGTGAACGCGATCGCCAACCCGACCAACCCCGAGGTGGGCGAGCAGTTCCTCGGAACCGTCGTCAAGATCGCGACGTTCGGTGCGTTCGTCTCGCTGCTCCCGGGCAAGGACGGCCTGCTCCACGTCACCGAGGTGCGCAAGCTCGCCGGTGGCAAGCGCGTCGAGAACGTCGACGACGTGCTGTCGGTCGGTCAGAAGATCCTCGTGAAGATCACGAAGATCGACGACCGCGGCAAGCTGTCGCTCGAGCCCGTTCTCGACGACGCCCCCGCCGCGGACGCCGCTCCTGCCGAAGAGGCCGCCGCCGAGTAATCGACAGCTCTCTGCACACGAAGCCCGGGTCGTCACTACGACGATCCGGGCTTCGTCGTATCCGATGTGACCAAACCGTTATTGGAAGTTTTCCCGCCGTTCCACGGATTGGTCGGAGCGTTCGCGGTTCTCGAATACCCTCGAAGTACGCACCGGGGGGTGCATCGAAGGCAGTGACGCAGATCGGATCGCACCGATCGACGCGGGGGTGAGGAAATGCGGTTGTTCAGCGTAGGCGCAGGGACGCCGCCCGAGCGCGCGCAGGCACAGGCCGCGGAGCACCCTTCCGCTCCCATCCCGATCGTCGGTCCCGGGGTAGGGGAGGGCATTCGCGTCCCACTCGGCGAGACCGGGTTCGACACGTTCCCCCTGATGCTCGGAGCCGCCGAGTTCGGCTGGAACGTCGACCTCGAGACCAGCCACGGAATCCTCGATCGGTACGTCGAGTTCGGTGGCAATGCCATCCACACGGCAGACGGGTTCTCCGGCGGGCGAAGCGAGCACATCATCGGGCAATGGCTCCGTTCCCGCGGACGACGCGAGAGCGCGCTGCTCAGCGTCAGGATCGGTGCGCACGCCGACAATCCCGGTCTCGGGTCCACCAACCTGGTCCGCGCGGTCGAAGGCTCGCTCACGCGTCTCGGTGTGGAGCGCATCGACGTCCTCTACCTCGATGCCACGCTCGACGCGACGACGAATCTCGAAGACACCCTGGCGACCGTCGAGTGGCTCGTCGAGGCAGGCAAAGTGGGCGCGCTCGGTGCGTACGGCTTCGCCCCCGAGCGTCTCGTCGAGGCCCGCATCCTCGCCTCCGCCGGCTACCCGCGCGTCGAGGTCATCGACTCCCCGTACAACCTCATCCGCCGCCAGGCGTTCGAGGGCGATCTCCGACTCGTCGCGGGCGCTCAGAACCTCGCGGTCACGCCTTCCCACGCCCTGGAGCACGGGTTCCTCTCCGGGCGTCACCGCACCAAGTCGCTCACCTCGCGCAGCGTGCGTGGCGAGCAGCTGCGCGGCAACCTCAACCGACGCGGCACGAAGGTGCTGAAGGCTCTCGATCAGGTCGCCGCCGAGCTCGCGCTCCCCGTCGCTGCGGTGTCGATCGCCTGGCTGCTCGCGCAGAGGACCGTCGTCGCTCCGATCGTGAACGCGTTCGCCGCCGAGCATGTCGACGAGCTCATGCAGGGTGCGGGTGTCGCGCTGTCGCGCGTGCAGATCGCCGACCTCACTCGAGCCGGTAACTGAGCGTCGACACACCCCCGTCACATACCTGGCATAGGGTGGAGGGGATTCCGGAGGACGCTGTCGATGAAGCGAGCGAGTGAGTGACGCATTACATATATCTGGTCAGGCATGGCGAGCACCAGGATGCCGAGCACGGCCTCACCGACGGTCCGCTCTCGCCGCGGGGCCAGCGCCAGGCCGAGTTGATCGCCGATCGTCTCTCGGGGCTTCCGCTCGACGCCGTCTGGCATTCGCCCCTCCTGCGCGCGGCTGAGACGGCGCGCGCCATCGCCGAGCGACTGCCATCGGTCGATCCGGAAGCCACTGCGCTGCTGTTCGACTGCGTGCCGACCGGAATGACCGAAGAGACCCCTGCCGCGTATGAGCCCTTCTTCGGCTCGGTCACCGACGCCGAGATCGAAGCCGGACGGGCGCAGATGTTCGACGCGGTCAACGAGTTCCTGGTTCGCAAGCCGGGTGATGTCCACGAGGTGCTGATCACGCACAACTTCGTGATCTCGTGGTTCGTGCGTGAGGTGCTCGGGGCGCCGGAGTGGCGATGGATGACTCTGAACCAGGCCCATTGCGGGCTCACCGTGATCGCCCAGAAGCAGGGGCGTCCCTGGACGCTGTTGACGCACAACGACACCGGGCACCTGCCGGTGGAACTGCGCACGGGCATCCCCGATCACATGCCGGTCTGAGCCTCGGACGACGCCCGTCTGCGCTCTCGCTCGCCGCGCCGAGCGGGAGCGAGGACACGCTCCCGTCGAGAAATAGACTGAACGCATGACCACTCAGGTAGCTCTCGTCGGCGGGACCGGGAAGCTCGGCTCGATCATCCACGCAGTGGTGAACGAGCTCGAGGGTTTCGAGGTGAACCGAGTGCTCACCTCTCAGAGCGACCTCGCCGAGCTCGATGGTGCCGATCTCGTGATCGACGCGACCACGCCTCAGGTGAGCGTCGACGTCGTGCGCGCCGCCGTGGAGCGTGGCATCAACGTGCTCGTCGCGACCTCCGGATGGTCTGCGGAGCGCATCGCGCTGGTACGCCCGTTGGTCGAGGACTCCGGAACAGGGATCGTCTTCATCCCGAACTTCTCGCTCGGTTCGGTGTTGGGCTCCGCGCTGGCCGCGGCCGCCGCACCGTACTTCGGATCGGTCGAGATCGTCGAGGCGCACCACGAGAAGAAGGTGGATTCACCCAGCGGCACCGCCGTGCGGACTGCTGAGCTGATCGCGGCAGCGCGGGCCGAGCTGGGGCCGGTCAGTGCGCCGCACGCCGACCAGAGGGCCCGCGGTCAGCAGGTGGGCAGCGTGCCGATCCACTCCCTCCGTCGTCCCGGCGTCGTCGCCAAGCAGGAGGTCATCCTGTCGGGACCCGGCGAGTCGTTGACCTTCACGCATGACACGGTCGAGCCCGCCCTCGCGTACGCACCAGGAATCCGCATCGCCGTTCCGTTCGCGGCGACATCGACCGGTGTCGTCGTCGGACTCGAGAACATGATCGACATCGGCATCCGCTCGTGATGTCACGGATCGGCGTGGCGCTCATGGCCGGGGCACTGCTGGTCTACCTCGCCGTGTGCGTCTGGCTCGCAGTGATGTTCTTCGCGGTGGGCACCACGGTCTCGATCGGGATGGGGATCGCACTGATCGTGCTGGCGCCGATCGGCGCCTGGGCGCTCGTCCGCGAGATGCAGTTCGGGTTCGGCGCCGATCGTCTCGGGCGTGAACTCGATGCTGAGGGCGGCATGCCTGTGGCCGAGAGCGAGCTCACTCCGAGTGGTCGAATCGCGCGCGCAGACGCAGACCCGCTGATCGCACGCTATGCCGACGCGGTTGCGTCGGCGCCCGGCGATTGGCGAGCCCGCTACCGCCTCGGCGTCGTGCAGGATGCGGCCGGGCGTCGCAAAGACGCCCGCGCCAGCATCCGCGAGGCGATTCGCCTCGCTCGAGGCTGATCCGGCTCAGGCGAGTGTGGCCTCGAGCGTGATCTCGATGCCGGCCAGTGCCTGCGACACCGGGCAGCCGACCTTGGCTCCCGCGGCGATCTCCTGGAATGCCTCCGCAGCGATGCCGGGCACGACGGCGTTGACGTTGAGGTGGCTGCCGGTGATGCCCGTGCCTGGCTTGAAGGTGACGGACGCGCTGGTGTCGACGCGCTCCGGCGGGGTGCCGTTCTCGGAGAGCGCGTGAGAGAGCGCCATGCTGAAGCACGAGGCGTGCGCTGCGGCGATCAGCTCTTCCGGTGTGGTGGTGGTGTCGCTGCCCTCGCTGCGGGCCTTCCAGTTGATCGGGAAGGTGCCGAGCTTCGACGTGGAGAAGGCGACGGTGCCCGAGCCCTCCGCGAGGGATCCGGTCCAGGTGGTCGTGGCTTCACTGGTGACGGGCATGATTCCTCCGGTTCTCGCGCGCCGCGGGATGTGCGGTGGGCTGTGGTGGCCAGCCTATCGACCGGGAGCGTGCGGCGGAACCGCGCTCAGGCGGCCGAGGGTGCGCGCCCGAGGACGCCGGCGCGCTGCAGCAGCAGATAGATCTGGCAGCCGAGGCAGAACGAGAATGCGGCGTTGAGGAAAGCGGCGATGAAGGCGGCGGCCGTCGCTATGGGCAGCGCCCACGGCACGCCGACCAGGTGCAGCACCACTCCGATCGTGACGACGAAGAGCCCGACGCCCTGTGCGAAGCGCGGGGGACGCGGATCCTCCAGTTCGGTGGGCGGTGCGAGGCGAGGCCGCACGAACCTGCGGAACACGACACCCCAGGGCGCCGTCGCGGGGGAGACCACGCTCCAGACGAACAGCAGGGCGATCACGACCGTGAGAAGGAACGCGGGGTCGAGAGCACGCTGTCCCGGTGACGCCGCGACGATCGCCCAGGTGTCGGAGGAGGTGCCGAACGACCTCGCCGTCGAGATGCCGATGAGGCCGAGAAAGGTGGCCGCGAGCAGCAGAACGGCGGTGATCGTGGCTGCGAAGCGCGGGCCGCGGGGATCGATGCCTGCGGGTGTGGTCATCTCTGTTCTGATCCTTCCTGTCTCAGACGGACGTGAGAACTTCGTCGAGGGCGTGACGGTGGGGTACGCCGTGGAACCGTGCGCGGACAGCTCCGGACGCGTCGACGACGAACGTCGTGGGGGTTTGCATGACCTTGTACCTCGCGGAGAGGTCGGGGCGATGCGTCAGATCCACCTCGAGATGCCGTACGTCCCCGTCCGCAGAGGCGTAGCCGGTGAGCATCCGCCGTACCTGCGGGCAGCGTGTGCACATCTCGGTGCTGAACTGCACGAGAGTCGCGCGAGAGCCGAGGTCGGCTGCCGCGTCGGCCGGATCGAATCGGAGATGTCCGCCGTTCTGGCGTCGTCCGTCCAGGAGGCGCAGCGTGACACCGACCGCCGCGGCGAGCACGACGAGCGCCGCAGCGATTCCGAGCGCGAGTGCGGGGGACATGGGTCGAGGATACGGTCGTGCGGCGGGTGCGAGGGTCGATGTGTCGCATCGTGACGACCGGACTCGCCGTCCCAGCGCGCGGTAGTCTGGGGGACATGAGCGCAGCCGTCCCGACGCCGTACGAAGATCTGCTCCGCGACGTGCTGGAGTCCGGCACGCACAAGTCGGATCGCACCGGCACGGGGACCACCAGCGTCTTCGGCAGGCAGATCCGCTTCGACCTGTCGCAGGGCTTTCCGCTGATCACGACGAAGCGCGTGCACTTCAAGTCGATCGCCTACGAGCTGCTCTGGTTCCTCAGGGGCGATTCCAACGTGAAGTGGCTGCAGGACAACGGCGTCACGATCTGGGACGAGTGGGCGGACGCCTCGGGCGACCTCGGCCCCGTCTACGGAGTGCAGTGGCGGTCGTGGCCGTCGCCCGACGGCGAGAGCATCGACCAACTGAGCGACGTGATCGACCAGATCCGCACGTCTCCCGATTCCCGACGCCTGATCGTGTCGGCATGGAACCCTGCGGACATCCCTGACATGGCGCTCGCTCCGTGCCACGCCCTCTTCCAGTTCTACGTCGCGGACGGCAAGCTGTCCTGCCAGCTCTATCAGCGCAGCGCCGACCTGTTCCTCGGCGTACCCTTCAACATCGCCTCCTACGCGCTGCTGACGCTGATGGTCGCTCAGCAGGTCGGGCTCGAGCCCGGCGACTTCGTCTGGACGGGCGGCGACTGCCACATCTACGACAACCACCTCGATCAGGTGCGCGAGCAGCTCAGCAGAGACGCCTATCCGTATCCGACTCTGCGTTTCGCGCGGAAGCCCGAGACGATCTTCGACTACGCCTATGACGACTTCGTCGTCGAGGGCTACCAGCACCACGCAGCGATCCGGGCGGCGGTGGCGGTGTGACCTGGGTGGGCCTGATCTGGGCCGAGGCGCATGACGGTGTGATCGGCGCCGAGGGTGGCATGCCGTGGCATGTGCCCGAGGATCTCGCGCACTTCAAGGAGATCACGTCAGGCGCCCCGGTGATCATGGGGCGCAAGACCTGGGATTCGCTCCCCGAGCGGTTCCGACCCCTGCCGGGGCGCGAGAACATCGTCATCACACGCCAGCAGGACTGGTCCGCGGTCGGTGCTCGTCGTGCGGCGTCGGTCGTCGAGGCGGTGCGGGGGCAGGAGAAGGTCTGGATCATCGGCGGGGCCGAGATCTTCCGACTCGTGATCGCCGATGCCGACCGTCTCGAGGTCACCGAACTGGACCTCGATGTCGACGGCGACGCGCACGCTCCGTCGAAGGCAGGATGGCGAGTGGTCGACGAGGGGCAGTGGCAGACCTCTCGCACCGGGATCCGCTATCGGTTCCTGGGATACGAGCGCTGATGCCCACCGCGCTCATCACGGGAGCGAGCGCCGGGCTGGGAGCCGAATTCGCACGCCAGCTCGCCCGTCGACGGGCCGACCTGATCCTCGTCGCTCGATCCGTCGAGGCGTTGGATCACATCGCCTCCGAGATCCGGAGCGAGTTCGGCGTGGCCGTCGAAGTGCTGGTCGCCGATCTGGCAGATGAGCGTGACGTCGAGCGCGTGGCCGCCCGACTGCGCGACACCTCGGATCCGGTGGACCTGCTCGTGAACAACGCAGGGTTCGGACTCCCGCTGCAGTTCGCCGACAACGACGTCGACGACGAGGTGCGTCATCTCCGTGTGCATGTCGAGGCGTCGATGCGTCTCATGCACGCTGCGCTCCAGACCATGCGCGGTCGCGGCGGGCGCATCATCAACGTCGCATCGGTCGCCGGCTTCATCTCGCGCTCGACGTACTCGGCATGCAAGGCCTGGCTGATCGGATTCAGCCGCTGGGCGAATCTCGAGTACGCCCGAGACCGGGTGAGCGTGACTGCGGTGTGCCCCGGCTTCACCCACACGTCGTTCCACGAGCGGATGGGGCTCCCTCCCGGCCAGGAGGGGGTTCCGGCCTTCATGTGGCTCGATGCGCGCGACGTGGTGCGAGAGGGGCTTCGCGATGCAGCGCGCGGCAGGTCGGTGTCGATCCCGTCGTTCCGGTATCGGGCGATCGTGATGCTTGCGGCCGTGCTGCCGGACTCAGTGACCTCGGGAGTCGCTCGGCGAGGGCGAGTCTGACGCGCGGCAGGGGGGTCGATCAGTGGAATCGGCCGAGTCGGATGCCGGCATAAGCGATGGCGGCGACGGTCTCCCCGTCGCTGATCCGCCCGTCCGCGATCATCTCCAGAACCTCGCCGAAGGGCACCCAGCTGACGGCGTCGATCCCTTCCTCCTCCTGCGAGCTGGACGCCGAGTCCTCGGTACGCGACAGTCCGCGCGCCAGGAAGACGTACTCCGGGGCGTCGGCGATGCCGTTGAGCGCGTTCATCGCGCCCAACGGCGTCCAGTCCGCTGCCACGTGACCGGTCTCCTCGAGGAGTTCCCGTCGCGCGGCGAGAAGGGGCTCTTCGCCATCGCTGCCGCCCGCAGGCACCTCGATCGATCGTCCCGTCGTATAGCGCTCGAGGGTGACGAGGCACACGCGGTCCCGATCATCGAGCGCGACGACGAACACGGCCGGCTGGCGCATGGTCACGACTCCGTAGATGCCTTCGCCGCCGGGGCCCGTGACGCGATCCTCTCGGACGGAGATCCAGTCGTTCGCGTAGACGGTCGTGGTCCCGTGCGTCACCCATGCCATGGATCCGAGCCTAGGCGTCTTCGTATCATCGGAAGCATGGGATGGCTCTTCGGACGCAGGGCGCGCGGCGCGGAGGATGCGAATGAGACGCTTCGCCGCTACAACGAGGCGGAGGCGAATCGGTTGTCTGCGCTGACCGGGGGGTCAGAAGCGGCACCGCGTGCGTCGGCGACGATCAGCGCAGCGACGGGAATCGGGGAGTTCGTCGTCGAGGACGTCTTCACGATCACGGGACGCGGGATCGTCGCCACGGGGACGGTTCGAGCGGGAGTCCTGCGCGTCGGCGACGATGTCGACGTGGTCCGCCAGGGCGCGCCACACGCGACGACGTCGGTCGCCGGAATCGAGATGTTCCGCAGGACGGTGAGCGAGGTGACGACCGGGGACATGGCGGGGCTGGTGCTGACGGGCAAGGTCGACATCGAACGCGGTGACGTCATCCGTCCCCTCCCGTCTGGGTGAGCGGCACGCGAACCGATACGCTTGGGGTCATGACGCACTCGGGCAACCCTTTCGGACAGGTTCTCGTCGCGCTCGTCACTCCGATGACGGCCGACGGTGAAGTCGATTGGCCCGCCGTCGAGAAGCACATCGATGACGTCATCACCGCCGGTGCTGACGGAATCGTCGTGACGGGAACGACCGGCGAGACCTCGACCCTGACGGACCCCGAGAAGCTCAAGCTCGTCGAGATCGGCAAGTCGGTGTCGGCCGGTCGCGCCAAGATCATCACGGGTGGCGGGTCCAACGAGACCGCTCACGCGATCGAGCTGTACAAGGCCAGCGAGAAGGCCGGCGCAGACGGCATCATGATCGTCACGCCGTATTACAACAAGCCGACGCAGGCCGGCATCCTCACGCACTTCCGTCTGGTGGCCGATGCCACGGATCTGCCGGTGATCCTCTACGACATCCCCGGTCGCACCGGAGTGCCGATCAAGTACGAGACCATCCTGCGGCTCGCGAAGCACCCGAACATCCTCGCGGTGAAGGACGCCAAGGGCGACTTCTCCGAGGTCAGCCGTGTCCTCAACCAGACGGACCTCATGTACTTCTCCGGTGATGACGCGAACGTGCTCCCGCACCTCGCGATCGGTGCCACCGGCCTGATCGGCGTGACGGCGAACATCGCGGCGACTCCGTACCGCACGATCATCGATGCGGTGAACCGGGGCGACCTCGCCACCGCGACCGCCGAGCACAAGCGCCTCGAGCCGCTCGTGCGCGCCGTCATGACGCACGTGCCCGGCACCGTCGCCGCGAAGTACATCCTGCACGGACTCGGTCGTATCTCGAGCCCGCGCGTCCGTCTGCCGCTCGTCGGTCCCGAAGAGTGGGAGGCCGCCCTCATCGAGGACGAGCTCGATCTCGTGAAGGACGTTCCCGGCGCAGACTTCTCCAACTTCCGTCCCGACCGCAATGCGGCCGCGGGCGGCGCCCTGCCGAAGGTGCACGGCACGACCCGCTGACACCCGGCGCGGTGAGCCGCGTCACAACGAACGAACGGACGCGTGGAGTGTCCGACTGAGGAGACACCATGTCCACCCCGATCGCAGAACCCGCAGCACTCGACGAGGGGACGCTGCGGGTCACTCCGCTCGGCGGTCTCGGTGAGATCGGCCGCAACATGACGATCTTCGAGTTCGACGGCAAGATCCTGATCGTCGACTGCGGCGTGCTCTTTCCCGAAGAGCACCAGCCGGGCGTCGATCTGATCCTGCCCGACTTCGAACCGATCAAGGGGCGCCTCGACGACATCGTCGGAGTGGTTCTGACCCACGGTCACGAGGACCACATCGGCGCGGTTCCCTACCTGCTCCGTCTGAAGAGCGACATCCCCGTCATCGGATCGGGCCTCACGCTCGCTCTCGTCGAGGCGAAGCTCAAGGAGCACCGCATCAAGGCCTTCACGCTCACCGTGAAGGAAGGGCAGCGCGAACAGGTCGGTCCGTTCGACCTCGAGTTCGTCGCGGTCAACCATTCGATCCCTGACGCGCTCGCTGTCGCGATCCGCACGCCCGCGGGCCTGGTGCTCGCCACCGGCGACTTCAAGATGGACCAGCTTCCGCTCGACGGTCGGATCACGGACCTCCGCGCGTTCGCGCGCCTCGGCGAGGAAGGAGTCGACCTGTTCCTCGTCGACTCGACCAACGCCGACGTACCCGGATTCACGCCCACCGAGCGCTCGATCGGACCCGTGCTCGACCAGGTCATCGGCAAGGCGCCGCGCCGTGTCATCGTGGCGAGCTTCTCCAGCCACGTGCACCGCGTGCAGCAGGTGCTCGATGCGGCTCATGCGCACGGGCGCCGCGTCGCGCTGCTCGGACGCAGCATGCTGCGGAACATGACGATCGCCGAGGATCTCGGTTATCTGAAGGTGCCGAGCGGGCTGCTGATCGACTACAAGAAGGCCCGCGACCTTCCCGACGACAAGATCGTCTACATGTCCACGGGGTCGCAGGGCGAGCCGATGGCGGTGCTCAGTCGCATGGCGAACCTCGATCACGCGATCGAGCCCGGTCCCGGTGACACCGTCATCCTCGCCTCGAGCCTGATCCCCGGCAACGAGAACGCCGTCTACCGAGTGATCGACGGCCTCACGAAGCTCGGCGCGAACGTCGTGCACAAGGCCAACGCCAAGGTGCACGTCTCGGGGCACGCCGCTGCCGGTGAACTGATCTACTGCTACAACATCCTCAAGCCGAAGAACGTACTCCCCGTGCACGGCGAGTACCGCCACCTGATCGCGAATGCGAAGCTCGCGCAGGACACCGGTGTCGAGGAGGAGCGCACGATCATCGCCTCGAACGGCACGGTGATCGACCTCAAGGACGGCGACGCTCGTGTGGTCGGACAGCTCGACCTCGGCTTCGTCTACGTCGACGGCTCGACCGTCGGCGCGATCACCGACGCCGACCTCAAGGACCGCCGTATCCTCGCCGAGGAGGGCTTCGTCTCGGTGATCGTCGTCGTGGATGCGCAGACCGGACGTATCATCTCCGGCCCCGAGATCCACGCGCGAGGTATCGCCGAGGACGACTCGGTGTTCGACGACGTCACGCCGAAGATCGTCGCCGCGCTCAAGGAAGCGTCCGGCAACGGTGTGCGCGACACGCATGCGCTCTCGCAGGTCATCCGCCGCACCATCGGTCGCTGGGTGAACCAGAAGCTCCGCCGCCGCCCGATGATCGTCCCGCTGGTCATCGAGGCCTGACCCGAGGACGAACGTTCACAGTCGAGCGACATTCGACCGTAACGCGCGCACCGTATGCTCTGTGCATGTCGGACGCCTACTCGATCAGACCCGCCGTGCAGGCTGACGGGAGCTTTCTCGGCGACATGGTCGTCGAGGCGGCGAACTGGCGCTCGGGTGGAGCCCGGGCTCGGCATGAGATCCTGACGTCCGTCGAACACCGCAGATACCTTGCGGGGTGGATGCGCCCGGCGGACGCCGGATTCATCGCCGTCGATTCAGGCGGGCAACCGATCGGTGCGGCCTGGTATCGGATGCTGGCGCAGGACGACCCGGGCTTCGGTTTCGCGGGCACGGCGGTACCTGAACTGATCATCGGTGTGCAGCCGATCTGGCGGGCGCATGGGGTCGGCCGTACGCTGCTGCGTCGCCTCCTCGTCCATGCCGGCGAGCAGGGGCACGCGCGGATCAGCCTCAGCGTGGAGCGCGACAACTTCGCCCGGAGTCTGTACAGGTCCGAGGGATTCCTCGTCACGGACAGTGGACCCGCTCGTGACACGATGGTGCATCGCGTGTCGTGATGTGCGCCTGCGGGTGTCGAAGACCGCGGAATGCCGCGTCATTGAGGGGCATTGTCGGCTGCTGGCCGTAACGTGAGAGCATGGCCAGGAGCACCACGAAATCAGCGCGCGCGTCCGACAGCGCCACGCCTCGGCCCAAGCGGCAGGCCGCGCCGAAGGCTCAGGCCGCGCCGAAGAAGTACATCGACGAGCTCGACAAGCCCCCGGTGATCGTCCGCGCGTGGGGCGGGATCGCTCACGCGGTGGGCGGGATCTTCCGCGCGTTCGGGCCGGAGACACTCGAGAAGGACGACCGGCGCGACGGGTTCCCCCTGCTCCTGGTGCTTCTCGCGATCGCCGGTGCGGTGAACGAATGGTTCTTCATCGGCAACGAGGTCGCGACCAACATCAGCGCATACTCGGTCGGTCTCCTGATCGGCCGAATGGCCTTCATCTTCCCCGTGCTGCTGCTGATCCTCGCGGGCTGGCTCTTCCGACACCCTTCATCCGTTCACGACAACGGGCGGATCGGCATCGGCTTCGGCCTTCTGATGATCACCCTCGCAGGGTTCTGCCACGTCGCGGGGGGACTCCCGCAGCCTCAACAGGGCATGGTCGCTCTCAGCGCCGCGGGCGGTCTCTTCGGCTGGATCATCGGGCAGCCGCTGAGCTATCTGACGACGATCCCGGCGTACATCTTGCTCTCGCTGCTGGCGATCCTCAGTGTGCTGATCCTGACGAAGACACCCCCCAACCGCATCGGTCATCGTCTCGGTGACCTGTACGCGTGGATGTTCGACGCCGAGCGTGTCGAGAAGCCCGCGAAGGAGCCTGCGGCGATCGATGACGCCGACAAGGTCGACGACCCCGATGTGCTGCCGTGGTGGCGACGGAACAAGACCGGTCGCGAGGAGGACCCCGACGAGGGCACCCTCGGCTCCGATGACATCACCGCGCTCCTGACCACCACCGACGCGACACCGGCGTACGATCAGGCGGTCACCGTGGTGAACCCTGCCGTCTCGTCCGACGCCGCCACCGAGGTCCTGTCCGACGTGCGGTCCGTGACCGACGCTCTCGCCGAGCAGCAGACGACCGCGCTGCTCGATGACGAATCCGACACGGGCGAGATGCCGGAGCTCCCGGGTCTCGACGGCTTCGGCACCGACGGTCCGGGCGACCGCGGACCACAGGCGCCCGCCGCCCCCTACATCCTTCCGTCGCCCGGGGTGCTCGCCGAGGGCCCACCGTCGGTCGCGCGGTCTGAGGCCAACGATCGCATCGTCGAGCAGATCACGAGCGTGCTCTCGCAGTTCAACGTCGACGCCAAGGTGACCGGATTCTCCCGCGGTCCGACGGTCACCCAGTACGAGGTCGAGGTCGGTCACGGCGTCAAGGTCGAGAAGATCCTCCAGCTCAGCAACAACTTCGCCTATGCGGTCGCGTCGAACGACGTGCGCATCCTGTCGCCGATCCCGGGCAAGAGCGCGATCGGGATCGAGATCCCGAACACGGACCGCGAGACCGTCGCGCTCGGTGACGTCCTCCGCTCGCAGGCCGCGCTGAAGAACACCCATCCGCTCACGATCGGCGTCGGCAAGGATGTGGGCGGCAACTTCGTCACCGCGAACCTCGCGAAGATGCCGCACCTGCTCGTGGCCGGTTCCACCGGTTCCGGTAAATCGAGCTTCGTCAACTCGATGATCACGAGCCTGCTGATGCGCGCGCGGCCGTCGGACGTGCGAATGGTGCTGATCGACCCCAAGCGCGTGGAGCTCACGAGCTACGCGGGAGTGCCGCACCTCATCACCCCCATCATCACGAACCCCAAGAAGGCAGCCGAGGCGCTGCAGTGGGTCGTGAAGGAGATGGACATGCGGTACGACGACCTCGCGTCGTTCGGCTTCCGTCACATCGACGACTTCAACCGGGCGGTCCGGGCGGGAGAGGTCGAGGTCCCGGTGGGCAGCGAGCGGGTTCTCAAGCCCTACCCCTATCTGCTCGTCGTCGTCGACGAGCTCGCCGACCTGATGATGGTCGCGCCGCGTGACGTCGAGGACTCGATCGTGCGTATCACCCAGCTCGCCCGTGCGTCGGGGATCCACCTGGTGCTCGCCACCCAGCGACCCAGCGTCGACGTCGTGACCGGTCTGATCAAGGCGAACGTGCCCTCGCGTCTGGCCTTCGCCGTGACGAGCGTCACGGACAGCCGCGTGATCCTCGACAGCCCCGGCGCCGACAAGCTCATCGGTCAGGGTGACGCTCTGTTCTCACCCATGGGCTCGTCGAAGCCGTTCCGCCTGCAGGGAGCGTGGGTCGACGAGAAGGAGATCGACGCGGTCGTCAAGCACGTGACCCGTCAGGCGCGACCGGACTACCGCTCGGATGTGGCAGAGGCGATGGAGCCGACCAAGAAGAAAGAGGTCGACGAGGACATCGGAGACGATCTCGAGCTTCTGCTCGCCGCTGCCGAACTCATCATCTCGTCGCAGTTCGGTTCGACGTCGATGTTGCAGCGCAAACTGCGCGTGGGCTTCGCCAAGGCCGGGCGTCTCATGGATCTGCTCGAGTCCCGGGAGATCGTCGGCCCATCCGAAGGCTCGAAGGCGCGTGACGTGCTGGCGACCGTGGAGCAGCTTCCGCAGGTGATGGCCAAGCTCCGCGGCGACGACGCTCCTGCGGCGTCGCCGGCGCCCGCTTCTCCGGCGTCCGGCGCCACGACCGGTGCGGGAGCGGCCGCGCACGACCCCGTCGAGTCCCAGTTCGAGGGACTCCCCGTCGTCGAAGCCGAGGGCGACGAAGACGCCTGGGGCCTGACGGGACGCGACTGATGGCCATTCCTCGGCAGCTGCCCAATGCGATCACGGTGGCGCGTATTCCGCTCGCCGTCGTCTTCTTCGTGCTGCTCCTGCTCGGAGGGACGTACGGCCTCGATGACATCGCAGTGCGGTGGGTCGCTGCGGTGCTCTTCATCGTCGCGATCTCCACTGACTGGGTCGACGGGTACCTCGCACGGCGTTACGAGATCGTCAGCGACTTCGGCAAGCTCTGGGACCCCATCGCCGACAAGCTTCTGACCGGGGCGGGGTTCATCGGGCTCGCTGTGCTCGGTGAGCTCGACTGGTGGATCGTGATCATCATCCTGATCCGGGAGTGGGGGATCACAGTTCACAGGCTCGTGGTCGCGAAGGAGCACGTGGTCGCCGCCGCGTGGATGGGCAAGATCAAGACCGCAGTTCAGGGAGTGGCTCTCTCGTGGGCGGTTCTCCCGCTGCACGTGTTCATCGGCATCGATGCGTGGGTGATCGTCACGCTCGTCCTGATGGTCATCGTGCTCATCCTCACCGTGGCGAGCGGCATCGATTACATCGTCGCGCAGGTGCGAGGATCCCGACAGTCATGACGGTCGCTGCCTCGGCCCTCGCCGCCCTGGCAGCGCGCGGCTGGACTCTGGGTGTCGCGGAGTCCTTGACGGGTGGTGCCGTCGCCTCGGAACTCGTGGCCGTTCCCGGAGCATCCGCTGTGCTGAACGGAGCCGTCGTCGCTTACGCGACACCCGTCAAGCACACTCTGCTGGGGGTCGACGAGGAGCTTTTGCGTGCGCACGGGCCTGTCCATGCGGAGGTCGCAGTGCAGATGGCGGACGGTGTGCGTGATGCCGTCCGGGTCGACGGTCGGCGAGCGGATGTGGGCATCGCGACCACCGGAATCGCCGGGCCCGATTCACCGGACGGACAACCCGTCGGTACTGTGCACGTCGCGGTCGTGACCCCGGACATGTCGCAGAGCGAGGCGTTCCTGTTCGACGGCGAGCGGGCGGAGATCAGGGCGCAGACGGTGGATGCGGTGCTGGCGCTGCTCGACCGGGTGATGCGGGAATAGTCGGCGCCACCGCGTGGTTCTCGTCTATGTGCTCACACCCAAAGCACAGCGTGCAAAGGTAGGTTCTGTGAAGGTCAGTGCGACTAGACTGGCGATTCGATCGGGGGATGGCCCCGAGAGGCGATCTGGGAGGAGGTTCCGATGATTCTCGTACGGCAGGAAATCGGTGACGTGTTGAGGGACTTCCGCCTGCAGAAGGGACGCACCCTTCGTCAGGTCGCGAGCAAGGCGTCAGTTGCGCTCGGCTACCTCAGCGAGGTGGAGCGCGGACAGAAGGAAGCGTCGAGCGAGATCCTCGCATCTGTCGCCGATGCACTCGATGTCCCCATCTCCACCATCATGCGCGAGGTCGGCGACCGCATCTCGGTTCTCGAAGGAATCCAGGTGTTCCCCGATGTCGTCCCCGACGACCTCGTGGCCTCGGTCGAACCAGAGCTCTCGCTGCGCTGAGCGGCGCGGCTCTTCCTCTCTATGCGTCGAAGTGAGTTCCTTCGCGCCGTGGACGCGGAGTTCGGAGCGCGAGGCTCGTCGCTCGTCAGCGACCTCGTGCTGACCCAGCTCGGTGATCGCACTGCAGAGGCCGCCCTGGGCGACGGCGTGGCTCCTCGCGACATCTGGCTGGCGCTGTGCATCGAGGCGGATGTCCCTCTCGAGCGCCGTCACGGCGCGGGGCGCCTCGAACCGCGCCGCCGCTGACGTCCTGTTCGAGACTCTCCGGGTTTCACGGACCGATCTTCGGCGTGTCGTCGAATATGCGTTCGAATCGGGCGTAGTGTTCTGCACAAGTGGTTCAGAGGTACCGTCATCCCGATTTCCTGGATGCCAGCGACGCAATGTCGGAGGCTCCTCGTACGGTGAAGACAAGCCGAAGAGCCATACGCCTTGTCGGAGAGTTCCGCCCAACCGGGAGGACCGCGACAGCCTACAGGCGGCACCACGCGAGCATAAGGAGCACGCCATGCCATCACCCGCTGACCGCGAGAAGTCCCTCGAGACCGCCCTCGCCCAGATCGACCGTCAGTTCGGAAAGGGCTCGGTCATGCGGCTGGGCAGCGACGAGCGCGCACCCGTCGCCGTCATCCCGACCGGCTCCATCGCCCTCGACGTCGCTCTCGGCGTGGGCGGCCTCCCGCGTGGTCGCATCGTCGAGATCTACGGACCGGAGTCCTCGGGTAAGACGACCCTCACCCTGCACGCGATCGCCAACGCTCAGCGCGCCGGCGGCATCGCGGCATTCATCGATGCCGAGCACGCGCTCGATCCCGACTACGCAGCGAAGCTCGGTGTCGACATCGACGCGCTTCTCGTCTCTCAGCCCGACACGGGTGAGCAGGCTCTCGAGATCGCAGACATGCTCGTGCGTTCCGGCGCGATCGATCTGATCGTCATCGACTCCGTGGCCGCGCTCGTGCCTCGCGCCGAGATCGAAGGTGAGATGGGTGACTCGCACGTGGGTCTCCAGGCTCGACTGATGTCTCAGGCGCTGCGAAAGCTCACCGGTGGGCTGAACCAGACCAACACGACGATGATCTTCATCAACCAGCTGCGCGAGAAGATCGGTGTGTTCTTCGGTTCCCCTGAGACCACCGCTGGTGGAAAGGCGCTGAAGTTCTACGCGTCCGTCCGCATGGACATCCGCCGTATCGAGACTCTGAAGGACGGCACCGACGCGGTCGGAAACCGCACCAGGGTCAAGGTCGTGAAGAACAAGATGGCTCCGCCTTTCAAGCAGGCGGAGTTCGACATCCTCTACGGTGTGGGCATCTCGCGAGAGGGCAGCCTGATCGATTTCGGTGTCGAGCATGCCATCGTGAAGAAGTCGGGCTCGTGGTATACCTACGACGGCGATCAGCTCGGACAGGGCAAGGAGAACGCGCGGTCGTTCCTCCTCAAGAACCCTGACGTCGCTCTCGCTATCGAGACGCAGATCAAGCAGAAGCTCGGTATCGGCGGGGCCGTTGCAGACGGACCTGCTGATGAGCTCGCCGAGCGTCGCCCGGCCTGATCATGGTCGATCGTGACGGCGGGAGCGAGTCCGAGCGGCTCGCTCCCGTCATCCCGCTCTTCGGAGCGAAGGCGTCGGCCGCGCGCCCGTCCACGACCGCGATCCGCACGGGGGACCCTCTGGCCGATTCGGCGCAGTCGGATGCATCTACACCAGAGCGCCACAGCGAGTCGGTGTCCGAATCCGACCCTGCGTCGTGGCATTCGACGTGGAGCGGCGCGGCCTCTGACCTGCGCCGACCTGTTCCGCGCGGCGAGTCTGCGCGAGGTCGACCTGAAGGATCCCCGGGTGAGAGTCACCCGGCCCGTAGGGGAGGCAATTCGTCCCCGCGCCTGCGAGCGTTGGAGTTCACAGGTGAACAGGAAGCCGCAGCCGATGCCCCGAGCGTCGAGGAGCTCCGTACGTCTGCCGAGGAAGTGCTCGTTCGAAAGCTGCGCACACGCTCACTGTCGATCTCCGAAGCGCGTCTCGTGCTCCGCGGATTCGAACGGGAGGGGGTGCGTCTCGACTCGGCCCAGATCGATGACGTGCTCGACGAGTTCGGTCGCCGTGGATACCTCGACGACGGTGTCCTCGCTGAGCAGCTGATCACCGCGGGCGTCGAGCGCAAGGGGCAGGGGAGGGTCGCACTCTCGCGTGCGCTCGCGCAGCGGGGCATCTCGCGCGATGTGATCGACTCCGCCCTCTCTGAGCTTCCCGACGACGATGAGGCTCGCGCCCTCGAGTTCGCGCGCACCAAGGCGACATCGCTCGCTCGGCTCGAGCACGACACCGCACTGCGTCGTCTCATGGGCCAGCTCGCTCGGCGAGGCTACAACGGCTCGGTCGCGATGTCTGCGGCGAAGACCGCTCTTGCCGAGGTCACCCGCGGTCGCCCGTCGTCGGGCGTTCGGTTCGTGGAATCGGACTGACGGCTGCGGCGCCGGCATCGCTGCAGAGTCTCCCTTGACGCTCGCTCGTAGAATGGGAGCATCATGACTATCCCGCGCAGTGAACCGACGATCATCACATCGTCGTCAGCAGCAATCGACCGCGATGGGCGCCGGCGCTCCTATGAAGTGCGCACATTCGGCTGCCAGATGAACGTCCACGACTCCGAGCGGCTGTCGGGCTCTCTCGAGAGCGCCGGGTACACCCGTGCCGCCGATGGGGACGAACCCGATGTCGTGATAATCAACACCTGTGCTGTTCGCGACAACGCGGCAGGCAAGCTCTACGGCACGCTCGGACAGCTGGCCGCCGTCAAGCGCCGCAAGGACGGAATGCAGATCGCGGTCGGCGGGTGCCTCGCTCAGATGGACAAGCAGGCGGTGCTCGACAAGGCCCCGTGGGTCGATGTGGTGTTCGGTACGCACAACATGGGCTCGCTCCCCAGTCTTCTCGAGCGCGCACGGCACAACGGCGAGGCCGAGCTCGAGATCCTCGAATCACTCGAGGTGTTCCCCTCGACTCTTCCCACGAAGCGCGACTCGGCGCACAGCGGCTGGGTCTCGATCTCCGTCGGCTGCAACAACACCTGCACGTTCTGCATCGTGCCGAGCCTTCGCGGCAAGGAGAAGGACCGCCGTCCGGGAGACATCCTCAACGAGATCCGCCTTCTCGTCGACGACGGCGCCATCGAGGTCACACTGCTCGGCCAGAACGTCAACTCCTACGGGGTCGAGTTCGGCGATCGTCAGGCATTCGGCAAGCTGCTGCGCGCGGTCGGTGAGATCGAGGGCCTCGAGCGCATCCGCTTCACGAGCCCGCACCCGGCGGCTTTCACCGACGACGTCATCGACGCCATGGCGGAGACGCCAAACGTCATGCCTCAGCTGCACATGCCTCTGCAGTCCGGCAGCGACCGCATCCTCAAGGCGATGCGGCGCTCATACCGTAGCGAGAAGTTCCTCGGCATCCTCGATCGTGTTCGTGACAGGATCCCGAACGCCGCCATCACCACCGACATCATCGTCGGATTCCCCGGCGAGACCGATGAGGACTTCGAAGACACCCTGCGTGTCGTGGAACAGGCGCGATTCGCGAGCGCCTTCACCTTCCAGTACTCGATCCGCGAGGGCACGCCCGCGGCGACGATGGACGATCAGATCCCGAAAGCGGTCGTGCAGGAGCGGTACGAACGTCTGCTCGCGCTGCAGGAGCGGATCTCTCTCGAGGAGAACCAGAAGCAGGTCGGCCGCGAGATCGAGGTGATCGTCTCGACGGGTGAAGGAAAGAAGGACTCTGCGACCCACCGCCTCACGGGACGCGCGCAGGACAACCGACTGGTGCATTTCGAGGTGCCCTCGGAGTCGGCAGTGCCTCGACCCGGCGACGCCGTCACCGTGACCGTCACCCACGCTGCGCCGTTCCACTTGCTCGCTGACGACCCGACGGGAGCATCGTTGCGCATCAGGCGTACGCGCGGCGGTGACGCATGGGATCGCGGTCAAGCCGAGTCCTGCGCCGTCCCGACCGCGATCTCCGACGGCTCACCGCGCGCCGTCTCCTTGGGGCTTCCCTCCCTCCGCGTGGGCGTGTGACAGAACCGAACTCAGCGCCGACCACTCCACGGACGCGGCTCTGGGCGATCGTCGGGGCGACCGGCACGGGAAAGAGCGACCTCGCGCTCGACCTCGCCGAGACTCTGCGTGACCGTGGCAACCCCGCCGAGATCGTCAACGCCGACGCGATGCAGCTCTACCGTGGCATGGACATCGGCACGGCGAAGGTTCCTGAGGCTGAGCGCCGAGGAATCCGTCACCATCTCTTCGACGTCCGTGCTGTCGACGAAGAGGCGGCTGTGGCGTGGTACCAGCCGTTGGCACGTGCTGCGATCGCCGACGTCCAGGCTCGAGGTGGAGACGCGATCCTCGTCGGAGGGTCGGGCCTCTATGTGTCCAGCGTCGTCTACGACTTCGCCTTCCCGCCGCGTGACGCCGCCACGCGTGAGCGTCTGGAGCGTGAGCTGGAGTCGCTGGGCATCGATGTGCTGCTCGACCGCCTCCGGTCGCTGGATCCGGCGACGGCAGCCCGCGTGGACCCGCGCAACGGTCGACGTGTGATCCGTGCTCTCGAGGTCCTCGAACAGGGGAGCGCCACCCACGGCGCGGCCCTGCCCGAGCGTCCGGAGCTCTGGCGGGCGGATACGCGCATCGTGGGCGTCCACCTCGACCGTGCTGATCTCGTCGAGCGTCTCGACGCGAGGGTGGAGCGCATGTGGCAGGCAGGGCTTCTCGCAGAAGTGGAGGCACTGCGTGCGCACGGGCTCGAGAGCGGCACCACTGCGCAGCGTGCCATCGGGTACGCCCAGGCTCTGGCGCAGCTCGACGGCCGGCTCACACGTGCCGAGGCCATCGCCGAGACGCAGGCCCTCACTCGCCGGTACGCGCGGCGTCAGGTCTCGTGGTTCAAGCGCTATCCGGAACTCTCCTGGCACGACGCGCCGATCCGCGCCCGAGACCTGCTCGAGTCCTGAATGTCGGTGAGGGGTGGGATCCTGAGAACATGGCGACCCACTACTACACGGCATCCAGCCTCGACGGCTTCATCGCGACGACCGAGCACTCCCTCGACTGGCTGCTGAAGCAGGAGATCGATGAGGACGGGCCGATGTCCTACGCGGCGTTCGAGAAGAACGTCGGCGCACTGGCGATGGGGGCATCGAGCTTCGAGTGGGTCATGCGTCACGAGGACGGGCGCTGGGGCTACACGCAGCCGACCTGGGTGTTCACGCACCGTGAGATCACGCTGCCCGCCGGGGCGGACATCCGCCTGGCACAGGGCGACGTCGCAGAGCTGCACCGCGCGATGATCGATGCCGCGGCGGGCAGAGATCTCTGGGTGGTCGGTGGTGGCGACCTCGCGGGCCAGTTCGCGGATGCAGGTCTGCTCGACGAGGTCTGGGTGCAGTATGCGCCGGTGACTCTCGGATCCGGGGCGCCGCTCCTACCGAGAGCCCTCGACCTCGAGCTCGTCGAGGTTGCGCGCAACCGCAGCTTCCTGTGTGGTCGTTACCGCGTGCTGAGAGGTCAGGCACGAGAGGCTCTGGACTCGGGCGAATGAGCTGGACCATCCGCGCCTTCGACCGAGCCGACACCGAGGAGATCGTGGTGCTCTGGTCGGATGCCGGGCTCACTCGGCCATGGAACGATCCACGTCTCGACATCGAACGAAAGCTCGCCGTGCAGCCGGAGCTCTTCCTCGTCGCGGAGTCGCACGACGAGGAGGAATCCCGTGCGCGCATCGTCGGAAGCGTCATGGCGGGGTACGACGGACATCGCGGCTGGCTCTACTATCTCGCCTCGGCACCGTCCCACCGGGGGCGAGGCGTCGCCCGTGCGCTGGTGGCAGAGGCGGAGCGCCTGCTCGTCGCGATGGGCTGTCCCAAGGTGCAACTGATGATCCGCGAGGGCAACGAGGCGGTTCTCGGATTCTATGAGGCGCTCGGATACGAGCCGTTCACGGTCTCGAACACCGGCAAGCGCCTCGTCGTCGACGCGTGACGGGAATCCCTAGACTGGTTCCATGGTCGCATTCACCAAAGGGCACGGCACCGGCAACGATTTCGTCATCATCGCCGATCCTGACGGTGCTCTCGACCTGAGCGTCGAGCAGGTCGCAGTGCTGTGCGATCGCCACTTCGGCATCGGCGCAGACGGCATTCTCCGTGTCGTGCGATCGGCTGCGATCCCCGACGGACGCGCTGCGCTCGAAGAAGAGCCGAACGCCGAGTGGTTCATGGACTATCGCAATGCCGATGGCTCGATCGCCGAGATGTGCGGCAACGGAATCCGCGTCTTCGCGCACTACCTCGTGCGTTCGGGCCTCGCCACGATCGAGGCGGGTTCCACCCTGCCGATCGGAACGCGCGCAGGTGTTCGCGATGTGACGCGCAGCGAGACCGGGTACCAGGTCGATCTCGGACTGTGGAAGCTCTCCGGAGACGATCCGCTCGTGACGGCCGACGGTCTGGCCGTCACACGCCCGGGCCTCGGAATCGATGTCGGCAACCCTCACGTCGTCGTGGCGCTCGCCTCCGATGTCGAACTTGCATCGCTCGAACTGCACCGAGCACCTGAACTCGAGCCTCGCCTGCCTGCGGGCGCGAACGTCGAGTTCGTCGTACCGGGGGAGCCGCTCGTTCGGGACGGCATCGGTCATGTGCGGATGAGGGTCTCGGAACGCGGGGTCGGCGAAACGCTCAGCTGCGGCACTGGCGTCGCCGCCACAGCCCTCGCCGTGCGTTACTGGGCCGGTGAGCAGGCTCCGAACAATTGGCGGGTGGAGGTCCCCGGCGGCACCCTCGGCGTACGGATGTTCCCCGCAGAGGACGGCGAGCACGTCGCCCTGTCGGGTCCTGCGCAGCTGGTCTTCAGCGGCGAGGTCGACCTCGTCTGAGGATTCCCTCGTCTGAGGATTCGCGACGGCACGGCCGGCTCGCGACGTGACGCTGCGCCTGGGGTCTCAGAGACCTGCTGGGAGCCACTCCGGTTCAGCTCAGGACTCGACCTCGGCCACCGCGATCGGCTCGGTCGGCGGTGATCCGTGCTTGCGAACCTTCAAGACGCGGTATCCCTTTGCCGTCGCGGTCCGATGCACGCTGAACCCCGGCTGGAAGGTCGCGGCGATCCAGCGCTGCAACGAATCGGCGCCCAGGTTGCGCTGGACGACGAGCCAGGCGTCGCTGCGCTCGTCGAGCCGAGGGATCCACTTCTCGAGCAGTCCGTGCAGCTCGCTCTTGCCCACGCGGATGGGCGGGTTCGAGCGGATGGTGCGGAAGGTCACGTCGTCGGGAACATCGCCGGGCAGCGACGCGTTGACATTGGTGAGGCCCAGCGCCTTGGCGTTGCGGCGGACCAGGTCGAGGGCACGCTCATTGACGTCGACGGCCCAGACGGTCGCGTGCGGAGCGGCGAGTGCCATCGACAGCGAGATGGGTCCCCATCCGCTGCCGAGGTCGAGAAGATCACCACCCGGCGGGACGGGCGGCATGTTGTTGAGTAGGACGGCGGTACCGGCATCCAGCCGATCCGGGCTGAAGACGCCACCAGCGGTTGTGACGTCCAGCTCACGGCCTGCGAGCGTCACACGGAGCGAGCGCAGGTTCTCGGGGCTTGCCGGGGCCGCGGTGAAGTAATGGTCGGACCCCATACCGTGAGCGTAGCGGACAGCGCGGGCTAAGGTTAAGGCTCGCAACAAAACCCAGAGACAAGGACCGGATGACGGAGAGCACCACACCCACCACGGACGACGGAGCGGTCGAGCGCGTGCTCGCGAATGCGGAGAAGCGCACCGAGCCTCGTGTGTTCGGAGCAGCCCAGGCGCTGCAGGACCATTCCACGGCGTCGCACGCGACGTCGGACGGTGATCAGTGGGATCTGGAGGATCGGCACGCACTGCGGCGCGTCGGAGGGCTGTCGACCGAGCTCGAGGACGTCACCGAGGTCGAGTATCGACAGCTCCGGCTCGAGAACGTGGTGCTGGTGGGCGTGTATCCGCAGGGTGCCCAGGAGGATGCCGAGAACTCGCTGCGCGAGCTCGCCGCTCTGGCGGAGACCGCGGGTGCTGTGGTGCTCGACGGTGTGCTGCAGCGCCGCCCGCATCCGGATGCCGCGACCTACATCGGACGCGGCAAAGCTCAGGAGCTCAAGGACATCGTCGCCGCCACGGGCGCCGACACGGTGATCGCCGACACGGAGCTCGCACCCAGCCAGAGGCGCGCCCTGGAGGACGTGGTCAAGGTCAAGGTCATCGACCGGACCACCGTGATCCTCGACATCTTCAGCCAGCATGCGAAGAGCCGCGAGGGCAAGGCGCAGGTCGAACTCGCCCAGCTCGAATACCTTCTGCCCCGTCTGCGAGGCTGGGGTGACTCGATGAGCCGTCAGGCCGGTGGCCAGGTCGGTGCCGGTGGCGCCGGTATGGGATCACGTGGTCCCGGTGAGACGAAGATCGAGCTCGATCGACGCCGAATCCGCACCAAGATGGCCCTGCTGCGTCGCCAGATCCGCGATTTCGGCCCGGCACGCGAAGCGAAGCGCGCGGAACGAAAGCGCAACACGATTCCCTCCGTGGCAATCGCCGGATACACGAACGCGGGCAAGTCGAGTCTCCTCAACGCGCTCACGAGCGCCGGAGTGCTGGTCGAGAACGCCCTGTTCGCGACACTGGACGCGACAGTGCGCAGGTCCGAGACCTCCGACGGTCGCGTCTACACGCTCACCGACACGGTCGGCTTCGTGCGCAACCTGCCGCACCAGTTGGTCGAGGCGTTCCGCTCCACTCTCGAAGAGGTGGGAGACGCGGACGTCGTGCTGCATGTCGTCGACGGATCGCACCCTGACCCGGCCGGTCAGCTGCAGACCGTCCGCGACGTGATGGGCGATGTCGGCGTGCGGGACATGCCTGAACTCGTGGTGTTCAACAAGGCCGACCTGATCGATGAGGGGGAGCGGCTCGTCCTACGCGGCCTCGAGCCGAAAGCACACTTCGTCTCGTCGCGATCGGGTGAGGGCGTCGAGGAGCTTCGCGCCGCGATCGAGGAGGCCCTTCCCCAGCCCGCGGTCGAGGTCCACGCGGTCGTCCCGTATGACCGTGGCGACCTCGTCGCTGCGATCCATGAGACGGGCATGCTGCTCTCCGTCGAGCATCTGGAGGGCGGCACAGCCGTGCATGCCCGCGTCTCCGAGCGCCTCGCGGCAGATCTCGCGCCGTTCTCCAGCGACAACGACGCCTGACGCCGGTCAGCTCGCCAGAAAGCGAGCCTCGACGGTCGCAGAGATGACGATCTCGTCCGGCTCGTACTCCATCGATGCGCTGCCGGCATCGGCGGAGGCGAGCGCGGATCCTCGCGCCTTCGCCATCCCCGCGAACGGCGGCGCGGGCGTCGGGGCGATCAGTCCGACATCCGCGATCTCGATCGGCACGACGTCACCGAGTCCGAGGGCGGTCGCGTACGTCTGAGCTCGCGCGACGGCCACCCCGACCGCCTCGGCGGCGACCTCGCGCTCGATCCGGGAGTTCGTCTCAGGGGTGAGGTGCCAGTTCACCCAGCCGACCTCGACACCGTCCCAGGGGGACACGTCCGACACCCAGATGGAGAGCTCGGATGCCTCGGCGAACGTCGCGGTCAGGTCGATGCTCGCGTAATACACCGGGGCGAGCCTCTTGCCTTCGTTGTTCCATGGCCGCTCGGCGCGAACGGAGAGGCGCTTGCTCGTCCACTCGACGATGGTTCCGTCGTCTTTACGCGTGGTGATACTGTCGCGGACAGGTTCGGCCAGTCTCATCACCCGGTCGACCACAGAGGCACGTTCGGGCCCCTCTGCGTGTACGGTGACTCGGATGGTGGCGCGCTCGGGCGCGACCCGCGCCTCATGCTCGCCGCGGACGGTGACGGTCACTTCGCTCATGGGGCGACTCTACGCCAGCGTCCTGACGCCCGAAGGAATGGCGAACGGGGTGCGAACGTTGTAGTCTGTGATGCTCGGGTACTTCGGTCTCCGAGTTGGAAACTCCACAGTGTGACAGCGGCTCCTTCGAGAGAAGGACCACGGGGCTGATCGGTTTCGACAGCGCCTGTGAATCCACGAGAAGCGGGCCGAGGATGCAGAGTTATCTCGTAAACGCTCTCTGCAAAAAAATAGTTGCCGAAACCAAGCGCAACGACTTCGCCCTCGCTGCATAAGCGAGCCCGATAGTCCGTCAGGCCGTATGTGATTCCGATACGGATCCTGGCGTCATCTAGGAATCTTGCTGCGTGATGGCGTCTGGACGTCACGTGGGACTCTTCCCAGGCTGGGCTCGTCGACTTAGGTGTCTGTGACAAAGGTCGGAGCCGAGCAGAACGTCTGCACAGACTGCGCCCGGAGAAGGCGTGGAGACTCAGCGTTGGACGGGGGTTCTCTGCGTGCAGGAGCTTGTCGCACGAGCCGAAGTGAGCTGTCGGGTCAGTCGTCGAGGTGCTCGAGAGCGGCTTGCGCTCGGCGCAGCGCCTTCTCGGCGTCGGCCAACCGGGCTGCGGCATCCTGCTGCGTCCTCTGAGTGTCCTCCGCGGCATCGCCGGCGCGCTCCATATCCCGCCGCGTCGCCGCGAGCTCGTTCTCCAGCTCGGCCGCGCGGGAAGCGAGCGCCTTCGCATCAGCCTCGGCCTCCTGGAGCGCACGAGCCGCGGCTGTCGCTCCCCGAGCGGCTCGGTCCCGCGTCTGCTCGGCCTCTCTGACCAGGCGTTCGGCGTCGCGTCGCCGCCTCCGTGCGTTGACCTCGTCGATGGGCTTCTCCGCCGGTGCCGTCGACAGGGGAGCGCCGCCCCCGACGATCGACTCCATCGACTCCGCGAAGGTTCCTCGCGGTTCGAGAGCGCGCACGAGTCGCCCTGACGACACGGCGGCGGCGGCATCCGCGTCGAAGAACGCCGCACTGAGGGTCTGCTGCACCGATTCCCTCGTCGCGGCGGTGACGCGCTCTCCTCGCGCCTCTGCGAGGTCGGATGCGAGCGATGCCAGCTGGGCGGTCAGCGCCCGTCGATCTCGACCGAGCTGGCTGAGTGCCTTGGCGTCGAGGTCCTCTTGCGCGTCGCGGAGCTGCTCTGCGAGCTGTAATGCTTCGTCGAGCTGCGCGCTCCGCTCGACCGCGAAGACGTTCACCACCCATGCGGCGACCGACGGTTTGCGAAGCTCTCTGATTCGTGCGGCGAGGGCGGGATCGAGTGATGCCGATTCCCGCGCACGGGCGTTCCGCGCGGGGATGAACTCGTCGAGGGGGCCGGCATACAGCTCCGACGCGATGCCCTCGAGCGAGACCTCACGTGTCATGACAGAGACACTACCCTCGCGTGTTCCTGGGCTGGGGGGCCGCTCAGCCGGCCCAGTCGATCAGGATGAGTCCTTCGCGGGTGTCGGCGAACTTGACCCAGCCGTCCCCGAACAGATAGGTCATCCCATACCCGGCGTCATCCGTGCCCATCGAGAACTGTGGATCCTCGGTGATGTAGATCCCGTCCGGGCCGTCTTCGCGTGTCCACCCCTGGGCCAGGAGCGACGACTGCGCCCGGGTCGCATCATCGAGAGTGATCGGAGACCAGCCGTACAGCTGCCCGTGGTCCGAGGCGACCGAGTAGTCCGCCCAGAAGCACAGCAGCCCCTCGGACATCGTGACATCGCCGATCACGAACTCCTCTTCTTCCTCGGCCGTCCACCCCACCTCCGTGAGCGCACTCACGGTGCCGTCCGAGATCATGGTCTCGCACGTGGGCTTCGCAGGAGTGGCGAGCGGAGTCGGAGTCGTCACGGGGTCGGCGGGCGCGCTCGCTGAGGGCTGTGGAGCCTCCGGAGAGGGTGTGGTCGCCTCAGGCGCCGAGGCGGAGCATCCGGTCATCGCGATCGCGAGGAGCAGAGCGCCGATGCCGACGGAGGTGATGCGGGGGGTCATCGCGGGGGCCTTCGTGGTGGTCAGTCGTGCAGGAGCTCGAGGAACGCGTCGTGCAGCGTGCCGTTGCTGGCGAGTGTCGAGAGGTCGGAGATCGTCTCGGCGCCGTCGAAACCGGTCATGCGCCCTCCCGCCTCGCGCACGATCGGCACGGCGGCCGCGATGTCGTACTCCTTCACCCCGAACTCGGCGACCATCTCGAGGCGCCCCTCTGCGAGGAGCATGTACGCGTAGATGTCGCCGTAGGCGCGGTCGCGCCAGACCCGGTCGGCGAGAGTGAGCAGCTGCGGAAGTCGGCCGGCATCGGCCCACTGCGTGATGCTCTGGAAACTGACGCTGGCGTCGTCGAGCGAGGACACGTCCGACGTGTGCAGGCGTCGAGGGCCGTCGTCGGTCGCCGTCCACGCTCCGGACCCGGTCGAACCCCACCAGCGGCGGCTCAGCGCCGGCATGCTGACCACGCCCACCTGGGGTACGCCGTCGACGGCGAGAGCGATCATGGTGCCCCACAGCGGCACACCGCGCAGGAAGTTCGCGGTGCCGTCGATCGGGTCGATGATCCACTGTCGTTCGGTGCTGCCCTCTGCGCCGAACTCCTCGCCGAAGATCCCGTCGTCGGGGCGCTCCGACGCGAGGATCTCGCGGATCGCGCGCTCTGTCGCGAGGTCGGCGTCCGTGACGTGGGATCGATCGGCCTTGGTGCGGATCTCGAGATCCGCACTGTCGAAGCGCGCGAGCGACTGCGCGTCGGCCGCATCGGCGAGCCTGAGCGCCAGCGCGAGGTCACTGGACAGATCTGCGGAGTGCGTGGAATCGGTCACGTTCTCAGGATAACCGCCCGGAATCCGTGAGATTCTGCACGCGGAATCGGGGCGACACGCGCGGCGCGCACGGAGTGCTCGCCTCGATTTCGCCTCGACGTGATCGGCTGGTAATGTAATTCCTCGGCCGGGGAATTCACCGGCTACGCACCTCTAGCTCAATCGGCAGAGCAACTGACTCTTAATCAGTGGGTTCTCGGTTCAAGTCCGAGGGGGTGCACGGATCAGCCCTGATGACTCTCGCCAGTCATCGGGGCTTTTCTGCATTCCCATGACCGCGGGAACGCGACGGTCGCTCTGAAGCCGCTTCGGGGTCAGGCGACGGCGATGACGGTGCCGTGCGTGAGGTTCTGCAGCGAGGCGAACGTCAACGGCATGACTGTGTGGGGATGCCCGGCAGCCGCCCAGATCTCCTCATGTGCGCTCAGACTCTCGTCGATGTAGGTGCGAAGCGGCGCAGGATGTCCGACGGGCGCCACTCCGCCGATGGCCTGGCCGGTGGACTCGCGGACGACGGATGCCGGTGCCATGACCACCTCGCGGGCGCCGATCCCGAGCGCGAGCGCCGCGAGATCGGCGCGATGGCCACCGCTCGTCATCACGAGCACCGGAGACCCGTCGGCGAGGAAGACCAGGCTGTTCGCTATGGCCGTCACGTCGCAGCCGATCGCGGCGGCCGCTTCGGCTGCGGTGCGCGCGGAGTCGGGGAGGACCCTGATCTCGGTGTGGACCCCGCCCGCATCGAGGTGCTGCTGAACGAGCCTGCTGCGTTCGGGGAGGGCGCTCATGGCCCTACCGTACCGAACGTCAGCAGGCTCGATCGTCTGTCCGGGGCTCTCAGGCGGCGTCACCCATCAGGATCGCCTCGGCGTCTTCGACCGCCGCATCGTCGGGCTCGTCGTCGATGTGCGCGAGCGTCGAGCGGCCCAGGAAGATCACCAGCGCGGCGACGAGGACTGCGGCGGCGGCGACCAGATACGGCACGGTCGCGCTGAACGCGTGCCAGAGGGCTGCGGCCAGAGGCGGGGCGACCGCTCCACCGAGGAACCGCACCGAGGAGTATGCCGACGAGGCGACCGAGCGGGGGAGATCCGTCGCCTCCATGACCGCTTCGGTGAGGACCGTGTTCATGATGCCGAGCAGGAGGCCGCCGATCACGATGCAGGTCACCAGCGCTGCGGCCGACTCGACGAGGAGGCCGGCGACGACGAGATCGATCGCGAGCAGGGGGAGCACGATCAGGATGACTCGGGTGCGCGGCATCCGACGCATCAGCAGGGGAGCGACCCAGACGCTCGTGATCGCGAGCGCGACGCCCCAGCCGAAGAAGGTGAAGCCGATGCCCATCGCTCCGAAGCCGAGGGGGAACGGAGAGAACGCCAGCAGGATGAAGAAGCCGATGTTGTAGAAGAAGGCGGCGATCGCGAGGACCGCGAGGGCGGGGCGGCCGAGAGCCTTGAACGGCGCGGAGAAGGGGATGGGAGTGCGTGCGCCTTCGGGGCCGCGCAGCAGCACCAGCACTGCGAGGAACGCGATGGCCATCAGGACGACCACGCCGAAGAACGGTGCACGCCAGCTCTGCTCGCCGAGGATGCCGCCGAGCAGAGGGCCGATGGCGATTCCGAGTCCGAGAGCGGCTTCGTAGAGGATGATCGCTGCGGCGCTGCCGCCTGACGCCGCGCCGACGATGGTGGCCAACGCGGTCGAGATGAAGAGCGCGTTGCCGAGGCCCCAACCTGCGCGGAACCCGATGACGGCGTCGACGCTGCCGCTGAGTGCGCACAGCAGCGCGAACACGACGATCAGTGCGAGTCCGATCAGCAGCGTCTTCTTGGCGCCGATGCGACTCGAGATCCAGCTGGTCACCAGCATCGCGAGCCCCGTGACCGCGAGGTAGCTCGTGAACAGGAGTTCCGTCTCGAAAGGGCTCGCCTGCAGGGAGTCTGCGATGGCGGGAAGGATCGGGTCGACCAGCCCGATCCCCATGAAGGCGACGACGCAGGCGAACGCGACCGCCCACACCTGGGCGGGCTGCTTCCATATGGATGTGGTGGTGCTGGTCACCGTTGTGCTCCTGTCGATTCGATTGCGGTGTGTGCGGCCAGGATCTCGGCTGCGCGGGTGAGTGCGCTCCAGTCATCGTCATCGAGGGCGGCGAAGCGGGGGGCGAGTGTGTCGCGGAACTCGGCGCGCCAGTCGGACAGCGCGTCGGACCCTGCGGCGGTGATCTCGACGGCGATCGCCCGGGAGTCCTCCGGCACGGGGGAGCGCAGTACGAGGCCCTCCCGCTCCAGATTGCCGATGAGCCTGGTCATGCCCGGTTGGGTCGTTCGCGCGGCGGCGGCGAGTTCACCGACTCGCTTCGGTCCGGATTGCTCGAGGAGGTTCAGGATGCGCCACTGCGCGGCGGGCGCGTCGTTCCCCGCGTCCTGGGCTGCGATGCGGCCCAGCGCGTACCCGGAGAGCACGAGCGAGGGGATCACGTCGATGCGGTTCATACCATCAAGTATATACCTGTTGGTATGAACCCGTGGTTCTGCGGAGTTCGCCCTATCTCCGTGCTCCTGCGATGCGCGCTGACAGCTGGTGTGCGTGCGCGAGGAGGGTGCGGCCGAGATCCGGGAGGCGCTCCGGCCCGAAGCGGAACCCGACACCCGTCAGGCTGAGGGCCCACTCCGGGCGTCCCGATCGATCGAAGACCGCAGCGCCGAGGCCCCAGCTGCCCTCGACGATCAGGCCCGGATTGACCGCGTACCCGCGCTCCTTCGTCTCGGCGAGGCGAGAACGCAGGGGGCGGATGCCGTGGGCTGCGCCCCATTCCTGGTCCAGGTCGGGATGACGCTCGAGGTACGCGTCCACATCGTGGTCGGGGAGGAAGGCCAGGATCGCCAGTCCGGCGCTCGCGACGCCGAGGGGGAAGCGGACCCCTTCGCTCAGCACGAACGAGCGGATGGGGAACGAACCTTCCTCCCGCACCAGGCACACGGTCTCGTCCGCACGTCGCACGGAGAGGAATGCACTCTCCTCGGTCTTCACCGCGAGTGACCGCACGATGTCGCGAGCGAGGGCGGTGATGTCATAGCGAGCCGCGGCCACGGTGCCCATGAGGAAGAGCTCGGGTCCGGGCATCCAGCGCGCCGACGCCTCGTCCCGGTCGACGAGCCCCTCTGCCCGAAGAGCGGAGAGGAGTCGGTGAACCGTGGATCGGGTGAGGCCGGATGCGCGGGCGAGGTCGAGCAGCGCGGCGCCCTCGGAGCCGCTCTGCGTCACGAGGCGCAGGAGGGACGTTGCCCGCGAGATCGCCTGAGCGCCCGGTACGGTCCGAGCCGGTTGTTCCATAATGTGGACGCTACCGATGATTCGAACCACATCGCAAGAGCGGGGTCGCGCGAGGCGCGCCGAGGGCGGATGCTGGACGGAGGCACGTCTTCGAAGGAGTTCACGTGATCGACAAGCAGATACCGACGGCGGCGGATGCAGTGGCAGACATCTCCGACGGATCGTCCATCGCGGTCGGAGGTTTCGGCCTCTCGGGCAATCCCATCGCCCTGATCGAGGCGATCCTCGCGCAGGGGACGACCGATCTCAGCATCGTGAGCAACAACTGCGGCGTCGATGACTGGGGCCTCGGGGTGCTGCTCGGGGCGCGAAGGATCCGCAAGATGACATCGTCGTACGTGGGTGAGAACAAGGAGTTCGAGCGTCAGTTCCTCTCCGGCGAGTTGGAACTCGAACTGACTCCGCAGGGAACGCTGGCCGAGAAGCTGCGCGCAGGAGGATCCGGCATCGCCGCGTTCTTCACGCAGACCGGCGTCGGCACTCAGGTGGCCGAGGGAGGACTACCGCGGCGCTATCACCCCGACGGCACGGTCGCCGTCGGGTCGCCGGTCAAGGATGTCCGTTCCTTCGATGTGGACGGCACTCCCCGCGACTATGTGCTGGAAGAGGCGATCACGACCGACTTCTCGCTGGTGCACGCACTGGCCGGCGATCGCCAGGGCAACCTGATCTTCAACAAGGCGGCGCGCAACTTCAACCCGCTGGCCGCGATGGCCGGACGGATCTGCATCGCTCAGGTCGAGCAGCTGGTCGAACCCGGCGATCTGGACCCCGACCGCGTCCACCTGCCCGGCGTGTACGTGCATCGGATCGTCGAGGTCGGCGGAGACATCCCCAAGCGCATCGAGCGGCGCACCGTCGCCGCGGAAGGAGCCTGAGATGGCGCTCACGCGCGAGGAGATGGCGGCGCGGGCTGCTGCCGAGCTGCAGGACGGATCGTATGTGAACCTCGGGATCGGTCTGCCGACGCTCGTGCCCAACCACGTCCCGCACGGAGTCACCGTGGTGCTGCAGTCGGAGAACGGGATCCTGGGCGTCGGCCCGTATCCGCGCGAGGATGCCGTGGATCCGGACCTCATCAACGCGGGCAAGGAGACGGTCACCGTGCTTCCCGGAGCGGCGTTCTTCGACTCGGCGCTGAGCTTCGGGATGATCCGCGGCGGCAAGATCGACGCCGCGATCCTCGGAGCCATGCAGGTGTCGGCCACAGGCGATCTCGCGAACTGGATGATCCCCGGCAAGATGGTCAAGGGGCCGGGCGGGGCGATGGATCTCGTGCACGGCGCGGCCCGCGTGATCGTGCTCATGGAGCATGTCGCGAAGGACGGCTCGGCGAAGATCGTCGAGCAGTGCTCGCTGCCCCTCACCGGGCGTCGCGTGGTGGATCGGATCATCACCGATCTCGCGGTGATCGATGTGACCGACGACGGGCTGGTGTTGGTCGAGACCGCACCCGGTGTCTCGGTCGAGCAGGTGGTCGCCGCGACGGAGCCGACGCTGATCCTGAATCGGGATCGTCACACTGACAGAGGGAGATTCTCGGAATGAGCGACATCACGCGCACCGACGCAGAGGACATCGTCATCGTCGCCGCGGCGAGGACGCCGCAGGGACGCCTCAAGGGCCAACTGGCGAGCTTCACGGCTCCCCAGCTGGGATCCTTCGCGATCCGCGGCGCGTTGGAGCAGGCGGGGGTCGACGGCACCGAGGTGGATGCGGTGATCATGGGGCAGGTGCTGGCGGCCGGATCCGGGCAGAACGCCGCTCGTCAAGCCTCGATCGGCGCGGGGATCGGGTGGGACGTGCCCGCGCACTCGGTCAACAAGGTCTGCCTGTCGGGCCTCACCGCGATCATCGACGCCGCACGCATGATCCGGGTGGGGGACGCTCAGGTCGTCGTGGCGGGCGGGATGGAGTCGATGACCCGCGCGCCGCACCTGCTCATGGGATCCCGCGACGGGTGGACATACGGCAGCGTCGAGGTGCTCGACCACATGGCCTTCGACGGGCTCACCGACGCATACGACCGCGAGAGCATGGGGGCGTCCACAGAGCGCCACAATGCCCGGTACGAACTGACCCGTGAGGCGCAGGACGAGGTCGCCGCGCTGTCCCATCAGCGAGCTGCCGCAGCCCGGTCGGAAGGTGTGTTCGACGACGAGGTCGTCGCCGTCGCCGTCCCGCAGCGACGCGGGGAGCCGCTTCTGGTGACGACCGACGAAGGAATCCGCCCCGACACCACCGTCCAATCGCTGAGCGGCCTGCGGGCGGCGTTCGCCGAGGGCGGGTCGATCACAGCCGGCAACTCGTCGCAGATCTCCGACGGCGCCGCGGCTGTCATCGTGACGACCCGCGGCAGGGCCGAGAGATCGGGATGGTCTGTCCTCGTGACGGTGGGAGCGAGCGGGCAGACGGCAGGACCGGACAACTCGCTGCAGGCGCAACCTGCCCGAGCCATCGAGGGTGCGTGTGCGAAGCAAGGCATCTCGCCGACGGATCTCGATCTCGTCGAGATCAACGAGGCATTCGGCGCGGTCGTGTCGCGATCGCAGGTCGAGCTCGGGATCACGAGCGACATCGTCAACATCCACGGCGGCGGAATCGCCATCGGACACCCGATCGGGGCGTCGGGAACTCGTCTGGTCGTGCACGCGGCGCACGAGCTCGCCCGTCGAGGGGCGGGCGTCGCCGCGGTCGGACTGTGCGGTGGCGGAGGTCAGGGCGAAGCGCTGATCCTCACCCGGTGAGCCGTCAGCGCTTCAGCGGCTTCACCTTCGCGGAGCGCTTGGCTTCCTTCTCCTGCTCCCGCTGCTGCTTCGCGTAGACCGGGGAGTCCGGGGAGACGGGGCGTCCATGCCGGGCGCGACGAGTGTCGACGACGGCGCCGATCGCGAGGGAGAGGCTGATCGCCCAGCTCACCCATGCGAGCGCCGAGCGCCACGTGATCTTCGTGTCACGGGAGCCGCGGAGCAGAGTCACTCCGGTCATGACTGCGCCGATGAGTCCGGTACCCGAGAGGTAGTTCATGCCCTCACGCTACCCTCACAGACGTCCACCGTGCCGAGCCTTGACAGCGGATGCGCAGTCTGCCAGGCACCGGAGGATCGCGTCCAGCACGCTCGCAGAGGACTGCGGTAGCCTTGTCGGGTCGCGGCTCGTCCGCGTCCGCAACCCGTGTATCTACCGGCCGTCGGCTTCCCGACGGACAGCGGCGGCACCCGACCCCGCGTCTCCGGGCGCGCGAGAGCCATGACACACGCATCACCTCAGGAGCGATCCGACATCCGCACGCAGGCGACGGATGCGCCCAGCCTTCTCCGCATCGCCGGCCTGCCCTATTTCCTCATCGCGTTCGTCGCGCGACTGCCCTTCGCCATGATGGTGGTCGGCGTGCTCACCGTCGTCGTCTCGGCGCGCGGGTCACTGTCGCTGGGCGGGCTGACCTCCGCGGCCGTGGGGCTGGGCACCGCCTGCTTCGGACCGCTGCTCGGCGCCGCCGCCGATCGCTTCGGTCAGCGGACCGTCCTGTTGATCCTGGCGATCGCCAACGGGGCGATGCTCGTCCTGTTCACGGTCGTCGTCTACGCGGGAGCCGCCGACGCCTTGGTGTTGCTCTCGGCGTTCGGCATCGGTGCCACGGCCCCGCAGGTCGCGCCCATGTCGCGGTCGAGGCTGGTCACGATGATCGCCGACCGCATGCCCGAGGCCGTGCGCACCCGCACCACCTCAGGGACGATGGCCTACGAATCAGCCGCGGACGAGACGGTCTTCGTCTTCGGTCCTTTCATCGTGGGCGTTCTCGCGTCGGTACTCGCCCCGTGGGCGCCGCTCGTCGGCGCCGCCGTGCTCACGGTCGTCTTCGTCGGAGCATTCGCGCTGCACCCCAGCGCGCGTGCCGTGTCCGCCCACCGCGACAGTGATGGTCGTGCACCGTCCGCCGTGTCGGAGCTCTTCAGCGCGCGTCTGCTGATCGTCGTCGTCGGAATCCTCGGGGTCGGGATGTTCTTCGGCACCATGCTCACCTCGCTGACGTCGTTCATGGCTGACCGAGGAGCTCCCGAGCAGGCGGGACTTCTGTACGGCGTCATGGGTGTCGGCTCGGCGATCCTCGCGCTCGGCGTCGCCTGGTTGCCCGCGCGGTTCTCTCTGCGTGGGCGCTGGTTGGTGTTCTCCGGCATCCTGCTCGCGGGCAGTGTCCTGCTGCTCTTCGTGGATACCCCCGCGATGATGATGCTCGCGCTTGCCATCATGGGCATCGGCATCGGGCCGACCCTGGTCACTCAGTACAGCTTCGGGGCCGCGCGCAGTCCGCTCGGGCGCTCCGCCACCGTCATGACGATGCTGGGGTCGGGAATCGTCGTCGGGCAGTCGCTCGGCGCCGCAGTCGCGGGAGAGCTCGCCGAGAACGCGGGAACCGGCAGCGCACTGCTCCTTCCGATCGTCGCCGCAGGGATAGCCTTCGCGGCGGGGGTTGTCAACTGGCGGCTGAGTGCGACCGCACCTCGCGTACGCTCGGAAAGAGCCTCGGTAGCCTGAGGTTCATCCCACTGCCTCGTCAGGAGCCCCATGCCAGCCGCAGATTTCGTCGTCGTCGCCAATCGACTCCCCGTCGACCGGGTGGTGGGCCCCGACGGCGAGGATGAGTGGCGGACGTCTCCCGGCGGGCTGGTCGCTGCGCTCGAACCGATGATGCGCAGCGCGCACGGTGCGTGGGTCGGCTGGCCCGGGCAGCCGGACGTCGAGCTCGAGCCGTTCGAGATCAACGGGATCGACCTGGTGCCGGTCCCGCTCAGCACCGAAGAGGTCGCCGACTACTACGAGGGCTTCGCGAACGACACCATCTGGCCGCTGTACCACGACGTGATCGCGCCGCCGCAGTACCACCGCGAGTGGTGGGATGCGTACGTCCGGGTGAATCGACGCTTCGCGGAGGCGGCCGCCGCCGTCGCCGCTCCGAACGGCACCGTCTGGATCCACGACTATCAGCTGCAGCTCGTGCCGCAGATGATCAGGGAGATCCGGTCCGACGTCACCATCGGCTACTTCCACCACATCCCGTTCCCCGCGCACGGCCTCTATGCGCAGCTCCCGTGGCGAGACCAGGTGCTCACCGGTCTTCTCGGCGCAGACGTCATCGGGTTCCAGCGTGCGCAGGATGCCACGTACTTCCTCACGGCCGTCCGCCGCAGACTCCGCTACGAGGTCAAGGGGTCCGCGGTCGCGATCCCGACGGAGGACGGCGGGTCGCGCACAGCGATCGCCAGAGCGTTCCCGATCTCGATCGACACGACGCCGTACCTCGAACTCGCCGCGCGTCCTGATGTGCGGGCACGCGCCGCCGAGATCAGGGAGAGCCTGGGCAACCCCAAGAAGATCCTCCTCGGCGTCGACCGACTCGACTACACGAAGGGCATCCGCCACCGCATCAAGGCCTACGGCGAGCTGCTCGAAGACGGTCTGCTCAGCGTCGATGACGTCACCTTCGTGCAGGTGGCCAGTCCCAGTCGCGAACGCGTCGACGCGTACGTGCACCTGCGCGACGAGATCGAGCTCGCAGTGGGGCGCATCAACGGCGACCACGACACGATGGGTCATACGGCCATCCGCTATCTCCACCAGGGATATCCGCGCGAGGAGATGGTCGCGCTGTATCTCGCCGCCGACGTCATGCTCGTGACCGCGCTCCGTGACGGCATGAATCTCGTCGCCAAGGAGTATGTGGCGACGCGTGCAGACAACCGTGGCGTCCTCGTGCTGAGCGAATTCACCGGCGCAGCCGATGAGCTGCGTCAGGCCGTGCGGGTCAATCCGCACGACATCGCAGGACTGAAGGATGCGATCATGACGGCTGTCGCGATGACCCCCGCGGAGCAGGGCAAGCGGATGCGCTCGCTGCGTCGCCGCGTGCTCGAGAACGACGTCGACGCGTGGTCCTCCTCGTTCCTCCGCGCGCTGGCCGACATCCGCCAGCGCTGATCGCCACGCCAAGCCGAAGATGAATCCGCCTCGAATGGAGAACCCGTGACCCGCACCTGGACCCCTGGATCCACCGACGCCGCGCTCAGCGCCATCGCAGCCACCCCCCGACTGGTCGTGGCACTCGACTTCGACGGAACAGCCTCACCGCTCGTCCCGGATCCGATGGCCGCGCGGGCGCTGCCCGAAGTGGCGGCACAGGTCGCGCGCCTCGCCGAGCTCCCGGACACCGTCGTCGCCTATGTCTCGGGTCGCAGCATGCACGATCTGCGAGTGATCACGGAGCACACCGACGACTCGCTGATCGCACTCGCGGGATCCCACGGCGCGCAGTACTGGTTCCCCGGCGGCGGTGACGCGGACGCCACCGGGCCCGAGACGGCCGAGGGCGAGCGCGAAGCGCTGTGGGCGGCTGCACGGCCGATCATCGACCGCTACGACGGTGCGGAGTTCGAGCCCAAGACCTTCGGCATGGGCGTGCACACCCGTACCGCCACGCCCGAGGTCGAGCATCAGGTCTTCGCCGAGATCGACGCGCTGGCAGCCGAGCGCTTCCCGCACTGGCGCCGTCGCGCGGGGCACCGCGTTCTCGAGTTCTCGTCGAGGACCGAGGGCAAGGATGCGGCGATGGCTGCGCTCCGCGAGCATTTCGATGCGACCGGCATCGTGTTCGCCGGTGATGACGTCACGGACGAGGACGCGATGCGCGTCCTCACTGACCAGGATCTCGGGGTGCGTGTGGGCCCGGGCGAGAGCGCAGCCGTGCTCCGTGTGGAGAATCCACAAGAGATGGCTCAGCTTCTGGAAGCTCTCGCGGACGAGAGAGCCTCCCAGCGGGAATAGACTTCCGTCATGTCCTCGCATGACCCCTCCACCAGCGCGCCCATCGACATCAAGCCCCGCAGCCGCGTCGTCACCGACGGCATCGAGGCGACGACCTCCCGAGGCATGCTCCGTGCCGTCGGCATGGGCGACGCCGACTGGGACAAGCCCCAGATCGGAATCGCGTCCAGCTGGAACGAGATCACTCCCTGCAACCTGAGCCTCGACCGCCTGGCGCAGGGCGCCAAGGAGGGCGTGCACTCCGGCGGGGGATACCCGCTGCAGTTCGGAACCATCTCCGTCTCCGACGGGATCTCGATGGGTCACGAGGGGATGCACTTCTCACTCGTGTCGCGTGAGGTCATCGCCGACTCGGTCGAGACGGTGATGATGGCCGAGCGCCTCGACGGCTCCGTGCTGCTCGCCGGCTGCGACAAGTCGATTCCCGGCATGCTCATGGCCAGCGCCCGACTCGACCTCTCCAGCGTCTTCCTCTACGCCGGCTCGATCGCCCCCGGATGGGTCAAGCTCTCCGACGGAACCGAGAAGGACGTCACGATCATCGACTCGTTCGAGGCCGTCGGCGCGTGCCGTGCCGGTCTCATGAGCGAAGAGGACCTCAAGCGCATCGAGTGCGCGATCGCGCCGGGTGAGGGTGCGTGCGGCGGCATGTACACGGCCAACACCATGGCATCCGTCGCCGAGGCACTCGGACTGAGCCTTCCGGGTTCGGCCGCTCCGCCCGCAGCGGACCGTCGTCGCGACTACTTCGCGCACCGCTCCGGCGAGGCCGTCGTCAACCTGCTCCGCCAGGGCATCACGACGCGCGACATCCTCACCAAGGAGGCATTCGAGAATGCGATCGCGCTCGCGATGGCCCTCGGAGGTTCGACGAACGTCGTGCTGCACCTGCTCGCCATCGCCCGCGAGGCCGAGATCGACCTCAGCCTGCACGACTTCAACCGCATCGGCGACAAGGTCCCGCACGTCGCGGACATGAAGCCCTTCGGCAAGTACGTCATGAACGACGTCGACCGCCACGGCGGCATCCCGGTCATCATGAAGGCGATGCTCGACGAGGGCCTGCTGCACGGAGACGCGCTCACCGTGACCGGCAAGACGCTCGCCGAGAACCTCGCCGACCTCGACCCGCAGCCGATCGACGGCGAGGTCATCCACACGTTCGACAACCCGATCCACGCCACCGGCGGTCTGACGATCCTGCACGGATCGCTCGCACCAGAGGGTGCCGTCGTGAAGACCGCGGGCTTCGACGCGGCCGTGTTCGAGGGTCCTGCGCGTGTCTTCGAGCGCGAGCGCGCGGCGATGGACGCCGTCGCGAACGGCGAGATCGAGGCGGGCACCGTCATCGTGATCCGCTACGAGGGACCCAAGGGTGGACCGGGCATGCGCGAGATGCTCGCCATCACCGCGGCCATCAAGGGCGCGGGTCTCGGAAAAGATGTACTACTCTTGACTGACGGACGATTCTCAGGCGGCACAACCGGCCTGTGCATCGGCCACATAGCACCCGAAGCGGTGGACGCAGGTCCTATCGCCTTCGTGCGCGATGGTGATCTGATACGGGTCGATATCGCAGCTCGCTCTCTCGACCTACTCGTCGACGAGGCGGAGCTCGCCTCCCGCCGCTCTGGCTGGGAGCCGCTACCCCCGCGCTATACCCGTGGCGTTCTTGCCAAGTACTCGCGTCTCGTGCGGTCCGCCGCCGAGGGCGCGACGACCGGCTGATCAACGTCGGCTCCGGCATCCCAGCCGCCGACGTCGCCTCCAGACCATCAGAAGGAGTGTCATGACTGCTGACACCGTCTCGGCTGTGCCGAGGCCGCCCGCACCCAAGTCCGCCGCACCGGAGATCTCCGGAGCAGAGGCAGTGGTCCGCACCCTGGAGCTCCTGGGCGTCAAGGACGTCTTCGGTCTTCCCGGCGGTGCGATCCTGCCCGTCTACGACCCGCTCATGGATGCATCCGAGCTCCGGCACATCCTGGTGCGCCACGAGCAGGGTGCCGGCCACGCGGCCGAGGGCTACGCGTCGTCGTCCGGCAAGGTCGGTGTCTGCATCGCGACCTCCGGGCCCGGTGCGACCAACCTCGTGACCGCGATCGCCGACGCCTACATGGACTCGGTGCCGCTGCTCGCGATCACCGGTCAGGTGTTCTCGACGCTGATGGGAACGGACGCGTTCCAGGAGGCCGACATCGTGGGCATCACGATGCCCGTGACGAAGCACTCCTTCCTCGTGAAGGACGCCTCCGAGATTCCCGGCGCCCTCGCCGCCGCGTACGAGATCGCGTCGACCGGTCGTCCCGGTCCCGTGCTCGTGGACATCACGAAGGACGCCCAGCAGGCGATGGCCCCGTTCATCTGGCCCGCCAAGATCGACCTGCCGGGCTACCGCCCCGTGACCAAGGCCCACGGCAAGCAGATCCAGGCGGCCGCAGCGCTCCTGGCCGAGGCCAAGAAGCCGGTGCTGTACGTCGGTGGCGGTGTGATCCGCGGCCGTGCGTCGGCCGAGCTTCTCGCCCTCGCCGAGACTACGAACGCGCCCGTCGTGACGACTCTCATGGCCCGCGGTGCCTTCCCGGACTCGCACCAGCAGCACCTCGGCATGCCGGGTATGCACGGCACGGTTCCCGCGGTGCTCGCGCTGCAGGAGGCCGACCTCATCGTGTCGCTCGGCGCACGTTTCGACGACCGCGTGACCGGCAAGGCCGCGCTCTTCGCGCCGAACGCCAAGGTCGTGCACGTCGACATCGACCCTGCCGAGATCTCAAAGATCCGCATGGCCGACGTGCCGATCGTGGGCGACGTGCGCGACGTGCTCGTCGACCTCGAGTCGGCGTTCCGCAGCGCGATCGGTGCCGGCGCGCCCGACACCGAGGAATGGTGGTCGTATCTCGACGGACTCCGCACCGAGTTCCCCCTCGGCTACGCGCCCACGACCGACGGTCTGCTCGCGCCGCAGTACGTGATCCAGCGGATCGGCGAACTGACGGGCCCGGAGGGCATCTACGCCGCCGGCGTCGGGCAGCACCAGATGTGGGCCGCCCAGTTCATCAAGTACGAGCGTCCCAACGCCTGGCTGAATTCCGGGGGAGCGGGCACGATGGGCTACTCCGTCCCCGCTGCCATGGGGGCGAAGGTCGCCGAACCCGACCGCGTCGTCTGGGCGATCGACGGCGACGGCTGCTTCCAGATGACCAATCAGGAGCTCGCGACCTGTGCGATCAACAACATCCCGATCAAGGTCGCCATCATCAACAACTCCTCCCTCGGCATGGTGCGCCAGTGGCAGACGCTCTTCTACGACGGCCGCCACTCGAACACCGACCTCAACACGGGGCACGGCACGGTGCGCATCCCCGATTTCGTGAAGCTGGCCGACGCCTATGGCTGCCTCGCGATCCGAGTGGAGAAGGAAGAGGAGGTGGATGCCGCGATCAAGCTCGCCCTCGAGACGAACGACCGACCTGTCGTCATCGACTTCGTCGTCAGCGCCGACTCCATGGTGTGGCCGATGGTTCCCCAGGGCGTGAGCAACAGCTACGTCCAGTACGCCCGCGAGCACGCGCCCGCATTCGACGAGGAGGACTGACCATGTCGACTCACGTGCTGAGCCTCCTCGTGGAGAACACTCCGGGTCTGCTGACCCGCGTCGCGGGGCTCTTCGCCCGCCGCGGCTTCAACATCGACTCGCTCGCGGTGGGAGTGACCGAGGTGCCCGGCATCTCGCGCATCACCGTGGTCGTCGACCTCGAGGACCTTCCGCTCGAGCAGGTGACGAAGCAGCTGAACAAGCTGATCAACGTCATCAAGATCGTCGAGCTCGATTTCCCGACCTCGGTGCAGCGCGAGCACATGCTCGTCAAGGTGCGCACCGACAACACCACGCGGTCGAACGTGATCGAGGTGGCGAACCTGTTCCGCGCCTCCGTCGTCGACTACGCGTCGGATGCTCTGGTGATCGAGGTCACCGGTGATCGCGGCAAGGTCGACGCGATGCTTCGCGCGCTCGAGCCCTTCGGCATCAAGGAGATCGCGCAGTCGGGTCTTCTCGCCATCGGTCGCGGCGGCAAGAGCATCACCGAGCGCGTCCTGCGCGGCTGATCCAGACATCACACACGTACACGAACACCAATCAAGGAGAAAACCAGTGAGCACCGAGATCTTCTACGACGCAGACGCCGATCTGTCGATCATCCAGGGCAAGAAGGTCGCCATCGTCGGCTACGGCTCGCAGGGTCACGCGCACGCGCAGAACCTTCGCGACTCGGGCGTCGAGGTCGCGATCGCGCTCAAGGAGGGCTCGAAGTCCGCGCCGAAGGCGGAAGAGGCCGGATTCGCGGTCAAGACCGTCGCCGAGGCGACGAAGTGGGCCGACCTCATCATGATCCTCGCGCCGGACCAGCACCAGCGCGGCATCTACAGCGAGTCGATCGCCCCGAACCTGAGCGAGGGCAAGACCCTCGCATTCGCGCACGGCTTCAACATCCGCTTCGGCTACATCGACGCTCCCGAGGGCGTCGACGTCATCCTCGTCGCTCCGAAGGCTCCGGGTCACACCGTGCGCCGCGAGTTCGTCGCAGGCCGCGGCATCCCCGACATCATCGCCGTCGAGCGCGACGCCTCGGGCAACGCCTGGGCGACGGCGCTCTCGTACGCGAAGGCCATCGGCGGCACCCGCGCCGGCGTCATCAAGACCACCTTCACCGAAGAGACCGAGACCGACCTCTTCGGTGAGCAGGCCGTGCTCTGCGGTGGCGTCAGCCACCTCGTGCAGGCCGGTTTCGAGACGCTGACCGAGGCGGGCTACCAGCCGCAGATCGCCTACTTCGAGGTGCTGCACGAGCTGAAGCTCATCGTCGACCTCATGTGGGAAGGCGGCATCGCCAAGCAGCGTTGGTCGATCTCCGACACGGCCGAGTACGGCGACTACGTCTCGGGACCTCGGGTCATCACGCCCGAGGTCAAGGAGTCGATGAAGGCTGTGCTCTCCGACATCCAGAGCGGTGCCTTCGCGAAGCGCTTCATCGACGACCAGGACAACGGTGCAGAGGAGTTCCTGGCGCTGCGCGCGAAGGAGGAGACGCACCCGATCGAGGAGACCGGCAAGGAGCTGCGCTCGCTCTTCGCATGGAAGCAGCAGGACGAGGACTACGTCGACGGCAGCGCTGCGCGCTGACATCGAGTCGATCGATGAGCTGACGCTGAGTCGATAGCGAAGGGGCCCGGTGCGAATCGCACCGGGCCCCTTCTGCGTGTGGCGGCACCTACTCGGTCGGTGCGTCCTCGACCTCGATCGGCGCGTCAGCGGGGTCGGCCCACATCGGAGCCGGAAGCAGCGTGTCGACCTGACCGGCCTGGATCTCGCGCAGGGCGGCCTCGATGTCGTCCGCGTTCTCGGGGACTGCCAGACCGCAGGTCCGCAGCTCGGAGGCGAACTTCAACGTGAGGCGGCTCTTCCCGGCCTCGACGGCCTCGGCGGTGGTTCCCGTGCGCTTCTCGCTGCCGGTCTGGATGTCGGACACCTCGTCGCACACGTGATAGACGGCGCCGCCGTCGACCCAGACGACCTCGTCCTTGCCGAGCAGCTGGATCACGGTCGACTGGTCGGCGGTGTACTGCTCGACGGAGGGCGGGGTGAAGTCGACTCCGATGACGGTGGCGAGGACGGCGAGGGCGATTCCGACGACGCCGGCCGTGGTCTTCTGCCCCTTGTCCATGTCCTTGTTCAGGAAGATCAGGATGATTAGGGGGAGGAACGCCACGATCGCGATGATCGCGCCGAGCTGGTTCTGCACGAAGAAGCGCACAGTCTCGGACTTCCGGGCGGGATCCAGTCGATTCGCCTTCTTCCACAGGATCGAACCCGTGATCGCGAGAGCGGCGATGACGACGAGCAGTACGAGCAGCGTGATGAACGCCCACTGCGGGAACTGCGCCGTGACCCCCTGCTCTTCGAGCAACCCGGTGTCCGGGTCACGCACAAGCGTGCCGTCTTCTCCGACATACACCCGCTGACGAAGCAGCCAGAAGATCCCGACGGCCTCTGCGGCGATCGCGACGGCCCAGAGTGCCGCGGCGATCCATCGGAAGGTCGTCGCCTTCGTCTTCGCCGCAGCGGTCGGCTTCCACCCCGCTGCGGGTTCGCCGACCGTGCCGTCGGCTGGTCTCCGCTCGACTCTTTCGTTCTGCTCAGCCTCGTTGTTCTCGGCCACGGTGATCCCTCCCGCCGGGCCTCGGCGGCCCAGATGCCACCGAGCATAGTGGACGGCGTGTCCTACGCTGGGAGACATGACTTCCGATTCCGACGACGCCCTGAGCTGGGATGGAGACGAGAGCGATGCTCCGCCGAAGCCCGTGTCGGGGGAGCGTCGCCCTCCGGCTCCGGTCGAGCCGACGACGTCCCGGCAGACGGCTGCGGAGTCGCCGGCAGACGCGCAGACGGCCGCAGACCTCCCCCACGGATGGAGCGCTGTGGGAAGAGGAAGCGACGCAGTGTCGCACGCAGAGGACGTCGGCGACGACGAACGAGCGCCGCTCGGCACAGGCACGTTGCTGACCCTCGGCATCGTGGGAGGCATCTACCTCCTCTACAGCGTGGGGTGGGTCGTCGGCGGATTGCGCCTCAAGCCGCTCGCCAATCTGATCGTCGCCGACGCGATGTACGTGCCCTGGTTCGTCCTCGCGGTCGCCGCGCCGGCTCTGTGGTTCCTCGCGACATGGGTGCTGACCAGGACGAAGGCCGGATGGATCCGGATCGCCCTCCTGCTCGTCGGGGTCGTGCTGCTCGTGCCATGGCCCTTCGTGACGGTGGGGGTGATCGGATCATGACCGAGATGAAGACGGACGCGACGTCGCACTCCGGTTCACCGCGCTGGCTCAGCGCGGTGGTGCTCGGGCTTGCGGGCCTCTTCTACGCGTACGCGATCTGGAACGCCGTGGCGCACCTCATCTCGATGGCCCAGAACGGCCTGACCGGCGTCGGCTGGGTGACGCTGCTCTTCGGCGTGGTCTTCCCCGCGATCGTGTTCGTGTTCGCGTGGGCGATCGGCAGACGCCGGAATGCGGGCGAACTCGGGCTCGTGCTGCTGGCCGGTCTCGGGATCGTGGCGGTGTTCTGGCTGAGCCTCATCGGCTACAGCATCCTCAACATGTCGGATCTGGTGACGGTCGCGTCCTGATCCCCGGCGTCACACGGCACGGAGCAGCGGGAGCGCTCGGGTACAGTTGAAGTGATCGCGCCCCCACGGTGTGCGGCGCATCGGCCCCCTGTCGCGCTGCCCCGAAGGATCCCTGTGCCGAAGCCCGTCGTGCTCCTCGCCGAAGTTCTCTCTCCCGCCACGATCGAGGCTCTCGGCCCCGATTTCGACGTTCGCACCGTCGACGGCACCGATCGTGAGGCGCTGTTCGCGTCGCTCGCGGACGCTGACGCGGTGCTGATCCGCTCGGCGACGCAGATCGACGAGGAGGCGCTGACCCACGCGCCGAAGCTCAAGGTCGTGGCTCGCGCCGGAGTCGGACTCGACAACGTCGACATCAAGGCCGCCACGACGGCCGGCGTCATGGTCGTGAACGCGCCGACCTCGAACATCGTCTCTGCCGCCGAGCTCACGGTCGGTCACATCCTCAGCCTCGCTCGCCGCATCCCGGCCGCCCATGCCTCGCTCGCCGCAGGTCAGTGGAAGCGCAGTTCGTTCACGGGTGCCGAGCTCTTCGAGAAGACCGTCGGCATCGTCGGCCTCGGCCGCATCGGCGCCCTCGTCGCTGCTCGCCTCGCCGCGTTCGACATGCGCGTCGTCGCGTACGACCCCTACGTCACCTCGGCTCGCGCGCAGCAGCTCGGCGTTCAGCTGCTGTCTCTCGACGAGCTGGTCGCCGAATCCGACTTCCTGACGATCCACATGCCGAAGACGCCGGAGACCACCGGTATGATCGGTGCCGAGCAGTTCGCGGCCATGAAGCCGACGGCGTTCGTCGTCAACGTCGCTCGCGGCGGGCTCATCGACGAAGAAGCTCTTCACGCGGCGCTCGTCGCCGGTGAGATCGCGGGCGCAGGGCTCGATGTCTTCACCTCCGAGCCCCCGGCCGAGGGCGGGACCGCTCGTCCGCTGCTCGACCTCCCGAACGTGGTCGTCACCCCGCACCTCGGGGCCAGCACCGAGGAGGCGCAGGAGAAGGCCGGCGTGTCGGTCGCTCGGTCCGTTCGCCTCGCGCTCGGCGGCGACCTCGTGCCGGATGCCGTCAACGTCGCGGGTGGCGTGATCGACCCGTACGTGCGCCCGGGGATCTCGCTCGTCGAGAAGCTCGGTCAGATCTTCGCCGCTCTCGCCACGTCGCCGCTCACGAGCCTCGACGTCGAGGTGCACGGCGAGCTGAACGACTACGATGTCAGCGTCCTCAAGCTCGCTGCTCTCAAGGGCGTGTTCACCAACATCGTCAGCGAGACGGTCTCGTACGTGAACGCTCCGCTGCTCGCCGAGCAGCGCGGTATCGCCGTCCGTCTTCTCAAGGACGACGTGAGCGACGAGTACCGCAACGTGATCACTCTCAGCGGTGCCCTCTCCGACGGCTCGCAGCTCTCGGTCTCGGGCACGCTCACCGGTCCGAAGCAGGCCGAGAAGCTCGTCGGCATCAACGGACACGCCCTCGAGCTGCCGATCGAGAAGCACCACGTGGTCATGCTGTACACCGACCGGCCCGGGATCGTCGCCGTCTACGGTCAGAAGTTCGGCGAGGCGGGAGTCAACATCGCGGGTATGCAGATCTCGCGCCTCGGTGCCGGCGACCAGGCACTCAGCGTCGTGACTCTCGACTCTCCGATCTCCGATGAGCTGCTCGACGAGGTGAGCTCGGCGATCGACGCCGACCTCTTCCGTCAGATCGAGATCACCGAGGTCTGAGCGGGGGAGACCCGACTTCACGAGAGAGCGGGAGGGGCGGCCGTTCGGCTGCCCCTCCCGCTCTCTCGTTCGCGAGGACCGTGTCAGGGCGCTGTCGCGCGCAGCACGAGCGCGATGAGGTCCGAGAGCTCGTCGCTTCGCGGCACGAGGCGCTCGGGACCGTGCACATCGAGCGAGTTGTTGAAGTAGAGCCCGTCACTGAGCAGCATCACGAGGTCGAGACTCGCCGCATCCCGCACGTGCGGGCGGATCGTGTCCTCCCACCGATCCCTGTTGCGACGCAGCGCGTCCGCGGCGGCTGTCGAGCCCCCCTGTGCGAGCCGGGTCGCGGCGATCAGAGCGCGATCCAGGGCGTCGTCCTCCATGACGGAGGTCCGCACGTAGTACGCCACCGGCCCCTCCTCAGCTGTCGTCATGCGCTCGAGATCGGCTGTCGTGAGTGCATCCAGGCGTTCGATCAGCCCTGCGGCGAGGTCTTCCTTGGACCCGAAATGATAGAGCAGCCCGCCCTTCGAGACGCCGGCGGCCTTGGCCGTCGCGTCGAGGGTGGCTGCACGCTCGCCGTCTTCGATGACGATCGACTCGAACGCGTCGAGCACTCGTTCGCGGGCGAGGGGAGGTCGGGGCATCGGGGATCCTCTGTTCGTCTCGATTCACAGTAGCGCGGCCGTGTGACGACTCTGTTACTATACCATCTGGACGGTTTAGTAACGATGCCGCCATGATTCTGAGAGGTGTCCCATGACCCGTACTGCGTCGATCCCGACGACAGAGACGGATGCTCCCCGCGTCGGAGCCCGAGGCTGGGCGGCGCTCGTCGTCCTCATGCTCCCCGTGCTCCTGGTGTCGGTGGACAACACGGTGCTGAGCTTCGCGCTCCCCGAGATCTCCATCGCGCTCGCGCCGACCGGTGCAGAGCAGCTGTGGATCATCGACGTCTATCCACTCGTGCTGGCCGGGCTCCTCGTCACCATGGGAACGCTCGGCGACCGCTTCGGACGTCGGCGGATGCTGCTGATCGGCGCGACCGGCTTCGCGGTGGTGTCGGCTCTCGCGGCGTTCGCCCCGACGGCCGGTCTGCTGATCGCCGCGCGTGCCCTGCTCGGCTTCTTCGGCGCGATGCTGATGCCGTCGACACTGTCTCTCCTGCGCTCGATCTTCCAGAACCGCGACCAGCGGCGTCTCGCGATCGCGGTGTGGGCATCGGCGTTCTCCGCCGGATCCGCTCTCGGCCCGATCGTGGGCGGGTTCCTGCTCGAGCACTTCGACTGGGGCTCCGTCTTCCTGATCGCCGTGCCCGTGCTCATCCCGCTGCTCGTCGCCGCGCCGCTGCTCGTCCCTGAGAGCCGTGACCCGAACCCCGGTCGCATCGACCTCGCCAGCATCGTGCTGTCGATGGCGGCGATGATCCCCGTGGTCTACGCGATCAAGTCGCTCGCGGTCGATGGGCCGAGCCTCACCGCAGGCGCCTGGGCGCTGCTCGGCATCGTGATGGGATACCTGTTCGTGCGGCGACAGTTGCGGGCAGAGGTGCCCATGCTCGACATGGCGCTGTTCCGCCGTGGCTCGTTCTCGGGAGCGATTCTCGTGAACCTCCTCAGCGTGGTCGCTCTCGTCGGCTTCCTCTACTTCGTCTCGCAGCACCTGCAGCTGGTGCTCGGTCTCTCGCCCATGACGGCGGGCGCGGCCCTCGTGCCCGGAATGGTCGCGATGATCGTGGCCGGTCTCTCGGTCGTCCCGATCTCGCGTCGGGTGCGTCCGCACATCCTGGTGCCCGCGGGGCTCCTGTTCTCCGTGGCCGGATACCTGCTCGTCGCGTTCACCACGTCCGACCACGGTGTCGCTCCGCTGATCATCGCGTTCGTGGTGCTGGGCATCGGCATCGGAGCTGCCGAGACGATCTCGAACGAGCTGATCCTCTCGAGCGCTCCCGCAGAGAAGGCGGGCGCCGCGAGCGCCGTCTCCGAGACCGCGTACGAGCTCGGGGCGGTGCTCGGCACCGCGGTGCTCGGTGGCCTCATCACCGCGTTCTACCGCGGCGCGCTGATCATCCCCGCCGGTACCCCGGCGGATGCGGCGCACGCCGCACAGGAGACGCTCGCCGGGGCGTTCACCGCCGCGCAGGAGCTGCCGACGGGGCTGGGCGACGCGCTGTGGGATGCCGCGTCGGCCGCGTTCGGCTCGGGCATCCTCGTGACCTCCCTCATCGGCGCCGGACTGGTGATCGTCGCCGGGGCGATCGCCGCCGTCACACTGCGCAAGGCTCCCTCGCACTGACCAGTACGCTGGATGGACCGGCCCGCTCGGCGACAGCCCGACGCAGGGGCCGGTCCATTTCGATGCAAGGAGTCTCATGTCGCGTGTCGTGAAGCTGGCCGTCATCCCCGGTGACGGAATCGGCCCCGAGGTCGTCGCCGAAGCCGAGAAGGTCCTCGACGCCGTCACCGCGTCGAGCGACGTGACCTTCGACAAGACGCGCTTCTCGCTCGGTGCCGCTCGGTATCTCGAGACGGGCGACACACTCACCGACGACGACCTCGGGGCGATCTCCGAGCACGACGCGATCCTGCTCGGAGCAGTCGGCGGCACTCCCGGTGACCCGCGTCTCAAGGACGCGAACATCGAGCGAGGTCTGCTGCTCAAGCTGCGGTTCACCCTCGACCACTACGTCAACCTGCGTCCGTCGAAGCTCTTCGCCGGCGCGTCCGGGCCGCTGTCCGATCCGGGCGAGATCGACTTCGTCGTCGTGCGCGAAGGCACCGAGGGGCCGTATGTGGGCAACGGCGGTGCGATCCGCCAGGGCACGCCGCACGAGGTGGCGAACGAGACCTCGGTCAACACCGCTTTCGGCGTCGAGCGCGTCGTGCGCTACGCCTTCGAGCTCGCGGAGCGTCGCAACAGGAAGCTGACGCTGGTGCACAAGACCAACGTGCTCGTGCACGCGGGAGCGATCTGGAGGCGTCTCGTCGACGAGGTGGCCGCGGAGCATCCCGACGTGACCGTCGATTATCTGCACGTCGACGCCGCGACCATCTTCCTCGTCACCGATCCCGCGCGCTTCGACGTGATCGTCACCGACAACCTCTTCGGCGACATCCTCACCGACCTCGCCGGTGCCGTGACCGGCGGTATCGGTCTGGCCGCGTCGGGCAACATCAACCCGGACGGCGCGTTCCCCTCGATGTTCGAACCCGTGCACGGCTCGGCTCCCGACATCGCAGGCCAGCAGAAGGCCGATCCGACCGCAGCGATCCTCTCGGTGGCTCTCCTGCTCGATCACCTGGGCCTCTCCGCGGAGTCCGCGCGGGTCACTGCCGCCGTCGAGGCCGACATCGCCGCCCGCACCGGAACCCGGAGCACGGCAGAGGTCGGCTCGGCGATCGCTGCACGACTCTGAACGACAGGCGTAGGCTGACACCGCGTGATGTCGCGCGCACACTGAAGAGAGAAGACGAGATGACGACCATCGATGTTGAGGCGACCGTGGCTCCGCTGGAGTTCGCGGTGACGAAGAACCTGAACGCGGCGACCCCGGCGCGCGTCGCCGAGGTACTGGAGAACCCCGGCTTCGGCGTCGTCTTCACCGATCACATGGTCGACATCTGCTGGTCGTCGAAGGGTGGCTGGCACCGCCCGCGCGTCCAGCCTTACGGCCCGATCCCGCTCGACCCGGCCGCGTCGGTGCTGCACTACGCGCAGGAGATCTTCGAGGGGATCAAGGCCTACCGTCACGCGGACGGCTCGATCCACACCTTCCGTCCCGACCGCAACGCGGCTCGCCTTCAGGCGAGCGCCCGCCGTCTCGCGCTGCCCGAGCTGCCGACCGAGTACTTCATCCAGTCGCTGCGCGAGATCATCGAGGTCGACGGCCGCTGGGTGCCGTCCGGCGCCGATCAGAGCCTGTACCTCCGTCCCTTCATGTTCGCCAAGGAGGCCTTCCTCGGGGTCCGCGCGGCGCAGAAGGTCGCGTACTACGTCATCGCGAGCCCCGCGGGCGCGTACTTCAGCGGTGGCGTGAAGCCTGTGCGCATCTGGCTCTCCGAGGACTACGCACGCGCGGGCAAGGGCGGCACGGGCAAGGCGAAGACCGGCGGCAACTACGCGTCGAGTCTGCTCGCCCAGAGCGAGGCCAGTGCCCAGGGCTGCGACCAGGTCGTGTTCCTCAACGAGGAGCGCAACGTGGAAGAGCTCGGCGGCATGAACGTCGTGTTCGTCTTCAAGGACGGCCGGGTCGTCACGCCGGAGTCCGACAGCATCCTCGAGGGGATCACCCGCGACTCGCTGCTGCAGCTCGCGGAGGACCGCGGTTACACGGTCGAGAAGCGTCCGATCTCGATCGACGAGTGGCGTGAGGGCGTGGCATCCGGCGACATCGTCGAGGTGTTCGCGTGCGGTACCGCCGCCGTGGTGACTCCGATCGGCGCACTCGTGGGCGACGGCTTCGACGAGGGCCAGCCGCTCGGTGAGCTGGCCTTGTCACTGCGTGAGGAGCTCACCGACATCCAGTACGGCCGTCGCGAGGACAAGCACGGCTGGCTTCTGCGTCTCGACGCCTGACGCCGGCGCGATCGTCTCGGGCCCCGCTTGCGAACACTGCAAGCGGGGCCCTGTCGTCTGTGGGCGCTGGCTAGGCTGGTGGCATGAAGATCGCCCGATTCAGCCATGACGACGCCATCCTCTTCGGGATCGTCGATGACACCGACCTCGTCGTCCTCTCGGGCGATCCGCTCTTCGCGGGGTACGAGCCCACGGGAGACCGCGTGCCGATCGCGGATGCGGTGATCCTGGCTCCGGTGATCCCCCGGTCGAAGATCGTGTGCGTCGGCAAGAACTATCACGACCACGCGGCCGAGATGGGGGGAACGGCACCCGAGGAGCCCCTGCTCTTCCTGAAGCCGAACACCGCGGTGATCGGCCCCGGAGATGCGATCGTGCGTCCGTCGATCTCCGAGCAGACGGAGTACGAGGGGGAGCTGGCGGTCGTGATCGGCAAGGTCGCGAAGAACGTCGCGCAGGCGGATGCTCTCGACCACGTGCTCGGTTACACGATCGCAAACGACGTCACCGCGCGCGACCTGCAGCGCAAGGACGGCCAGTGGGCGCGCGCGAAGGGCTTCGACACGTTCTGCCCGCTCGGGCCGACCATCAGCACGGACTTCGACCCGTCGGTCGCGACGATCGAGACACGGGTCAACGGAGAGGTCCGCCAGAAGGCGCCTCTGACCGACATGATCCACTCGGTCGAGGCGATCATCGAGCACGCCTCCGCCGTGTTCACCCTCCTGCCGGGCGATGTGATCCTCACAGGGACGCCGGCAGGGGTCGGATCCTTCGACGCAGGCGACACGGTCGAGGTCGAGATCACCGGACTGGGGATCCTGCGCAACACCGTGCGCGACGCTGTGCGCGCGTCATGACGACTGCCGCTCTGACGGCGACCCAGCAGGCCGCGGTCCAGCGACGCACGGTTCTGGTGCTGTCCGCGGGGCAGGTCCTCGGTGGGATCGCCTTCGGAGCGACTGTGTCGCTCGGTGCGCTGCTCGCGGCCGATCTCTCGGGCAGCGACGCGCTCTCGGGTCTCGCCACAGCATCCGTCACGCTCGGTGCTGCACTGTGCGCGATTCCGCTCGCGCGTCTCGCCGGACGCGTCGGCCGACGCCGTGCGCTGACGCTGGGCAACCTCTTTGCGCTCGTGGGCATCGCGATCGTGATTCTGGCCGCATCCGTGCGGGTGTTTCCACTGCTTCTCGTGGGCATCCTCATGATCGGCGCGGGGAACGCCGGCAACCTGCAGTCGCGGTTCGCAGCCACCGATCTCGCGGCCCCACAGCATCGCGGGCGTGATCTCTCGATCGTGGTGTGGGCGACGACCGTCGGAGGCGTGGCGGGACCCCTGCTGCTCGGCCCCGGCGAGATCGTCGGCGCGGCGATCGGGATGCCGCCGCAGACAGGTTCGTATGCCTTCTCGTTCGTCGCGCAGTGCGCGGCGCTCGTGCTCTACCTGATCGCGCTGCGCCCGGACCCGCTCCTCGCGGCCCAGCGGCTCGCCACGTCGGCGGCGGCAGCGACCGGACAGGTGTTCGCAGATCGCCCGGTCGTCGCCCGATACGCGATCTTCGCAGTCGCGGGCTCGCACGTCGTGATGGCATCCGTCATGGCCATGACTCCCGTGCACCTGGCTCATATGGCGCACGGCAGTGACGGCATGGCGCCGACCCCTGCGGATGTCTCGGCGCTCGTGGGGATCACGATCGCCTTGCACGTCGGGGGCATGTATGCCCTGTCGCCGGTCTTCGGCATCCTCGCCGACCGGTGGGGGCGACTGCGCGTCGTGCTGCTCGGGCAGGTGCTCCTGGGCGGCGCGCTCGCCTTCGCCGTGTTCGCGAACGACCGGGAATGGGGCGTGATCGTGGCGCTCATCCTGCTCGGCCTGGGCTGGAGTGCGGCGACCGTCGCGGGTGCGGCCCTGCTCACGGAGGCGAGTTCCCCTGAGCTGCGCACACGCCGCCAGGGACGCAGTGATTCGCTGATGAGCCTGTCGGCCGCCGCCGGAGCGGTGCTGGCCGGTGTGATCCTGTCGAACTTCCAGTACGCGGGACTCGGCATCGCAGCATCCGTTCTCGTGGTCGCGATCGTGGTGCTCTCGCCTCTCGGGGTCTCGAAGGCTCGATGAAGGACTGGGCGGGCACAGGGCGCGCGTACGCCGACTCCTACGCCTCCCTGTGCGTCGGCACAGCGAGTGCCGTGAGCGCATCGCTCGGAGACGCGGACGGGCGCACGCTGCTCGACGTCGGATCGGGTACCGGCCTGCTCGCCGCGGCCCTGGTCGATGTCGGATGGGACGTGACGGGCTGCGAACCGGAGCCGTCGATGCGCGCGGTGTCGCAGCACGATCATCCGATGCTGCCCGTGCGAGACGGTGCGCTTCCGTGTCTGCCGTTCGCCGACGAGTCCTTCGACGCGGTCGTGGCGAACTTCGTGCTCAACCACGTGGCCGACCCTCGAGCATCGGCACGAGAGCTCGCCAGGGTCGCGGCGGACAGCATCGCTGCGACGATCTGGACGACGTCGCCGACGTGGCTGTGGCGTGAGGTGTGCTCGCGGGCAGGACTCGTGCCCGCGCCGGGAGAGCGGCTGCTCCCGCAGTTGGACTTCGAACGCACAGCGGCGGGCTTCGAGCGCATGCTGACCGACGCGGGCTGGCGTGTGCGTGCGGTCTCCGACCTCACCTGGACCTGGCATGCGGATGTCACGGCACTGTGGATCTCTGCCGAGGGAGGCGTCGGCGGTGCCGGACTCTTCTATCGTGCGCTCGATCACGAAGGACGCGCCTCGTTCCGGCGGGCATTCGACGAGGTGTGCGAGGAGCGATCCGTCGCCGGGTTCGTTCCTCTGCGGCATTCCGCTGCCGTGGCGGTCGGGAGTCGTCGCTGACCCGGTGTCGCACCAGCGGCCGTATGCGATGCAGATGCGACACCGGGTCAGGTTCTCGGCGAGCTCAGGTGTACCAGGTGGGTTCAGGCACCTCGTTGAGCAGCACGTACCCACCCACCTCGCGCTTCTTGTAGGCGATCGGGTCATGCAGGCTGTGCGTGCGAAGGTTGCGCCAATAGATGTCGAGACCGACGGAGCTGGCCGATGCGCGGGCACCGGTGAGCTCATAGACCTTCGTCGCGACCTCCAAGCCGTCGTCGACGATCCGGAGCTTCCCCGCGGCGATCCGCACGGCGATCTCTCCGCGACGGCGGGCGGTGAGTTCTTCGCGCGGTGCATGGAGCGCGGCGCTGATCTCGGCGCCGGCGGCATCGAGCAGGGCTTCATCGGCCCAGAGCTTGGACGCCAACTCCCCGTAACCCTCCAGCAGGTACCACTCGTCGGTTGCGCGCTGCTTGTCGTCGCCACCGTAGGGCCAGGGGCGTGTCGCGGAGCGCGTGTAGGCAGCCGCCGTCTCGATCGCACCCTGCGCGATGCCGAGGTAGAAGTTGGCGAACACGAGCTGGATGGTCGGCACGTTCAGGGTGTTGTAGGTGAGTGGCTGGAACACCCTGTCCACGAATCCGGCCGCGGAGGCCCAGGGCACACGCACGTCGCGGATCTCCACCGAGCCGGATTCGGTGAGCCGCTGCCCGAGGCTGTCCCAGTCGCCGGCGAAGACGATGCCGTCCTGTGCGGTGGGCACGATCGCGAAGATGTGCGTCTCGGTGCCTTCGAGAACGCCTTCCAGCACCGTCAGATCCGAGATCTGACCTCCGGTGGAGAAGGACTTGCGTCCGGAGAAGACGAGGTCGTCTCCGTCTTCCCTGACGATCAGGTCGGAGTCGCGAGGGTTGACGGCGCCGCCGAAGACGAAGTTGTTGCTCGTGTACAGCTCCTCGACGGCGGCGATCTGGTCTTCCGTCGCCACGAGTCGGGCAGCCCATGCCCAGAGGTAGTGGTACCCGAGCACCTGACCGATCGATCCGTCACCGCGCGCCACGGTGCGGATCACCTTGTACGCGGTGTCCCAGCTCTCGCCGGCACCACCGTGGGCGGCGGGCCCGAGCAGCGTGATCAACCCCGCGTCCTTGAGCAGTCTCACCTCCGCGTGAGGAGTCGCATTGGCACGGTCGCGCTCGACGGCATCGACCGCGAGGATGTCGGCCACCTGCCGTGCTCGTTCGAGCCATTCGGCACTGTTCCGTGGTCGTGGTGCGTCTCGCCAGCGGTCGCCGAGCTCGGTCGTCGTTGCCTCCGTGAGTGTCATGTCGTTGCCTTTCGAGTGGAGTGGACCTGCGGTTGTGGGTTGCCGCAACGATAGGAGCCGATCGGTTCGGAATGCCGGTTGTTACCCGGGGTGAGTGACTGTTACCCGACGTGACCGGATGAGCACACGGAAGGACTTCTGCGAGGACCGACGTCGCGCCCGATCGAGGCCGGTGGGAGGGTTCACGACGACAACTAGAATCGAGGGGATATGGCTACCCCGCACCCCCTCACCACGACCGCCAGCGGCGCCGACGTCCGCGTCCGCTTCTGCCCCTCGCCGACCGGACTGCCGCACGTCGGCATGGTCCGCACCGCGCTCTTCAACTGGGCGTACGCCCGCCACACCGGCGGGAAGATGGTGTTCCGCATCGAGGACACCGACGCCGCCCGCGACAGCGAGGAGAGCTTCCGTCAGCTCGTCGACGCGCTCACGTGGCTCAAGATCGACTGGGACGAGGGCGTCGAGGTCGGCGGCCCGCACGCCCCGTATCGTCAGTCCGAGCGCCACGACATCTATCGCGGAGTCGTCGACAAGCTGCTCGCGACCGGTGCGCTCTACGAGAGCTACTCGACCGCCGAAGAGATCGACGCCCGCAACGAGGCCGCCGGCCGTGCGAAGCAGCTCGGCTACGACAACTTCGATCGCACGCTGACCGACGAGCAGAAGGCGGCGTTCCGCGCAGAAGGACGTCAGCCGGCGCTGCGTCTGCGGGTGCCGGACGAAGATCTCACCTACGTCGACCTCATCCGCGGCGAAGTGACCTTCCCGGCGGGATCGTTCCCCGACTTCGTCGTCGTGCGTCCGAACGGCATCCCGCTGTACACCTTCGTGAACCCGGTCGACGACGCTCTCATGGGGATCACGCACGTGCTCCGCGGTGAAGACCTGATGCCGTCGACGGCGCGACAGCTCGCACTCTACGCGGCCCTCATCGAGGCGGGCGTCACCACGTTCGTCCCGCGGTTCGCGCACATGCCGCTCGTGCTGGGGGAGACCGGCAACAAGAAGCTCTCGAAGCGCGACCCGCAGGCGGACCTCTTCCTGCACCGCGATCGCGGTTTCATCCACGAGGGTCTGCTGAACTACCTCGCCCTTCTCGGCTGGTCGATCGGGCCCGACCGCGACGTGTTCTCGCTCGAGGAGTTCACCGAGGCGTTCGACATCGTGAACGTGAATCCGAACCCGGCCCGCTTCGATCAGAAGAAGGCCGAGTCGATCAACGGCGACCACATCCGCATGCTGGGCGAGAAGGACTTCGCCGAGCGGACGATCCCGTACCTCGCCGCCGCGGGACTCTTCGACGAGCCCACGCACGAGCAGCTCGTGATGGCATTCCGCGTCGCGCCACTCGTGCAGGAGCGCGTACAGCTGCTGGGCGAGGTGCCGGGCATGGTCGGCTTCCTCTTCACGGATGACGTCTCGTACGATGCCGACGCCCTCAAGGGTCTTCCGGCGAATGCGGCCGAGGTCCTCGAGGCGTGCGCCGCCGCTCTCGAGCCGGTGACCGAGTTCACCCCCGAGCGGATCCAGGAGGCTCTCGCCGAGGCACTCGTGGAGAAGCTCGAGCTGAAGCCGCGCGTGGCCTACGGGCCTCCGCGTGTCGCGATCACCGGACGCCGGGTCTCGCCGCCGCTGTTCGAATCGATGGAGCTCCTGGGCAAGGACGAGTCGTTGCGCCGGTTGCGTGCGCTGGCGGCATTCCTCGCGAACTGAGTGCTGACACAAGGGAGGGCATCCATCAGTTGCCCTCCCTCTGTCGTTTCCGGCGACGAGAGATCGGATGTTCCGAGCGCCGCGGAGCACGACGCGCCCGGACTGCCCGGGGCGTTTTGGCATTGGGGCGGTGGCTCGGGTAAGCTTGACTCTCGGTGCGAGGCTCCGGTTTCGCCCTTGGGGTATGGTGTAATTGGCAACACGACGGTTTCTGGTTCCGTTATTCTTGGTTCGAGTCCAGGTACCCCAGCAAGATCGAAACCCGCGGATTTCCGCGGGTTTTCTTGTTTCCGGGCAGGGCACGCGTTGGTTTGCTCACGCGCGGTCCTCCGATCATTCGTGCGCCTAGCAGGTCCACCGGTCACGACGCCATGCCCTTCTCGGAAGCGGCTGCAGCCGAGAAGCTCGACTTCGGGCGCTCCTCCTGAGATCGGAGCGCGTGAGGGAGACGGCGATGGCACTGAGAAGAGTGGTTCCCGGCGAGGAGCCCGGCATCCGCCGCATCCGCTCCGGTTCGGGCTTCCGATACGTCGATGCCGCTGATCAGGCGGTGTCCGAGGCGGACCGCGAGCGCATCCATGACCTCGTCGTTCCGCCCGCATGGAAGGACGTGTGGATCGCGGCTGATCCGCTCGCGCACATCCAGGCGGTCGGCACCGACGACGCGGGGAGGCGCCAGTATCTGTACCACCCGCTCTGGCGGACGGGCCGAGACCAGAGGAAGTTCGCGAGGGCGCTGCGCCTGGCTGCGGCGCTGCCGTCGGCGCGGGCGCAGGTCACTCGGGCGATCAACCAGGAAGGGCTCACCCGCGATCGCGCACTCGCCGTCGCCTTCCGGCTGCTCGACGACGCCGCGCTGCGCATCGGCTCCGAGCGCTATCTCGTGAAGCACGGCAGTCGTGGACTCAGCACCCTGCGACGCAACGACGTGCGGGTAGACGGCAGCACGGTGGCGCTGAGCTTCCCCGCGAAGAGCCGCCAGCTCGCGTCGATCGAGATCACGGATGCCGCTCTCGCCGACGCTCTCTCGGAGTTCGCGGTGGGCGCCCCACGCGCACCGCTGCTGGCCTACCGCAAGGGGCGACGCCGGGTGCGACTCAACTCGGGTGAGGTGAACGACTATCTCCGGGAGGTCACCGGGGCGGCATTCACCGCGAAGGACTTCCGGACGCTGCATGGGACGATCCTCGCCGCGGATGCCCTGGCGCGCATCGGGCGTCTCGAGACGAAGAACGAACGGCGTCGTGCCGAGCGCCTCGCCGTGCAGGCCACGGCCTCGGCGCTCGGCAACACCCTCGCAGTCGCGCGGGGGAGCTACATAGACCCGCGCGTCTTCCGGCTCTATGCGCGCGGTCGGACCCTCGATCTGACGGTGTCGCCGGAGACCGCGATCCGTCGACTGCTCGGGCGCTGAGCGTTCAGCTCTCGCGCGGGTAGGTGTAGAAACCCTCGCCCGTGGCCACGCCCAGCTTGCCCTTGTCGATGTACTTCTCCTTGAGCAGCTGAGCGAAGCGCTGCTGCTTCTCTCCGCCCATGCGTGAGATGTTGTACGCGGTGGTCAGACCGACGATGTCGTAGATCTCGAAGGGTCCCGCCGGGGCTCCGGTTCCGATCCGCCAGGTCGCGTCGATCGCCTCGGGCTCGGCGATCCCGTCGACGAGCAGCTGAGCTCCCGCTTCGAGGAACGGCACGAGCAGCGAGTTCAGCAGGTATCCGGCCTTCTCCTTCTTGATCTGGATCGGGACCATGCCGATCTGCGACGCGAACTCGACGACCGATCCGTAGACCTCGGGGTCGGTGGCGGGGGTGCCCATGACCTCGGCGGTGTTGTGCGACCAGATCTCGTTCGCGAAGTGCAGTGCGAGGAAGCGATCGGGGCGACCGGTGGACTCGGCGAGTGCGCTGGGCAGCAGAGTCGACGAGTTCGTCGCGAAGATCGTCGTCGCGGGAGCCGCATTCGCGAGAGTGCGGTAGATGCCCTGCTTGAGTTCGAGGTTCTCGGGGACGGCTTCGATGACGAGGTCGGCGGCGACTGCGGAATCCGACAGATCGGACGTGAGGCGGATGCGACCGATGGCCGCCTGTGCGCCGCCGTCGGCCGCGTTCTCGACGCCGTCTGCGACGTAACGCGCGGCGAGTGCGTCGAAGCGCTCAGCCGCGCGGTCGAGCGCTGCCTGATCGATGTCGTACGCGACGACGTCGAATCCGTGGAAGGCGGTCTGGAACGCGATCTGCGATCCGAGGACGCCGGTGCCGAGAACGGTGATGTTCTTCATTTCTCTTCCTTCTGTGGTGGCCTTGTGGGCCGTGGTCACGATGCGGCGTCGCCGCGGTCGAATCGCTGAAGATCATGCGCGAAGCGCGCGACCTCGGCATCCGACCACTGCGCGAGATGGGTGTCGATCACGTCCTGGAGCGTGTCGAGCGTGTGGCGGAACGCGTCTTCGCCGGCGGAGGTGAGGGTGAGGGGGCGTCCGCGACCGGCAGCAGATGTCGTCTCCTGCACCAGCCCCAGTGCGATGAGCGCGGAGAGCTGACGGGACACGGTCGATCTGTTCAGTCGGAACATCCGGGCGATGTCCGTCGAGCGGATTCCCGGTTCGTCGGCGATCGCCATCACGATGGACTGATCGGTGATCGAGAGTCGAGGTTCACCCGAGCGTGCATCGACCAGACCCCGCCGGGTGATGGCCACGAGAGACCGCAATACGGTGACGCTGTCATCATGTCGTGCATCGATCGACGCCTCATGTTGCATGACGCAACTCTACGCCCGTCTGTTGCGTTATGCAACAGACGGGCGCAGTGGGCAGGTGAAATGATGGATCCATGGACACCGCCAATCTCACCCGCGAGGAGACGGCCGCGCGATCCGCCGTCGTCTCCGTGCGAAGCATCCGCGTCGAGCTGGATCTCACGGGAGCGCCCGAGCGCGCGCGCACCGGATTCTCGACGATCACGACGCTCGAGTTCGCGTCGACGTCGGAGTCGACCTGGCTCGACTTCATCGGCGAGCGCGTCGATCGCGTCGTGGTGAACGGCATCGATCAGGACGTCGACTTCGACGGCGCGCGCATCGCGCTCCGTGGTCTGGGAGCCTCGAACATCGTTCGCATCGAGGCGGTGGCTGCCTACAGTCGCTCGGGCGAGGGGATGCATCGGTTCCATGACCCCGTCGACGACCGTACGTACCTGTACACGCAGTACGAGCCCGCCGACTCGCGTCGCGTGATGGCGTGCTTCGAGCAGCCCGACCTCAAGGCGGCGTACACCTTCGTGGTCGATGCCCCCGCCGGGTGGGAGGTCCTCTCGAACCAGGCGGCCGTGAAGGTCGATGCGGGTGTCGGTGTGCAGCGGGTGGAGTTCGCGCCCACGCTGCCGATCTCCAGCTACATCACGTCAGTGGCCGCGGGGCCGTACGCGCGCGTCGACGGCGCCTGGGATCGCGACGACCAGCACGTCCCGCTCGGTGTCTTCGCTCGACAGTCCCTCGCGCAGTATCTCGAATCCGACGAGATCCTCGAGGTCACGCGTCAGGGGCTCGACTTCTTCACTGACGCATTCGCCTACCCGTACCCCTGGGGCAAGTACGACCAGATCTTCGTCCCCGAGTACAACCTCGGTGCGATGGAGAATCCCGGCCTCGTCACCTTCACCGAGGCCTACCTGTCGCGAGGCGCAGCCACGGATGCTCAGCGCGCGGCCCGCGCGAACACGATCCTGCACGAGATGGCCCACATGTGGTTCGGCGATCTCGTGACCATGAAGTGGTGGGACGACCTCTGGCTCAAAGAATCGTTCGCCGACTACATGGGCTCGCACGCCTCCGCGGTCGCGACGCGCTTCCATGACGCCTGGGTGAAGTTCGCGGCCAACCGCAAGGCCTGGGCCTACCAGCAGGATCAGCTGCCGACCACGCACCCGATCGTCGCGGACATCACCGACCTCGAGGCCGCGAAACTGAACTTCGATGGGATCACCTATGCGAAGGGCGCCGCTGTGTTGAAGCAGCTGGTCGCCTTCGTCGGCGATGATGCCTTCTTCGAGGGCGCGCGGCGATACTTCGCCGCGAATGCGTTCGGCAACACGACGCTCGACGACTTCCTCGTGGAACTCAGTGCGGTGTCGGGTCGCGACATGACCGAGTGGTCGCGCGCGTGGTTGCAGACGACGGGTGTCTCGACGCTGTGGCTCGAGACCGACGCGGGCGACACCGTGCTCGTCCAGAGCGATCCTCGCCCGCATCGACTGCGCGTCGGGCTCTACGATCGCGTCGATGGCCATGTCATCCGCCGTGAGCAGGTCTCTCTCGACATCCACGGAGACCGCACTCCGGTCGCGTTCCCGGAGGCCGATCTCGTGCTGCTCAACGACGACGATCTCACCTACGCGAAGGTTCGCCTGGACGACGCGTCGCTGGCGACCGTGCAGGACTCGCTGTCCGACATCGAGGATCCGCTCGCACGCGCCGTCATCTGGTCGTCACTGTGGAATGCGACGAGGGATGGCGAACTCGCGGCCACCCGCTACACGGCGATCGTGCGGGCACATGCGCCCCGCGAGTCGAACATCGGACTCCTGGGTGGCGTGCTCGCGAACGCGCAGTTCGCCATCCGGCACTTCGCCGCGGACGACGTCCGGCAGCACGAGCAGAGGCAGTGGGTCGAGGCGGTGTGGAGCGCGCTGCACGCCGCGGATGCCGGCAGTGACGCTCAGCTCTCCTGGGCGCGAGCCCTGGCGACCGCCTCGGCCTACGATGACGGTCGCGCGGGAGAGATCCGTGCGATCCTCGACGGCGCCGCACCCGACGGGCTGATCATCGACCCGGACCTCCGGTGGCAGCTCCTCACGGCTCTCGTGACGACAGGCCACGCCGGCGCGGAGGAGATCGCAGAAGAGCAGCTCCGCGACGACACCGGCGGCGGACGCACCGCCGCCCGCCGAGCTCGCGCATCGCGCCCGGAGGATCCCGTGCGTGCCGAGGCGTGGCGACAGGCCTGGGACGACGAGTCGCTCAGCAACGATCACCTCGATGCGGTGATCGCGGGATTCCGTGCGGGTGGGCGACGCGACCTCGTCGCAGGGTTCGACTCGGAGTACTTCGCCCGCATCGGCGATGTGTGGTCGCGGCGGAGCATCGAGTTGGCGCGACGTCTGGTCGTCGGCCTGTTCCCGGCGGCACCGAGTCTCGACCCGGTGGATGCCTGGCTCGCGGACAACGCGTCGGCTCCGGCCGCACTGCGCCGCCTCGTCGTCGAGCAGCGGGATCACCTCGCCAGGGCCCTTCGCGTGCGCGAGGGCCAACCCCGCTAGGCGCCCAGCGCCTCGGCGGTGCTCCGTCCGACGGCGAGGTGGTCGGGGCGATCGTCGCTCTGCGTCAGCAGCAGGAGAGCGATGTACGCGGCCCAGGCGCGTGCACGCACCCACGTCGCGTCGTCGTATCGGGATCCCGTCGCTGCCCGGAAGGTCTCACGTCCCGCAGCGTCGAAGAGCATCCAGGCGGCGGCGAGGTCGTAGGCGGGGTCGCCGACGGTGACGTCGCCGAAATCGATGAGCGCGGTGAGTCTGCCCTCGTGCACGAGGATGTTGCCGGGATGGAGATCGCCGTGGATCCAGACCCGCTCGTCGCTGGGCGGTGCTGCGAGGCCCGCAGTCCAGTACTCGCGCAGCGGGGAACGGGGAGAGAGGGCGGCGAGTCGAGGACGCATGGCGTCGTCGCGTGTTCCCAGCGCGCGCCCGCGCACGGGGTTGAGCGGCGCGTCTGCGGGCGCAGGGGAGTGCAGCGTCAGCAACGCCGCCGCGAAGTCCGGGGCCCAGAGTCCGTTCTCGGTCCGCGATGATGCGATGGCCGCGGTGCCGTCGATCCAGGGGATCACCGACCACGGCCAGGGGAACACGTCCGTCGGCGGGCCCGCGATCACGGGGATCGGGGTGCGGATGCCGAGCGATGCCAGCGGTGGGCCGATCTCGGGAAGGGCGCGATGCTCGTTCGCGATCAGCGCGACCGAGAGTGCGCGGCGGGGGAGTCGCACGACGAGCTCCGCCCCCAGCCGCCACATCGCGTTGTCCCACCCCTCGGCGAACAGCATGAGTGGGAGGTCCGCACACCCCGGGGCGTGCGCGCGCAGCAGCGCACGCACGCCGGCCTCGTCGAGCGAGTGCTCCGCGACAGGGGAGTTCGCCACCTCAGATGTCGAGCGAATCGCCCGGCTCGAGCACCGTGAACTCGCCGCCGTTATGCTCGGTCGCCCACTGCAGCCGCTGACGGTGCATCGTCTTGCCGGCGACCGAGAGTGTCATGTCGTGGGTGCCGAATGCTCGGCGAGGCTTGACGGCGAGCACGTAGTCCATCGCATCGCCGATCTTGAGCCACGGGGCACCGAGAGGCGCCGCCAGCGTGTCGACCTCGACGTCCTCGGGCACGGCATAGGAGTCGCCGGGATAGTACAGCGCGCCGTTCACCAGGACTCCGACGTTCTCGATCGTCGGGATCGAGGAATGGATGACCTCGTGCGTCCCTCCGAAGAATCGAAGCGAGAAGGTCCCTGCCTCGACCACGTCACCGGGAGCCACGACGGTGATGTCGTAGCCGTCCGCAGCACGGGCGACGCCGGACGGGGCGAAGATCGGAGTGCCCGGGGCCGCACGCAGGATGCGATCCAGATGTTCGGGAGTCCAGTGGTCCGGGTGCTCGTGCGTGAGCACGACGGCGACCAGGCCGGCGAGATCCTGCGGGGGTGTGGTGAAGGAGCCCGGGTCGATGAGCAGGATGTCGCCGCCCTGCTCGATGCGAAGAGCGGCATGTTCGAATTTCGTGACGCGCATGACATGAGTCAACTCCTTCCTGCGGCGTCTGGCAAACGTCTGCACCCGGCGCGCCACGCCCGGGAATCGAGGAGAGCGCTGCTCGATTTTGCGCGCGCAGAATCGCCGTGGCATACTTGAACAGTTGTCGCGGAACGGAAACATTCCGCCAGACGGCCCCATCGTATAGCGGCCTAGTACGCTGCCCTCTCACGGCGGTAACGCGGGTTCGAATCCCGCTGGGGTCACACAACACACGAAAGCCCTCCGGTTGTCCGGAGGGCTTTCGTCATTCCCGTGTTCAGCGCGAGCAGGCCGAGGGTCGCGTTCGCCAGGTGGGAGGCGGACGTCGTGCGAGCCTCGGCCTACTCGTCGGTGACCGCAGTCGAACGCGGTCGTCGGGCGCGGCGTGCCCGACGGATGACCCAGATCACGAGGATCGCGGCACCGACGAGTGCGACCCACGGCAGGATGAAGCCGATGGCCACGACCAGCGCGTTCAGGGACACCACGAGACCGTTCCACCCTGCGATGAGTCCGTCGGCGAATCCGGCGGGATCGGCGGTGGTCGGGGGTGTCGTGCGGGTCAGCTGCACCTGAAGACTCGACATGGCGACCTGGTCCTCGAGAGCGCTGAGCTGCTGCTCGTAGGACTCGAGCAGTGCCTGACGGTCGGTGAGGGCGACCTCGGCTTCGATGAGTTCCGCGACGGTACCCGTCTGGGACATCAGTTCGGTCAGACGCTGCACCGACGCCCTGGTGGCGTCCACGCGCGCCCGAAGGTCGATCGCCGCAGAGGTGACATCCTGTTTCGATGTCGAGGAGGAGAGCACTTCGCCGGAATCCGCGAGCTCGTCGATCACGTCCGCGAGGTCCGCTGAGGGGACCCGGATACTGATCCATCCGTATCCGCTGTCGGACGGAACGGAATCCGCCGAGCCGTCGCCGCCGGCACTCCCGACGATCTCCGTGCCCTCGACGTAGCCTCCGTGGGCCTCTGCTGTCGCGGTGATCCGGGCGGCGGCGTCGGCGATGTCCTCGACCTGGACCGTGGCGTTCGCGGTCGTGATGATCTCGCGATCAGCGCTGTCGGCAGCGCCGGGCAGCACGCCCGACGATTCCGCCGAATCCGTGAGGCTCTCCGGCATGATCTGGTCGGCAGAACCCGCGCGCGAGTCCTCGACCGCGACGCCGACCGGCACATCTCCACCGCCGGCGTCGCTCATGGCACCGCCACCCACGACTCCGAGGATGGGCGGTGTGACGAGCACGCCCACCACGAACGCGGCAGCTATGCCCGCGCCCGTGAGCCATCGGCGGCGGCGAGCCGTCGAGCGAGCCGAGGGAGACGTGCCCGGAGGGCGCTCGGTCGCGATCTGTTCGAAGACGGATGCCTCGATGCGCGCCACCGTGGCATCCGAGATCTCCGGCAGGTCGTCGACAGGGACGCTGTCGTTCTGTCGCTGGTCGTTCATACGTCGCTCGCTTCCTTCACAGCACCGCGCAGGCGGGTGCGGACTCGGGAGAGACGGTTCCGCACGATGGCGTGGCTCACTCCGAGCTCTTCCGCCGCCGCCTGATACGAGTACCCGGCTGCTGCGCAGAGGCGGAAGATCTCGCGGTCGAGATCGCTCAGCGTGCCCACTTCGGCGGTGATCCGCTCTGCCAGCGCCGCGCTGATGACCTGGTCCTCGACGCTGATCGTCGAGGGGATCGTGTCATCGGCCGCATCCGCGGTGTGCGCCCGGTCGCGTCGACGCTGTCGCAGCCGATTCGACGCCTGGAAGCGGCAGATCGTCGCGAGCCAGGGGAGCAGGGACTCTCCCTGCAGATCGAAGCCCGGGAGCTTGCGCCACGCGGTGACGAACGTCTCCTGGGTCACGTCCTCCGCATCCGTGGGCGAGCCGAGCAGGCCGTAGGCGATCCAGTAGACCGCGCGGACATGTGCGCGGTACAGCTCGCGGAAGGCACTCTCGTCGCCGGCGGCGGCGTCCGCCACCCATCTCTGATCAGTCGTCTGCACGGGCGTCCCGTTTCCGTTCGGTGTCTCTCACCTGGGAAGTGTCGAGCGAGGCCCCATCGTCTCAGATGTGCGGAATCCGCATCAACGGCACACTGGGTCTAGAATCAGGGGCGCGAGAGGGAGTATCCCGCAAGCGCATCCACCGTCATCACGAGCACCGTCATCGCTGCTCCGGTCGTGCGACGCATTCCATGCGTGGGAGAGACTTTCGACAGTTTTCCGACCCCTCCCGAAAGGTGCAGAGCACCCGTGGACATTCCTGTCTGGTTCGAGATCACCTCGATGATCGTCCTCACGATCATCCTGATCGGCGACCTCCTCCTCATCCGCCTGCGTCCGCACATCCCGTCGACCAAGGAGTCGACGCTGTGGGTCGTGTTCTACGTCGGCCTCGCGCTGCTCTTCGCGGTGCTCCTCGGCAACGTCGCGGGATGGCGCAACGCCGGGGACTTCATCACCGGCTGGGCCCTGGAGTACAGCCTCTCGATCGACAACCTCTTCGTCTTCGTGCTGATCATGGCGCAGTTCGCGGTGCCGCGACGTCTGCAGCAGCAGGTGCTGATGGTCGGCATCATCATCGCGCTCGTGCTGCGAGGGGCCTTCATCCTCGTCGGGGTCACGGTCATCGAGCACTTCTCGCCGATCTTCTACATCTTCGGTGCCTTCCTCATCTACACGGCGATCAAGCAGGCAATGCCCGAGGGCGAGCACGACGATGACGTGAAGAAGGAGAACTTCATCGTGCGCCTGCTGCGGCGTCGCATCGACATCAGCGAGACGTACGACGGCTCCAAGCTCCGCACGACGGTCGACGGCAAGCGCATGTGGACGCCCATGGTCATCGTGTTCATCACGATCGGCGTGACGGACCTCATCTTCGCGATCGACTCCATCCCGGCCATCTTCGAGATCACGACCAACGGATTCCTCGTCTTCGCGGCGAACATCTTCGCGCTCATGGGCCTTCGCCAGCTGTACTTCCTGCTGGGCGATCTGCTCGACCGGCTGCGCTACCTGCATTACGGAATCGCGGTGATCCTCGGCTTCATCGGCGTCAAGCTCATCCTGCACGCCCTGCACGAGAACGAGCTGCCCTTCATCAACGGTGGAGAGCACGTCGAGTGGGTGCCCGACATCGACAACCTGGTCTCGCTCGGCGTCATCGTCGTGTCGATGACGGTCGCCACGGTTGCGAGCCTGATCGCGGCGTCGCGCGAGAAGTCGGCCGCGAAGAGGTCAGTGGGCGTCGAGTAGGGCAGACGCCCTCACTCGGCCGACCAGAGCAGCTCCGCCTCGAGCGTGAGGTCGATGACCTGACGCAGCAGCGCGCCGACCGAGTCCGATCGCAGAAGCGTGTATCGGTCGTACTCTCCGAGCGGTGCGATCGCGGCGAGCTGCCAGGACGCGGCGATCGGATCGTCGGAGAGCTCTGTGTCGGGATCCCAGGGCCCGTCGACGCGGGCGAGTACGCGCCGCACGATCGCCTCCGCTTCGGTGCGCAGCGGGGCGAGAGCGTCGTTCCACGTCAGCTCCGGCAGCGGGATGACGTCGGCCCGGGGGTACGGAGACTCATCAGTCCACTGCTCGACCGCGATGCGGGTGGTTCCGACGCCGACGATGTGCAGCACCTCCGCATCCGCAGACACGGTCGCCAGCCTGGCGATCGTGCCGACGCTGCTGCGGCGATCACCACCGCCGACCTCGTGACCGCGCTCGATGAGCGTGACGCCGAAGCGGGGATCATCCTGATCGAGCAGCTCTCCGATCATCGTGAGATACCGAGGCTCGAACACCCGCAACAGCAGAGGGGTGTGCGGAAAGAGCACCGAGCCGAGCGGGAACATGGGGATCGCTGCCATGAGCCCAGTCAACACGGCATGCCCGGCGACGTACAGTGATCAGATGCACAGACCTCGCCCCGTCGTTCCCGCTTCCGGTCAGGAGTCCGTGTGGGACTATCCGCGGCCACCGAGGGTCGAACAGGTGCTCGAGCGCGTGACGATACGCTTCGGCGGCGAGCTCATCGCCGAAACAGAGAGGGCGATGAGGGTGCTCGAGACGAGCCACCCTCCCGTCTACTACCTGCCGATCGACGACTTCATCGACGGTGCGCTCGTGGATGCCGCAGGCTCGTCGTTCTGCGAGTTCAAGGGAGCGGCCCGGTATCTCGACGTGCACGGCGGACGCCTGGTGGCGGCAGGAGCGGCGTGGAACTATCCGAATCCCACGTCCGGGTTCGAGACCTTGGCGGATCGGGTCGCCGTGTATGCCGGACCGATGGACGAGTGCACGGTGGGCGGAGAGGTCGTCGTCCCGCAGCCGGGTGGGTTCTACGGAGGGTGGGTGACGTCCTCGATCGTCGGGCCGTTCAAGGGCGTCCCTGGCTCGATGGGGTGGTAGCCGGCGCAGCTCGCTAGAACGCGCGGAGATTCGCCTGCAGTCCGCCCTCGACGTACTCGCGGCGCAGGATGCCTCGGCGTCTCAGCACCGGCACGAGCTCGTCGAGTGTGCGGTGCAGAGTGACCGGGTGGAAGTCGCCCCAGAGCAGCACGCCGTCGTTGCCCCACTCGCCGAGCTCCTCGATGAGGTCTGCGAACTCCTCTGCCGTCCCGACGAAGCCGGACCGGTCCGTGATCCTGCCGGCGCGGGCGAGCGCCGTGAGATGGGCGCGCAACGGGGCATCCTCGCCGCGATCGCCGATCAGGCGTTGAATGCTGCCCCGCGAGACGTGATCTCCGAAGATCGACACGTCGAGGGGGCGGTCGAGGTCGAGTGATGTCAGGTCGGTCTCGAGATCACTCGACTGCTTGCGGGCGATCTGCACGAGCGCCGCATCGTCGGGGCGGGCCGACGCGGCGACGATGCGATCCGCCTCATCGGGCGACGAGGTGATGACGGGCTGGATCGCGAACAGGATCTTGATGTCCGCGGGCGAGCGGCCCGCGGCCCTCGCAGCGTCGTGGATCTTCGACCGGTAGGCGCGCACCGACGCCTCGTCGAGAGGTGCGAGAGCGAGCTGGACGTCCGAGTTCGCTCCGGCGAAGCCGAGTCCGCGACCGGAGCCGCCGGGAGAGACGATCGCGGGTTCGCCTGCGGTGAACGGCACCGCGTTCAGGGGGCCGTCGAACGCGAAGTGCTCGCCGCGATGCCGGACAGGGCGCAGCCGCGACCCGTCGGCGAACACGTCCGTGGTGCGATCCTGCACGAGCGCGCCGTCGTCCCAGCTGCGCCAGAGAGAGCGGATGCCGTCGAGCCACTCTTCGGCGCGGTCGTAGGCGGCGTCGTGACCCAACTGCTCTGCGGCCGAGAAGTGGCGGGCGCTTCCGGTGTCGGTGACGACGTTGAGCCCGAGACGGTGGCCGCTCAGGTGCTGCAACGTCGAGAACTGCCGCGCCGCGGTGTAGGGCAGGTACGCCGCGGGGTTGACGGTCGGCACGACCCCGAGATGCCTGGTCGCCTGGAAGAGGTACGGCGCGAGGAGAAGCGGATCGTGTTTGGGGCCACCAAACGCGTGGCGGACGCGCAGGTCGAGCGTCTCCGGAGAACCGAGCGACGGAGCGTCCTCGACGATGACGAGGTCGAATCCGGCCTGTTCCAGAGTGCGAGCCGCGTCCTGATAGATCTCGGGGCGGGTCCAGTCGTAATCCCAGTCCAGCGACGGGTATCCCCAGCCCTGCGGACCGAAGCCGCGCGCCAGGAACCATCCGAAGTGCTGCGGCCTGGTCACGCGACGGCCTCTCGCGCCGGCTCCAGAACGCGCGCGAGATCCGCGAGCAGATCGGCGACGTCTTCGATCCCGATCGAGAGGCGCAGGGTTCCCGGCTGCACGCCCAGGACGTCGCGTTCCTCCTGCGTGCGGTGGGAATGACTGGTCGTGCCCGGGTGCAGCACGAGGGAGCGGACATCGCCGATGTGCGTCATGTGGGTGAACACCCGGACGCTCTCGACGAAGTCGCGCGCCGCCTCGAGTCCGCCGCGCAGAGTGAACGTGAAGATCGACCCATGGCCGCCGTGAAGGTACTTCCGAGCGATCGCGTGATCCGGGTGACTCTCGAGTCCGACGTAGTCGACGCTCTCCACCGCGTCCTGCGCGGCCAGCCAGCGGGCCACCTCGAGGGCGTTGCGGGACTGGCGCTCGACCCGAAGACCGAGGGTCTCCGCTCCTTGGCCGATCAGGAAGGCGTTCAGGGGAGAGGGTGATGCCCCGAAGCGGGGCGCCACCGACTCGCGAGCGTACGCGATGCGAGCCCTGCCGCCGTGTCGCGCCGCGACGCTGGGCACCCCACCGCGGCCGGGGAGCACCAGATGCGGGGCGTTGTGACCGGCCCGCTCGGCATCGAAACGTCCGTCGTCGATGATGACGCCGCCGAGCACCGATCCATGGCCGGCGAGGAACTTCGACGCGGAGTGCACCACGATCGCGGCGCCGTGCTCGAGGGGGCGCACGAGGAAAGGCGTGGCGAGGGTGTTGTCGACGATGAGCGGGATCGCTGCGGCGTCCGCGACGGCGCTCACCGCCTCGATGTCGAGGATGTCGTTGCGGGCGTTCGCGATCGACTCCGCGAACAGCGCTCTGGTGTTCGGGCGGATCGCCCTCCGCCACGCCTCAGGGTCACCGATGTCGTCGATGAACGTGGCGTCGATGCCGAGTCGTGAGAGATTGTCGAGGAGCAGGCCGCGGGTGCCCTCGTAGATGTGCGTCGACGAGACGATGTGGTCGCCGGCGCCCGCCACGGTGAGGAGCGCGGTGACGACGGCCGCCTGACCGCTGGCGACGAGAACCGCATCCGCGCCGGATTCGAGGGCCGCGAGCTGACGCTCGACCGCGTGGATCGTGGGATTCCCGGTGCGGGTGTAGCCGAATCCTGCACCGGTGCCGAAGTGATCGGCTGCATGGTCGAAGTCGTCGAACTCGAAGCCCGCCGTCAGGTAGATCGGGGTGGCTCTCGACGACGCGGGACCCTGATTCCTCGCGGCGTGCACGGCTCTGGTGGTGAAGCCGGTGGTGTCGTCGGTCATGCGGGTGCCTCTCGAAGGTGCGGGTCACAGTACTGTGTCACGGCGCGTCGCGCACCGTTCGAGCGGTGGTAACCTGACGTCATGCGGATCGTGCTCCTTCTTAGCGGCCGCGACGAGACCTCGTTCTGAGCCCCTCCTCGTCGCGGAGTCCATCGTGGGCCGACCCGCCATCTTCAGGAGAGAAGCAATGAACACCCCCGCAGCAGACTCTGCTCCCGCACGCAGCCGGACCCTGGCCGAGAAGGTCTGGGACGACCACCTCGTCGTCAAGGGCGAGAACGGCGAGCCTGACCTCATCTACATCGACCTGCACCTGGTGCACGAGGTCACGAGCCCGCAGGCCTTCGACGGTCTGCGCGCCGAAGGACGTCCATTGCGACGTCTCGATCTCACGATCGCGACAGAGGACCACAACACTCCGACGTGGGACATCGACAAGCCCATCGCCGATCTGACGAGCCGCACCCAGATCGAGACCCTGCGGCGCAACGCCGCCGAGTTCGGTGTGCGTCTGCACTCGCTGGGTGACGCCGAGCAGGGCATCGTCCACGTCGTCGGTCCTCAGCTCGGGCTGACGATGCCCGGTATCACCGTGGTCTGCGGCGACTCGCACACGTCGACCCACGGCGCTTTCGGCGCCATGGCGTTCGGCATCGGCACGAGCGAGGTCGAGCACGTCATGGCGACGCAGACGCTGCCGCTCAAGCCTTTCAAGACCATGGCCATCAACGTCGAGGGCACGTTGCGCCCCGGTGTCACGGCGAAGGACATCATCCTCGCGGTCATCGCGAAGATCACCACCGGCGGCGGTCAGGGCTACGTCCTGGAGTTCCGCGGCAGCGCCATCCGTTCGCTGTCGATGGAGGGCCGGATGACGATCTGCAACATGTCGATCGAGGCCGGAGCCCGCGCGGGCATGGTCGCCCCCGACGAGACGACGTTCGAGTACCTGAAGGGGCGCCCGCATGCGCCCAAGGGCAAGGACTGGGACGATGCCGTCGCCTACTGGCGCACGCTTCCCACCGACGAGGGCGCGACGTTCGACGCCGAGGTGTTCATCGACGCCGACGAGCTCGAGCCGTTCGTGACCTGGGGCACCAACCCCGGCCAGGGCAGTTCGCTCTCCGCCGCGGTCCCCGACCCTGCCGAGATCGCCGATGCCAACGAGCGCGCAGCCGCAGAACGCGCGCTGGAGTACATGGACCTCACTCCGGGCACGCCTCTCAAGGAGGTGCCGGTGGACGCGGTCTTCATGGGGTCGTGCACGAACAGTCGCATCGAGGACCTGCGCGCATTCGCCTCGATCGTCAAGGGCAAGAAGAAGGCCGACGGCGTCCGGGTGATGGTCGTTCCGGGGTCCGCACGCGTGCGCCTGGAAGCCGAGGCCGAGGGCCTCGATCAGGTCATCAAGGACTTCGGCGCCGAGTGGCGTTTCGCCGGATGCTCGATGTGCCTCGGCATGAACCCCGACCAGCTCGCCCCGGGGGAGCGCTGCGCATCGACGTCGAACCGCAACTTCGAGGGACGACAGGGCAAGGGCGGGCGGACGCACCTCGTCTCGCCGCTCGTCGCGGCGGCGACCGCCATCCGCGGCACGCTCTCCAGCCCGAGCGACCTGTCGAACGAAGAGCCCGTCAACGCGGGCGCGACCACGGCTGGAGCCATCTGATGGAGAAGTTCACCACCCACACCGGTATCGCGGCGCCGCTGAAGCGCTCGAACGTCGACACCGACCAGATCATCCCCGCGGTCTTCCTCAAGCGGGTCACCAAGACCGGCTTCGAGGACGCGCTCTTCCACGGCTGGCGCCAGGACCCCGAATTCGTGCTCAATCAGCCGGCGTTCCAGGGAGCCTCCGTGCTGGTCGCGGGGCCGGACTTCGGCACGGGGTCGAGCCGCGAGCACGCCGTGTGGGCTCTGCGCGACTTCGGATTCTCGGTCGTGCTCAGCCCGCGCTTCGCTGACATCTTCCGAGGCAACTCGGGCAAGCAGGGTCTGCTCGCCGCGACGATCTCAGAAGAGGATCTCGAGCGGATCTGGGCAGAGATCGACCGGAATCCCGGGGCGCGGATCACCGTGAACCTCGAGGAGCGGATCGCCTCGATCGGCGATATCCAGGCTGACCTCGGTATCGACGATTACACTAGATGGCGGCTCCTCGAAGGGCTCGATGACATCGGGCTCACCCTGCGCAACGAAGACAAGATCGCGCAGTTCGAGGCCCGTCGCGAGTCGTGGCGGCCCCGCACCCTTCCCGTTCAGTGAACGGCGGGGCGGGTGAGCCGAAGGGCGACCCGCCCCGATTTCCCTGAACGAAGTGAGGCCCGAATGACGACACCCGTGCGCGACGCTCTCCCCGACGGAGCCCCCGCTCTCACCGGAGACGTCCTCGCCATTCGCGGAGGGCGCCCGCTTCGCGGACGCGTCGACGTCAAGGGCGCGAAGAACCTCGCGACGAAGGCCATGGTCGCGACTCTGCTGGGCGAGACGCCGAGCACGCTGCGCGATGTGCCCGACCTCAGCGATGTGGCCGTCGTGCGCTCGCTGCTCGAGGTGCACGGCGTGCAGGTGACGCCCGGTGACGAGCCCGGCTCGCTGACGTTCGACCCCATCGGTGTCGAGTCCGCCCACTTCGAGGAGATCGACGCACACGCCGGTGCCTCGCGCATCCCGATCCTGTTCTGCGGACCGCTCCTGCACCGCCTCGGTCAGGCGTTCATCCCGGACCTCGGAGGCTGCCGCATCGGCGACCGTCCGATCGACTTCCCTCTCGACGCCCTTCGCAAGTTCGGCGCAGTCGTCGAGAAGCTGCCGAGCGGCATCCGCCTCTCCACCGGCGGCACCCGCCTGCACGGCGCGAAGATCCACCTCCCGTATCCGAGCGTCGGTGCCACCGAGCAGGTCCTGCTCACGGCCGTGCGCGCAGAGGGAACGACCGAGCTGCGCAACGCGGCCATCGAGCCCGAGATCATGGATCTGATCGCGGTCCTGCAGAAGATGGGCGCGATCATCTCCTACGAGCCGAATCGGGTGATCCTCATCGAGGGCGTCGAGAAGCTCCGCGGCTACGACCACCGCTCGATCTTCGATCGCAACGAAGCCGCCTCCTGGGCGTCTGCGGCGCTGGCGACCGACGGTGAGATCTTCGTCGGCGGTGCGAAGCAGCAGGAGATGCTGACCTTCCTCAACGTCTTCCGCAAGGCGGGCGGTTGGTTCGACATCCAGGAGGACGGAATCCTGTTCCGTCGTGAGGGCGAGCTCAAGCCGGTCGTCGTCGAGACCGACGTGCACCCCGGCTTCATGACCGACTGGCAGCAGCCCCTCGTGGTGGCGCTGACCCAGGCCAATGGTCGTTCGGTCGTGCACGAGACCGTCTACGAGAACCGCATGGGCTTCACCGACGCCCTGGTCAAGATGGGCGCCGACATCGTCGTGCACCCGCGCGGTCTGCAGGACGGCCCGCGGCGTGTGCCGCGCCGCGACCTGGAGCAGGCCGCGGTCATCACCGGCCCGACGCCTCTGCACGGCGCGGACATCGTCGTACCCGACCTTCGCGGCGGATACAGCCATGTGATCGCGGCGCTGACGGCAGAGGGCGAATCGAAGGTCTCCGGCGTCGACATCCTCAGCCGCGGATACGAGAAGTTCCTCGCCAAGCTCGACGCGCTCGGCGCCGACTTCGACGTCATCCGGTGACCCCGATGGGTTCCCGGTCCCCGGAGACCACACGGCCGAGCGTGTTCTGGCCGGTCGCGGCGATCGCCGTGCCGCTGATCTCGCTCGTCGCGAAGGTGCGGATCTCCGGGGCAGAGAAACTGCCGCGTGAAGGCGCGTACGTCCTGGCGCCGAACCACTATTCGGAGTTCGATCCGCTGATCGTCGCGCTCGCGGTGTGGCGGATCGGTCGCGCTCCGCGGTTCATGGCGAAGGAGAGCCTCTTCAGGGTGCCCGTGCTGGGATCGATCCTCCGGGCGACCGGCATGATCCCGGTGGCGCGAGCGTCGTCCGCCTCCGCGGCGAAGCAGACGCTGAAGCAGTCCGCAGAGCTGGTCGAGCACGGCCGCGGTGTCATCGTGTATCCCGAAGGCACGCTGACCCGTGACCCCGACATGTGGCCGATGCGCGGCAAGTCCGGGGCCGTCAGACTCGCCCTGACCGACGGCATCCCGCTCATCCCGATGGCGCACTGGGGGACGCAGGAGATCATGGGGCGCTATCAGAAGGGCCTCAGCCTGTGGCCCCTCCGCAAGCCCGTCGACGTCATCATCGGCGACCCCGTCGACGTGTCCGACCTCCGCGGTCGGGCCGGTGACGCCGCGGCGCTGAACGAAGCCACGAACCGTCTGATGAAGGCCATCACCGCGCTGCTCGAAGAGCTACGGGATGAGAAGGCGCCCGCGGAGCGATGGAACCCTGCATCGCACGGGCAGAAGGAGACGGGTCGCCTTGACTCCTAAGCGGACTGTGGCCACGGGGCCACGCGTTGCCGTGATCGGCGCCGGCAGCTGGGGAACCACCTTCGGGAAGATCCTCGCCGACGGCGGAGCACATGTCACGATGTGGGCTCGCCGCGCCGAGCTGGCGCACGAGATCGACGAGGCCAAGCGCAACTCGCGATACCTCCCGGGGATCAACCTGCCGCGCACGATGGCGGCGACGCATGAGCTCGCCACCGCTCTGCGTGACGTCGACCAGGTCTATCTGTCTGTTCCCAGCCAGTCTCTCCGCGAGAATCTCAAAGCGCTGAGACCGCTCATCGCCGACGGTGACGCGAAGATCGTCAGCCTGATGAAGGGCGTCGAACGATCGACCGGTCTTCGGATGAGCCAGGTCATCGAGCAGGAGCTCCGGTGCGATCCTGACCGCATCGCCGTCGCTTCCGGCCCGAACCTCGCTCTCGAGATCGCTCGCGAGCAGCCGACCGCCGCGGTGATCTCATCGCGCAGCCGGGAGACGGCCGAGGAGGTCGCCCGAGCAGCACGCAACGGCTACTTCCGCACGTTCGTGAACACGGATGTGATCGGTACCGAGTTCGGCGGTGTGCTGAAGAACCTGATCGCCGTGGCCATCGGGATCGTCGACGGCGTCGGATACGGCGAGAACACCAAGGCGTCCATCATCACCCGCGGACTCGTGGAGATGACGGACTTCGCGGTGGCGAACGGCGCCCACCCCGAGACTCTGCAGGGGCTGGCGGGTCTCGGAGATCTGATCGCCACGTGCCAGTCTCCACTCAGCCGCAACAACACGGCCGGGCGACTGCTCGGCCAGGGATACAGCTTCCAGGACGTCGTGAAGCAGATGCAGCAGACCGCCGAGGGGCTCGCCTCCGTCGCTCCCGTGCTGCAGCTGGCCCGCGAGTCCGGTGTGGACATGCCCATCGTCGAGCAGGTGAAGATGGTGCTCGACGGGAAGATGAATCCCCGCGACATCGCACCGCACCTGACGACGGACGACGACACCCCCCAGGGTGAGAGGACCAACCATGGACAAGCAGACGGTGGTGGTGCTCTTCGGCGGGCGCTCCAGCGAGCATTCGATCAGTTCCGCCACGGCGGGAGGGGTGCTGGGCGCGATTGATCGCACGCGCTACGACGTGATTCCGGTCGGGATCACGCGCGAAGGCGCCTTCGTGCTCGAAGAGGACGACCCGGCGAAGTTCCCGCTGGATGCCGAGCATCTTCCCGAGGTCGCGGACAACGGCACCCGTGTGCTGTGGCCGGAGCCCGGGGGAGACCGCACGCTGCGCGTGGTCCAGCCCGACGGCACGGTCGAGGGGCTCGGAGCGATCGACATCGTGCTTCCGATCCTTCACGGCCCCCACGGGGAGGACGGAACGATCCAGGGGTACTTCGACACCCTCGAGGTCCCCTATGCGGGCGGCGGCGTGCTCGACTCCGCGCTCTGCATGGACAAGCACTTCATGAAGATCGCGCTGCAGGCCGCCGGGCTCGCCGTCGCGCCGTGGGTGACGGTGCGTGCACGCCAATGGGCGCAGGATGCCGCTTCGGTGCGCCTCGCGGCGGCTGACCTCGGTCTGCCGCTGTTCGTGAAGCCCGCGCGCGCGGGGTCGAGCGTGGGCGTGTCCAAGGTCACCTCACCCGATGAACTCGACGAGGCCCTCGCCGTGGCCTTCGCCGAAGACGACAAGGTCCTGATCGAGACCGGCGTCTCGGGCCGCGAGATCGAAGTCGCCGTGCTCGAGGGAGCCGAGGGCGTCCGTGCCTCGCTGCCGGGCGAGATCGTGCTGACCTCACGCGGCTTCTATGACTTCGAGGGCAAGTATCTCGGCGGCGACGGCGTCGACGTCGTCTGCCCCGCAGAGCTCGCGGACGACGAGATCGCTGCGATCCAGCAGGCGGGAATCCATGCCTTCGAGGCGGTCGACGGCCGCGGACTCGCCCGCGTCGACATGTTCCTCACGCCGGCGGGCGAGCTCGTCGTGAATGAGCTGAACACCATGCCCGGATTCACGCCGATCTCGATGTTCCCGAAGTGCTGGGTCGCATCGGGACTGAGTTACGGCGACCTGATCTCCGAGTTGATCGAGGCGGGGCTGCGGCGCTGATCGACTCCGCGGCGGGCGGTCAGCCCGCCGCGGAGTCGTCTGTCGTGGGGACGCGATCCGTGCAGCGGGCGGTGGCGGGCGCGAGCCCGGACTGGATGCTGGTGGAGAGGCTCTCGACCACGGTCCGGAAATCGAGGGATTCGCCGCGTCGGATGATGACCTCGACGGCGGGATCACGACCGTAGGTGACGAGTCTCTGCCTCTCCTCCTCCTG
>NZ_DALZXX010000001.1:81457-184137 GCF_031988965.1 Microbacterium sp.
GAGCACGAGCCAGTCGACGCTGCCGATCGTCGTGCAGACCTCGGTCGACGGCGCGGGCGGTTCGACGCCGCAGCGGAGCACGACGCTCGGGTCTCCCCAGGCTCCTGTCGCCTGCGCGTCGGTCCAGACGCGGTCGAGCTCGCCGACCGCGTCGGGGAGCAGCACCGAGACCGCGGCGCACGCGGGATCGTTCGCGTGGTCGGCGGGCTCGAGGTGGATCGTGGTCGAGCACCCGGAGAGCGCCGCGACGAGTGCCAGTCCGCCGGCGACGACGGTGAGACGGCGGGAACGGGGCATGTATCCAGGCTACCTTTGACTGCATGCCCTCCCGACCCGACCATGACGATCCCCGCCTGGGAGACCTCTCCGAGGGAGAGATCCTCCGGGCGATCCTGGCCAGGACAGCGGCTGCGTCGCACACGCTGCTGGGACCCGGCGATGACGCAGCCGTGGTCGCCGCTCCGTCGGGCAGCGTGATCGCGACGACGGACACGCTCGTGCACGGTCCGGATTTCCGCCTCGCGTGGTCGAGCGGCTATGACCTGGGATGGAAGTCGGCGGCGGTGAACCTCGCCGACGTCGCCGCGATGGGGGGCCGTCCCACGGCGCTTCTCGTGGCTCTCGCCGTCCCGAGGGATCTGCATCTGTCCTTCGTCGAAAGGCTCGCGGACGGATTCCGTGACGCGTGTCAGTCGCTCGCGCCGGGGTGCGCAGTCGTCGGTGGCGATCTGACCGTGTCCGCCGTCCTCACGGTCGCGGTGACGGCGCTGGGAGATCTCGAGGGACGAGCGCCTGTGACGCGCTCGGGTGCGAGCGTGGGCGATGTCGTCGCCGTGGCGGGCGAGCTGGGGCATGCCGCGCTCGGTCTCGCTGTGCTGTTCGGTCGGTTCCGCGACGGTGATGTTCCGGTGCCGGTCGACGTCAGCCGGCTCGGCGAGGGCGAGAGCTCGGCTCTCGCTGCTCAGCTCCGCCCCTCACCACCCATCGGCCTCGGCCCTGTCGCTGCGGTGGCGGGCGCCACCGCGATGATGGACGTCTCCGACGGCCTCGCACTCGATGCGCGACGTCTTGCTGCGGCATCCGAGGTGACGATCGCTCTGGACGGCTCGACCCTGGGTCGTGATCCACAGCGTGCTCTTGCCGGGGGCGAGGATCACGCACTTCTCGCGACCTTCCCCGCGGGGGGACTGCCGCCTGGATTCCGGATCATCGGTACGGTGATCGCCCGTGGGGACGAGGCACTGCTGGTCGACGGGGCGCCTGTCGATGTCTCGGGCTGGGACCCCTATCGCGACTGGGACTCGGCTTCGGGCTGAGCGGTCGCGGGCTCGGCCCACCAGAGGGTGGTGTCGCCATAGGACTTCTCGCGGATGAGATCGAGGCCTGCGACAGCCAGCTCGGGCGGCGTCGACCGACGTGCACGTTCGATGATCACCAGCGCGTCGGCTGACAGGAGCGGCGCGAGCGCCACGAGGTCGGCGGTCATCGCGTCGTCGGCGAGATCGTACGGCGGGTCGGAGAACACGAGGTCGAACGGGCCGGCGGCACGCTGCAGGAACGATCGGACCGTGCTCTCGTGCACTCGAGCAGTCGACAGGCCTCCGGCCTTGGCGACGATCGCGGCGTTCCGTCGCACGATCGATGCCGCGGCGCGTCCGTGCTCCACGAGATCGGCCGATGCGGCGCCGCGGCTGAGCGACTCCAGCCCCAGCGCTCCCGAGCCGGCGTAGAGATCGAGCACGCGGGCACCTGCGAAGGCGTCGAATGATTCGAGAGCGCCGAAGAGCGACTCTCTGACCCTGTCGCTCGTGGGTCGGGTGCCCGCAGTGGGCACCGCCAATCGGGCGCCCCGTGCCTTTCCGGCGATGATCCTCGTCACCCGTTCACGATACGACAGCCGCGGGGCGGCGGTTGTCGGCAGCGCCTCCTAGACTCGGAGCATGTCGCTCACGCTCGATTCCTCGCTGGAGGAGGCTCTCGGTGCCACCCCCGCGAAGACCCTCGATCGGGCGTTCGGACTCACGTCGGTCGGTGACCTTCTCTCGCACTATCCGCGGCGCTACGCCGATCCCGGTGAGCTGACGCCGATCAGGGAGCTCCCGCTCGGCGAGACCGTCACGATCGTCGCCGAAGTGCTCTCCTCGAGTGCTCGTGCGATGCGCAACAGGCGCGGAGCGATGGTCGACGTCGTCATCGGTGACGGCATCGGCAAGATGTCGCTGACGTTCTTCGCCAAGAACCTGGGGGCGGCGAAGTGGCGATCGGAAGATCTCGCGGTCGGTCGACGGGGTGTCTTCTCGGGCAAGGTGGGTGAGTTCAACGGCGTCACGCAGTTCGCACACCCCGAGTACGAGCTCTTCGATGACGAAGACGCCGCGCGTCGCCGAGCCGACGCCCGCGCCGCCGTCCTCATCCCGATCTATCCGGCGACGGCCAGCCTGCAGACCTGGCAGATCGCGAAGTTCGTCGGGCGGGTTCTGGACGCTGTCGAGGATGTGCCGGAGCCGCTCTCGGCGGAGGTGCGAGCCCGCGAGGAACTTCTCACCGCGCGTGAGGCGATCGAGCAGATCCACCGCCCGAAGACCCGCAACGACATCGATCCTGCGGTGCGCACGCTGCGTATGCACGAGGCTCTGACGCTGCAGACCGCGCTGCTGCAGCAGCGCGACGCGGTGCGCTCGCTGTCGGCCACGGCCCGGCCAGCGAAGCCGGGAGGTCTGCTCGAGCGCTTCGATGCGGTGCTGCCCTATTCGCTGACTCCCGACCAGCAGACGGTGGGCGAGCAGGTCGCGGCCGATCTGGTGGGCGCCTGGCCGATGAACCGACTGGTGCAGGGTGAGGTGGGTTCCGGCAAGACCCTCGTGGCGCTGCGCGCGATGCTGCAGGTCGCCGAGTCCGGCGGACAGGCGGCCCTCATCGCGCCGACCGAGGTCCTCGCCGGACAGCACCTGCGTTCCATCACGAAGATGCTCGGGCCACAGCTCGCGCCGCTCGTGATGCCGACGCTGCTCACGGGGCAGATGCCGGCCGCCGATCGTCGCAAGGCGGCACTTCGTGTGGCGTCGGGTCAGGCACTCATCGTCGTCGGCACTCACGCGCTTCTGGGCGAGAAGACGACGTTCGCCGACCTCGGTCTCGTCGTCGTCGACGAGCAGCACCGGTTCGGAGTCGAACAGCGCGAGGCGCTTCGCGCCAAGGGATCGAGTCCGCACGCGCTGGTGCTGACCGCGACGCCGATTCCGCGCACCGTGGCCATGACGGTCTTCGGCGACCTCGACACCTCCGTGATCCGCACGATGCCCAAGGGGCGCGCGGGGATCGAGTCTTTCGTGGCGCCTCTCGCCGAGCATCCCGGGTGGTTCAACCGCGTCTGGGAGCGTGCTGCCGAGGAGATCGCCCAGGGGCGTCAGGTCTTCGCGGTCTGCGCGGCGATCGACACGGCGAAGAAGACCGCCGAATCGGGGGAGCAGCTCGCGCCTCAACCCGAGGGCGCCTCGGGGCCACGCTGGGGAGTCGTCCAGCTCGACGAGGCGCTCGCGACGCACCCGAGGCTCGGAGGTCTCCGTCGCGCGGTGCTGCACGGAAAGATGCCGTCGGACGAGAAGGATGCGGTCATGCAGGCGTTCGCGCGCGGCGAGATCGACCTGCTCCTCGCGACGACCGTGATCGAGGTCGGCGTCGACGTGCCGAATGCGTCGACCATGATCGTCCTCGACGCCGACCGATTCGGGGTGTCGCAGCTTCATCAGCTCCGCGGTCGCGTCGGCCGAGGAGGAGTCCCCGGTCTCTGCCTTCTGGTGACGGAGGCCGAAGAGGGGTCAGTCGCTCGCGAGCGCGTCGATGCGGTCGCGGCCACGCTCGACGGATTCGCTCTGGCCGAGGTCGATCTCGAACTGCGCGGCGAGGGAGACGTTCTCGGCTCCGCGCAGGCCGGAGTGCGCTCGTCTCTCAAGCTGCTCCGCGTGGTCAAGGACTCGCGGCTCATCGTCAAGGCTCGTGAGCTGGCCGAGTTCATCCTCGCCGAGGACCCCGATCTCGAAGCGAACCCCGGGCTGAAGTCGGCGATCATGCGGCGCGTCAGCGACGAGGACCGTGCCGCACTCGCCAAGAACTGACTCGCTCCACGTGTGCTTTAGGCTGGGGGCATGAGCAGTCGGATCGCCGTCGTCCCGGGTTCGTTCGATCCGCCGACCCTGGGTCACCTCGACGTGATCCGTCGCGCGGCGAAGCTGTACGACGAGCTTCATGTGCTCGTCGTGCACAACCCCGGCAAGCAGGCGATGCTGCCGATCGCCCAGCGCATGTCACTTCTCGAGCAGTCGATCGCCGAAGAGGGCATGGACGGAAACGTCGTCATCGGCTCGTGGAGCATGGGCCTCCTCGTCGACTACGCCCGAGATGTGGGAGCGGGGGTGCTCGTCAAGGGCATCCGCTCGCAGATCGATGTGGCATACGAGTCGCCGATGGCCATCGTGAACCGCCACCTCGCAGACATCGAGACCGTCTTCCTTCTGCCGGATCCCGCGCATGCACTCGTGTCGAGCTCACTGGTTCGCCAGGTCGCCGGGCTCGGTGGCGACGTCTCGCCGTTCGTGCCGCCCGCTGTCGCGGCGTTCCTCGACACGGGCTCCCGCGGCATCTGATCATCATCGGGTCCGGCCCGCTCAGCTCGGAACCAGCCACCGCTGCTGCAGAGCCGATACCATTGCGTGGTGCGTTCCCGACTCAATGGCCCCTTCGTCCTCCCTGTCCGTGACATCGTCCGCAAGCCGGGGGAGATGCGCGAGCATGACTTCACAGTGACGCTGCCCGAGGCCTGGGGCGAGGGAATCGTGTCCTACGAGGCCGGGTCTCAGCTCGACTTCGATGTGCGGCTGGAGTCGGTCCATGAGGGCATTCTGGTGTCCGGAACGGTCGATGCCGAGTACTCCGGCGTATGCGGCAGATGCCTGATCGACATCGCTCGGCCCGTCGAAGTCGAGTTCCAGGAGCTTTTCGCGTATCCTGGTGAGGAAGAAACTGACTTCGAGGTTCAAGACGACCACGTGGATCTTGAAACTCTTGTCAGGGATGCGGCCGTATTGTCGCTTCCATTTCAGCCGGTGTGTCAGCCGGATTGCCTCGGGCTCGACCCGGTTACAGGCGAACGGTTGACCGAGAGCACCGGAACGGAGCAGGCCGCTCCCATCGATCCTCGGTGGAGCGCGCTCCAGAACATCACAGACCAAGACGGCAAGGCAGAGAGCCGCGCCGCCGAGAAAGAAGAGAGCTAGTCATGGCTGGTAACCCCCCGAAGCGCAAGGTCTCCCGTTCGAACACCCGCTCGCGCCGCGCGCAGTGGAAGGCTGAAGCCCCCGCGCTCGTCAAGACCATCGAGAACGGCAAGGTCGTCTACAGCCGTCCTCACCAGGCGAAGGTCGTCACCGACTCGCAGGGCACCGAGCTGTTCCTCGAGTACAAGGGCCGCAAGGTCGCCGACGTCTGAGTCGCGACATCAGAGTTGTGACAGGGGTCGACGGAAAGACGCGACCTCTCCCCGAGAAGCTCCGCGTCGATATCGACGCGGAGCTTCTGGAGTTGGCGCTGACGCATCGTTCCTACGCGTATGAGCACGGCGCGATCCCGCACAACGAGCGACTGGAGTTCCTCGGAGACTCCGTGCTCGGTCAGGCGGTCACCGTCATGCTGTTCACGACCCATCCTGAGCTCGACGAGGGATCCCTGGCGAAACGGCGTGCGAGCGTCGTGTCGACGGTCGCACTCGCCGAGGTCGCGCGCGGCATCGATCTGGGAAGTCACCTGCGTCTCGGTCGGGGAGAAGAGCAGACCGGCGGTCGCGACAAGGACTCGATCCTTGCCGACACGATGGAAGCCGTGATCGGCGCGACCTATCTGTCTGCGGGACCCGAGGCTGCGACCGAACTGGTCCTTCGTCTGACGAAGCCGCTGCTCGCCGACCCCGAGCGCTACGGTGCCGCGATGGATCCGAAGACGAGTCTGCAGGAGCTGGCCGCGCGTCAGGGCGCCACACCGCCGCAGTATTCGGTCGAGGCCAGCGGCCCTGACCATGATCGCCGATTCACCGCGACCGTGGTGGTCGGAGACCTGACGATGACCGGCAAGGGCAGCAGCAAGAAGACGGCCGAGATGGCAGCCGCGCTCAGCGCCTGGCGAGTCCTCGACGAACGTGCCTGAACTCCCCGAAGTCGAGGTCGTGCGGGCGGGACTCGCTCCGGCGACCACCGGGTCGCTGATCACAGGGGTCAGCGTGTTCGACGAACGTGCGCTCACCCGGCATGCGGCGGGCGCGGCGGATTTCGTCGCCCGGCTCGAAGGTCGCAGGTTCACCGACGCCGAGCGTCGCGGCAAGTTCCTCTGGTTGCCGCTCGATGACGATGATTCCGCGCTCATCGCACATCTCGGTATGAGTGGACAGATGCTGCTCCGGGCCCCGGATGCGGCTGCGGAGCGTCATGAGCGGATCCGCGTGACCGTCGAGCATCCTCAGCACGGCGAGCTCGCCGTGGTGTTCGCGGACCAGCGCACGTTCGGATCGCTCGCCGTGGACCGACTGGTGCCGGACGGTCCCTCGCGGATTCCGACCCAGGTCGTGCACATCGCGCGGGATCCGCTCGACCCGTTCTTCGACGACGCCGCGTTCCGAGAGGCGTTGCGTCGACGAGGAAGCGCGATCAAGAGGGTGCTGCTCGACCAGCAGGTGATCAGCGGAGTCGGCAACATCTATGCTGATGAGTCGCTCTGGGCGGCGCAGATCCATCCCGAGACCACGGCGAGCAGGCTCTCGACCCCCGCGGTGATGAGACTCCTCGCCGAGGTCAGGTCGGTGCTCGCGAAAGCGCTGGCCGAAGGGGGCACGAGCTTCGATGCGCAGTATGTGAACGTCAACGGCCAGGCCGGTTACTTCGCCCACTCGCTGAACGCGTACGGGCGCGGTGGACAGCCCTGCCCCCGGTGTGGCGGGCTGATCCGACGCGAGGCATTCATGAATCGTTCGAGCCACTTCTGCCCGCGGTGCCAGCGCCGCCGCTGACACCGCCTCCGCCTCACCCCTCCTGGAACGCACGCGCGAGCAGCGGCCTGGTCGCCTGAGTACTCGACCAGACGATGCCGATTCCCAGGACGAGCACTATCCCGATCGTGAGCAGCGACTCGGGCGCCGTGATCAGCGCCATCCCCAGCAGGGGGAACACGAGGACTCCAGCGCACAGGGCGGAGCCGATCGAGACCGTGAGCAGAGGCGACATGATCGCCCGCCGGCGCGCGGTGTGCACGGTCTCCATCGGCATGCCCAGACGATGCAGGCTGCTGTGCAGGTCGCGCTGATCGAGCACGGAGGCCGCCTGGTTCACGCCGACCGACGCTGCGACCATGAGGAACGACGCGATGAGCGTGATGATGAGCCCGGTGCCGATGTCGGTGGCGAGAGCCGCGTCGGCGTCGTTCATGTCACCGGTGGACATCACGTTCAGAAGGGATACGCCGGTGCCCGCGAACACCGCGATGAAGCTGGTCATCGCGACGCCGCTGACCTGGCGCCATGACGCCTTGGGCGAGTCCAGCACCATCCGTGCCGCGAGGAGGCCTGCGGGCTGCTGAGCTCGGCGAAGATGTCTGGATGCCCCGACTTTGAGCACCCATGGGCCGATGACGTTCAGGACGGCGAGAGCGACGCCGAAGAGCGCGGCGAGCACCACGATCGTCACGGCGAGGTCGGCGACCGACGGGAAGACCTTCATCATCACGAAGATGCCCGCGAGCACTGCCACCCCGACGACCACCCTGAGCCAGTGCACAGGCGAGGCCGTGGTGCGAAGGCGCACTCCGAGCGGCGAGATGATCACCCGGCGGAGGCCCAGAACCGCGCTGGCTGCGGCGAGGAGGAGCACGACGAGCACCACACCGGCACCGTTGATCGGTGAGAGGAGGACGGCGCTCATCCCGAGCGGGGCCCCGCGGAAGGGGATCATTCCGATCAGAGGGGATATCGCCAGATGACCGAGCACGCCGATGAACGCCCCGGTGGCCGCCACCAGGACGGACTCGATCACGGTCATGACGGTGACCCCGGCAGGCGTGACTCCGAGAAGCCGCAACGTCGAGAGTCGTTCATCCCGCCGTCGCGCGGAGAGGCGTGCGGCAGCTCCGCCGAGGTTCATCAGTGGCACGACCAGAAGCACGAGTGCGATCGCTGCGAGCGCCTGGTAGATCGGTGCCTCCGGGTCGGTCCAGCCCCAGAACGACTGAGCGCCCCCGACGACGGTCATCACCAGGGCGGTCACGACGGCGAAGGCGACGATGGGAAGGAGCAGCACGGAGCTCTGATCCTTCGTCGGACGGAAGAGCAGGGCGAGGGTCTGGGCGTTCACGCGGAGACCTCGGTCCCGACGATCCGACCGTCGCGCACCGCGACCGTGCGTGAGCATCTGGCAGCGACGTCGGGGTCGTGCGTGACCACGAGAAGCGTGCGGCCCTGTCCGGTCGTCGACCACAGCAGGGCGTCCATGACCTCGTGCGAGGTGGTCGAATCGAGCGCGCCGGTCGGCTCATCGGCGAACACCAGGTCTGCTCCTGTCGCCTGTGCTCGCGCGATCGCGACGCGCTGCGCCTGACCGCCGGACAGTTCCCCGATCCGGCGGTCCTCCATTCCGGCGAGCCCGAGCGCGGCGAGCCAGGACACGGCGTGGGCGACGGCATCCGCTCGACTCACCCCGTTGATCATCGACGCGAGCGCGACGTTCTCGACGGCGGTGAGCTCGGGAATCAGCAGCCCCTGCTGGAAGACGAATCCGAACCGCTCACGACGGAGCCGCGATCGGGCGGACTCCCCGAGACCGGCGACGTCGACCGGGCCTCCTGCGGACGGCTGGAAACTGACGGATCCCGAATCCGGGGTGATGATGCCGGCGAGCACATGCAGCAGCGTGGTCTTGCCGGAGCCGGATGCGCCCATGATCGCGACGGATTCGCCGCGCAGGATCGTCAGGTCCACCCCGGCTAGTGCGTGGGTGGTGCCGTAGGACTTGGTGAGGTGTCGGGCTTCGAGCACGGATGCGTTCATGCTGTCCAGCCTCGCTCCGGGGCCACCATCGATGCATCGGCCGATCGGTGTATCCCACACCGGCGGGATACACCGATCGGATGATCCTTCAGAGTCGCTTCTGCCAGGCACCGGCGTACGACACCGCACGGAAACCGAGCGCTTCGTTGATACTCAGCATCGGACGGTTCTCCTCGGCGTTGAACGTCGATACCGCCGGCGACAGCGGCATGTTCTCCCGCCACCGCAGGAGGTTCGCGCACTTGACGATGGTGCCCAGACGGTGCCCGCGGTGATCGCTCGAGACGAGCGTCCCCAATTGGTGCGTGATGCTCGTGCGATCGGCACCGACGAGCAGCTCGTTGTAGGCGACGATCGTGCCACTCGGCACATGCTCCACGGCCACGATGGACAGTGCCTGACCGGCACCCGTCAGTCGTCGTTCGCGGCGGACGACACGATCGGCGTCCCACACCTCGGCGACGAAGTCCATGTCACCGCTCGGAGCATCGGTCGACAAGCGAGCCAGAATAGCCGCGTAGCCGTCCCTGTACATCGGCGGGGTCGGCGCCATCCACTGCAGCACTCGGTAGTCGGCTCCGGCCGCCGCCTCTGCGGCCTCCAGGGCAGCACGCACCGGCGCAGGGTCGGACCTGAGATCGAACTCACTGTTCCGCTCGACCTGCTCGAAGTCATAGCCCCGCGCGGTGAGGACGTCCGAGAGAGCCGTCGCGGGGATTCGTCCCCACCCCGTCCGCGGTGCGATCATGCGCTCTGTCTCGAGCGGTCGGTGCAGCGTCCAGGTCTGCACGAGCGAGCGACCGTGAGAGCGCGCCTCGGATTCGGCGAGCGACAGCAGCGCATCCTCGACCCCTCGTCCCCAGTGCCGCTCCGGGACCATCAGATCGACCTCGGCCGCCTGAGCGTCCTCCTCCTGGGGGTAGTCGATCGTGATCATCCCCACGATCTCGTCACCATGTCGCGCGACGAAGCCCGTGCACAGGGTGTCGGTGGGATCCCGCCACGACGCCAGCAATTGTGCGGCATCGGGCGCGATGTCCGGCAATCCGACCGCTTCATCGCAGATCAGCCGGTTCAGCTCGCCGTATGCGCGGAACTCCGCTCCGTCGTCGTCCTCGAGCGCGGTCGGGACGATGAGAGGGGTGATCGTCAGGGTGATCGTCGTCATGACAGGTCCTTCTTCCAGGCGCCTTCGTAGGCGATGGGGGCGAAACCCATCGCCTCGTTGATGGAGAGCATCGGCCGGTTCTCCTCGGCGTTGTACGTGATGACATCGCGCGATGCGGGCGCCGCGTCGGCCCATGACAGGAGTGCTGCGCATTTGACGAGCTGCCCGAGCCGGTTCCCGCGATGCTCTCGCAGCACGAGAGTGTCGTGCTGATGCGTCGTCGCGCTCGGATCGGGACCGATCCCGATCTCGGTGAACGCGGCCAGTTCGCCCGTTCCGATGTGCTGCGCGACCGTCACCTGCATCGTCTGCCTCATCTCGGCGATGCGATCCTCTGCCGCAGTCAGCCGCGCGGCATCCCACGATTCCTCGTCGGTCTCGAGATCGGCGGACGGAGCGTCCGTCGACATCCGTGACTTCAGCCACGCGTACCCGTCGAGGTGCTCGGCGGGGGTCGGGATCATCCACTGGAGCACTCGGTAGTCCGTCGAGAATCGTCGAGCCTCATCCAGAAGCCGGCGCGCGCGGTCCAGAGCGTCCGAGGTCAGATCGAGTCGACTCACCCGATAGACCTGTTCGAGAGTGAAGCCCTGACGACGGAGGAACCGTGCGACGTGGTCATCCGGCACGCTGCCGAATCCGGTCCGCGCGTCGATGCGAGGACCGGCGCTCGCCTGCTGCTCCGTCCAGTTCTGGATGACCGAGCGTCCGTGCTCGCGGGCCACCGCTTCGATGTGAGGAACGATCGCCGATCCGATGCCTCGACCCCAGACGCGCGGATGGATCTCGACCGAGGCGACGGCGACTCGGGATCCGTCTTCGTGGGGGATGTCGACGACCGCGCGTCCGACCATCTCGCCGTCGGCGCGAACAGCCCACACGACGGTGGTCCTCTCCGCGCGTGACCGCAGGAGCGGCAGCAGTGCTTCGGGGGCGAGGTCCTGCTCGGTCCGTCCGGTGAGTGCACGATAGACGTCGTTGCGGACGCGGGAGAGCTCTCGGAATTCCCCGGCGTCCGCTGCATCCGCCCGTGCGGGAAGCACGAGCGGATGCAGCGTGGCGGTGTCTGTGAGTGGGATGCTCATCTGTCCTCCGGGTCAGCGCAGCTGACGCTGCAGATCGAATGCGAGCAGTGCGTACGTCTCATTGACGGAGCGCTCCCGCCGCTCCAGTTGGAGCGGGTCTGCCGAGTACCTCGTGCGCGGTCGCTGTGTTCGCGGTCGCTGAGCGCGTTGGAGCAGCCAGAGGCCGACGCGGAGGGAGAGACGATCGGCGAGCGCGAGTCGCCGCAGTTCGTCGGGTGCGGGGATGTGGAGGACCTGGTGGTCCTCGGTATCCGGTGGGTGGGTGATGCTGCGATACAGCGTGGTGTTCACGATGGTCCTTCGAGATGAATGGTGTGGATGGGGTCGAGAAGCCGCAGCCTTCGTGACGCAGGGGACGACCACGAAGGAAGCGCGGCGAGAGGAACGAGACCGGAGCCGCGGAAAGGCGGACGTCGGGTCGACGAGATCCGTGATCTGGCTGCAGATCAGAGGGTGGCGCGCGACGAGGCGCGGCGGACGGCGCGGTTCACAGGGCGATGTCCCGATGCCGGCGAGCGACGGAGTCCTGGGCCAGCGATGCTACGAAAGCGTGCGGAGACGGACGCCGGCGGTTACCGAGTGCGCAGTGCGCGGCGCGAATGGCGCGGCGAGGCCCGTGGCCTGTGCGGTGAGTGTGATCATCATCGGTAACCTCCTTTCGTGTGGCGATCCGGAGGTTACGGTAGCGAAATCCGGGCGTGTCCGTCAAGCACGAACGGCCGGGTCCGGCGTGTCGCGACCGATCGCAGTTCGCCATGAATCCGCGCGGGATGCCGAGAGATCCGCGTGATTCCGGTAGCGTATGGGCGTGATCCACCCCGGAAGCGCGGCGCGCGAATGCATCTGAAGAGCCTGACCCTCAAGGGGTTCAAGTCCTTCGCGCAGCCGACGAGTTTCGTCTTCGAACCGGGAGTCACCTGCATCGTCGGGCCGAACGGATCCGGCAAGTCGAACGTCGTCGACGCTCTGGCGTGGGTCATGGGCGAACAGGGTGCGAAGACGCTCCGGGGCGGCAAGATGGAGGACGTCATCTTCGCTGGTACCTCGACTCGCGGGCCCCTGGGGCGGGCTGAGGTCCAGCTCACGATCGACAACAGCGACGGTGCGCTGCCGATCGACTACGCCGAGGTCACGATCAGCAGGACGCTGTTCCGGAGCGGCTCGAGCGAGTATGCGATCAACGGGGAGAACTGCCGCCTGTTGGACGTGCAGGAGCTGCTGAGCGATTCCGGTCTCGGGCGTGAGATGCATGTGATCGTGGGACAGGGGCGGCTCGACACGGTGCTTCAGGCATCGCCCGAGGACCGCCGCGGCTTCATCGAGGAAGCGGCGGGAATCCTGAAGCATCGGCGCCGCAAGGAGAAGACTCTCCGCAAGCTCGACGCGATGGAGACCAATCTCACCCGTCTGAGTGACCTCGCCGGCGAGATCCGGAGGCAGCTCAAACCACTGGGACGGCAGGCGGAGATCGCCCGGGAGGCGCAGACGATCGCCGCCGTCGTCCGCGACGCCAAGGCTCGGATCTTCGCCGACGACGTCGTCGCTCTGCGCACGGCTCTCGCCGATCACACGCGCACCGAGAACGAACGCCATACCGAGCGATTGGTCCTCAGCGACCAGGCCGAAGCGGTGCGGGCGAGCATCGCGCGACTCGAACAGGACCAGAATTCCGTGGCTGTCGATCAGGCGCGGGGAGTGGCTTTCGGACTGGAGCAGGTGCAGGAGCGGATGCGCGGGCTCTACACGCTCGCGAACCAGCGCCTCGCTCTCCTCGGTTCGGAGGAGGACGATGCCGCCGTGACGGCGGTGACGGTCACTCAGAGCACGATCGACGACGCGCAGGACGAGATCGCAGCGATCTCGTCGGGGCTCGGCGATGCCCAGGACGCGGCGAGTGCGGCGAGCCGAGAGGTCGTGCTCGCGCGGGCAGAGCTGGACACACTCGACGTCGATATCGCGGAGCAGAGCGCACTGGTGTCGGAGTACGACATGCGACTCAGCTCGCTTCGCGGTACGGCCGATGCGGCGGCATCGGCTCTCGCCGCCGTGCGTGGAGCCGTGCTGCGCCAGGAGAACGCCCTCGAGGCGGCGAACAACCGGCGCCGTGAGGCTGCCGAGGCCCTTGACGCGATCGACGAGGCCGAGGCTCCGGAAGGAACGGCTGCAGAGCATTCCGCCGCGTACGAGAGTGCGCAGCGCGCCGCGACGGCCGCGGAATCCGAACGAGAAGCGCTCCGGGAACGTCTCCATGCCGCCGAGCGCGAGGTCGATGCGCTCATGGCCAAGTCAGCGGCTCTCGGAAGCGCGCTCTCGATCTCGGGAGGTGCAGCCGAGATCGTCAAGGGCGGGGGAGCAGGTATCCGCGGGCTGGTCGGTGACTCCGTGCAGGTCAGGGCCGGTTTCGAAGCGGCGATCGCCGCGGTGCTGGGCCCGCTCGCGGAAGGTGTGCTCGTCGAGCGCTCCGCGGATGCCTTCGCCCTCGCCGCGGACGTGGCGGAACAGCGTCGAGGAGTGGTCGACTTCGTCGTCGCCGACGGCATCCGTCCCTCCGTCGAGCTGACTGCTGTCGACGGCGTCACCCCCGCGACCGACACCGTGACCGCCCCCGAGGGTGTGCTCGGAATCCTCGCCCACGTCCTCATCGCGGACGATCTCGAGGCTGCGCGCGTGGCGCGGGCGACCCTCGAGGTGACGGGAGACGTCACGACGACGATCGTCACCACTGCGGGCGACGTGGTCACGGCGCAGACGCTGCGCACGGGTTCCGGCGGAGAGAGATCGCGCCTCGAGCTCGCGGCCGACCGGGACGCGGCCGACGAGCGGCTCGCCGAGGTGCAGGTGATCGTCGATTCCCTGCGCGAAGCCCGCGAGGAGGCGAACGAGACCGTGGAGGCATCGCGCCGACACGCGAAGGACGCGCTCCGGACCCTCCGCGAGCACGATGCAGCGCTCGCCAGCCACGCCGAGCAGATCAATCGCATCACCGTGACACATGAGTCGGCTGTCGCCGAGTGCGAGAGGCTCGAGAGCGGTCTCGCGCAGGCGCAGGCGGCGGTGGAGGACGCGGAGGCGAAGGCCGAGAAGGCGAAGGCCGACGTCGAGGCCGTGGTGTCCACACCCCGTCCGGTCCTCGATGCGTCAGCGCGTGACGGTCTGCTCGAAGCGCTGGAGGCGGCCCGCGAGAACGAGATCCGCGCACGACTCGAGATCGAGACTCTGCGGGAGCGGGTGCGCGCCGCTCAGGCCAGGGTCGTCGCTCTCGAACGCCAGCGAGAGCAGGAACGCGATGCCGCCGCCGAGGCTGCCCGCCGTGCCGTGATCCGGCGCGCTCAGCGCGAGGCAGCGGCGGGAGTCGCCGACGAGCTTCCGCGCATCCTCGACTCCATCGACCGCTCCGTCACCGAAGCGCGGGTCGCTCTGGCCGAGGCCGAAGCGGCGCGGTCCGCTCAGAATCAGGAGCTGACGGCGCTGCGCGCTCAGGAGACCTCGCTGCGCGAGCGACTGGCAGGACTCACCGAGAGCGTGCACGGACTCGAGCTGCAGATCCACGAGAAGAAGCTGCACCTGCACAGCCTCTTGGAGCGGGTGGGTTCGGAGCTTGCGCTCGACGAAGATATTCTCGTTGCGGAATATGGTCCTGATCAGCTGGTTCCACGCGATCCCGGCGCGGGGACCGCCGACAGCACAGATGATGGTGGCCCCGACGACACGGCGATTCCCTTCGATCGACGGATCCAGCAACGGCGTCTGGCCGACGCGGAGCGCAAGCTCGCGCAGCTGGGGCGCGTCAACCCGCTCGCTCTCGAGGAATTCGCAGCTCTCGAGCAACGGCATGCCTTCCTCACGGAGCAGCTGAGCGATCTCACGCAGACCCGGCAGGACCTTCTGACGATCATCGCCGACCTCGACGAGCGGATGCAGACCATCTTCGCGAGCGCCTTCGACGACACGCGTGAAGCGTTCGGCGAGGTCTTCCCGCTGCTGTTCCCCGGTGGATCCGGCAGCATCTCGCTCACGGACCCCGAGAACATGCTCACCACGGGAATCGAAGTCTCCGTGCGGCCCGTGGGAAAGAAGATCGAGCGACTGTCGCTGCTCTCAGGCGGCGAGCGCTCGCTTGCGGCCGTCGCGCTTCTCGTCGCCATCTTCAAGGCGCGCCCCAGCCCCTTCTACATCCTCGACGAGGTCGAGGCGGCTCTCGACGATGCCAACCTGGGGCGGCTCCTGACGGTCTTCGAGCAGCTTCGCGAGAGCTCCCAGCTTCTGATCATCACGCATCAGAAGCGCACGATGGAGATCGCAGATGCCCTCTACGGCGTCTCGATGCGTCAGGACGGCGTGTCCGCGGTCGTCGGGCAGCGAGTGGGCGACAGGGCGTCCGCAGCGCACTGACCGTTCTGCTGGGCGTCATACGGAGAGGTCAGGGAGAGGCGAGCGTCGCTTCGAATGCGCCGACGACGTCGGCGAAACGCGACGAATCCTGCGGCCGGTGCCCGTGGCCCGGAAGGATCTCGTGCCTCGCACCGCGATCGCGGAGGACCCTCGCGATCTGCTCGTACTCGTCGTTCCAGCCTCCGGTGACGATCAGCGTGGGGACGCCATCCACCATCTGTGCGCGCGCTCCGTGGCCCCAGGGCAGGTTCGTGCACGCCCATCTCGCCGCCAGCGCCCGCTCACCGTCCCAGAGTGCAGCGTCGAAGGCGCCGCCGAACATGAGTGGGCGCATTATCGCCCAGAAACCCGGCAGATCTCCGGCCGCCGCGAGGGACCTCGCTTCGGTCACGATGCCGATGTGCCTCTCGACAGCGGCGTCTCCCCGTGCGATGTCATAGAGAGCAGGCTCGATGAGGACGAGTGCTGCGAGGTCCGAGTCGCGTGCGGCGATCACGGCCGGAATCGCACCGATCGAGTGCGCGAACACGATGACTCGTCGCCTCTCGCATCGTGAGCGGAGCGCGCTGACCTGATCGGCGATCGAGAGCCCTTCGACGAACGTGAAGAACTCTCCGGCCGAGGCATCCATCTCCGGCCAGGCCTCGATGCCGCGCCGTCCGGAGCCGTGGACGAAGACGCGTTCGTGAGGCATCTCAGGATGCTACCCGTAGGCTGGACTCATGGCGGAGAAGTCCTGGTCCCTCACCCGTGCTCTGCGCGGGATGTTCGTCAAGCCCACGATCGACGAGACGACCTGGGAGGACCTCGAGACGGCTCTCATCACGGCCGACTTCGGTCCTGACATCAGCGAGCGCGTGGTCGACGAGCTGCGAGAGAAGGTCGAGCGCTACCGCACGACCGATCCTCAGGATCTGCAGCGCATGCTCCGCGAGACGCTCGAGGAGCATTTCGCGAAGTTCGACACCACGCTCAAGCTCACCGAGCGTCCGGCGGTCGTGCTCGTCGTCGGTGTGAACGGAGTGGGCAAGACCACGACGATCGGCAAGTTCACGAAGTTCCTGCGCGGGTATCAGCGCAGCGTGGTCGTGGGCGCGGCGGACACGTTCCGCGCTGCCGCTGTGGATCAGCTCGCGACCTGGGCCCAGCGCGGGGGAGCGGCCATCGTCCGTCCTCAGCAGGAGGGTCAGGACCCGGCATCCGTCGCGTACCAGACCGTCGAGTACGCACAGCGGGAAGGGATCGAGATCGCGATCATCGACACCGCCGGTCGTCTGCACACCAAGGGCGGCCTGATGGACGAGCTGTCGAAGATCCGCCGCGTCATCGAGAAGCAGGCGCCGATCAGCGAGGTTCTCCTCGTCCTCGATGCGACCACCGGACAGAACGGCGTCATGCAGGCGGAGGCCTTCCTCGAGCACGCCGGTGTCACGGGACTCGTCATCACCAAGCTCGACGGATCCGCCAAGGGGGGATTCGTGCTCGCGGTCCAAGAACGCACCGGCATCCCGGTCAAGCTTCTCGGCCAGGGCGAGGGCATCGACGACCTGACCGGATTCACCCCGCATGTTTTCGTCCAATCGATGGTCGGCTGACACAGGACTACCGTCACGAGCACGAGGCTGGTTTCATAGCGTTATGGCGATCGAACACGACTACTTCGGACTCCTGTCCTCAGGGCCCGACGGCTCGATCTTCTGGTCGGAGACCGTGGAGCTCGGCGACCAGAGTGTCACCGTCGATCTCACCGCCCCGGACCAGGACGACGTGTCCGCAGACGCGCTCGACATCGCCGCGTCGCTGATCGCCGGTCTGGAGACCGTGGATGCCACAGCGCGACGTGGGATGCTGTCGGAGGTCGATGACCGCACGAGCGAGGTGACCGAGTACATCCTGCAGCAGCAGGAGGCCTACGGTGACGAACTCGAAGATGTCCTCGTCGACGTGAGCGGCGATGCCGCAGTCGACATCATCCGCTCTCTCAAGCTGATGAGCATGACGATCCTGGCCGACGAACACGGAGGCTCGGAGCCGTTCGCGGTGCTCGAGTACGCGCTCGACGCGGACACCACCGACGACGTCCTGCTCGTGAACCTCGGTTCCGACGGCAGCGTCCAGTCGGTCATGAGCGCCGACTGAGGCGACAGCGTCTCACACAGCCTGGGCGAAGCCCAGATCCGCACTCTCGGCGATGTGTGCCAGGTGCGGCGGGATCTCGCGCCCCTTGGACACCATCGACTGTGCCCACAGGCGCCCGGCCCGGTACGACGAGCGCACGAGCGGACCGGCGAGGACGCCGAGGAACCCGATACGCTCCGCCTCCTCCTTGAATTCCACGAACTCCGCGGGCTTCACCCATCGCGAGACCGGGAGGTGGCGCGGTGAGGGGCGCAGATACTGCGTGATGGTGATGATGTCGCAACCGGCGTCATGCAGGTCGTTCAGCGCTTGGACGACTTCCTCCGGCTCTTCTCCCATGCCGAGGATCAGGTTGGACTTCGTGATGAGTCCGGCGTTCCGCGCCTGGGTGATGACGTCGAGCGAACGCTCATAGCGGAAGGCCGGACGGATGCGCTTGAAGATGCGCGGCACCGTCTCGACGTTGTGGGCGAACACTTCCGGACGCGCGTCGAAGATCTGCCCGAGGAATGCGGGGTCCGCGTTGTGCTCGTTCGCGAGCAGCTCGACGCCGGTGTTCGGGTTGAGCTCGTGGATCTTGCGGACCGTCTCGGCGTTGAGCCAGGCGCCGGTGTCGGGGAGGTCGTCGCGTGCGACACTGGTGACCGTCGCGTAGCGCAGGTTCATCCGCACGACGCTCTCGGCGACACGGCGGGGCTCGTCGGTGTCGTAGGCGTCGGGCTTTCCGGTGTCGATCTGGCAGAAGTCACAGCGCCTGGTGCACTGCGAGCCCCCGATCAGGAACGTCGCCTCGCGGTCCTCCCAGCACTCGAAGATGTTGGGGCAGCCGGCTTCCTGGCAGACCGTGTGCAGGTCCTCGCTCTTCACGAGAGAGTGGAGGGCCGTGTATTCGGGCCCCATCTTCGCCTTCGTCTTGATCCATTCGGGCTTGCGCTCGATCGGCGTCTCGGAATTGCGGATCTCGAGGCGGAGGAGCTTGCGCCCCTCGGGTGCGGCGGTCATGCGAGTGCTCCTGCGTGGTCGGCGGGTGAATATTCTGCGAGGAAAGCGGTGGTCACGGCGTCGACGATGTCCGCGGGCGAGATGTCGGCTCCGACGACTTCGCTCACGGTGGTGACTCCCGCGTCGGTGATGCCGCAGGGGATGATGTCGCGGAAGCCCGACAGCGAGTTGTCGCAGTTGATCGCGAACCCGTGCATGGTGACGCCCTGCTGAACCCGCACGCCGATCGCCGCGACCTTGTCCTCGGAGAGCGGGCGTCGGACCCAGACGCCGCTGCGCCCGTCGACCCGATACCCCTCGACGCCGAACGGGCGGAGGACATCGATCAGGATGCGCTCGAGCCTGCGGACATGCGCGACGACGTCCATCGGCTCGGGCAGTCGCACGATGGGGTAGCCGACGAGCTGGCCCGGGCCGTGCCAGGTGATCTTGCCCCCGCGGTCGACGTCGATCACGGGAGTGCCGTCCTGGGGGCGTTCCTGTGGCTCGGTCCGCTTGCCCGCGGTGTAGACCGCCTCATGTTCGAGCAGGATCAACGTGTCGGGGCGAGTGCCGTCGACGACGTCGGCGTGGACGCGTCGCTGCAGATCCCACCCCTCGGTGTAGGGCACGTAGTGGGGCGCGAGGCCGGGGGTCAGGATGTCGAGCATTCTCGTGGCCGCTCTCAGTCATTTGATGGATTGCGTCCAACAATACTCCTCCGCGCCGGCCCGACGGCCGAGGAGCGACGCGCGGTACCGTGTGAGGATGAGCATTCCAGGCCGGGCGGGCCGCCCCAGGGCCTCTTCTCGCGAGACGCTCGCGGAGGCGGCGTGCGAGCTGTTCCTCGAGCGCGGGTACGACGCGACGTCCGTCGCCGACATCACACAGCGCGCCGGAGTCAGCCGATCCAGCTTCTTCAACTACTTCACGTCGAAGAGCGATGTTCTCTGGTCCGGCTTGGATGAGCGCATCGACCGGGCCGTCTCCGATCTCGTCACGGTTCGCGAGGACCGCCAGGGCTCCGAGGTGAGGCGCATCCTCTCCGCCCTCGTCGCGGACTTCGCTCCGGACAGCCTCGCCCTCGCCATGACGAACTCCACGGCGATGGGGCTGGAGGACGAACTCGACCTGGATGCCGCCCGGCGTCAGGCCCGCCTGTCGGGAGCGCTTGCCGACCTCGCACGACGGTCCGGCGTCGCGTCGATGGTGGCGGACATCGTCGCCGCGACATGGGCCGGGGCTGTGCTCGCAGCCGTGCGCGCGTGGGCCGAGGGTGGCGCGGGGCGCGGCTCGGTGGGAGATCGGTTCGACGAGGCCGTGGCGGCGATCGACCGGCTCCCGTGGGTGGCGGCGAAGGAGTGAAAGCACGCGGGCCGGAGAGTGACTTCGCGCGGCGCTGAGTGTGGAGCCGCGGCTCGCGTAGAATCTGAAGCACCATGGCAACCTTTGGCACGCTCTCCGATCGGCTCACCGAGACCTTCCGCAACCTGCGCACGAAGGGAAAGCTCACTGCGGCCGATGTCGACGGCACCGTGCGTGAGATCCGTCGCGCACTGCTCGACGCGGACGTCGCACTCTCCGTCGTGAAGGAGTTCACCGCCAAGGTGCGCGAGCGCGCACTCGGCGATGAGGTCAACAAGGCGCTGAACCCCGCGCAGCAGGTCGTGCAGATCGTCAACGAGGAGCTCGTGCAGATCCTCGGCGGCGAGCAGCGACGGCTGCAGTTCGCGAAGACAGCGCCGACGGTGATCATGCTCGCGGGTCTTCAGGGATCGGGAAAGACCACGTTCGCGGGAAAGCTCGCGAAGCAGCTCGAGAGCGAGGGGCACACGCCTCTGCTCGTCGCTGCCGACCTCCAGCGCCCCAACGCGGTCAACCAGCTCCAGGTGGTCGCCGAGCAGGCGGGCGCGACCGTCTACGCGCCCGAGCCCGGCAACGGAGTCGGCGACCCCGTCAAGGTCTCGCGAGACGGAGTCGAGTACGCCCGTCGTCAGCAGCACGACGTCGTGATCATCGACACGGCCGGTCGCCTCGGCGTCGATGCCGAGCTGATGAAGCAGGCGTCGAACATCCGCAAGGCCGTCGATCCCGACGAGGTCCTCTTCGTCATCGACGCCATGATCGGTCAGGACGCCGTCAACACGGCCAAGGCCTTCCAGGAGGGCGTCGACTTCACCGGTGTCGTGCTCTCGAAGCTCGACGGTGACGCCCGTGGTGGCGCCGCGCTGTCGGTGGCATCCGTCACCGGCCGTCCCATCATCTTCGCCTCGACCGGCGAGCGCCTCGAAGACCTCGAGCCGTTCCACCCCGATCGCATGGCGAGCCGAATCCTCGACCTCGGCGACATCCTGACCCTCATCGAGCAGGCCCAGCAGGCCTTCGATGAGGAAGAGGCCATGAAGATGGCCGAGAAGCTCGCCACCGAGCAGTTCACCCTCGAGGACTTCCTCGACCAGCTTCAGCAGATGAAGAAGATGGGGTCGATGAAGAAGATGCTGGGGATGCTCCCCGGCATGGGCCAGATGAAGCAGCAGCTCGAGGACTTCGACGAGCGCGAGATCGATCGCACCGAGGCGATCATCCGCTCCATGACTCCGGGAGAGCGTCGCAACCCGAAGGTGCTCAACGGCTCGCGTCGTCTGCGCATCGCCCGCGGTTCCGGTATGACCGTCACCGACGTCAACCAGCTCGTGCAGCGCTTCGATCAGGCCGCGAAGATGATGAAGACCGTCGCGCGCGGCGGCACTCCGAACATCCCCGGTATGGGCTCGATGCCCGGCATGGGCAAGCCGGGGGCGTCGTCGAAGCGCGGCAAGAAGGGCAAGTCGTCGGGCGGTTCGCGCTCGGGCAACCCGGCGAAGCGTGCGGCCGAGAATGCAGGGATCGCCAGCGCATCCACCCCGACGGGGTCGGGCTTCGGTCTGGGTGGGCCGAAGGCGCCGAGCGAGGCCGATCTTGCAGAGATCCAGAAGCTCTTCGGCAAGAACTGACGCGAGTCAGGAGCAGGACACCGGCAGCACCGGCTCCTGCGCAGGAGCCGGTGAACGACGCGGCTTTCTGAGCGCCGCGAGTTGACCCCCGACGAGGGCGACGAGCACCAGGACGATCCCGAGTGCCTGGAGCGTAGTGAATCTCTCCCCGGCCACGAGCACACCGAGGAGCGTCGCGACGACGGGCGAGAGCAGGGCGAGCAGGCCGGGCGCGATGACCGGAAGCCGCTGGATGCCGCTGAACCACAGCGTGTAGGCGAGAAGCCCGCCGACAGAGCCCAACCACACGTATCCGAGCACCGCCTCTCCGTCGATGGTGGCAGGGGTGCCCTCGAACAACAGGGTGAGAGGCAGCAGGACCACCCCGCCTGAGGTCAGCTGCCACCCCGCGTAGGCGACAGGCCCCACGCCGGCAGGACGACCCCACCGCTTGGTGAGGACCATGCCGAGAGCGGTTGCGGTCACCCCGCCGAGAGCTGCGAGGATTCCGAGGGCGTCGAGCTGCGCGGCGGGTCCCACCACGACGAGTGCGACGCCTCCCGCGCCCATAACGGCGGCGGCCGCCGTCGTCCGCCGGATCCGGTCTCCGAGCACGAGCGCGCTGATCCCCAGGATGATCAGGGGCTGTGCGCCTGCGACGGCTGCCGCCACGCCGCCGGGCAATCGTTCGGCGGCCAGGAAGAGCAGCGGGAAGAATGCTCCGATGTTGAGGGTTCCGAGCGCCAATGACTTCACCCACCACCCTCCGGACGGCAGGCGCCTGCCGATGGCCAGTGCGACGAGCCCCGCGGGGAGTGCGCGCAGGAGGCCGGCCAGGAGCGGGTGGTCGGCGGGGAGCAGCTCGGTCGTCGCAAGGTACGTCGTTCCCCAGGAGAGCGGAGCCAGCGCCGTGAGAAGCAGAAGGGCGAAGCGATTCATGTCTCCAGCCTGAATCGCGTGAGAGGATGAGTCCAACGCATGGTTGTCACGCTTCCTATGAAGAGAGATCATGAAAACATGGATCTCCAGCAGCTGAAGTACGTGGTCGAGGTGGCATCCGCGTCGAGCTTCACCCGTGCCGCCGAACGCTGCTTCGTGACGCAGTCCGCTCTCAGCCATCAGATCGCCGCCCTGGAGCGGGAGCTCGGACAGCGCCTCTTCGTCCGCTCCAGTCGCAGCGTCAGGACGACCGAGGCAGGGGAGGCCTTTCTCGTTCACGCGAAGATGGCGGTGATCGCGGCCGACGATGCCCGTGAGGCCGCCGCAGCGACTGCCGGCCGGGTCGTGGGGACACTCCGCCTCGGCATGATCCCCACGGCGACTGCGGTCTCGGTGCCGCGGGTCATCTCGCGCTTTCGCGATGCGCATCCTGCTGCTCGTGTCGAGCTCTCCGTCGGCAACAGCGACACGCTCGCCGACGCGGTGCGGAGGGGTGATCTCGATGTCGCGCTGCTCGGTCTGCGTGACGAGGTGGTGCCGAGGGGCGTCGCCGCCCGGGAGATCGGCCGCGAGCGTCTCGTCGTCGCCGTGCCGCCGATGCATCGACTCGCACGCCGGGCCCGAGTCAGGCTTTCGGCCCTCGTCGATGAGGTGTTCGCGGACTTCCCCACCGGCACGTCAGGTCGTGCACAGGGAGACGCGGCGTTCGCGGCATCCGGCATCGCGCGCGATGTCGCTTTCGAAGCGGACTCGTCGGAGCTGCTCCTCGGGCTCGTCTCGGAGGGGCTCGCAGTCGCCATGCTGGCGCCGGGGGTGATCGCCGCGGCATCGACGGGTGTCGTCGCAGTCGACGTCGCCGACGGTCCGGTTCGCGTGCAGTACGTCGCATGGCACGACCGTGCCGCGCGCAGCGTCGCGACCGCCTTCGTCCGAGTGCTCGAGTCGGTGATCGACGTCGAGAAAGACGAAAAGGGCCCGGAGGAATCCTCCGGGCCCGCCTCCTCAGAACTCTGAGGTCACTTCACGTCTTCGTCGACCCAGTCCATCGACTTGCTGACGGCCTTGCGCCAGAGCCGCAGCTGGCGGTCGCGCTCGGAGTCCTCCATCGACGGCTCCCAGCGGCGATCCTCCTGCCAGTTGGCGGACAGGTCGTCGAGACCGTTCCAGAAGCCCACCGCGAGACCGGCAGCGTATGCGGCGCCGAGTGCCGTCGTCTCCGCGACGACCGGACGAACGACCGGGACGCCCAGGACATCGGCCTGGAACTGCATCAGCGCGTCGTTCGCGACCATGCCACCGTCGACCTTGAGCTCCGTGAGGTCGACACCGGCGTCGGCGTTGACCGCGTCGAGCACGTCGCGGGTCTGGAAGGCGACGGCTTCGAGTGCGGCGCGAGCGATGTGGTTCTTGTTCGCGTAGCGGGTGAGGCCGACGATCGCACCGCGAGCGTCAGGACGCCAGTACGGCGCGAACAGACCCGAGAACGCGGGGACGATGTACACGCCGCCGTTGTCGTCGACCTGCTTGGCGAGCTCCTCGACCTCGGGAGCGGATCCGATGATGCCGAGCTGGTCGCGAAGCCACTGGATCAGGGATCCCGTGACGGCGATCGAGCCCTCGAGCGCGTAGTGCGTGGGTCCGTCGCCGAGCTTGTAGCCGACCGTGGTGAGCAGCCCGTTCTTCGAGTGAACGATCTCCTCGCCCGTATTGAAGATCAGGAAGCAGCCGGTGCCGTAGGTGTTCTTGCTCTCACCCGTGTTGAAGGCGGCCTGCCCGAAGGTCGCGGCCTGCTGGTCGCCCAGGATGCCGGCGATCGGCGTCTCGCGCAGCAGCGACGAGTCCTCGGCGGCGCCGTAGACCTCGGAGGAGGAGCGGATCTCCGGCATCATCGAGCGCGGCACGCCGAACGCCTCGAGGATGTCGTCGCGCCACTCGAGCGTCTCGAGGTCCATGAACATCGTGCGCGACGCGTTGGTGACGTCGGTCACGTGCACGCCGCCGTCGACGCCGCCGGTGAGGTTCCAGAGCACCCAGCTGTCAGTCGTGCCGAAGACGAGGTCGCCCGCCTCGGCCTTCTCGCGCGCACCCTCGACGTTCTCGAGGATCCAGGCGATCTTGGTGCCCGAGAAGTAGGTCGCGAGCGGGAGGCCCACGATCGGCTTGAACCGCTCGACACCACCGTCCGCCGCGAGGCGGTCGACGATCTCCTGCGTACGGGTGTCCTGCCAGACGATGGCGTTGTAGACGGCCTTGCCGGTCGTCTTGTCCCAGACCACCGCGGTCTCACGCTGGTTGGTGATGCCGACGGCAGCGATGTCGTGGCGTGTCAGGTCGGCGCGGCTCAGCGCGAGGCCGATGACCTCCTGCACGTTGCGCCAGATCTCGGCGGGGTCGTGCTCGACCCACCCTGCCTTCGGAAGGATCTGCTCGTGCTCCTTCTGGCCGGTCGCGACGATGCTTCCCTTCTTGTCGAAGATGATCGCGCGGCTGGATGTGGTGCCCTGATCGATGGCGATGATGTAGTCGGCCATTATGTTCTCCTTTGAAGTCAGGTTCGGGTTCAGGCGAGGCTGAGCAGTGCGGGCGCGGCGACGGCGGCGAGGACACCACCGATGAGGGGGCCGACGACCGGCACCCACGAGTAGGACCAGTCGCTCGAGCCCTTGCCCTTGATCGGCAGGATGGCGTGTGCGATACGCGGTCCGAGGTCACGGGCGGGGTTGATGGCGTACCCGGTCGGTCCACCGAGGGAAGCACCGATCGCGACCACGACGAGAGCCACAGGCAGTGCGCTGAGCGGTCCGAGGCCCCCCGGCGTTCCGATGTCGGCGACGCCGTAGTCTGCGAACGCGAAGACCGCGAACACGAGGACGAAGGTGCCGATGACCTCGGTGACGAGGTTCCAGCCGTAGGAGCGGATCGCGGGGCCGGTCGAGAACACGCCGAGCTTGTTGGCGGCCTCCGGCTCCTCATCGAAGTGCTGCTTGTAGGCGAGCCAGGTGAGGATCGCACCGACGATCGCGCCGAGCAGCTCTGCGCCGGTCGCCACTGCGAACTGCGAGAAGTCGATCTTGCCGGCGACGAGGAGGCCGATTCCGACCGCGGGGTTGAGGATGGCGCCGGAGTAGGCGGATGCGAGGACACCCACGAACACCGCGAGGCCCCATCCCCAGTTCACCATCAGGAAGCCGCCGCCGAAGCCCTTGTTCTTGGCGAGGGCGACGTTGGCGACGACACCACAACCCAGGAGGATCAGCATCGCTGTGCCGACGAACTCCGACAGGAAGTAGAGACCGAGATTCACATCAGTCATGTCTTCTTTGACCTTTCTTGAGTGCCAGGGCCCCATAGCCCTGGCACTTGTTGGGAGTTACACCGCGGGGAGGGCGGTGTTCGGATCACTCGTCAGCCGCGTGCGCGGGACGAGATCTTCAGTCCATGCCGTTCGTTCAGCAGCAGACGCGTCTGCTCGAGCTCGGCATCGTGCCGTGCACGGTCCCAGTGGAGCAGAGGAGCCAGTGCGTCGGCAAGCTCTTCGAGCACATCCGCGTCAGCGTGTCCGACGAATGCGATGCTCGTGCGACGCAGGACGACGTCCTGCAGGCGCGCGACCATCTCGTTCTCGACCATCCAGGCGAGTTCGCGAGTCGACAGGTCGTCGCCGGCGAGGGGTGCGTCATCGCCCTGTTCGATGTACTCCCACACCTGCGCGGCGCGGGTGCCGTAGCGTGCGAGCAGCCGCTCTGCGCGGTCACCGGCTCCGGGGAGGTTCTCCTGGATCCAGATGCGACGGGCCTTCTCTGTGCGAGGGAAGTCCCGGCCTCCGCCGATCGCGCGGCCGGCCGTCGACACGGTGCGGGTGCGACCGATCAGGCCGAGCACCACGTCCGAGAGCGATTCTCCGAGTGCGCGGAACGTCGTCCACTTGCCACCGACCAGGCTCACGAGCGGGGCTGCGCCCTTCTCGTCGACCTCGATGCGATAGTCGCGGGACACGAACCCGGGAGCGGTGTCCTCGTGGCGGGGAAGCGGACGGATGCCGGAGAAGTTGTAGACGATCTGCTCGCGCGTCACGTCGATCTGCGGGAAGACGTGATGGATGAGGTCGAAGAAGTAATCGATCTCCTCCTCCGTGCACACCGGGACCTCACGAGGGTCGGCATCGATGTCGGTCGTGCCGACGAGCACGCGTCCCTTGAGTGGGTAGATGAGCACGATGCGACCGTCGGAGTGCTCGAAGAAGATCTCGCGACCCCGGGTCGCCTCGAGGAGCTCGGGGTGATCGAGGACGATGTGCGAACCCTTGGTGCCGCCCATGAAGCGGGTGTCGGTGCCGAGGGAATCGTTCGTCAGATCGGTCCACGGGCCGGAGGCGTTGACCACGACGTCGGCGGTGACCGCGAACTCGGTGCCGCTCTCGCGGTCGCGGAGGAGGACCTTCGCGCCGTCGCGTCCGATCGCCTCGACGTAGTTGAGCGCGATCGCGCCCGGGTGGGCGGCGCGTCCGTCCTGCAGCACGTCGAGTGCGAGGCGCTCCGGATCGTGCATCGAGGCGTCGTAGTAGGTCGCGGTGTACTTGATGTTCGGGTCGAGCGAGGGGAGCTCGGCGAGCGAGCGCTTGCGTCCCAGGAAGCGGTGACGGGGGACCATGCCGCCGTCGCGCGAGAACGTGTCGTAGATCGTGAGGCCGACCTTGATGAGGAACGCACCGCGCTCCTGAGGCTTGCCGCTCTTATGCGTCAAGAAGCGCAGGGGAGCGGAGAGGATGCCGGAGAACGTCGAGTAGATGGGGATCGTCGTCTGCAGCGGCTTGACGTAGTGCGGTGCGATCTTGAGCAGGCCGTTGCGCTCTTCGACGGATTCCCGGACGAGTCGGAACTCGCCGTTCTCGAGGTACCGGATGCCACCGTGGATCATGTGGCTCGACGCCGCCGAGGCTCCCGAAGCGAAGTCACCGCGTTCGACGAGCAGGACGTCGACGCCCTGCAGTGCGAGGTCGCGGAACGTCGAGATCCCGTTGATGCCCGCTCCGATGACGACGACGCTGGTGCGTCCCGATTCACGTACGGCGCGGACGTCCGCGCGTTCCGGTGATGAGTGTGTCGACTCGATCATCTTCGACCCTTCTCTCTGCTTGCTCCCAGCTTCGACCCGCACGGCCGCCGCGCGCAAGCCAGCTGCACATATGTGCAAGGATCGGTGTCCAGGAGGTCGACATGAGTCAGTCAGGCGCAGAATCCCGGGATGCGAAGCTGATCGCCGCGCTCACCGCGGCGCAGCTCTACTACATGCAGGACAAGACCATGGAGGTGATCGCGCAGGAGCTGGGCACATCGCGCTCGTCGGTCTCCCGCCTGCTGAGCTACGCGCGGGAGAGCGGGCTGGTGGACATCCGGATCAATTCGCCACTCGAGCGACTGGGCATGCTCGAGCAGCGCATCCGCGATCGTCATCGAGTGGTCGCACACGTGGTGCCGATTCCCGAGATCGTGAGCGAGGTCGAGCGACTCGAGCGGGTGGCCCTGACGGCGGGGCGGTTGCTGTCGCAGTTCGTCGACTCCAACATGATCGTCGGGGTCGCCTGGGGCTCCACGATCAGCGCCGTCAGTCGGGGCCTGACTCAGAAGGAGACGCACAACACGACATTCGTGCAGCTCAACGGCGCGGGAAACACCCAGACGAGCGGCGTCGAGTACTCGAGCGACATCCTGCAGCGATTCGGAAGCGCTTTCGGCGCCCAGGTGCAGCAGTTCCCCGTGCCCGCGTTCTTCGACGATCCGTCGACACGCGAGGCGATGTGGCGAGAGCGGAGCACGCGACGCGTGCTCGACCTCCAGTCGAAGATGGACATCGCGGTGTTCAGCCTCGGTTCGCCCGCGGCCGAGGTCCCGAGCCGGGTGTATGTCGGCGGCTACCTCAGCCGGGACGACTACCGCAGTCTGCGCGAGGACCACGCCATCGGCGACGTCGCGACGGTGTTCTTCCGTGCGGACGGATCGTGGCGTGACATCCGCGTGAATGCGAGAGCCACCGGTCCGACACTCGACAGACTGCGCCGCGTGCCCCGTCGCGTGTGCGTGGTCTCGGGTGTGCCGAAGCTCGTGAGTCTGCGAGCCGCCATCGCAGCAGAGCTCATCACGGACGTGGTGCTCGACGAGGGACTTGCGCGGATGCTGGTCGAGGACTGACCTCAGGGGCCGTCGGTCGATGCCTCGGGACCGGAGCGGAACTCGCGGATCAGGTGCTGCACGACGGCGCCCAGATCGCCGCCGGTGGCATTCGCGATGGTCAACTGCCGCTCGTAGCTCGCGCCGTCCTTCAGGATCGAGCCGATGCTGCCGAACTCACGCACGCAACCGAGTTCCACCGCGATGGGAGCGAGTTCGTCGATGATCTCCGCCAGGTGCTCGCGCACGGGACGCTGCGTACCGGCATCGTCGACGATCACGCGCGCGTCGAGTCCGTAGCGCGCTGCGCGCCACTTGTTCTCGCGGTGGAACCAGGCAGGCATCTCCGCCAGGTCGCGTCCTTCGTCGAGCTGGCGGGACAGATGCTCCACCAGCACCTGCACGAGTGCCGCCACCGCGGCGAGCTCGGGCAGGGTCGAAAGGCCGTCGCAGGCGCGGACCTCGATCGTTCCCCATCGCGGCGCAGGGCGGATGTCCCAGCGGACCTCGGTGGCATCGGCCATCACGCCGGTGCGCACCATGTCATCGAGGTAGGACTCGTACTGCGACCAGTCGCGCAGCGGCCAGGGAAGGCCGGCGGTCGGCAGCTGCTGGAAGACGAGGGCGCGGTTCGAGGCGTAGCCCGTCCGCTCGCCCGCCCAGAACGGGCTCGACGCGGCCAGTGACTGCAGGTGCGGAAGGTACGCGGCCAAGGCGTTGATGATGGGGATGACCTTGCGCTGATCCTCCACGCCGATGTGGACGTGGATTCCCCAGATCATCATGTTGCGACCCCACCACTGCGTGCGCTCGATGAGGGTGTGGTACCGCGTCTTGTCGGTGACTTCCTGGTCATACCACTGGGCGAAGGGGTGGCTGCCCGCCGACAGCAGCTCGATTCCGGCCGGATCCGTGGCCGATCGGACGGCCGCGATGGCGTTCGCGATGTCGTCGACGGCGTGGGCCACGGAGTCACCGATGCCGCTGGTGACCTCGATGGTGTTCGTGAGCAGCTCGCCGGTCACCGTGTGCCGCTCCTCAGCGCTCTCCGCCTCGAGCGCGGCCAGCAGCTCGGGCGCGCGCCCGACGAGATCGCCGCTTGCCGGATCGGCGAGCATGATCTCCCACTCCAGGCCGACGGTGGACCGCGCGGACGGCGCGAAATCGAGCTTCACGAGCACAGTCTGACACGCACTGTCGGCGACACGGCAACCGTCGTGTCGCCGCGTTTCGCTCCTGGGCCGCGCATCTGGCAGAATAGAAGGTCGGACGACGTGCTCGACCCTCTATCCAGCTCTCGTCCTCCCTCTTTGAGCTTCCGCCGGGTGTGCACCCCACTCTCCAGGCGATCGGTTCGTCAACTTCCACACAATTCAGGAGAATCGTGGCTGTAAAGATTCGTCTCAAGCGCCTGGGCAAGATCCGTGCGCCGTACTACCGCATCGTCGTCGCCGACTCGAAGACCAAGCGCGACGGCCGAGTGATCGAAGAGATCGGCAAGTACCACCCCACCGAGGAGCCCTCGTTCATCGAGATCGACTCCGAGCGTGCGCAGTACTGGCTCTCCGTCGGCGCGCAGCCGACCGAGCAGGTCGCCGCCCTCCTCAAGATCACGGGCGACTGGGGCAAGTTCAAGGGCGACAAGGACGCCAAGTCCACGCTGAAGGTCAAGGAGCCCAAGGTTCCGTTCGAGATCGACGCGTCCAAGAAGTCCGTCGTCAAGCCCAAGGCAGAGAAGAAGGAGACTCCCGCTGAGGAGGCTCCGGCCGCTGCCGACGCGGAGGCCGCTGAGGCTCCCGCCGCCGACTCGGAGTAATCCGTCGTGCTCGCCGCCGCGCTCGAACACATCGTCAAGGGGATCGTCGATCACCCGGAGGATGTGCGCATCAATTCGTCCACCTCGCCGCGAGGCGATCTCCTCGAGGTGCGCGTGCACCCCGATGATCGTGGACGCGTGATCGGGCGCGGCGGCCGCACCGCGAAAGCACTGCGTACGCTCATCACCGCTCTGGCGGACGGGCGACGCGTTCGCGTCGATGTCGCGGACGACTGACGTGGTGTCGAAAGAACGCAACCAGGGCAAGAACCAGCTGCGTGTGGGGCGTCTCGTCAAGGCCCACGGCCTGAAGGGCGCGCTCAAGCTCGAGCTGTACACCGACAACCCCGCAGGGCGTTTCACGCCCGGAGCCGAGTTCACTCTGCAGGTGCCTGAGGCATCGCCGTGGCACGGCAAGACCGTGGTCGTCCGCGAGTACCGCGTGATGAACGGCAACCCGGTCGTCTTCCTCAACGACGTCGACGATCGCGAAGGGGCGGAGAGCCTCGTCCGCGCGATCCTCTGGATCGACCAGGATGCCGATGAGGTTGAGGACGACGCCTGGTTCGACCACCAGCTCGTGGGTCTCGACGTCGTCCGCGACGATGTCGTGGTCGGGAAGGTCGCCCGTGTGGAGCACTTCCCTGCACAGGATCTGCTCATCGTCAAGTCCGGCGACCAGGAGATCATGGTCCCGTTCGTGCAGGCGATCGTTCCCACTGTCGACGTCACCGCCGGCCGCGTCGTCGTGACGCCGCCCGCAGGACTCTTCGAAGAGCTTCCCGACGCATCCGAGACGCCGGACGCGGGGGAGTCCTCGGACTCCGACGCCTCCGAGTGACCGCTGGTACGGGTGCTGCCGTGCGCATCGACGTCGTCTCCATCTTCCCGACGTACTTCGACGGGCTGACGCTCTCGCTTCTCGGCAAGGCACAGAGCACCGGCATCCTCGATCTCTCCGTTCGCGACCTCCGAGACTGGACCTCCGATCGTCACCGCACGGTCGACGACACGCCCTACGGCGGCGGCGCCGGCATGGTGATGAAGCCCGAGCCCTGGGGACTCGCACTCGACGAGCTCGCCTCCACCACTCCGCCCCATTCGGGGGAACGGCCGACCATCATCTTCCCCTCTCCCGCGGGAGAGGTGTTCACCCAGGCCACCGCACGCGATCTGAGCACACGAGAGCACCTGATCTTCGGGTGTGGACGCTATGAGGGCATCGACGAGCGCGTCTTCGAGTACGCATCGTCGCTCGGGGAGGTGCGCCTCCTGAGTCTGGGCGACTACGTCCTCAATGGGGGAGAGGTCGCGACCATGGCGATGATCGAGGCCATCGGGCGTCTGATCCCCGGTGTCGTGGGGAACCCCGAGAGCCTGGTCGAGGAGTCGCATGAGGATGGACTCCTCGAGTACCCGTCGTACACGAAGCCTTCGATGTGGCGGGATCGCGCGGTTCCCGACGTCCTCCTCAGCGGCAACCACAAGCTGATCTCGGCGTGGCGCCGCGATCAGCAGCTCGAACGCACCCGCACACGTCGCCCGGACCTTCTCGACGACGCGTCCTAGACCGGCGACGCGGCGACACCGGTCGAGGTGACGTCTCGGCGCGCTGGTAGCGTCGACTCATGGTCGACGAAGCACTGGCGAGATCCTTCGAGGCGATCGGAGCGGACTACGACCGCTACCGTCCGGGTTTTCCCCCGGCGTCCGTGGACCTGCTGCTGCCTCAGCCGGTGGGCGCGGCGCTGGATCTGGGTGCCGGCACGGGGAAGTTCACAGAGCTCCTCGTCGGGCGAGCCGATCACGTGATCGCGGTCGAGCCGTCGGAGGCGATGCTCGCGGTGCTGCGGTCGAAACTGCCGAGTGTGGAAGCTCATCGTGCCAGCGCTGAGGAGATCCCTGTGCAGGATGCCTCCGTCGATGTCGTCGCCGTCGCCCAAGCCTTCCACTGGTTCGATCGAGCGCGCGCCTGTGCTGAGATCGCTCGGGTCCTGACCTCGGGCGGAACGCTCGGGCTGATCTGGAATCACTCCGATCCGGCGTGCGCGTGGGACCGCGCGGCGCATCGGATCGCACACCCCGCGGTCACCGACGACGACGGCACCACGAGCAGTGCTGCGGAGGAACTTCCCGGATTCCGATTCGTCGACCACGAGCAGATCCGCTGGACCGAGCGGATCGAGCGGGCAGACTACCTGCGGCGATGGTCGACGGTGAGCACTTTCCTCGTCGCAGACGATGACACGCGCACGACGATGTTCGCCGAGATCGAGAACGTCCTCGATGGCGACCCCGAGACTCGCGGCCGGCAGGAGTTCGACCTTCCGATCGTGACCGACGTCTACGTGTATCGACGCGGCTGATCGGGCGGCAGCGGAGTCCGCAGGTCAGTCGACGCCGAGGAACGACCGGTCGGTCAAGATGATCGGTCCGTCCGCCGTCACTGCCACGGTGTGCTCGGAATGAGCCCCTCTCGACCCGTCGACGCTGCGCAGAGTCCAACCGTCGGGGTCGGTCACGAGCTCGTCGGTGGACGCGAGCAGCCAGGGCTCGAGTGCGAACACGAGCCCCTCGCGCAGAGGGAATCCACGCCCTGCTCGACCGTCGTTGGGCACATGGGGATCGCCGTGCATGATGCGCCCGACGCCGTGACCACCGAAGTCGGTGTTGATCGAGTATCCCTCGTCGTGCGATACGTCGGCGATGGCTGCCGAGATATCGCCGATCCGGTTGCCGACGACAGCCGCGGCGATCGCGGCGTCCAGGGCGCGTTCGGTCGTCTCGATGATCCTGAGATCCTCGTCACGCGGCGTGCCCACCACGAACGACACGGCGGAGTCGGCGACCCAGCCGTCGACGGAGACGGCGAAATCGAGAGAGACGAGGTCTCCGTCGCGAAGCGCGTAGTCGTGGGGGAGACCGTGCAGGACCGCGTCGTTGATCGAGGTGCAGATGACCTTTCCGAACGGGCTGGCCCCGAACGACGGGTGGTAGTCGATGTAGCAGGACTCCGCACCGGCCTTGCGGATCATGTCGTGCGCCCGTCGGTCGATCGACAGGAGGTTCGTTCCCACCTTCGTCTCATCCCGCAACGTGGCCAGGGTCTCGGCCACGAACCGTCCGGCGGCGCGCATCTCATCGATCTCGGCAGGGGTGCGCAGTTCGATCATCGGGTGTCCTCTCGTCTCCTCCATTCTCCCCGATATGCCGATCGCGGGCGTTCACGCGCTCACAGCGAACACCGGGACAGGCGTCGGTGCTTCGTCGTACGATTCAGGCATGTGGTTGCGTCAGGCGTTCTTCCGCTGGCTGATTCCGGCGGCTTTCCTGCTGCCGCTCTGGCTGTTGATCGGCTGGGGGGTGTTCCAGGGTGGCTGGGCGATCCTCTGGGTCCTTTTCATCGCTGTTCCGTCCGTCTTCGTCGGGCAGCTGGTGCTCACTCTGCTCACGCGTTCGCGCCCCTCGGTGCGTGCCGAACGGGCGGTGTCCTGGTGGGATGTCGGCGGGTTCACCCTCTGGCACGGTCTGACCATCGCCGTGGGATGCTTCATCGACGGCGCCTTCGGTTGGCTCCTCGCCGCGGCTGTCGTCGTGGGCATCGGCATGTTCTGGTTGCAGTTCTGGCAGCTCTGGACCGAGGCGAAGGCGAACGGGGCCGGATTCCGTCAGACCGTGTCATGGTCGATGACGGAGAGCGTCGGCGAGACGACCTCGTCTCCTCGTGCGACGAGACCGCACGAGGTCATCGTCGTCAGGGAGACCGACTCGCGCGATTGACAGCGCCGCGATCGTTTTGGATGCGAACCGCATCCGTGGCAGAATGAATGTTTGTGCCGTGACCGGTTCTGCCTCAGGGGAGCCCGCGGACGCTTCGGCGCCGTTCAGCACGAACCCGTTCTTATTCCTTCCTACATCATGCATCCGACCTGAGGCGAGTGCAGAGAGAGACGATCATGCAGATCCTCGACGCCGTCGACGCAGCATCCCTGCGTTCCGACATCCCCGTCTTCCACCCCGGTGACACGGTCAACGTGCACGTGAACATCACCGAGGGAACCCGCTCGCGTATCCAGGTCTTCAAGGGCGTCGTCATCGGCCGCCAGGGCGATGGTGTGCGTGAGACCTTCACCGTTCGCAAGATCAGCTTCCAGGTGGGCGTCGAGCGTACCTTCCCGGTTCACTCCCCGGTGATCGACCACATCGAGGTCGTCACCCGCGGTGACGTGCGTCGCGCGAAGCTGTACTACCTCCGCCAGCTGCGTGGCAAGAAGGCGAAGATCAAGGAGAAGCGCGACAACTGACGTTCGCGCGCTCCACAGCACCCCGGGACACGATGTCCCGGGGTGCTGTGTTTTCAGCGAGGTGTGCGAACCTTGGTAATGCCGTCTCCGAGCGGTTCGAGACTGTGAAGGAATCCAGATGACGACTGACTCAGCGGCTGCGTCCACGTCCCCGACCAGGCGTCGCCGCGGTCTTCTGATCTTCCTCCGGGACGTCCTCGTGATCATCGTGATCGCGGCCCTCGTCTCGTTCGTGGTCAAGACGTTCATCGTGCGCTCGTTCTACATCCCCTCCGCGTCCATGGAGCGGACCCTGATGGTCAACGACCGCATCCTCGTCGACGAGCTCACGCCGCGGTGGACCTCGTACGAACGTGGAGACGTCGTCGTCTTCAAGGATCCGGGCGGGTGGCTCGACGGTGTGCCGCAGACTCCGGCGCAGCCTCCGCTGGTCGAAGCGGTCGACTGGGTGCTCAACATGGTCGGCATCTCGGCGACGGACTCGCAGGATCACCTCGTGAAGCGTGTCATCGGCCTCCCGGGCGATCACGTGGTCTGCTGCAACGCCCTCGGCCAGATCACCGTCAACGGCGCTCCGATCGATGAGCTCGCCTACCTCAACCTCCCGGACGGTGACACCGCAGCCTCGAACGAGGCTTTCGACGTCACGGTTCCCGAAGGCTCTCTGTGGCTTCTCGGCGACAATCGCGACCGTTCGCGCGATTCGCGCGCGCATCAGGATCTGCCCAGCGGTGGATTCGTGCCTCTCGCGAACGTGGTCGGCAAGGCGTTCCTCACCACCTGGCCCCTCGACCGACTGGGAACGATCGACGGTCATCACGACAGCTTCAACGGGGTTCCGGATCCGGAATGACCGTGGCCGTGCCGACGCTCGCGCTGGAGCGCAGACTGCTGACCGAGTGCGACCTCGTGATCTCGTTGGACGAGGTGGGTAGAGGGGCGCTGGCCGGCCCCGTCGCGGTGGGTGCTGCGATGATGACCGCTGCCGGTGCGCGGCGGCGTGTTCCTGAAGGGCTCCGCGATTCCAAGCTGGTCTCCGAGAAGCGCAGGCCTGAGGTCGCCGTCCGCGCGTCCGCGTGGGTACAGGCCTCGGGCGTCGGGTGGGCGAGTTCTGCCGAAGTCGATGAGGTGGGGATCATGCGTGCTCTGGGGCTCGCCGCCTCTCGCGCAGTGCAGGCCATCGCCGATCAGGGAGTCCTGCTCGCGAACGCCCTGGTGCTGCTCGACGGGAACCACGACTATCTCTCCTCGGTGCACCCTGACCCGCTGCGAGTACGGCCGGTGATCAAAGCCGACCGGGACTGCGCATCCGTCTCGGCGGCGTCCGTGATCGCGAAGGTCGCTCGAGACACCTACATGACCGGGATCCATGAGGAGCATCCGGCGTATCAGTGGGACAGGAACAAGGGGTATGCGAGTGCCGAGCATCGTCAGGCCATCAACGACCTCGGGCTGTCACCGCACCACCGGTCGTCGTGGGCCATCGCCGCTGCACCGACTCTGTTCTGACGGCTCATGCGGCCCAGTCGCGCCGTCGACTCTAGGATGGAGTCATCATGGATGAGGAAGCCTTCGACGACTACGACCGCGAGCTCGAACTCGCACTGTTCCGCGAGTACCGCGATGTCGTCGCGCAGTTCCAGTACGTCGTCGAGACGGAGCGGCGGTTCTACCTCGCCAACGAGGTCAACGTCGTCCGCCGCGACACCGAGCACGATTTCTATTTCGAGATCTCGATGAGCGATGTCTGGGTCTGGGACATCTATCGTGCCGACCGATTCGTCAAGGCCGTTCGCGTGCTCACGTTCAAGGACGTGAACGTCGAAGAGCTCCAGCGTCGGGAGTTCGAGATTCCCCAGGAGCTCTCGCTCGACGGCGAGTGATCCGCTCTGCACATATCGAGTGGTTTTGCGGTTTCCCAGAGAAGCCGGTGATCGCGCGGTGTCGCCGCATCGCGACGTCGTCGTTCTCGTCAGGCTGTCCCCATGGCAGCGAAAGACGAGCTCGGCAGAGCCGGTGAAGAGCGTGCGGTCCGCTATCTGACCGCGATCGGGTATCGAGTACTCGACAGGAACTGGCGCTCCGCCCAGGGCGAGATCGACGTCGTCGCCAGGATCGACCGACGACTCGCAGTCGTCGAGGTGAAGACGCGGCGATCGGCGGCTTTCGGCCATCCCTTCGAGGCGGTCGATGCCCGAAAGCGTCGCCGCCTCTGGCAGCTCGCCCATGCCTGGGCCGAGGCGAATCCGGAACACGCGCGCGGGCTGGAGATCGCCATCGAGGCGATCGGGATCATCGGAGCGGATCCCGCCTCGGGAGAACTCGAACACCTTCGGGATCTGTCGTGACGACCGCTCGGACCTGGGCTGTCGCGCTCACCGGTGTCGTCGGGCACATGGTCGAGGTCGAAGCGGACCTGTCGAACCAGACTCCGGAGTTCAAGATCATCGGGCTGCCCGACAAATCTCTGGGAGAGGCCGTTCAGCGGGTTCACAACGCCTGCAAGAACGTGGGGCTCTCGCTTCCGCGGCGTCGCCTGACCGTGAACCTGTCGCCCGCGAGCCTGCCCAAGCAGGGCTCGGCTTTCGACCTGAGCGTCGCTGTGGCCGCGCTGGCGGCGGGAGGTGCGGTGCAGACACGATCCATCTCGAGGACGGTGCACCTGGGCGAACTCGGACTCGACGGCCGGCTTCGACCGGTTCCCGGCGTCCTCCCCGCGGTCTTCGCGGCCATGCGCGCCGGCTTCGACACGGTGATCCTTCCCCATGCCAACGAAGCGGAGGCGCGGCTCGTTCCGGGGATCGATGTGCGCGCGGCGGCGACACTCGCTCAGGTGGCGCTCTGGCACGGGGCCGAGGTGGAACCGGGTGACGTCGAACCGGTCGAATCGATCAGCACCGCCTCCGACGCCCCTGCGCAGCTCGACCTCGCCGACGTCATCGGTCAGGAAGCGGCTGTCGAGGCGCTGACCATCGCGGCTGCCGGTGGTCATCACATGCTCTTGAGCGGACCGCCGGGCGCTGGCAAGACCATGCTTGCGCGTCGGCTCCCCGGCATCCTGCCACCGCTCACGGATGAGGAGGCGCTCGAGGTGGCGTCGATCCGCTCGCTCGCGGGGGAGTCGGTTCGCAGCCTCGATCTCGTGCCGCCGATCCAGTCACCGCACCACAGCGCATCTGTGGCCGCCTTGGTCGGAGGCGGATCGCGTGTGGCGCGTCCAGGCGCGATCGTGCGCGCGCATCGGGGAGTCCTCTTCCTCGACGAAGCAGCGGAGTTCTCCCGGGTCGCTCTCGACTCGCTTCGCCAGCCTCTCGAGGCCGGAGCCATCGAGGTGAGTCGAGCCGGTTTCACGGCGAGCTACCCCGCGCGCTTCCAGCTCGTTCTGGCGATGAACCCGTGTCCGTGCGGGAACCACGGAGTCCGAGGGGCCGAGTGCGCCTGCCCCTCGCTCGCCATACGTCGATACGCGACACGCCTGTCCGGACCTCTCCGGGATCGACTCGACATCGAGCTCCACGTCGCGCGGGTGGCGGTTGCGCGAACCATGAGTGGGGCTCAGGCGACGGTCACCACCGCCACGGCGCGCGAGCGCGTCCGTGAGGCGAGGGAGCGAGCAGCCGCGCGCTGGCGGGGCACGCCCTGGCGATGCAACGGTGAGATCCCCGGTGCGCGTCTGCGTCAGCTCGACCTGCGGGTCGACCCGAAGGCCCGCGCCCCCCTCGACACGGCATTGGAACGGGGCGCCCTCACCCTCCGGGGCTACGATCGCGTGCTGCGCGTGGCCTGGACCATGGCAGACCTCGCCGGGGTCGACAGACCGGGCCGTGACGAGGTCGGCGGAGCGCTCTTCCTCAAGAGAGGCTTCACCTCATGATCGACGCGCTGCTCGCAGACGAAGGACTCCGCGCCGCCGTCGATGACGTGCATCCCGCCGGCGAGTACGCCGAGACGATCGGGCGGATAGCGTGGTCGGTGCTTGCCGAACCAGGCGACGGTGTCGCCGGGGCGTTGGTCGGCGAGCTCGGCGCTGCGGAGGCGCTCAGATTCGTCTTCGGCGACACGCAGGCACTCGTCCCGCCGGGGGACGAGGGCAGGACGATCAGGGAGGGAATCGCCCGTTGGTCGGCGAGAGCGGATCCGGAGGCCGTGCGTCGCGCCGTCACGGACGCCCGTGACGTGGCGGCCCACCTGGTCGTGCCGGGCGACCCGGAGTGGCCGATCGCGTTGGAGGACCTCGGCGCGCACGCGCCGATCGTTCTGTGGGTTCGCGGTGATCCCTCCCTGCTCAGTCGCGATCCCCGCGTCGCGATCGTCGGCGCGCGAGCGTGCAGCGCGTACGGAGAGATGGTCGCGGCGGAGATCGCGGGCGACCTAGCGGCGGCGGGTGCGGTGATCGTCTCGGGCGGTGCGTACGGAATCGACGGTGCCGCTCACAGGGCGGCCCTCGCTGTGGACGGGGGGACAGTGGCCTTTCTCGCCGGGGGCGTGGACAGGGCGTACCCGCAGGGCCATCAGCAGCTGCTGCGTCGGATCGTCGACACCGGGGCGGTCGTCAGCGAAGTGCCCTGCGGGGTCGCGCCGACGAAGTGGCGCTTTCTGTCTCGCAATCGACTGATCGCAGCCGTGGCTCAGGCGACGGTCGTGGTCGAAGCGGGGTGGCGCAGCGGTTCGCTCAACACGGCAGGTCATGCCGCCTCGCTGGGGCGGCCACTCGGAGCGGTGCCCGGGCCGGTCACCTCGGCCGCATCCGCGGGATGTCATCGCCTGCTTCGGGAGTACGACGCCCGCTGCGTCACGAACACGCGCGAAGTCCGTGAACTGTGGGAGGGCGTGCCATGCGCGGTCAGTCCTGACATGAGGTCGACCGATCCGGAACAGCGCAGGTTGCTGGATGCGATCGGAACCCGGAGCTGGGTGCCGCTCGCCGAGATCGGAAGACGGGCGGGCTTGGCTCCCGACCGGATGCGAGCCCATCTGGGCGTCCTCGAGCTGGAAGGGGCAGTGGAACGGTCGGATGCCGGGTGGAGGAAGAAGCGGATGGAGGCACGGCGAGGCTGACCTCAGCCCGTGCCTCGCTCAGGCAAGCTGTCACCATGGACTTCTCGGTCGCGGCGAGTGCGTTCACCGAGCACCTCGAGAAGGTGCGACGGCTCTCGAACGCGACGGTTCGGGCATACCGCTCGGACCTTCGGGATCTCGGCGTGGCCGTCGGCGATGCGCAGCTCCACGAAGTCGATCTCGAGACCCTCCGCGGCTGGCTGTGGCGCGCGACGCAGCGGGGGGACGCGCGATCGACGCTCGCGCGTCGGGCGGCGGCGGCACGGTCCTTCTTCAGCTGGGCGCAGGAGCAGGAGCTGATCGATGTGGATCCGAGTCTTCGGCTCATCGCGCCCAGGCGGGGCCGAACCCTGCCCACAGTCGCGTCCCAGGAAGCGATGAAGGGCTTGCTCGACGCTCAGCGCGCCGCGGCGGAGTCCGCCGATCCGATCGCGATGCGCGATCACGGCATGCTCGAGTTGCTCTATGGGTCAGGTATTCGTGTATCCGAACTGTGCGGGCTCGATGTCGACGACGTCGACCTCGATCGCGCCACCGCCCGGGTGCTCGGTAAGGGCTCCAAGGAGCGTGTGGTGCCGTTCGGTGCACCTGCGCGGCTGGCGCTCGGTGCGTATCTGACCCGCTCTCGCCCCGCTCTGCTCGCGCGCTCTTCGACGACGACCAGCGGGCTGTTCCTCAGTACCCGCGGCGCGCGGATCGGGTCACGTGCCGTATACACACTTGTCGCCGAGGTGCTCTCGCCGTTCGTCGGTGCCGAGACCGTCGGTCCGCACGCCCTTCGCCACACAGCGGCGACGCATCTCCTCGACGGAGGCGCGGATCTGCGCGCGGTGCAGGAGATCCTCGGTCATGCGAGTCTCGGCACGACGCAGATCTACACACACGTGTCGGCGGAGCGGCTCACGGCCACGTATCGACTCGCGCACCCGCGCGCCTGAGTGTTCTCGCCGGGCAGTTCAGAGGTTCTTCGAACGATCTCTCGCCGGAGCCGGCCGCACCCGACCATCGACGTTGTCGGTCACCGAGGCACCGAGGCTCCCGGTCATCACGGAGGCTCGCTGTCAGAGAGCATCACAGCACGGGAGCAGCACGGCGCGAGGCACCGGCCCGAAGAGCAGTAGTGGATTCAGATAGACCCCGTCGAGGCGGACGCCGAAGTGCACTGTCTCGACCGCGGCGTGACCGCCATGGTCGACGGTGCCGACGGGGTCGCCGGCCGACACGGGGTCACCGGGCGACAGCGCCGACACGAGAGGCTCGAACGTCGAGACGAACCCGCCCGGATGCTCGATCGTGAGGAGAGGACGGTCGACCACTGTGCCGCGAAACGCCACGACCCCGGGCGCAGGCGCGTGGACGATGGTGCCGATCTCGGCCGCCAGATCGACGCCGCGGTGGCCGGCTGCATATTCGTGGGCGGGCGCGCGGTACGGTGCGACGACGTCGCGTGGCGCCTGCAGCGGCCACTCCCATACTGGATAGCCCGTGTCGTCGTCGGCCGTCGGCGATGCGGCGTGCGCGTTCGAGGGACAGACGACGATCAGAGCGAGGACGGCAACCATCATGAGTCGGGCTGCCCGCGGCCGGCGATTGCAGTGCATCGATCGATCCTGCATGAGGGGCCCGATTCGGACGGAGGTCGTCGGCGCCCGCCACGGTGATGGGGGAGGATCCTCGCCATCCGAACGCCGGTGCAGAGCGGGTCCGGCGTCCGGATCCTGTATGCTGGAGGAGCACCTCGATCTCGAGGTGACTACGCGTGCCCAGAGCGACTTCGGTCGTGGCATCCACTCCCACAGGTCCTGTTCTCGAACAGGCGGGCGTGCGCCGGGCACCAGGGAGTTCGATCGTCCGATCGACTTGACAACCTCAATGGCGCAGAATCGCGCCGGAACAAGGAGACGACCATGGCTGTGGTCACCATCCGCCAGCTGCTCGACAGCGGCGTGCACTTCGGACACCAGACCCGTCGGTGGAACCCGAAGGTCAAGCGCTTCATCCTCACCGAGCGCAGCGGCATCCACATCATCGACCTCCAGCAGTCGCTCGGCTACATCGACAAGGCCTATGACTTCGTCAAGGAGACCGTCGCGCACGGCGGCACCATCCTCTTCGTGGGCACGAAGAAGCAGGCGCAGGAGATCCTCGCCGAGCAGGCGACTCGCGTCGGCCAGCCTTACGTCAACCAGCGCTGGCTCGGTGGACTCCTCACGAACTTCTCCACCATCGCGAAGCGTCTCGCTCGCATGAAGGAGCTCGAGGAGCTCGACTACGAGAACCCGTCCGCCTCGGGCTTCACCAAGAAGGAGCTGCTGCTCAAGAAGCGCGAGCTCGACAAGCTCCACAAGTCGCTCGGCGGTATCCGCAATCTCACCAAGACGCCGTCCGCCCTCTGGGTCGTCGACGCCAAGCGCGAGCACCTCGCGATCGACGAGGCCAAGAAGCTCGGCATCCCCGTGATCGGAATCCTCGACACGAACGCCGACCCGGACGACTTCCAGTACCCGATCCCCGGTAACGACGACGCGATCCGCTCCGTCTCGCTGCTCACCCGCATCATCGCGGACGCGGCGGCCGAGGGTCTGCAGCAGAAGCACAACCCCGAGACGGGCGACGCTGAGCCGCTGGCCGACTGGGAGCGCGAGCTTCTCGAGGCTCCGGCTGAGGACGCCGCTGCCGAGGCTCCGGCTGCAGATGCAGACGCAGCTCCGGCTGACGAGGCCGCTGCTGAGGCTCCGGCCGAAGAGTCCGAGGCCGTCGAGGCTCCCGCAGCCGAGGCCGCTGAGGCAGACGCCAAGTAATTCCGCGACCACCACACATCACGAAGCAAGGAGCCACCACACATGGCCAACTTCACCATCGCCGACCTCAAGGCGCTGCGTGAGCAGCTCGGCACGGGAATGGTCGACACCAAGAAGGCGCTCGAGGAGGCTGACGGAGACGTCGAGAAGGCCACCGAGATCCTGCGTCTCAAGGGTGCCAAGGGCAACGCGAAGCGCGCCGACCGTTCCACCAGCGAGGGACTCATCGTCGCTCGCGAGCAGGATGGCGCTGTGACGCTCATCGAGCTCGCCTGCGAGACGGACTTCGTCGCCAAGAACGACCGCTTCATCGCGCTGGCCGACAAGGTCGCCGACGCTGTCGCGGCCGTCAAGGCCGACTCGGTCGAGAGCGGTCTTGCCGCTCAGGCCGGCGACAAGAGCGTCGAGCAGGTCATCTCCGAAGAGGCCGCGATCATCGGCGAGAAGGTCGAACTGCGTCGCGTGCGCACGATCTCGGGCGACAAGGTCGAGGTCTACCTGCACCGCACGAGCAAGGACCTGCCGCCGCAGATCGGTGTCGTCGTCGCCTACTCGGGTGACGATGCCGAGACCGCTCGCAGCATCGCCCAGCACATCTCGTTCGCGAACCCGTCGTACCTGTCCCGTGAGGACGTCCCGGCTGAGGCCGTGGAGAAGGAACGCGAGATCGTCACCGAGATCTCCCGTAACGAGGGCAAGCCGGAGGCGGCTCTGCCCAAGATCGTCGAGGGCCGTGTCTCCGCGTTCATCAAGCAGGTCGCACTGCTCGAGCAGGACTACGCGAAGGACAACAAGCTCTCTGTCGCCCAGGTGGCGAAGAACGCCGGTATCACCGTGACGGACTTCGCGCGCTTCAAGGTCGGCGCGTAACATCGTCGAAGGGGTTCGGATCCGCAGGATCCGAACCCCTTCTTCATGCCCAGAAGGCACTATCTTGATTGGGACGAGAGGACAACACCCATGACCGAACGCACCGGACGCCGACGCGTCCTTCTGAAGCTCTCCGGCGAGGCGTTCGGCGCCGGCCAGCTCGGCGTCAACCCCGACGTGGTGAGTCAGATCGCCCGTGACATCGCAGCCGCGGTGGACCGCGTCGAGATCGCGATCGTCGTCGGCGGCGGCAACTTCTTCCGCGGCGCCGAGCTCAGCCAGCGCGGCATGGACCGCGGCCGGGCCGACTACATGGGCATGCTCGGAACCGTCATGAACGCGCTCGCGCTTCAGGACTTCCTCGAGCAGGCCGGAGCACCGACTCGCGTGCAGTCCGCCATCTCGATGACCCAGGTCGCAGAGCCCTACATCCCGCTGCGTGCGGAGCGGCACATGGAGAAGGGACGCGTCGTGATCTTCGGCGCCGGCGCAGGTCTTCCTTACTTCTCGACTGACACGGTCGCCGCTCAGCGCGCCCTCGAGATCGGCGCACAGGAAGTCCTCGTGGCGAAGAACGGCGTGGACGCGATCTACACGGCCGACCCGAACAAGCATGCGGATGCGGAGCGTATCGAGCGCGTCACGTATCGCGACGCACTCCAGCAGGGTCTCAAGGTCGTGGATTCGACGGCGTTCAGCCTGTGCATGGACAACAACATGGACATGCGGGTGTTCGGAATGGAGCCGGCCGGCAACGTCACCCGCGCGCTGCTCGGTGAGCCCATCGGAACTCTCGTCACCGCCTGAGCGCCTGACTGGGCTCACGGGTCCGGGCCGATAGAATTTCCTCACACCCCGACGATAGGAGTCACCGTGATCGCGGATGTCCTCGCAGAAACCACCTCCCGTATGGCCCGAGCGGTCGATGCCGCCAAGGAGGACTTCTCCACCGTGCGCACGGGACGGGCGAACCCGCAGCTGTTCCAGAAGCTGCTCGTCGACTATTACGGAACGCCGACGCCTCTGGCTCAGCTCGCATCGCTCGCGAACCCCGAGGCTCGGTCGCTGCTGATCACGCCGTACGACAAGTCCGCGCTCAAGGCGATCGAGCAGGCCGTCCGCGACATGCCGAACCTCGGTGCGAACCCGACGAACGACGGGAACATCGTGCGCGTGACCATGCCCGAGCTCACCGCCGACCGCCGCAAGGAGTACGTGAAGCTCGTCAAGGCGAAGGGCGAGGATGCGAAGGTCCACGTCCGCGGCATCCGCCGCAAGGCGAAGGACGAGCTCGACGCACTGAAGAATGATGTGGGCGAAGACGAGATCGCCCGCGGCGAGAAGGAACTCGACGCACTCACGCGCCAGCACGTCGACCTGATCGACGACGCACTCAAGCGCAAAGAGGCTGAACTGCTCGAGGTGTAGGCCGGATGTCCGACGAACCCACCGGTGCTGGTGCCGACCAGCCCCCCACGCGCCGTCACGCGCGCGACTCGTCGGCGTCGACCGGCGGTGTGCCCCTCGAGGACGGGGCCTACCAGGCCTTCGACGCAGCGAGTGTGCCGCCGCGTCCGCCGATGCCCCCTCGCGACGCCAGGGGACCTCTCGCATCGATCGACCTCGCCGACCATGCGGCGATCCGCGAGCAGTGGCGGTTGGCGCGCGACGAACTCGGCAGTCATGTGTCCAACGCGCGTGATCAGCTCGATCAGGCGAACGAGCGCATCAAGGAGCGGACCGGGCGCGATCTGGTGCTCGCGATCCTGATCGGCCTCGCCTTCGGAGGCGCGCTGCTGGCCTCCTTGCTGTTCATCAAGGTCCTCTTCGTGCCGTTCGCTCTCGCTGCGGCGCTTCTCGGCGTCTACGAGCTCGCTCTCGCTCTGCGTACCTCGGGCCGTCGGGTCGATGTGGGCCCGCAGCTCGCGGCGGCTGCTCTGGTCGTGCTCACGGCGTTCTTCGTCGAGGTGTGGCTCGTCTGGGTCATGCTGTTCATCGCCGTCGCCTTCGTGATCGTCTGGCGTCTCGTGGCGCAGATGATCACCAAGGACGGCCGTACGTACGGTGATGTGCTCACGGACGCGGTCGTCGCAGGCTTCGTCCAGATCTATGTCCCGTTCCTCGCTGCCGTCGCTCTGATCCTGCTCAAGCAGGAGGGTGGACAGTGGTGGGTCCTGAGCTTCATCGCGATCGCCGTCGTCGCCGACACCGGCGCGTACGCCGCGGGGCTCGCGTTCGGCCGTCACCCGATGGCCCCTCGGATCAGCCCCAAGAAGACCTGGGAGGGGTTCGGGGGTGCTGTGGTCGGGTCGATCACGGCCGGCGTTCTGCTGGCGATCTTCCTCCTCGGCCTTCCCTGGTGGATCGGCGCGATCTTCGGAGTCGCGATCCTCCTGTCGGCGACGCTGGGCGACCTCGGCGAGTCGATGCTCAAGCGCGATCTCGGCATCAAGGACATGAGCTCGTGGCTTCCCGGTCACGGCGGTCTTCTCGATCGGCTGGACAGCATCCTGCCTTCGACGGTTCCCGCGCTGTGCCTGTACTTCCTCTTCTCCTCCTGGACGGTGCTGTGATGACTCCCGACGACGCTTCGACCGGAGCAGGAGCCGTGCGCACGGCTCCTGCCTTCTCGCTGACGACCGGACGTGAGAAGGGGTATCACCAGGCGGCCGTCGACACCTTCCTCGCTGCAGCGCGGGCCGCGTTCGAGAACTCCGACGGCGAGTTGACCGCAGCCGACGTCAGGGTGGCCTCTTTTCCGCTTGTGAAGGACGGGTACGTCGTGGCCGAGGTCGATGCCGCGCTCGGCCGGGTCGAAGATGCGCTGGCCGCTCGTGAACGCGACCAGGCTGTGCGGTCCCGCGGGGCCGGAGTCTGGGTCGACCAGGCACGGGGCGATGCGCAACTCATCCTCGATCATCTCGCCCGCCCGCAACGTCACCTGTTCGCTCGTTCCCACGTCCTCACGTTCGGATACCGAGTCGACGAGGTCGACCACGTGGCCGGTCGAATCGTGCGCTACCTCCGAGACGGAGAGCCGCTCACCGCAGAACAGCTCCGCTCTGCGGCTTTCCGCATGCAGCGGGGTGGATACCGCGAGGAGCAGGTCGACGCGCTGCTCGACGCCACGGTCGACGTGATCCTGGCCGTTCGCTGAACGTTCCCGTGGTCGAGCTGCCGCTCACCCGGTAGACTCCCTCTATCGTGAACTCCCGAGACGACATGACTCTGAAGCGAGAAGATGTGACGCCGGCGCGCCCAGCGCCGGCGAGTTCGGCGCGCAAGGGAACTCGGAAGCGCGGGGTCGCCGGCGTGGTCAGCGCCTTGGCCGTCATCGGCTTCGCGGGCGCCATGGTCGCTCCCACGGGCGTCGCACTCGCTCAGCAGCCGGACCCGGCGTCTCCGGAATCGGCCTACTCGCTCGCTCTCGCCGACACTCAGAATCTCACCGTGACGTCAGACGGCGCTGCGATCGCCCCTGTGCAGCGCGGGACGTTCACCGTCTACGTGACGCCGACGCCGACGCCGACTCCGACTCCCACCGAGAAGTCGCCCTCGTCACCGAGCGGTGGCGGCGGTGGTGGGGGAGGGCCCCTGTTCTACACGGGCGGTGGCGCACCCGCCGAGTGGATGTCTGCCGCCGGCATCGCGGAAGGCGACTGGGGTTACGTCGATTACATCGTGTCGCGTGAGAGCGGTTGGAATCCGAACGCGACGAACAAGTCGTCCGGAGCATGCGGCCTCGTGCAGGCGCTGCCGTGCAGCAAGGTGCCCGGCAACGGCTACGACCCGATCGACAATCTTCGCTGGGCGACTGGATACGCCACAGGGCGATACGGCAGCTGGGCTGGCGCGCACGCGTTCTGGACGAAGAACCACTGGTGGTGAGCGGCGGTCATGCCCCGCTCACATCGCCGACGTCAGACGCGCCCTGACTCCGAGGACTCGCTCGACCGTCTTCTCGCGTCCTGGAAGCGCACCGAGGTGCGTCGCGGGGTGGAATGGACCGTGCAGCCGGTGTCGGCCGTGCAGGCCCAGAAGGAGTACAGCTGCCCGGGCTGCAGTCGAATGATCGAACCCGGAACCGCGCATCTCGTCGCGTGGCGCGCGGACGGGGTCCTCGGCGATGCCGCCGATCTGGCAGCGCGCAGGCATTGGCACACACACTGTTGGAGGATGGCGTGACGATCGAGATCCGTGGACCGCTCGAACTGCCCGCGCAGCGCGAGGACATCGAACTGGTCACCGCTGACGAGCTCACGCTCGTGGGAGAGCTCGCCGTACCGGAATCGACCGACCCGGTCGCGACCCTCGTGACTCTGCATCCCCTGCCGACCGCCGGTGGTTTCATGGACTCCCACATTCTCCGCAAAGCCGCCGCACGGCTTCCCGCGATCGCGGATCTCGCCGTGCTCCGTTTCAACACCCGCGGTACGAGTTCACCGCGCGGGAAGAGTGAGGGGCAGTTCGACGGGGGAGCAGCCGAGCAGTTCGATGTCGCGGCGGCGATGGACTTCGTGCGAGAGCGCGCTCTCCCGCGTCCCTGGCTTCTCGGATGGTCGTTCGGCACGGAACTCGCACTGAAGTACGGGCGCGAGCACGAGATCGAGGGGATCATCCTCCTGTCTCCTCCGCTGCACCGTGCGACGGACGCCGAGGTCGCCGCATGGGCGGACACAGGAGTGAAGGTCGTCATCCTCGTGCCGGAACTCGACGACTACCTGCGCCCGGATGAAGCCCGCGCCCGATTCGCATCGGTGCCGCATGCGACGCTCATCGCCGTCGATGGGGGCAAGCACCTGTGGGTGGGGGAGTCGCAGACGCGTCGAGTGCTGACCGAGATCGTCGCAGCCGTCAATCCCGCAGCGCTTCCGCTTCCCACCACGTGGCCCGCGGGCTAGAGCTCGTTCATCCGAGGAATCAGCACCTGACGGTAGATGATCAGGATGCTGGCCGCCACAGGGATCGCGATGAGCGCGCCCAGAAGACCGAGCAGGCTCCCGCCTGCGAGCGCCGCCACCACCACGACGGCACCCGGAACGGAGACCGCGCGGCTCATGATCCTCGGCGAGATGATGTACGCCTCGATCTGCATGTAGATCAGGTAGTAGATGCCGGCCGTGATCGCGATCGCCGGTGAGCCGAGTCCGGGGATCAGACAGACGAGCACGATGATCGTCGAACCCGTCAACGTGCCGACCAGCGGGATCAGCGAGAAGAAGAACGCGATCACCGCGAGGACCGCGGGGAACGGGGCGTCGATGATCGTGAGGAAGATCATGCTGAGGACACCGTTGATCACGCCTTGCGAGACCTGACCCATCACGTAGTAGCCGACCGAGTCGGTGATCTGCTCGGCGAGGTCGATGAAGCGGTCGCGCTTGGAAGCGGGTGCGAGCTGGTAGACGGCGCGCTTGAGCGAGGGGGTCGAGGCGGTGAGGTAGATCGTCAGGATCAGGACGATGAAGGCTCCGAAGAGGCCGCTGACCACGGCCCCGCTGACAGCGAGCACTCCCTGGCCGATCGATCCGCCGATCTGCGCGACGTTGGTCTCGAGCCAGTTCGCGACATAGGCGAACACCTCGTCGACTTTGAGGTTCGGGAAGGTGTCGATCATCCATTCGCGCAGGTCCGGAAGGATCGTCCCACGTTGGACGATCGCCGTGATCTGGACGATCAGTTGGGAGATCTGGTCGACGAGCACCGGGAGCACGATGAGGACGACACCCGCGAACACCCCGAGCACCGCGACGATCGTGATGAGGACGGCGAGCCAACGCGGAAGCTTCCTGCGTTCCAGGAATGTGACGAGCGGATCGAGGCCCAGGCTGAGGAACAGGGCTGTTCCGACGTAGAGCAGCACGGTGGACAGGCTCTCGACGCTGCCGATCAACAGGATTCCCAGACCCACGCCGAGGGTGGCCACCAGCGCGGTGCGGAACGGGTTGTGGATCTTCATCGCGGCTCCTCGGAAAAGCGGATGCTGCAAGGCTATCGACAGCCTCCTCGGAGACCCGCCGCGACGTGCCGCGCGACGACCGCGGGTGTGCCTCGTGGGCAACACACAGGTGATTTCGATAGTCTGAAATGTCGAGTGTTGTGCCTCGGGCGAGCGTCCGGGGCGCGTGAGGAGACTATTCGTGCGTTTCGTATGGGCCGTGGTGGCCTTCGTGCTGGCCGCGGGACTGATCGGTGCAGGCATCGCCCAGCGAACCATTTTCCAGGGGCCGTCGACGCAGAAGGTCGCGGTGGATGTCTCCGAACCGGCGCCTTTCGTGCTGATGGACGGCGACGTGCTGCGGGAGAATCCGGGAGCGCAGACCCTTCTCATCCGTGGTGGGGGAGACATCTTCGCCGCCTACGGCCGAACGGCGGACATGGAGGCCTGGCTGTCGGACACGGACTACAACCACGTCACGGCCGGCGACGGCGGTGAGCTCGACGTGCAGTTCGTCGAACCGACGGCGGATGCCGCGGCTCCGGCTCCCGAGGAGACTCCTTCTGACGGTGCCGCGCCCGAGACCCCGGTAGAGGGCGGCGAAGCGGAACCCGCGGGACGCAATCCGGCAGGGTCCGATCTCTGGCTCGACTCTTTCTCCGACACGGACTCTCTGATCACCGACCTGCAGCTCCCTGAGGGCGTCAGCGTCCTCATCGCCTATGACGGCATTCAGGACGCGCCCGATGACATCGTGGTGTCGTGGCCCATCGACAACTCGACGCCCCTCGCCGGACCCCTCATGGCTGCCGGCGCCGTGGTGCTGCTCGTCGGGCTCATCCTCTACGTTCTCGGAATTCGCCACCAGCGTCGCGGACGTGGGCCCCGGCGTAAGGGCCCCGGCCCGCTCCCGGTGACCGAGCCGATCGACGTCACTCAGCTTCCTCCTGCCGAGCGCGCTGCCATCGAAGGCGCGGACGCGTCGGCGTCGCCCGCGCCGGTCGAGGGAGAAGAGACTCAGCCCGAGAAGACGACCGACGGCGCGTCTTCGTCGCCGGACGGAGCGTCGAAGGAGATGCGCGCCCAGACGGCGTCACGTCGGCGGCGAGCGTTCGCGGTTCCGGCCATCGCGCTGACGGCGCTGCTCGCCACCGGATGTTCTGCAGACTCCTGGCCCCAGTTCGGGGAGGGCACACCTTCGCCCACGCCGACGGCGACGGTGATCGCTCCGGACAATCAGAAGCCGCCGGCGGTGACTGAGGCGCAGGCCAAGCGGATCCTTCAGGATGCGGCCGCCACCATCAGCGAAGCGGATGCCGCGATGAACATCGAAGTCGCGGGCACTCGCCTCGACGGCCCCGCCTTGACCGCTCGCACCACGGAATACGCGTTGCGCACTGCGTTGCCCGAGACCACGCCGCCGTCGGCGATCCCGACCGACGACGTCGAGGTCGTTCTGCCCGAGGCGACGGATCGCTGGCCGCGCACGGTACTGGTGCTCTCCAAGAGCGAGGGCGACGACACCGTTCCCCCGGTGATCCTCACGATGACGCAGCAGGACCCGTGGTCGACCTACAAGATCACGAACATGGCCGAGATGTCTGCCGACGCCGTGTTCCCGGATGTCGCCGCCGCGTGGCTCGGCACATCACTCGTGCCCGACGACTCTGCGTTCCTCAGCATCCCGCCGGGTGAGCTGGCTGCGACTTTCTCTGACGTCGTCGACGCGGGGGAGCAGAGCGCTGCCTACGGTCTCTTCGACGACCTGGCCCTGAATCTCGCGAAGTCTATCCGCGACAGCCGACAGGCCGTCGTCCAGAACCTCGCTGACAACGGCGCGGCCGAGACCTCGCAGACGGCGTTCGACATCGCTCCGGCTGACACCGCTCCCGTGTCATTGACCACGCTCGGCAGCGGTGCGATCGTCGCCGTGTCGCTCATCGACAACGAGACGGTGACCCCGACCTCGGCCGATGCGGTGATCCGCTTCGGCGAGAACGCACAGGTCAAGGCGCTCACAGGCGTCACCGAGTCCGCGAAGGGCGTGACGACTCGATACGAGTTCCAGCTCTTCTTCTCGGTGCCCGCGCAGGGTTCGACCGAACAGATCCGACTCCTGGCCGTTCGCCAGGACCTTCTCTCCGCCGAGGTGCTCAAGTGACTGATATCTCTCCCGCGGCCCTTCGTGGCGCTGTCGACCTCTCCACCCTGCGTAACCGACCGTCAGCGCCGCCCGCCGGCGCCCCGGCAGCAGGGGGCGCCGTCGCCGACCTCGTGGTCGACGCGACGGATGAGTCCTTCGGTCAGATTCTCGAGATCTCGCGAACGGTTCCCGTGGTCGTCGACCTGTGGGCGGAATGGTGCGGCCCGTGCAAGCAGCTGAGCCCGATCATCGAGAAGGTGACCCGCGAACTCGGCGGGAAGGTGCTGCTCGCCAAGGTCGACGTCGATGCGAACCCGCAGCTGGCGCAGGGATTCCGTGCGCAGTCGATCCCGATGGTAGTCGCGCTGATCGCCGGACAGCCGGTCCCGATGTTCACCGGTGCCGTGCCCGAGCAGCAGGTGCGTGAGGTCTTCGCGCAGCTGCTGCAGCTGGCGGCGCAGAACGGCGTGACCGGCTCCGTACCGGTCGCCGGCGACGACGGCTCCGCAGAGGCGGGCGATACGCCTGCAGAACCTCCGATGCCGCCGCTGCATGCCGAGGCATTCGCCGCCATCGAGATCGGCGACTACGCGGCCGCTATCGTCGCATACGAGAAGGCCCTCGCGGAGAACCCGCGTGACGAGGACGCCATCGCCGGTCTCGGCCAGGTGCGTCTGCTCGACCGGGTTCAGCGGCTCGATCTGCAGGAGGCCCGCGCGGCGGCAGCCGCCGCTCCACTCGATCCCGAAGCACAGTTCGCCGTCGCAGACCTCGACCTTGCGGGCGGCCACGTCGACGATGCGTTTGGCCGCCTTCTCGATCTGTTCGCGCAGCTGCCTTCCGATCAGCGCACGCCGGTTCGTGAGAGGCTCATCGAGCTGTTCGGCGTGATCGGAGCCGCCGACCCGCGTGTCGTCTCCGCACGCAATCGGCTCTCTTCGCTGCTGTTCTGACCGCAGCGCCCACGATCAGCCGTGGCTGACCGTAGGCACGTGCGGATCGTTCTCGTGGCGCAGCCAGATGGTCGAGAGCGCAGGCAGCGTGATGCTCGCCACGGCGGCGCCCTCATCACCGTCGTGGGCGACGACCATGCCGAGGTTGCCTGAGCCCCGGCCGCCGTACTCCGCGGCATCCGTGTTGAGGATCTCGTGCCAGACCCCTTCGTGCGGAAGAGCGAGCCTGTAACCGGTGCGCTCGATTCCGGCGAAGTTGCTGATGACGACGACCCGGCCGCCGTGTGCGTCGCGACGTTCGAACGCGATGATGTTCGGGTCCCACGTGGGGGCCCCGAGACGCGAGAAGCACGAGCCGTCGTTGTCGCGTTCCCACAGCGGTGACTGCGCACGGTAGGTGCTGTTGAGCTGTCCGATGAAGTCCTGGAGTTGCGCGTGTGAGGGCTGCTCCAGCAGCCACCAGTCGAGCTCTCGGCCTTCCGACCACTCAGCGAGCTGGCCGAACTCCTGCCCCATGAAGAGGAGCTTCTTGCCCGGGTGCCCCCACATGTAGGCGAGGTACGCCCGGACGTTCGCGAGCTTGTGCCAGTGGTCTCCCGGCATCTTCGCGAGGAGGCTGCCCTTCCCGTGCACGACCTCATCGTGGCTGATCGGGAGCAGATAGTTCTCGCCGAAGGCGTAGACGAACGAGAACGTCATCTCTCCCTCGTGGTGCGCGCGGTACATCGGATCGCGCTCGATGTACTGCAGCGAGTCGTTCATCCAGCCCATATTCCACTTGAAACCGAAACCGAGCCCAGCGTGGTTCGTCGGAGCCGTGACGCCGGGGAAGCTCGTGGATTCCTCCGCGATCATGAGAACCCCGGGATGCAGGCGATACGCGGTGGCGTTGACCTCCTGCAGGAAGCGGATCGCTTCGAGGTTCTCGCGACCGCCGTGGATGTTCGGCTCCCACTCGCCGTCCTTGCGGGAGTAGTCGAGATAGAGCATCGATGCCACGGCGTCGACGCGGAGCCCGTCCACGTGGAACTCCTGGAGCCAGTACAGCGCGTTCGCCACCAGGAACCCACGTACCTCGGGGCGACCGTAGTCGAAGATGAGCGTGCCCCAGTCCTGGTGCTCGCCGCGTCGAGGATCGGGGTGCTCGTAGAGCGCCTGCCCGTCGAACTTCGCCAGAGCGAACGCATCCTTGGGGAAATGGCCCGGCACCCAGTCGAGGATCACGCCGATCCCGGCCTGGTGCAGCCTGTCGATGAGGTACCTCAGGTCGTCCGGACTGCCGTAGCGACTGGTCGGGGCATAGTAGCCGCTCACCTGATAGCCCCAGGACCCGCCGAACGGATGCTCGGCGAGAGGCATGAACTCGACGTGCGTGAACCCGGCTTCCGTGACATGGGCGATCAGCTGATCGGCCGCATCGCGGTACCCCAGGCCGGCACGCCACGATCCGAGGTGCACCTCGTAGATGGACAGCGGTTGAGCGACCGCATGCGTGGCAGCCCGTCGCGTCATCCAGGCACCGTCCGACCATGCGTACGCGGTCTGCGTGACCACGGACGCCGTCTCGGGAGGCACCTGAGCGGCCTGTGCCATGGGGTCGGCCTTGAAGATCCAGGCGCCGTCGCGGGTTCTGATCTCGAACTTGTAGGTGGTGCCCGCAGCGACCCCGGGGATGAACAGCTCCCAGATCCCGCTCACGCCCATCGACCGCATGGCATGCGCCTCGCCGTTCCACAGGTTGTGGTCGCCCGCGACTCGCACAGCGGTCGCGTTCGGAGCCCAGACCGCGAACGCCACACCGTCCTCACCGTCATGGACTCGAGGGTGCGCTCCGAGCGCCTCCCAGAGACGCTCATGGCGGCCCTCGGCGATCAGATGCAGGTCGATGTCGCCGAGGGTCGGCACGTGGCGGTACGGATCCTCGCTGATCGTCTCGTCATCCTCGCCGTAGGCGGTCGCAAGACGGTAGGGGACAGGCGTTCCCTCGTGCTGCGCCTCCCAGATGCCGTGCGCCGTGTGGTGGAGCTCGAGTCGAGTGCCGTCGCGGAACACCGCGGCGACGGTGGAGGCGAGCGGTCGCCGGGCGCGGATGATCGTGACCGTGCGGCCCGCCGCGTCGACGTGCGGATGAGCGCCGAGCACCGAATGCGGATCGTGATGGGATCCCGCGGCGACGGCCGCCCAGTCGGATGACGCCGTCACATCTTCGACGTAGCTCATGCTCGTTCCCTCACCTTCAGGATGTGCACCGGCTCGGCGAACGCGTCGAGTCGCACGTAGTTGTGGTCGGCCCAGGTCCAGATCTCTCCGGTGAGAAGGTCCTCGACCTCGAACGTCTCTCCCGGCGCCACACCCCACACCGTCGTGTCGAGGTGCACGGTGGTCTCACGCACCGAGTGCGGATCGACGTTGGCCACGACGATGATGGTGTCGGATGCCCCGGTGCCGGTGAAGGCGGCATCGAGATGCTTGCTGTAGACGAGGACCGCGTCGTCATCGCTCCAGTGCACCGAGAGGTTGCGCAGCTGCCGGAGTGCGGGATGTGCCCGCCGAATCGCGTTCAGCTGGCGCAGGAGCGGTGCCAACGAGTCGCCTGCGGCCTCGGCGCCTTCCCAGTCGCGGAACTTGAACTCGTACTTCTCATTGTCGATGTTCTCTTCGGAGCCGGGCCGTGCCACGTTCTCGAAGAGCTCGTAGCCCGCGTAGACGCCGTAGACCGGTGCCGCCGTGGCGCCGATGCAGGCGCGGATGCGGTACGCCGCACGCCCGCCGAACTGCAGGTACTCGGTCAGGATGTCATGTGTGTTGACGAAGAGGTTCGGGCGCATGTAGTCGCTCGTCTCGTGCGACACGCTGGTGAGGAACTCCTCGAGCTCGGACTTCGTGTTGCGCCACGTGAAGTAGCTGTAGCTCTGCTGGAACCCCACCGTGGCGAGCGCACGCATGACGGCGGGACGCGTGAAGGCTTCCGCGAGGAAGATGACATCGGGATCGGCCGCGTTCACGGTGGCGATCAGCCACTCCCAGAACTGCAGCGGTTTCGTGTGGGGGTTGTCGACGCGGAAGATCTTCACGCCTTCGCGCACCCAGTGCTGCACCACGCGGAGCATCTCGAGGTAGATCCCCTCGGGATCGTTGTCGAAGTTCAGCGGGTAGATGTCCTGGTACTTCTTCGGCGGGTTCTCCGCGTAGGCGATCGTGCCGTCGGGCAGGGTCGTGAACCACTCCGGGTGCTCAGTGACCCAGGGGTGATCGGGAGACGCCTGCAGAGCGAGGTCGAGCGCGACTTCGAGCCCCTCAGCACGCGCCGCACGAACGAAGGCGCGGAAATCGGCCGGCTTGCCGAGCTCGGGGTGGATGGCGTCGTGGCCGCCCTCGGCCGCTCCGATCGCATACGGGGAGCCGGGGTCGCCGGGCTCCGTCACCAGAGTGTTGTTGCGGCCCTTGCGGTTCGTCGAGCCGATGGGGTGGATGGGCACCAGATAGATGACGTCGAAGCCCATGGCGGCGACGGCCGGCAGTCGTCTGGCAGCGGTGCGGAACGTGCCGCTCTTGATCGTGCCGTCTTTCAGACGCTTCGCCCCTTCGGAGCGAGGGAAGAACTCGTACCAGGCGCCGACGCCTGCCGCCGTGCGCTCGACGTGCAGCGTTCGTGCCTCCGACGCGGACCGGAGGGTCGTGAGGGGACGGTCGACGAAGAACTGTGCGAGCTCCGGGTCGGTCGAGACCGCAGTCGTGGTGGCCGCATCGCCGGTGGCCAACGACGTGGCATGCGCGGTCAGGAGCTTGCGCTGGGGCAGTGGACGATCCTTCTCGGCGGCAGCGCGAGTCAGGATCTCGGCGCCGAGCGCCGCCATGACCGGCACGTCGACGCCTGCGGCGACCTTCACCTCTGCCGCATGCGCCCAGGTCGCGAAGTCGTCGGAGAACGCCTCGAATCGGAAGGCCCATTCGCCCTGGAGATCGATGGCGATCTCGGCGCCCCACCGGTCAGTGCCGTCGAGCCGAGGCGAAAGACGATGCAGGGATTCCGTTCCGTCGGGAGAGGTCAGTCGAAGCTGCACCCCGATGAGATCGTGGCCCTCGCGGAATGCGACCACGCTGAACGGGACGACCTCGCCCACGAATGCCTTCGGGGCGAACCCTCCCGGAACCGCGGGAGTGCCGTCGAGCAGCGGAATCCGCGTGGCCCTCAGGGGCTTCTCCTCGGACACTGCGCCGAGGGGGCGCAGGGGGATCTGAGCGGGGCTCCGGAAAGCCTTCGGACTGGTACTGCTCGTGCGTGCGACCACCCCCCGAATGTACCGCGACCGCCCCTCACCGGGTAGCGTCCCGGGCGGCTGCGGCGCGCCGCGGGTCATTCGACGCGGAACAGTCGCATGGAGGTGCCCGGGATGGGCAGTATGTCGCCGGGGGCGAAGGTCTCGCTCTCGGTCGCCGGACGCTCATCTGCGCTCGACCACAGGGACACGAAGCGCGTCGCATCCTCGAGCTCCTCAGGCAGTCGCACGTCGATCGGCGACTCCGTGCCGTGCACGATCAGAAGGATGCGATTCGCGGCCTCACGATCAGGAGTGGAGGCGGCGACATACTGCAACGTGCGATTGCCGGGATCCGTCCACTGCTCACGCTCCATCGTCTCGCCGTTCTGATCGAACCAGTCCATGACGGAGGCATTGGGGATGTGCTCGCCGAGTCGCGCGTAGCGGCTCGGGCGCAAGGCGGGGTTCTCCGAGCGCAGCTGGATCAGCCGTGTCACGTGCGCGCGCAGATCCTCCTGCCAGGGCTCGGGATCCCAGCCGAGCCAGGTCATCACAGAATCCTGCGCATACGCGTTGTTGTTCCCGCGCTGCGTCCGCCCGACTTCGTCGCCTGCGGTGAGCATGGGAATGCCGGCCGACAGCAGGAGGGTGCCGAGCAGATTGCGCATCGCCTTGCGTCGGGCCGCAAGGATCGCGGGGTCGTCGGTGGGGCCCTCGATGCCGTGGTTGAAGGCGCGGTTCATGTCCGCGCCGTCACGGTTCTGTTCGCCGTTCGCTTCGTTGTGCTTGACGTCGTAGGAGACGAGGTCGTGGAGGGTGAAACCGTCGTGGGCCGTGACGAAGTTGATGCTCGCGAGGGGACCGCGCTCGTCGGCGAAGGTGTTGGAGGAACCCGCGAGTCGAGTGGCGAAGCCCCCGATCCCGACCGGAGCCGATGCCCTGCGCGCATAGTCGATGTCGCTCAGCCAGAAGTTGCGCACACGGTCCCGGTAGCGGTCGTTCCACTCCAGCCAGCCCTGCGGGAAGTTTCCTGTCTGCCAACCGCCCATGCCGACGTCCCACGGCTCTGCTATGAGCTTCGTGTCCTTGAGGACCGGATCGTTCGCGATCGCCGTGAGCAGCGGGTGCTCGGGCGTGTAGGTGTGCGAAGCGTCGCGGGCGATGGCGGCCGCCAGGTCGAAGCGGAAGCCGTCGATCTGCATCTCCTGCGCCCAGTAGCGCAGCGAGTCGAGCACGAGGCGGGCTCCGGCATCCGTCGAGGTGTCGAGCGTGTTGCCGCATCCGGTGGTGTCGATGTAGGCGCCGGACGGATCCTGTCGGTAGTAGCTCGCATTGTCGATTCCGCGGAGGCTCGATCGCGGTCCGCCGAGGCCCTCCTCCGAAGTGTGGTTGTACACGACGTCGAGGATGACCTCGAGACCGGCCTCGTGAAGGAGCCGCACCATGCCCTTGAACTCGGCGAGTACTGCTTCAGGGCCGCCCTTGCGCGCATCTTCGGTCGCATAGGCGTTGTGCGGAGTGAAGAAGTTGAGGGTGTTGTAGCCCCAGTAGTTGGTGAGCCCGCGTTCGAGCAGGCGGGGTTCCGGCACGAACGCGTGTACGGGGAGAAGCTCGATCGATGTGATGCCCAAAGCGTGGAAGTACTCGATCATCGCCGGGTGCGCGAGCCCCGCGTAGGTCCCGTGCAGTGCCGGGGGGATGTCGGGCTGACGCTTGGTGAGACCCTTCAGATGACCTTCGTAGATCACCGTTCGATCGAGCGGGATGCGGGGCTTGACCGAGTCGCCCCAGTCGAAGCCGTCGACGATGACGACGGAGCGCCACTCCTCGTAGCCGTCGCCCTGAGCGAGCCCGCGCGCGTACGGGTCGAGCAGGAGCGTCTCGGGATTGAATGTATTGCCCGGACCGTGCGGTCCGCCGACGCGAATCGCGTAACGGGTGCCTGGTTGCAACAGCTCGGTCGTCACCTCCCAGACACCTCCGGGAAGACGTTCCAGGTCCACCTGATCGGTGACCCAGTCGAGGTCTGTGGCATCGAAGACGACGAGCTCGATCGACGACGCGTTCTGCGACCAGACGCGGAGGGTTCCGACGCCGTCGTGAAGGCGAACGCCGAGGTTGTCGAGTGCAGTACCGCCGGGCACGGTGATGTCTCGGATCGCGGGCATGAATACACCATAGGGGTCTGCGCTCAGGTCTCAGACCACGTCGCACTCAGTTCCACGTGCGCCCCGACGCCGCGAAATGGGGGAGAGTTGAGGCATGCAGCACTATCTCGATCACGCCGCCACGACGCCGATGCGTCCTGAGGCGCGCGAGGCCTGGCTGGACGCGAGCGCGATCGTGGGCAACGCCTCATCGACCCACGGTGCGGGGCAGGACGCCCGGCGACTGCTCGAAGAGGCTCGAGAGCGCGCCGCAGCGGTGCTCGGATCCGATCCCATCGAGGTGGTCTTCACGTCAGGGGGCACGGAGTCGATCAATCTCGCTCTCCAGGGCCTGTGGCAGGCACGGACCGCAGGGACGGATGCGATCGTGATGCCCGATGCCGAGCATCACGCCACCATGGACACCGTGGAGGCGCTCGTCGCGGCCGATGCGACGCTGCGCGCTGTTCCGGTATTCCGCACGGCGGCCATCGATATCGCCCGGTTCGCCGCGCAGCTTCCGGGCGCGGCACTGGCCACAGCGCTGATCGCCAACAACGAGGCTGGGACGATCAACGACGCCGTGTCGCTGGCGGCCGCCGCGGCGGATGCGCGGGTTCCCCTGCACTTCGACGCCGTGTCGGCGCTCGGCCATGTGCCCCTGTCCTTCCGTGCACTCAGGGGGGATGCCGCGGACGCGGTGGGTCTGGTGGCCATGAGTGTCGCGGGCCACAAGATCGGAGCTCCGGTCGGCGTCGGCGCCCTCGTCACCTCGCGCACTGCTCGGCTCTCGGCGATCATCCGCGGCGGCGCACAGCAACGGGGTCTCCGTGCAGGGACCCAGGACGTCGCGGGTGCCGCCGCGTTCGCCGTGGCTCTGGAACTCGCCGAGGCCGAACGGGAGACGGAGAGCGCGCGGCTCCGAGCCATGCGCGATCGTCTGGTCGACGGCATCCTCACCCGCGTCCCGACCGCCGAGGTCCTGGGAGACCGCGTCGAGCGGCTTCCGGGTAACGCGCACGTCCTCTTCCCCGGCGCAGTGGGGGAGAGCCTGCTCTTCCTGCTCGACATGGCGGGGATCGCGGCATCGACGGGATCCGCGTGTCAGGCCGGAGTGGCGGAGCCCTCCCACGTCGTGATGGCCATGGGGCGCAGTGAGCAGGATGCACGTAGCGTGCTGCGGTTCTCGCTCGGGCGCACATCGACGGACGAGGACGTCGATGCCGTCATCGCGTCGATCGCCGACGCGTACGCGCGCGCATCCGGCTCCGGCTCAGCTGCACGCTCGTAGACTGGACTCATGAGGATTCTTGCGGCCATGAGCGGTGGCGTGGACTCCGCCGTGGCGGCGGCGCGTGCGGTCGACGCAGGCCACGATGTCGTCGGAGTACATCTTGCGCTCTCGCGCGCCGGCGGAACCCTGCGCACAGGCAGTAGGGGATGCTGCACGATCGAGGACGCACTCGATGCCCGACGCGCAGCCGACCTCCTCGGCATCCCCTTCTACGTCTGGGACTTCTCGGAGCGCTTCCGCGAAGACGTCATCGCCGACTTCGTGTCGGAGTACCAGGCAGGTCGCACCCCGAACCCCTGCATGCGCTGCAACGAGAAGATCAAGTTCGCCGCGCTTCTCGAGCGCGCGATCGAGCTCGGCTTCGACGCAGTGTGCACGGGGCATTACGCGACGCTGGTCCCCACCGATGCGGGACTCGAGCTGCACCGTGCCGCGGATAACGCGAAGGACCAGTCGTACGTCCTCGGCGTGCTGACCGCCGAGCAGCTCGCTCACACCTATTTCCCTCTCGGCACGACGCCGTCCAAGGCGGTCGTGCGCGCAGAGGCCGCCGAGCGCGGGCTGACCGTCGCTCAGAAGCCCGACAGCCACGACATCTGCTTCATCCCCGACGGTGACACTCGTGGCTGGCTGGCGGAGAAGGTCGGCACGGCGACGGGCGAGATCGTCGACCGCGCCGGGGAGGTCGTGGGTTCGCACGAGGGCGCGCACGCCTTCACGGTGGGGCAGCGTCGAGGCCTCAAGCTCGGCGTGCCCGCCTCAGACGGCAAGCCGCGATTCGTACTCGAGGTGCGCCCTGTCTCGAACACGGTCGTCGTCGGCCCGAAGGAGGCGCTCGCGATTCGCGAGATCTCCGGGCAGCGCTTCAGCTGGGCCGGGGCCGCACCGGTGGACTCGGAGTTCGACTGCGAGGTGCAGATCCGTGCCCACGCCGAACCTGAGATCGCTCGGGCCTTCGTCACGTCCGAGGGCGTGCGCGTCGTTCCCGAGGAGCCCCTCAACGGCGTGGCGCCGGGGCAGACGGCTGTTCTCTACGTCGGTACCCGCGTGCTCGGCCAGTTCACGATCGACCGCACGGTATCCGCCGTTCCCGTTCACGCGTAGCGCCTGCCTCGGGATGTCGGTGCCCGCTCGTAGACTGGCGGAGTGCCGGAGAACATCTCGCTGGAAGACGCCCGTATCGAAGCCGACGAGCTGACCACTCGCATCCTCGAGGCGAAGGACGCGTACTACGGGCGCGACACCTCGGTCGTCGATGACTTCACTTACGACGGCTGGATGCACCGGCTCGAAGAGCTCGAGCGGCTGCATCCGGAACTGCAGGGGCAGGATTCGCCCACGCAGATGGTGGGCGCCGCCGAGGCGACGGGGCTGGCGACAATCGAGCACGCCGAACGGATGCTGAGCCTCGACAATGTGTTCTCGGTCGACGAGCTCAGAGAGTGGGCGGCCAAGACGCGTGCATCGGCCGGACGAGACGTCGACTGGCTCACCGAGCTCAAGATCGACGGTCTTGCGATCAATCTCCGATATGAGAACGGACGCCTGACGTCGGCGGCGACGCGAGGCGACGGCCGCGTCGGCGAGATCGTGACGGAGAACGCGCTGCGTCTGCCTGAGATCCCTCTGGAACTCAGTGGCGAGGGTCACCCGCCGATCGTCGAGGTGCGCGGCGAGGTCTTCATTCCCGTGGCCGCCTTCGAGCGTCTGAACGCCGCTCAGGCGTCGTTCCGCGACCGGGCGTACGCCGACGCTCTGGCCCGGTGGGAGGCTCGCAGCGGAGCGAAGAAGCCCTTCGACGAAGAGAAGGCTCGGACTGCCGCAGCCCGGCGGTTCCCGTCGTTCGCGAATCCGCGGAATGCGGCGAGCGGCGGGCTGCGTCAGCAGATCGACAAGAAGGACGGGCTCGAGCTCGAAGCGGGAATGCTTCGCATCGAGTCGCTGGCCCTCTACGTGCACGGTATCGGCGCGTGGGAGAACCCACCGGTCGCTGCACAGAGCCAGGTGTACGAGCAGCTGGCGGAATGGGGACTCCCCACGAGCCCGCACACGAAGGTCTGCACGAGCATCGACGAGGTCGTGGCGTTCGTCGAGCACTTCGGCGAGCATCGCCACGATATCGAGCACGAGCTCGACGGGATCGTCGTCAAGGTCGACGAGCTGTCCCTACACGACGAGCTCGGCGCCACGAGCAGGGCGCCCCGTTGGGCGATCGCGTACAAGTATCCGCCGGAAGAGGTTCAGACCACACTCCTCGACATCGTCGTCTCGGTAGGACGCACGGGACGCGCCACGCCGTTCGCCGTGATGGCCCCTGCTCAGGTCGCGGGCTCCGTGGTCAGGCAGGCGACGCTGCACAACAAGGATGTCGTGAAGGCGAAGGGCGTGCTGATCGGCGACACCGTGGTGCTGCGCAAGGCGGGTGATGTGATTCCCGAGGTCCTCGGCCCCGTCGTCGAGAAGAGGGACGGCACCGAACGTGAGTTCGTGATGCCGGTGGAGTGTCCCGAGTGCGGTACGCCGCTGCGGCCCATGAAGGAGGGTGACATCGATCTGCGCTGCCCGAACGCGCGGTCATGCCCCGCCCAGGTGCGCGGGCGCGTCGAGCACATCGGGTCACGCGGAGCGCTCGATGTCGAGGCGCTGGGCGAGGTCACGGCGGCCGCTCTCACACAGCCCACCTCGCCGGAGATCCCTCCGCTCGAGACCGAGGCCGGTCTGTTCGCGCTCACCCTCGACGAGATCGTCCCCATCGAGTTGTTCGTGCGTGATGCCGAGACAGGTCTGCCCAAGGAAGACGACGATGGCCTCGTGAAGACCCGAGCTCCGTTCCGACGCAACCCGACCGCTGCCGAGAAGAAGTCCGGGCTCGAAGGCCCGCAGCCGTCGTCGCAGGCGATCACACTCCTCGCCGAGCTCGAGAAGGCCAAGACCAAAGACCTCTGGCGCCTGCTCGTCTCGCTGAACATCCGCCACGTCGGACCGGTCGCTGCCCGGGCTCTCGCGCAGTGGTTCGGTTCGCTCGACGCCATCCGCGCGGCATCGCGAGAAGAACTCGCTGCCGTCGAGGGAGTCGGCGGGATCATCGCCGACTCACTGCTCGCGTGGTTCGATGTCGATTGGCACCAGGAGATCGTCCGGCAATGGACGGATGCAGGCGTGCAGTGGGCCACACCCGGTCACCCAGGGCCTGGTGCCGCGGTGGTCGAGGGCGGTGTGCTCGACGGTCTGACCGTGGTCGCGACCGGATCGCTCGACGGCTACACCCGCGACGGAGCGCAGGAGGCCATCATCAAGGCCGGCGGCAAGGCGGCCTCGAGCGTCTCGAAGAAGACCGATTTCGTCGCCGCGGGTCCGGGAGCGGGCTCGAAGCTCGGCAAGGCAGAAGAGCTCGGCATCCGGGTCCTCGATGCCGCGCAGTTCCACATCCTCGTCACCGAGGGGCCGGACGCGCTCGGATGAAGCGGTACGGGCCCTTGATCGCTGTGCCAGGCGCGCTGGCTGTCGGCGATCCGGGGAGATCTCACCTGCGTCTCACACCCGAAGCGGTCCTCTTCCGGCAGGGGACCGAAGAGCACGGGATCACGCCGTGGTCCCAGATCGAGCGGGTGCTCCTCGACGTGCCGACGACCAGGTTCAGGCTGCCGGGCCTCGTGAGCACCATCCTGCTCGGCGCGCTGACGTTCTTGACGCTCGACAGCGTCGATATGGACCCTGACGATGGCGCAGTGGAGGTGACTGTCGACGGAGAGCCGGTCACCGCACCGCTCAGCCGTCATCATGTCGGCGGGTATTGGACGCCGACCGTCGACGGTGCGCACCGGCTGCTTCAGCACCTGATCGACCATCCGGAGCAGCGATCATTGCTCGCTCGACCCGAGCAGCTCATCGATGTGGCGGCACGGCTCGCCCGCGGGGCGGCGTCAGGGTCGTCTGTCGACTGAGCCGCTCGATGATCCGGTGGGTGAGGCCGATCAGCTGATGCGTCGCGGCACCCGAACAAGTTCGACCGTCGCCGCCGGTCGATCACATCGCATGGTGGACTTCGAGCGCACCGATCCCACAGACGAGACCGGTGCGCTCGAAGTCACAGCGATCAGGCCTTGTGCCGGGGCTTGCGGAACGGCTTCTCGCCGCGCTCGTCATTCCGAGCCGGACGGTCGTCGCGGTCGTAGCGCGGACGATCGTCGCGACGATCGAAGCCGCCGCGGGCGCCGTCACGAGGACCGTCGTTGCGACGTCCCGCGGGTCCGCGGTCCGGCTTGATCTCGATCAGGCGACCCGAGATCCGGGTGTCCTTGAGCTTGTCGAGCACCGAGGAATCCATGTTCGCCGGCAGTTCGACGACCGTGAAGTCCGGGCGGATGTTGATCGCGCCGAAGTCGTCACGTCCGAGTCCGCCTTCGTTCGCGAGGGCGCCGACGATCTGACGAGGCTCGACGCGGTGACGGCGTCCGACCTCGATGCGGTACGGCTTGTAGTCTCCGCGTCCGCGACGCTCGCGGGGTTCGCGGGGCTCACGCCGCTCGCGGGTGCTGTTCTCGCGCGGCGGACGATTGTCGTACTCGACCGCCTTCGAGAGCGGGTCATCGGCCGGGTCGAGCAACAGTGGAGTGTCGCCCTGCGCGACGACCGCGAGAGCAGCAGCCACATCGGCTTCCGGCACGTCGTGATTGCGCACGTAATGATCGATGACGTCGCGGAACTTCTCGATCCGCGCGGCGTCGCCGAGAGCCGCCGTGATCGCGTCGTCGAACCTCGTGAGACGTGTGGTGTTCACGTCGTCCAGAGTCGGCAGCTGCATCTGGGTGGGCTGCTGACGCGTCGCCTTCTCGATGGACTTCAGCAGGTAGCGCTCACGCGGAGTGATGAAGCTGATCGCGTCTCCGGTACGACCGGCGCGACCCGTGCGGCCGATGCGGTGCACGTAGGACTCGGTGTCGGTCGGAATGTCGAAGTTGACGACGTGACTGATGCGCTCGACGTCGAGACCACGCGCCGCGACGTCGGTCGCGACGAGGATGTCGAGCTTGCTCGCCTTGAGCTGGTTGACGCTGCGCTCGCGCTGCACCTGGGGGACGTCACCGTTGATCGCCGCAGCGGAGTATCCGCGGGCCCGGAGCTTCTCGGCCAGCGTCTCGGTCTCGTTCTTCGTGCGGACGAAGACGATCATGCCGTCGAAGTTCTCGACCTCGAGGATGCGGGTGAGCGCGTCGACCTTCTGCGCGTACGACACGACGAGGTAGCGCTGGGTGATGTTCGTGCCGGTGGCGGTCTTCGACTTGATGCTGATCTCTTCGGGCTCGCGCAGGTACTTCTGCGCCAGGCGTCGGATCTGCGGCGGCATGGTCGCCGAGAACAGGGCGACCTGCTTCTCTTCGGGAGTCTGCGCAAGGATCTGCTCGACGTCTTCTGCGAAGCCCATCTTGAGCATCTCGTCGGCCTCGTCGAGCACCAGGTACTGCAGCTGGGACAGGTCGAGCGTGCCCTTGGCGAGGTGGTCCATGATGCGACCGGGGGTGCCGACGATCACGTGCACACCGCGGCGGAGCGCCGACAGCTGCACGCCGTAGCCCTGGCCGCCGTAGACGGGCAGGACATGGACGCCCTTCATCTTCGAGGCATAGGACTCGAACGCCTCGCAGACCTGCAGAGCGAGTTCACGGGTCGGTGCGAGCACCAGGGCCTGGGGCGTCTTCTGCGACACGTCGAGGCGCTCGAGAACGGGGAGCGCGAAGGCCGCGGTCTTTCCCGTTCCGGTCTGCGCCATTCCGACGACATCGCGACCGGACAGCAGGGTCGGGATCGTCGCGGCCTGGATGGGGGAGGGGGTCTCGTAGCCGAGGTCCTTGATGGCCTTGAGGACGGGGCCGGTGATGCCGAGCTCCTCGAATCCAGGGGTCTCGGGGGCGTCGGTGGGCACAGCGTCTTCAGGAGTCACTGACCAAGGGTAGCGCTTCGCGGGATTCCGCGCCTGTGAGGGCGCCCTCAGGAGTTGCCGGTGAGCGCGAGCAGCTTCTCCTTCACCTGACGGCGAAGCACTTTGCCGATGAGTGATTTCGGTAGTTCATCGACCACGAAGACGCGCCGCGGGACCTTGTACGGGGTGAGGATGCTGCGTGCGTAGTCGCGGATCGCCTCGACATCGACGTCCGCACCACTGTCGACGACGATCGCCGCGACGACCTCCTCGCCCGAGTGATCGCTCGGAAGGCCGACGACAGCGGCGTCCGCAACCTGCGGATGCTGCCGCAGCGCGTTCTCGACCTCGGTCGGCGCGACATTGAAGCCACCGGTGATGATGAGCTCCTTGATGCGATCCACGATGCGGATGAACCCCGCCTCGTCGACCGTCACGATGTCGCCCGTGCGGAACCAGCCGTCGACGAAGACCGCCTCGGTCTCCTCAGGTTTGCCGTAATAGCCCGAGAACACCTGCGGACCGCGGACGAGGAGTTCTCCGGCGGAACCTGCTGCGACATCGAGGGTCGGGTTCTCCGGGTCGACGACACGGCACTCGGTGCCGGGGAGCGGGAGTCCGACGGTACCGGGCACACGGTTGTCGGCCACCGGATTCGCCATCAGCACGGGAGAGCACTCGCTGAGTCCGTACCCCTCGACGAGGAAGCCGTTCGTGGCTTCTTCGAAAGGGACGACCAGCTCATGAGGCAGAGCCATGGCACCGGAGATCGCCACCTCGATTCCGTCGAGGGAGATGCCCCTCGCGTTGGCTGCCGTCAGCAGGCGGTCGGCGATCGGCGGAACGAGCGGGAGGAAGGTCGCCGGATGCTTCTTCATCACGGCGAGCACGAGGTCGGGGTCGAACTTCGGGAAGAGCACGAGCCGAGCGCCCATGGACATGGCGAAGGTCAGGCAGAGCGTCAGCCCGTAGGCGTGGAACATCGGCAGCACCGCGTAGACCACGCAGCCCTTGCCGCGCTGGATCGACGGTACCCAGGCCTGCGACTGTGCGGCATTCGCGAGGAGGTTGCCGTGAGTGAGCGCTGCTCCCTTGGGCGTGCCCGTGGTTCCGGACGTGTACTGGATGATCGCGAGGTCGTCCGTCGCCGGTTTCGGGTGCGTGGCCGGGAGGGGAGAGGACCGCATCAGCGAATCCCATGTGACGGTTCCGCGGACCTTCTCGGTCAGTGCCGCACGCGACTCGCGGGCCTTCGCCACGGGCAGTCGCAGCGCGACCCGCGTCAGGACCGGCATCGCCCGGGTGACGTCGACCGAGACGAGGTTCGTCACCGCGAGGTCGGCCGGGAACTCCTGCACCGTGGAGACGACCTTGTTCCAGACGATGGCGTGCTTCGCGCCATGATCCTCGAACTGCTTACGCAACTCACGGGGAGTGTAGAGCGGGTTGTGCTCGACCACGACCGCGCCCAGACGCAGGACCGCGTAGAACGCCACGATGTGCTGGGGGCAGTTCGGCAGGACGATCGCCACAGGGTCGCCCGCTCGCACGCCGAGGGCGCGCAGGCCGGCGGCGGCGCGGTCGATCGCATCCTGCAACTCGGCGTACGTCGTCTCACGCCCGAAGAACTCGAGTGCGGGAGCATCCGGGTAGTCGCGCGCGGACGCCGCGACGATGTCGATCAGGGATCCCGACACGGGGGAGAGGTCATCCGGGACGCCGTCGGCATAGCTGGCGACCCACGGGCGAGGAGGCTGGTATGAGCTCACCCGCCCAGCATAGGGCGGCCATGAAAGCGCTGCAGGGAGTCGACGGGCACGCCAAGTAGACTCGGGGTGTGTCTGAAATCACCCCTGATCTTGTGCGCCATCTCGGCGTGCTCGCGCGCATCCAGCTGAACGACGACGAGGTGACGCGGCTCACGGGCCAGCTCGACGCCATCGTCGACAACATCGCCAAGGTGTCGGAGGTGGCAAGCCCCGACGTCGCAGCGACGAGTCATCCGATCCCGCTGAGCAACGTCTTCCGTCCCGACGTCGTGGGCGAGACGCTCACCCACGAGCAGGTGCTCCAGAACGCGCCGGACCAGGCCGACGGCCGGTTCCGCGTCACCGCGATCCTGGGAGAAGAGCAGTGAGCGACATCATCCGTATGACCGCGGCGGAGCTTGCGGACAAGCTCGCCAGCCGTGAGATCTCGAGCGTCGAGGCGACGCGTGCTCATCTCGACCGCATCGCCGCCGTCGACGGCGACGTCCATGCCTTCCTTCACGTCAATGAGGGCGCGCTCGATGCGGCCGCGGCCGTCGACGCGCAGCGCGCCGCGGGGGAGCATCTCGGACCGATCGCCGGCGTTCCGCTGGCGATCAAGGACGTGCTCGTCACGACCGATCAGCCGACCACGAGCGGTTCGCGCATCCTCGAGGGCTACCGCTCGCCGTATGACGCGACCGTCGTCGCCCGTTCTCGCGCAGCCGGCCTGATCCCGCTCGGAAAGACGAACATGGACGAGTTCGCCATGGGATCGTCCACCGAGCACTCGGCATACGGTCCGACCCGTAACCCGTGGGACCTCGACAGGATCCCCGGTGGCTCCGGTGGCGGATCGGCTGCCGCCGTCGCCGCGTTCGAGGCGCCGCTCGCGCTCGGTTCGGACACCGGTGGATCCATCCGCCAGCCGGCGCACGTCACCGGAACCGTCGGCGTCAAGCCCACCTACGGTGGCGTCAGCCGCTACGGCGCGATCGCCCTCGCGTCGAGCCTCGACCAGGTCGGCCCTGTGACGCGCACGGTGCTCGACGCCGGTCTGCTTCACGACGCCATCGGCGGCCATGACCCGAAGGATTCCACGTCGCTGCGCGACGAGTGGCCGTCGTTCGCCGACGCCGCCCGCGAGGGCGCACGCGGAGACGTGCTCAAGGGTCTCAAGGTCGGTGTGATCCGCGAGCTTCCCGACAGCGGCTTCCAGCCGGGTGTGGCGGAGTCGTTCCGCAGCGCGCTCGCGCTGATGGAGGCACAGGGCGCCGAGATCGTCGAGATCGGAGCACCGCACTTCGAGTACGGCGTCGCCGCGTACTACCTGATCCTCCCCGCCGAGGCATCCAGCAACCTGGCGAAGTTCGATTCGGTGCGCTTCGGCCTCCGCGTCACGCCCGACGGCAACCCGACGGTCGAGGACGTCATGTCCGCGACGCGTGACGCCGGCTTCGGCGACGAGGTCAAGCGCCGCATCATCCTCGGCACCTATGCGCTGTCGGCCGGATACTACGACGCCTACTACGGCAGCGCGCAGAAGGTCCGCACGCTCATCCAGCAGGACTTCGCGAAAGCTTTCGCGGACGTCGATGTGATCGCGACGCCCTCGGCTCCGACCACGGCGTTCAAGATCGGCGAGAAGATCGACGACCCGCTGCAGATGTACCTCAACGACATCACGACGATCCCGGTGAACCTCGCCGGTGTCCCCGGCATCTCGATCCCGAGCGGGCTGGCCGCAGAAGACGGCCTGCCCGTCGGCATCCAGTTCATCGCCCCGGCACGGGAGGACGCGCGTCTGTACAAGGTCGGCGCAGCGGTCGAGACGCTGCTGGTCGATTCGTGGGGAGCGCCGCTCCTCACGCGTGCACCCCAGCTCGCAGGAGGGAACCGCTGATGGCCACTGCCAAGCTCATGGACTTCGACAAGGCTCTCGAACTGTTCGAGCCGGTGCTCGGGTTCGAGGTGCACGTCGAGCTCAACACGAACACGAAGATGTTCTCGGACGCGCCGAACCCGGCCAACGAGCTGTATCACGCGGCCGAGCCGAACACGCTGATCGCGCCGGTCGATCTCGGGCTGCCCGGTTCGCTTCCCGTCGTGAACGAGACGGCGATCCGCTCGTCGATCAGCCTGGGCCTCGCGCTCGGCTGCTCGATCGCTCCGTCGAGCCGCTTCGCGAGGAAGAACTACTTCTACCCGGACCTCGGCAAGAACTACCAGATCTCGCAGTACGACGAGCCGATCGCGTTCGAGGGCTCCGTCGAGGTGGAGCTCGAGGACGGCACGATCGTGCAGATCCCGATCGAGCGCGCGCATATGGAGGAGGACGCCGGCAAGCTCACCCACATGGGGGGCGCGACCGGTCGGATCCAGGGTGCTGAGTACTCGCTCGTCGACTACAACCGTGCGGGCGTGCCGCTCGTCGAGATCGTCACCAAGACGATCTTCGGCACCGAGCACCGTGCCCCTGAGGTCGCCAAGGCGTACGTCGCGACGATTCGCGACATCGTGCGCAGCCTCGGGATCTCCGAGGCTCGTCTGGAGCGCGGGAACCTGCGCTGCGACGCGAACGTCTCGTTGCGCCCTCGCGGCCAGGAGAAGCTCGGCACGCGCACGGAGACGAAGAACGTCAACTCGATGCGTTCGGTCGAGCGTGCGGTCCGGTACGAGATCCAGCGTCAGGCGCAGATGCTCGCGGACGGTGGCACGATCACACAGGAGACCCGGCACTGGCACGAGGACACCGGCACCACGTCGCCCGGTCGCCCGAAGTCGGATGCAGACGATTACCGCTACTTCCCCGAGCCCGACCTGCTTCCGGTCGAGCCGGCTGCGGAGCTCATCGAAGCGTTGCGGGCGGAGCTTCCCGAGCAGCCGGTCGCACGCCGACGTCGCCTGATGGCCGAGTGGGGCTTCACCGACCTGGAGTTCCAGGACGTACGCAACGGCGGTCTGCTCGACGTCGTCGTGGCGACCATCGAGGCGGGCGCCACTCCTGCGACCGCGCGCAAGTGGTGGACGGGTGAGATCACCCGTCTGGCCAACGCGCAGGAGAAGGACGCCACCGAGCTCGTCTCGCCCGAGAACGTCGCCGCGCTGCAGAAGCTCGTCGACGCCGGGACGCTCACGGACAAGCTCGCACGTCAGGTTCTCGAGGGCGTCATCGCCGGCGAGGGCACGCCGCAGGAGGTCGTCGACAGCCGCGGTCTCGCGGTCGTCTCCGACGACGGCGCGCTGATCGCCGCGATCGATGAGGCTCTCGCCGCGCAGCCCGATGTGCTGGCCAAGATCAAGGATGGCAAGGTCCAGGCGGCCGGCGCCGTCATCGGTGCGGTGATGAAGGCGATGAAGGGCCAGGCGGATGCCGCTCGGGTCCGCGAACTCGTCCTCGAGCGCGCTGCGCAGTAACCACATCCCCCGGACCTCATGTCCGAGGTCCGGGGGAGAATGGTCTCATGGGACACGGTGACGGCAGAGGGCGCATCGTGTCGTCCGCTGATGCCGACGACACCGGTACGAGCATCCTTCACGTCGACATGGATGCGTTCTATGCAGCGGTCGAGGTGCTTGATGACCCGAGCCTGCGTGGCCTCCCGCTGATCATCGGTTCCCCCGACGGCCGCTCCGTCGTATCCAGTGCGTCGTACGAGGCGCGTCGATACGGTGTCCGCGCTGCGATGCCGGTGTCCCAGGCCATTCGCCTCTGTCCTTCGGCGAGGATCGTGCCGCCGCATTTCCATCGCTATCAGGCGGTGTCGCGGCAGGTGATGGCGATCTTCGAGTCCATCACGCCGCTGGTCGAGCCGCTCTCCGTCGACGAGGCCTTCCTCGACGTCCGTGGCGTGCGACGGCTGTGGGGGAGTCCGGCGCAGATCGCCCAGCTCGTCCGTGAGCGAGTGAGTGATGAGGTCGGGATCACCTGCAGCGTCGGCGTGGCGGCGACGAAGCACGTCGCGAAGATGGCCTCGACGATATCGAAACCGAACGGGATGCTCGTGATCGCCGCGTCAGAGACACAGGCCTTCCTCGATCCTCGACCTGTGCGGGCGATGTGGGGAGTGGGGCCGAAGGCGGCAGAGGCTTTGGAAGGGCGTGGGATCCGCACCGTCCGTGACATCCGGACGTCGTCGACCGACATGCTCGACCGTGCCGTCGGTCCTGCGCTGAGCGCCCGTCTCATGCAGCTGTCGCGGGGGGAAGACGCGCGCGCGGTCGAGACCGAGCGCGTCGAGAAGAGCATCGGTCACGAGGAGACCTTCGACACAGATGTCACCGACCGCACGTATCTGCGCGCTGAACTGCTCAGGCTCGCCGATCGCGTCGCCGCGCGTCTGCGCAAGGCCGAGTGGGAGACGTCGACGGTCGCGATCAAGATCCGCTTCGACGACTTCCGCACACTCAGCCGGTCGCAGACGCTCGCCGAGCCGACTGCGGTCGGTCAGCGGATCGGCGAAGCGGCTCAGTCGCTGTTCGAACAGATCGAGCGCCGCGACCCCGTGCGTCTCGTCGGCGTGCGGGCCGAGAGACTGCGCCCCGCAGGAGGCGGAGGGATCGGCCTGTGGGACGATGATGAGGACTGGCGGAAGGTCGAGGGCGCAGTGGACGACGCGGTAGCGCGTTTCGGTTCGGCGATGATCGGTCGCGCCAGACACATCGGCCGCGGCGAGGGCCGGGGTGCCGCACAGCATCCGAAAGCACACGGTCTGGATTAGCCCTTCGAGATCGCGCATCCTGGACTAGCGTGGAGCCATGCCCAACATTGCACTGGAACTCGGTAAGCAGGCATCCACTTTCGGCGTGAAGAGCGCGTACGGGGAGCCGCAGGATGTCGATGGAGTGAGCATCACTCCTGTCGCGTTGACCTATTCGGGCTTCGGTGGCGGAAGCGGCGACGGAGCAGAAGGCGGCGGAGGCGGCGGAGTCTCGATCCCCGTGGGCGTGTACGTGCGCCGTGAGGAGGGACTCCGGTTCGAGCCCAACATCATCACTCTGTTGGTCGTGGCTGTGCCGTTCGTCTGGGTCACCGGGCGAGCGCTCTCGCGCATCATCCGTGCCCTCAAGAAGTGACGACCCCGTCGCGGCCGCTCTCGAGCACGCTGCGGCGCTGATCGTCGCCGACATCCGAGCTCTCGACGCTGCCAACCCGGTGGTCCTCATCGATGGCCGGAGCGGCGCGGGCAAGACGACACTGGCCCGGATGCTCATCGAGCGATGGCCGGTCGTGGGGCGCGTGCAGCTCGTCGCTCTCGACTCGATCTACCCCGGGTGGGATGGACTCGAGGATGGGGTGGAGCGCGCGTTGACGGGCATCCTCCGCCCGCACGGTCGCGGGTATCTCGGCGAGTGGCGGCGCTGGGACTGGGAGCAGGGGGCCGAGGCCGAGAGCCATGCGGTCGATCCGTCACTCGGCGTGCTCATCGAGGGCAGCGGCATACTGACATCAGCGACCGCGGCGATCGCCGACGTGCGCGTGTGGCTGGAATCCGGCGAGAGCGGGAGGAAGGCGCGCGCCCTGACGCGCGACGGAGACACCTACCGACCGCATTGGGACCGTTGGGCCGAGCAGGAGCAGGCGCACATCGCCCGCGACGACCCTCGGTCACTCGCCACGAGGGTGATCGACATCCCCTGAGCGCTCAGAGCAGCGCGTCCGCCGCCTCGATCACCAGTTCGAGACGGTAGCCGAGCCAGTCGTAGACGCCGAACCTCGCATCGTCGGGGTCGTGGTCATCGTCGCTCTCGATGCCGAGCCGTTCGGCGATCACCAGTCGCAGGGCCGTGAGCGTGCGGAGCCACGCATCCACCTCCGCCGGGCCGATCGCCAGCTCGTGCTCGGTGAAAGCCTCGGCCTGGGACATCGAGTCCACGTCGCCGCGGAGGTCAGCGAGCGCCGCGCGGATGATTTCGGCATCGAGAGCGCGACGATCGAGCAGATCGTCACGTGTGGCGCTTCGGAACGCGGTCGACGCGTCCTCGTCATTCGGATAGGGATCGGGAGCAAGGCGTCCGAGAGCGGGATCGGTGACGTCACGTCCAGTGCCGACGAGTTCGCGGAAGTCGTCGACGAGCTGGGCGAGCTGAACAGCCTCGACTCTCGCCATGCGCACGTGGATGGTCGGGTCGTTCATTGAGCGGCCTTCTGCACTGTCGCCCAGAGCCCGTAGTCGTGCATGGCCTGCGCGTGCACTTCCATCGTCTCACGCGGCCCGGTGGAGACGATCGCGTGACCCTCATGATGGACTGCGCGCATCAGCTGGGTCGCGCGCTCGACGGAATAACCGAAGTAGGTGCGGAACACCCGCACGACGTAGCTCATCAGGTTCACGGGATCGTCCCAGACGACGACCTCCCACGGTTCCATCGGTGCTGCCTGAAGATCGACGACCTCCTCGATCTCCGGACTCGCGAGGGGGCTCATGCCCAGCCCAGTTCGTGCAGGTGCTCGTCGTCGATGCCGTAGAAATGCGCGATCTCGTGAACCAGCGTGGTGTGCACCTCGTCGCGGAGCTCGTCTTCACTCTCGCATGCCGCGAGATGCGGCTCGCGATAGACCACGATGCGGTCGGGCAGCTCACCGGATCCGTACTGTGTGCGCTCGGTGAGCGCCAGACCGTCATACAGGCCGAGGAGGTCGAGGCTCCCGTCCTCCGGGCGGTCTTCGACCACGAAGACGACGTTCTCGAGACCGTCGACCATCTCGTCGGGCAGGCGATCGAGCTCGTCGATCACGAGTTCCTCGAAGGGGGCAGCATCCATCTCCATCGGCTCCAGCCTATTGCTGCGCAGGATGCCTCGGCGTCAGTGCAGGAACACGAGCAGTGCGGCGACCGCGATGAAGAGAGCTCCGAACACGGTGTTCAAGATGCGCTGACCCCGTGCAGATCGGGTGAAGCGACGGAACGGTCGAGCCGCCGCTGCGAAGAACCCCCACATGACGAGGACGTCGACCACCATGACCGTCACGATGAGAGTGAGGTACTGGGGCAGCTGCGGTTCGTCCAGACGAATGAACTGCGGGAGGAAGGCGAGGAAGAAGACGATCGCCTTCGGATTCAGCAGATTCACCCAGAAACCACGTCGAATCATCGACCAGTGGCCCTCATGGACGTCGACGGGATCGGCTTCTGCGATGCCGGGGCTCGGTTTCGCGATGATCAGCCTGATGCCGAGAAAGACGAGGTACGCCGCACCGGCGTACCTGATGCCGTTGAACAGCACTTCGGACTGCGACACGATCAGGCCGAGACCTGCTGCGACGATCGCGACGTGAACGATCAGCGCGAGCTGCTGACCGATGATGCCCCAGATCGATCGGCGCCAGCCCTGACTGAGCGCGTTCGACATCGTGTTGATGGCGCCGGCGCCCGGAGTGAAGCTGATCACCACGCAGGCGGTCAGGAGCGAGAACCAGACGGCGAGTGACACCTCGCAATCCTAGGGCTCTCGCTCCGACGCGATGTTCACCTGCTCATAGTGCCTCCGGCAGGCGCAGTTCAAGTCGACGCAGCAACTGTGCGTTGAGCGCCACGACGATCGTCGACACCGACATCAGGATCGCTCCGACCGACATCGGGAGCACGAACCCCAACGGGGCGAGCACGCCCGCGGCGAGGGGCACGGACAGCAGGTTGTATCCGGCCGCCCACCAGAGGTTCTGGGTCATCTTGCGGTAACCGGCCGTGGAGAGATCGATCACCGAGATGACCGCGCGGGGATCATCTCCGGCGAGGATCACACCGGCAGAGGCGATCGCCACATCGGTTCCGGCGCCGATGGCAAGGCCGACATCGGCCTGCGCGAGCGCGGGCGCGTCGTTCACGCCGTCGCCCACCATCGCGACTCTGCGTCCCTCCGCCTGCAGCGTTCGCACCTGGGCGGCCTTGTCCTCGGGTCGGACGCCGGCGATCACCCGGTCGATGCCGACCTGTCGAGCGACGTTCTCAGCGACGGCGGCTGCGTCGCCCGTGATCATCACGACATCGACTCCGCGCGCATGCAGCGCCTCGACGGCCGTGTTCGACTCCGGGCGGATGTCGTCGGCGAGTCGCAACGCGCCGGCGACCCGATGCTCGACGAGCACATGAAGGATGATCGCGCCCTCCGCCCGCCAGGCTTCGGCGATCGGAAGCTCCTCGGCGCCGGCCTCGGTGAGCAGGCGCGGCCCGCCCACCTGCACCGTTCGGCCGCCGACGTCGGCGCTCACGCCGACCGCAGGGGAGGACCGGAAGTCGGTGGCACGTCGGATCTCGAGTCCTCGGTCGCGCGCAGCATTCACTATCGCCTTCGCGAGGGGGTGCTCGGAGTCCTGCTCAGCTGCCGCTGCGAGGACGAGAAGGTCGTCGGGCGTGAACGGGCTGACAGGTTCGATGGACGTGACCGCGGGGGCGCCTTTCGTGAGCGTTCCCGTCTTGTCGAAGAGCACGGTGTCGACCGTGCGCATGGTCTCGAGCGCCAGGCGGTCCTTCACGAGGATTCCAGCGCGGGCCGCGCGCTCCGTCGTGATCGACACGACGAGAGGGATGGCGAGGCCCAGGGCGTGCGGGCAGGCGATGACCAGAACGGTGATGGTGCGGATCACCGCGTCGTCAGGGAACCCCACCGCGGACCACGTGAGAGCGGTGAGGGCAGCGGCACCGAGGGCGAACCAGAAGAGCCATCCGGCGGCGCGGTCGGCGAGCCTCTGCGCGCGTGACGAGGATGCCTGAGCGTCGGCCACGAGTCTCTGGATGCCGGCGAGTGCCGTGTCCGTGCCGACCGCCGTGACCTCGACCCGGAGCCCGGAGTCGGTGGCCACGGTTCCTGCAACGACGGCATCGCCGGTGGACCGAGTCACGGCCCGCGACTCGCCGGTGATCATCGACTCGTCCACATCTGCGCTGCCCTGGATGACGCGTCCATCGGCCGGCAGACGTCCACCCGGTCGGATGACCACGACATCGCCCACGCGGAGGTCGTCGGGCGAGACCTGCACTGTGTCGCCGTGCTCGATGCGCTCGGCCACATCAGGCAGGAGTGCGGCGAGGGAATCGAGCGCGGAGTTCGTCTGGGCGAGCGAGCGCATCTCGAGCCAGTGCCCCAGAAGCATGATGACGATCAGCAGCGCCAGCTCCCACCAGAACTCCAGTTCGTGATGCAGCACACCGAGACTCGCGCCCCACGATGCGAGGAAGGCGACGGTGATGGCGAGTCCGATCAGGAGCATCATGCCCGGTCTGCGATCCCGAATCTCGCTGACCGCGCCGGCGAGGAACGGTGCCCCGCCCCATGCATACATCACCGTGCCGAGTGCGGGCGCGACCCACCGTGCCCACTCCGGTACGTCGTACCCGAGGAGCATTCCGAACATCGGCGAGGCCGCGACGACGGGAATCGCCAGCACGAGCATGATCCAGAAGAGTCGACGGAATCTGGCGGTGTGGTCGCTGTGGCCGCTGTGGCCGGCGTGCTTCGAGTGAGCGCGAGGCGCTGGCGCTTCGCCCGGAGAGGCGTGATCGGTCGATGTCGAGCCGTGCGGGTGTGTCATGAGCGGATCCCTTCAGCGAGTTCACTGAGGACAACCTAATACCCCCAGGGGGTATTCCATCTCCATCGTTCGGGAATGCAGAAGAGGCCCGAGTCCTAGGACTCGGGCCTCTTCGCGATGGGGTGAGTAACGGGACTCGAACCCGCGACATCCGGCACCACAAGCCAGCGCTCTACCAGCTGAGCTATACCCACCATGTGCCAACCGGAGTTGGCGACCAGATGAGTCTATTACATGTTTGGAGTGAACTCTGACACGGTGCGGGTCGCGATGTCGCGAGCGTCATCGCTCGAGGGTCCGGGCTCGTCGACGAAGACGGCTTCGCGGTAGTAGCGGAGCTCGCGGATCGACTCGAGGATGTCTGCCAGGGCGCGATGACCGCCGTCCTTGGCGGGGGCCTGGAAGAACACCCGCGGATACCACCGGCGCGAAAGCTCCTTGATGCTCGAGACATCGACGTTCCGATAGTGGAGCCACTGATCGACATCGGGCATGTACTTCGCCAGGAACATGCGGTCCGTGCCGATGGTGTTGCCGGCGAGCGGCGCTTTGCGTTCGAGCGGCACGAAGCGCTTGATGTACGCGAGCGTCTGAGCCTGTGCCTCGTCGACCGATACACCGTCCGGGATCTCGGTGATGAGCCCCGAGGTCTCGTGCATCTTCGTCACGAAGTCATTCATGTGCTCGAGTGCAGCCTCGCTCGGACGGATCACGATCTGGAAGCCGGGATCGATCGGTCGCAGTTCGAAATCAGTGATGACGACGGCGATCTCGACGAGTTCGTCGACAGAGAGGTCGAGTCCCGTCATCTCGCAATCGATCCAGACGAGGCGGTCGTTCTCTGACGCAGATACCATGCGGACATCCTATCGACGGCTCTGACATCGGTCTCCGGAGCGGTACGGTAGAGGGGCCGCCTCCGTAGCTCAGGGGATAGAGCAGGAGCCTTCTAATCTCTTGGTCGCAGGTTCGAATCCTGCCGGGGGCACTGTGCTCGCATCGGTATGGGGGTCAGCCGTTACGAAGAGCTGCGACGGCGTCGTCCGCTCGCCAGAAGTCGCCGACGAGGCGGAACCCGCCCGTGGCCAGATGCAGACGCTCGGCGCGGTATCGGATCCCGAGCGGATCGCTGACGATGCGGAGGTGACCCAGTACCCTGCCGGACGCATCCTGCACGCGCCACAGATGTGCGGCGGCCCGCACCAGATGTTCGCGCCGCGAACTGATCGTCGGAGTCGCGTAAGGAACCTCGGGGTGGGATCTGATCAGGGTGTCGGACATCGGTATCTCCTTTCCGATTCGAACATATGGCTGACCACCGACATTCGACTCTCCGCCCGCATCAGGCCTTCCGTCACTCCGCCTGCACCGTTTTGAGCTCGTCGGTCCTCTGCACAATCGGTGGTGAGACGACATCGAGGTCGACCTTGATGCGCGCACTCTGGATGCATCCGGATGATGTTCCGGCGCACAGAGGAGAGAATCATGCAAGATACGGTCACGATCGTCGGCAACGTCGCCACGGATCCGACGCAGGGTCGCACAGCGAGCGGAGTTCCCGTGACGAACTTCCGCCTCGCCAGCACGCATCGTCGGTTCGATGACGCCACCCAGACCTGGGTCGACGTCTCCACCAACTGGTACTCGGTCGCCGCATTCCGTCAGCTCGCGGAGAACACGAAGGCATCGCTGCGATCCGGTGACAGCGTCATCGTCACCGGCAGGATGAAGATCCGTTCGTGGGAGAACAACGGCAAACAGGGCACGAGCGTCGACATCGATGCCGATGCGATCGGGCATGATCTCCGGTGGGGAACAGCCGCCTACCGGCGGAACCCGCGAAGCGCCAACAGCGACCAATCGCGTGGTCACAGCGCGCCAGGTCGCGACGACCGCGACGAGGGTTCGGTCGCCGACGACGCGGCAGGCAGTGGAGTCGAGGGCGAGGTCGACACATCGTGGGCGAGCACCGACCGTGATGCGCCGGACTTCGACGAGGAGTTCGCCTCCGCGATCTCCTCGCGCTGAGTGCATCAGCTGGGCTCGGCGGGCTCGCCCAGATGTTCGGGCGGGGGAGGCCGACCCGTAGACTCGACCCGTGTTTCGACGATCGGGCTCCTCCGTCTCTCGCTGCGTGCTCGCGGCCGTCGTCGCAGCGACGCTCGCCGGCGGGCTCACGGCATGCTCAGCTCCGGAACCGGCCGAGCCGACACCGGAGGCGGTGACCTCATCGGCGCCCCCCTCCTCTGCACCCGAACCGTCAGGTCCCACCTACGTCGCTGACGGGAGTGCGGCCGACAACCTGCCGCTTTTCACTGCGGTCACGGCGCAGGTGTGGTCGTCGGAGGCACGAAACTCCGGGCGCGCGTATGTGGATGCGCTCGTCGGGGCGGGGTTCGATCGCGCGGCGATGCAGGTCACTCAGGATGCGACGACGGTGGGCAACCCCGTCGAGAGTCTCCAGTTCTCCGTGCGGTGGGGAGAGACCGAATGCCTCGTCGGTCAGGTCGGCCCCTCGACGGGCGAACCGGTGACTGCGGTCATGCCCCAGCTCGCGGAGGGTCGATGCCTGGTCGGTGCGACTCGCGCGATCGACTGGTGAGCTGAGCTCCCGTCACGGCTTCTCCTTCGCGAGTGCACAGCAGAGGCGGGGTGAGAGGCCGGTAGGCTGGAGTGTCGATCCTCGACGCCAACAGAAGGAGCTTTTTCGGTGGCTGAGTACATCTACTCGATGGTCCGTGCGCGCAAGGCGGTGGGTGAGAAGCTCATCCTCGACGACGTGACGATGTCGTTCCTCCCCGGCGCGAAGATCGGCATGGTCGGCCCGAACGGTGCCGGTAAGTCGACGATCCTGAAGATCATGGCGGGACTCGACACCCCCTCCAACGGCGAGGCCAAGCTGACGCCGGGCTTCACGGTCGGCATCCTCATGCAGGAGCCGGAGCTCGACGAGACGAAGACGGTGCTCGAGAACGTACAGGACGGCATCGCGATCAAGGCGAAGGTCGATCGGTTCAACGAGATCTCCATGCTGATGGCCGATCCCGACGCGGACTTCGACGCGCTGCTCGCCGAGATGGGCACCTTGCAGGAGGAGATCGACGCTGCGGACGGCTGGGACCTCGACTCCCAGCTCGAGCAGGCGATGGATGCGCTGCGGACCCCTCCGGGAGACGCAGCCATCGCGCCGCTCTCCGGCGGCGAGAAGCGCCGTGTGGCGTTGGCCAAGCTGCTTCTCCAGAAGCCCGACCTGCTGCTTCTCGATGAGCCCACGAACCACCTCGACGCCGAGAGCGTTCTCTGGCTCGAGCAGCATCTGCAGGCATACAAGGGTGCGGTCATCGCGATCACCCACGACCGGTACTTCCTCGACCACGTCGCCGAGTGGATCGCCGAGGTCGATCGCGGCCGCCTGATCGGCTACGAGGGCAACTACTCGACCTACCTGGAGAAGAAGGGCGAACGACTCGAGATCCAGGGCAAGAAGGACGCCAAGCTCGCCAAGCGCCTCAAGGAGGAGCTGGAGTGGGTGCGCTCGAGCGCGAAGGGTCGCCAGACGAAGTCGAAGGCACGTCTCGCTCGCTACGAGGAGATGGCGACGGAAGCCGAGCGGACGAGGAAGCTCGACTTCGAGGAGATCCAGATCCCCGCCGGCCCGCGTCTCGGCAGCGTCGTGATCGAGGCGAAGAAGCTCCAGAAGGGTTTCGACGGTCGCTCGCTCATCGACGGCCTGAGCTTCAGCCTGCCGCCGAACGGCATCGTCGGTGTGATCGGCCCCAACGGTGTCGGAAAGACCACGCTGTTCAAGACGATCGTCGGTCTCGAACCGCTCGACGGCGGTGACCTCAAGATCGGCGAGACCGTCAAGATCAGCTACGTCGACCAGTCACGTGCGAACATCGACCCCGACAAGACGCTGTGGGAGGTCGTCTCCGACGGGCTCGACTACATCACCGTCGGCAAGACCGAGATCCCGTCGCGCGCGTACGTCTCGAAGTTCGGCTTCAAGGGTCCGGATCAGCAGAAGAAGGCGGGCGTGCTCTCCGGTGGTGAGCGCAACCGTCTGAACCTCGCGCTCACGCTCAAGGAGGGCGGCAACCTGCTCCTCCTCGACGAGCCGACCAACGACCTCGACGTCGAGACCCTGAGCTCGCTCGAGAACGCGCTCCTCGAGTTCCCCGGCTGCGCCGTGGTCATCACCCACGACCGGTGGTTCCTCGACCGCATCGCGACCCACATCCTCGCCTATGAGGGAACCGACGAGAAGCCCGACCAGTGGTACTGGTTCGAGGGCAACTTCGAGGCCTATGAGGAGAACAAGATCCAGCGCCTGGGTGCAGACGCGGCCAAGCCGCACCGTTCGACCCACCGCAAGCTCACCCGCGACTGAACCAGTGATGTCAGACCTGACGCCGGGGCCACGCCTTCACATCCCGATCCATCTCCGCTGGGGTGATCTGGATGCGTTCAATCACGTCAACAACACCTCGATGCTGAAGCTGCTCGAGGAGGCGCGCGTTCGCGCGTTCTGGCGTGCGGGCCCCGGTGAGCAGGCTCCGTCCACGGCGGTGCTGGATTCGGGTATCGACGAGGGCATCCTCACGCTCATCGCGCGACAGGAGATCGAGTACCTTGCGCCGGTGCCGTATCAGCGGCGGCCGCTCGAGGTACAGATGTGGTTCGGCAAGCTCGGCGGGTCGAGTGTCGAGGTCTGCTACGAGGTGCACAACGATCCCGAGGCGGAGCCCCGCACGATCTATGCGCGCTCGACGGCCGTCATCGTCCTCGTCGATGCTGCGACAGGACGCCCGACCCGGCTTTCGCAGGAGATGCGGGATGCATGGGATCCCTATATCGGACCCTCCATCGAGTACGCACACCGCTGAGTCGGCACACGGCTGAGTCCGCGCACCGCTGAGCAGGCGTTCGCGCTCAGCCCTTCGTCGGAACCCTCACCATGATCTCCTGGGCGACGGAGGCGACGAGTTCGCCGGAGCGGGCGAAGATCCGGCCCTGAGCGAGCCCTCGTCCGCCCCGGGCATTGGGTGACTCCTGCATGTACAGGAGCCATTCGTCGACTCGCGCAGGGCGATGCCACCACATCGCGTGATCCAGACTCGCCACCTTCAAGCCGGGCAGTGACCAGTGAAGGCCGTGTGCGCGGAGGATGGATTCCTGGATGGTCATGTCGCTCAGGTACGCCAGTGCAGCTCTGTGTATGCGCTGATCGTCGGGAAGGGGCGCGCGCATCCGCATCCAGACTCCCTGCTGGGCCACGCGGGCATCGTCGTTCGGCAGGAAGAGGGGGCTGTCGACGTGGCGCACGTCGGCCGCGCGGTCACTGAGCATACGTGCAGCGCCTGGCGGAAGCCCGTCTACTCTCTGCTCGTCGGGGAGGAGCGATTCGGGCGACGGAACGCCCTCGGGCATCGTGATCGCATGCTCGACCCCCGGATCGTCATCCTGGAAGGAAGCGATCATGGAGAAGATAGGGACGCCGTTCTGGTAGGCCTGAGAGCGCCGCGTCGAGAACGAGCGACCGTCGTGAATCCGATCGACCGCGATCGTGAGGCCCTGCCCTGCGTCGCCGGGACGCAGGAAATACCCGTGCATCGAGTGCACAGCCCTGTCCTCGGGGAGGGTGCGCTCGGCCGCGAGCAGACTCTGAGCGAGCACTTGGCCGCCATAGATCCGTCCGGAGGGCATCGGATGCGAGGAACCGGTGAAGATGTCCTCTGTCGTCCGGGCCTGGGTCGAGTCGAGGTCCAGCACCTCGAGGAGCTGGTCGACGGTGCGGATCGCGTGTTCGTCGGCGGTCATGACTTCCTTCCCCGCGACTGCGGTCGCTACAGCGTTGATAGTTTAGAGGGTGTGTCCCACAAGCTCCTCCTCGCAGACTCCGAGACCTCCAAAGACGTCCTGACCTTCGTCGGACGTGCGTCGAGAATCTCGGACGAGGGGGTCCGGCTGCAGGCCTCGAACGGCGTCCTGGCGCTGACCGCGGCCGCTCTCGCCCCGCACGGGCTCTTCGACCAGACTCCGACGGTGCTGGCGATGCGCATCGTCCACGCCGATCCGGAGCTGGAATGCGACGTCGTGGTCTCCTCGCTCGCGGTGACGGACGACGATGATCGTGCGCTGACCCTCCCGGACACCGGACTTTCGCCGGCATGGGCGGGCGTGGCCCCACCCCGAGGTCAGTGGGAGGCGACCGGGAGCGTTGCGGCATCCGTCATCGCTCAGCGTGCGCAGTGGGGCATCAGCGCCGTCGCGCGCGGAGCGACTCCCGGTTCCGGTGAAGAGGCGGTGCGGGCACTGCGGGCCGCCATTTGGGGTGAACCGGACGAGGATCTCGGGGGCCTCCCACGCGGTGTGGCCTTCGCCGCGGATGCCTTCGGATTCATCTCGGGGGAGGAGCAGGTCGCGGTCACCGTCTCCGGACGCTGGACTCGCCTGGCTTTCCGTCGTGGTCACGTGCTCGCCCGCGGTCCGGTCGCGACCGGGCTCACAGCGGTCCGCGGCACCGGAGTCTCCGACTAGCGAGACCGTCAGCGCGACGCCGCTCGGCCCGCCTGACGGCCGGAGAACAGGCATCCACCGAGGAATGTGCCCTCGAGTGCGCGATACCCGTGCACTCCACCACCGCCGAATCCGCTCGCCTCACCTGCGGCGTACAGGCCGGGGATGGGCTCACCGTCTGCGCCCAGCGCGCGCCCGTCGAGATCGGTGTTGATGCCACCGAGAGACTTCCGGGTCAGCACGTGGAGTTTCACGGCGATCATCGGTCCGGCAGCGGGATCCTGAAGGCGATGGGGCGACGCGGTGCGGATCAGCTTGTCGCCCCGATACCCACGCATGGAGCGGAGCATCCCGATCTGTGCGTCCTTCGTGAAGTCGTTCTCGATCTCCAGGTCGCGCGCGACGATCTCTCGACGGACATGGTCGATGTCGAGGAGCTCACCACCGGGGTGATGGCGCATCTGCTCGAGCAGCGTCTCGAGGTCGTGCTCGACGATGAAGTCGGCCCCCTCGTCGAGGAAGGACTGCACGGGGCCGGTCGGCCCCTTCGCCAGGCGGGACTTCAGCAGCAGACCGACGTCCTTCCCGGTGAGGTCGGGGTTCTGTTCGCTGCCCGACAGCGCGAACTCCTTCTCGACGATCTGACGAGAGGTGATGAACCACGAGTGGTCGTGCCCGGTCGCGCGCAGGTGCGCGAGGGAGCCCAGCGTGTCGAACCCGGGGAACAGGGGCACGGGCAGTCGCGAACCTGTGGCATCGAGCCAGAGCGACGACGGGCCGGGCAGGATCCGGATGCCGTGCGACGGCCACACCGGGTCCCAGTTCGAGATCCCCTCGACGTAGTGCCACATGCGATCACCATTGATGAGTCGCGCTCCCGCAGCCTGGGCGACGGGCTGCATCGATCCGTCGACGTATGCGGGCACCCCCGTGAGCATGTGGTCGGGCGGCGTGCCGAGCCGCTCGGGCCAGGCCGCGCGGACGAGGTCATGGTTGCCGCCGATCCCGCCCGAGCTCACCACGGTCGCTCCTGCGGCGATCTCGAAGTCGCCGATGACCTCTCGAGAGCTCTCGACGCCGCGCGCAGCGGCGGTCGAGGCCAGGATCGTCCCTCGTGCGCCTGTCACGGCGCCGTCGGTCGTGACCAGCTCCGTCACACGGTGACGGGGGAGCACCGTGAGGTGGCCCTCGCGCTCGCCCTGCTCCACAGCAGCGATGAACGGCGCCACGACACCGGGACCGGTTCCCCACGTGATGTGGAACCGCGGGACGGAGTTACCCGGGCCCAGCGCCCCGTATCCGCCGCGTTCGGCCCAGCCGACCACCGGGAAGAAGCTCACACCGCGCTCACGCAGCCAGGCGCGCTTCTCGCCGGCGGCGAATTCGAGGTAGGCCTCGGCCCATCGACGCGGCCAATGGTCTTCGGGGCGATCGAAGGCGGCGTTGCCGAACCAGTCCTGCGAGGCGAGCGCGTGCGAATCACGGATTCCCATGCGTCGCTGCTCGGGGGAGTCGATGAAGAACAGGCCGCCGAACGACCACCATGCCTGCCCGCCGAGGTTGGTGCGCGGCTCCTGATCCACCAGGATCACCCGCCGGCCGGCATCCAGCGCCTCGCTCGCGGCGACGAGCCCCGCGAGACCCCATCCGATGACCAGGACGTCTGCAGACAGGGGCGTTGAGGTCATGGCTTCTCCGTTGATTCCTGACTCGAGCGGGTCTCGAGCGTGGGGCGTCCCGCGGCGGTGGTGCCGATGCCGGACGGCTCGAATGTGTTCACCATGGCATATGCCGCGCGCTCGAGATAGTCCCACAGCGTGGATTCGTGGAGCGGCGACAACTGTGCCTCGTCCAGCGCCGTCCGCATGTGACGCAGCCACCTGTCGCGCGCGTCGGGATCGACATGGAACGGCATGTGGCGCATACGGAGTCGGGGATGTCCGCGCGTCTCGCCGTACGTGGTGGGACCGCCCCAGTACTGCTCCAGGAAAAGAAGGAGTCGTTCCTCTGCGGGGCCGAGATCCTCCTCGGGATACATCGGCTTCAGCACAGGATCGAGTGCCACCTCGCGGTAGAACACCGACACGATCTTCGCGAACGTCTCGCGGCCGCCGACCTCGTCGTAGAACGTCACTTCTGCGGGCTCCCGTCGTCGTTCGTCTTCTTGCGTCGCCAGATGCCGCGATCCGGGATCACGGGCACACCTGTCACGGCGTTGGGGCGGGTCTTGGGCGGGTTGGCGCCACGCACTCGACGAGCCCCGTCGAGTCCCGTCGGGATCACCGTGGTCATGCTGGGGAAGGCGATCTCGTTCTCGAGCATCGCTGCCCGCAGCCGCTTGCGGAGTTCCTGGGCGACGTCGTCCTTCGCGTTCGCCCGCGCCTTGATGACGAGCCGCACGACGAGCGCATCTCCATCGATCGATTCGAGGCCCCAGAGCTCGGGCTTCTCGATGATGCGTGTGCGCCACTTGGGGTCCTTCGCGATACCCTGGGCGGTCTCGAGCATGATCGTCTCGACCCGATCGAGGTCGGAGTCGACGGGCACGCCGAGATCGATGATCGCCCGCGCCCACCCCTGGGACATGTTGCCGATGCGGAGGACTTCGCCGTTCCGGACGTACCAGAGGGTTCCGTTGACATCGCGGACCTGCGTGATGCGCACGCTCACGTACTCGACCACGCCGCTCGCCAAGCCGAGATCGACGACGTCGCCGATGCCGATCTGGTCTTCCGCCACGATGAACATGCCGTTCAAGACGTCCTTGACGATGTTCTGAGCGCCGAAACCGAGGCCGGCGCCCACAGCGGCGGTCAGAAGAGTGAGGGAGCCGAGCAGGCTGCTGTCGAGTGCGTTCACGATCAACACCACGGCGATCACGACGAGCATGACGTTGACGATGTTCTGGAGGATCGTGCCGAGGGTGCGGGTTCGCTGCACGAGGCGCATATCCGCCAGGGGAGAGCGCTCCAGGGCCTGGGTGTCGTCGACGTCGGCCTTGTTCTTCGCGCTGTCGACGATGCGATGGACGACTCGACGGATGACGACACGCAGCACCAGTGCGATGATCACGCACGAGACGATGATGATCGCCACGTGCAGAGCTTTCATTCCGACGGCGCCGAGCACGGTCAAAGCATCAGCCCACCACTTCGGCAACTCTGTGGCGGGCGCATCGGACGTTTGCAACGGCAGCATGATCATCCCCTCCAGAGTAGCGATCAGGCCTCTGCGCGGGCTGGACGCACCGCGCAGAGGCCTGATCGGGAAGGGGTGCTCAGTCCTCCGCGTCGCGGACCTGAGCGGCCAGAGCCCGCTCGACGTCAGCGAGGTTCTCGAGCACGAGGCGACGCAGTGCCGGAGCCGCACCCTGGTTGGCGGAGAGCCAGGCGCGGGTCGCATCGCGCAGCTCGACGTCGGCGATCGCGGTCGGGAAGAGTCCGACGATCAGGTACTGCGCGATCTGGTACGTCCGCGACTCCCAGATCGGAAGCAGCATGTCGAAGTACGCCGGCACGAACTCGCGCAGCACCTCGGCTCCGGCCGGATGCACGAAACCGAGCGCGGCGGAGCGGACGATCGTGTTCGGAGCATCGTCGCGTTCGATCAGCGATGCCCATGCGGCCCGCTTCGAAGCGACGTCGGGCAGTGCCGCGCGCGCCTGGGCGGCGAACTCCCCACCCTTCGCGGTGTTGTCTGAGGCGAGTGCGGCATCGATCGTCGCAGCATCCGTGGCGCCGATCGTGGCGAGCCCGACGAGGAGCTGCCAGTTCAGATCCGCGTCGATCTCGAGACCGGGAAGCGTCTCCTCACCCGAACGCAGGCGTCCGACGATACCTGCGTGCTCGTGCGTGACCAGCGCGCTCGCGAACGCCGTCACGAACTGCAGCTGGCTGTCACTGCCCGACTCTGCAGCCTCGGCGAGCGACCAGAGTCCGTCTGCGACCTTCTGGCGAGCGGCGAGACGAGCGTCCGGGGCGACGTAGAGTGTCGCGGCTGTGCGCAGCTGCGCGAGGGTCGTGCGGACCGTGGTGGATTCGGTCTCACGGCCGATGTTGCCGAGCACGAGGTCGATGTAGTCGGTTGCGGCGGTCTCGGCGTCGCGGGTCTGATCCCACGCGGCGCCCCACACGAGGGAGCGGGCGAGGGGATCGCTGATGTCGGCGAGGTGGGCGATCGCGGTGGCGAGCGAGCGCTCGTCGAGACGGATCTTCGCGTAGGCGAGGTCGTTGTCGTTGAGGAGCACGAGGTCGGGGCGCTTGTGGCCGTGCAGCTCGGGGATCTCGGTGCGGTCGCCGTCGACGTCGACCTCGGCGTAGTGGGTGCGCACCAGCGCGCCGTCGGTGAGGGTGTAGAACCCGATGCCGAGGCGATGGGGTCGGATCGTCGGGTAGTCGGCGGGTGCCGTCTGTGTGACCGCGAAGCGCGAGATCGTGCCGTCGGAGTCCTCCGCGATGACCGGCTCGAGCGTGTTGACGCCTGCGGTCTCGAGCCACTTCTTCGACCACGTGCTGAGGTCGCGGCCACTGGTGGCCTCGAGCTCGACCAGGAGGTCGCTGAGTTCGGTGTTGCCCCAGGAATGCTTCTGGAAGTACTGCGAGACGCCCGCGAAGAACTCCTCGATGCCCACCCAGGCGGCGAGCTGCTTGAGGACGGAGCCGCCCTTCGCGTAGGTGATGCCGTCGAAGTTGACCTGCACGTCTTCGAGATCGTTGATCTCGGCGACGATCGGGTGCGTGGAGGGCAGCTGGTCCTGGCGATAGGCCCAGGTCTTCTCCATGGCGTTGAACGTGGTCCATGCCTCGGTCCACTCGGTGGCCTCGGCGGTGGCGATGGTCGACGCCCACTCGGCGAACGACTCGTTCAGCCAGAGGTCGTTCCACCACTTCATCGTGACGAGGTCGCCGAACCACATGTGCGCGAGCTCGTGCAGGATGGTGACGACGCGACGCTCCTTGACGGCGTCGGTGACCTTGCTGCGGAACACGTAGCTCTCGGTGAAGGTCACCGCGCCCGCGTTCTCCATGGCTCCCGCGTTGAATTCGGGGACGAACAGCTGGTCGTACTTCGCGAACGGGTACGGCACACCGAACTTCGACTCGTAGTAGGCGAAGCCTTCGCGCGTCTTGTCGAAGATGTAGTCGGCGTCGAGGTGCTGCCAGAGGCTCTTGCGCCCATAGACGCCGAGCGGGATGACCCGACCGGATGCGCTCGTGAGCTCCGAGAATGTGGACTCGTAGGGGCCCGCGACGAGGGCCGTGATGTACGACGAGATGCGCGGAGTGGGCTCGAAGCCCCACGTGGCGACGGTGTGGTCGTCGTGCACGATCGGCTCGGGCGTGGGGGAGTTGGAGACGACCTTCCAGGATGCCGGTGCCGTCACCGTGAACTGGAACGTCGCCTTGAGGTCGGGCTGCTCGAACACAGCGAACACGCGACGGGAGTCGGGGACCTCGAACTGCGAATAGAGGTACACCTCGCCGTCGACAGGGTCGACGAAGCGGTGCAGTCCCTCGCCGGTGTTCGTGTACTCGCAGTCGGCGTCGACGACCAGGACGTTCTCGGCCTGCAGGCCGGACAGCGCGATGCGCGAGTCGGCGAAGACCTCGTCGGGGTCGAGCTGCTCGCCGTTGAGCGAGATCTCACGGACCTCGCGGGCGATCAGGTCGATGAAGGTGGAGCCATCGGGGGTGGCGGTGAAGCGCACGACGCTGCGCGAGCCGAAGACCTCTGCGCCCTTCGTCAGATCGAGCGAGACCTCGTACGACTGGGTGTCGATGACGTCGCGGCGCTCCTGCGCTTCGAGGCGGGTGAGATTCTCTCCAGGCACAGCTTTACTCCCAGGGGTGAGGGGATGCTGCCGCAACCCAGCGCAGTTGGCGCCCACGGCAACCATGACAGCCTACGCCAGCACGACGACCTGTCCCACTCTCGAGAGGTGGGATGATGGGACGGTGACCGCGATCGAGCCGAACACCGTACTCTTTGCCTCTCCCGCCGCCGCCTCCGGTGCGCCCTATGTGACGACGCCCACGGCGTACGACGGCATCCTCCTCGCCGGGTTCGGCGGACCCGAAGGGCAGGACGATGTGATCCCGTTCCTGCGCAACGTCACCCGCGGGCGCGGCATCCCGGACGAGCGTCTCGAAGAGGTCGCGCACCACTACCGTCACTTCGGCGGCGTGAGCCCGATCAACGGCCAGAACCGCATCCTCAAGGAGGCTCTGGAGGGCGAACTCGCGCGCCGCGGCATCGACCTGCCCGTGTACTGGGGCAATCGCAACTGGAGCCCGTACCTCGAGGAGGTCGTCACCGAGGCGGCCGCCGACGGACGCACCACGCTGCTCGCCTTCGCGACGAGTGCGTACAGCTCGTTCTCGAGCTGCCGTCAGTACCGCGAGGATTTCGCACGCGTGCTCGAGGAGACGAAGCTCGGGGACACGGTCACGATCGACAAGATCCGCCCGTTCTACGACCACCCGGGCTTCGTCGAGTCGTTCGAGACCGGGGTGCGAGAGGCGATCGAGAGGTTCCTCGATCAGGGCATCGCCGCCGCGGACATCCAGATCCTCTTCTCCACGCACAGCATCCCCACTGCCGATGCCGAGCGCTCGGGTTCTCGGGAGATCGAGTGGGGAGAGGGTGGCGCCTACGCCGCTCAGCATCTCGCCGTGGCCGCCTGGGTCATGGATCGCGTCCGCGAGAGCATCCCCGCTGCCGCCGATGTCTCGTGGGAGCTGGTCTACCAGTCGCGTTCCGGCCCCGCGTCGCAGCCGTGGCTCGAGCCCGACGTCTGCGACGTGATCGGAGAGCTGCCCGAGCGTGGACGGAAGGCCGTAGCCGTCGTTCCCGTCGGTTTCATGAGCGATCACATGGAGGTCCTGTGGGACCTCGACACCGAGGCGGCGGAAGCGGCGGAGGAAGCCGGCCTGGCGTTCACGCGGACACCCACGCCCGGGGTCGCACCGTCGTTCGTCACCGGGATCGTCGATCTGATCGTCGAGCGGCTCGAAGGACGCCCCAACGAGGAGCGCCCCCACGTGACTCCGCTGCCGGGTGCCTTCGACGTGTGCCGTCCCGGATGCTGCGAGAACGTGCGCGCCGGTTTCAAGCCTGCCGCCGCCGGCGTCGCTCCGTGATCACCCACTGACCTCACGCGCTTCTAGGATGGATGCCATGCGCATCCACCTCGCCACCGATCACGCAGGACTCGACTTCTCCACCCGGCTGCAGGAGCATCTTCGCAGCGCGGGTCATGAGGTCATCGATCACGGTCCGGTGGAGTACGACGCGCTCGACGACTATCCGGCCTTCTGCATCCGCGCGGCTCAGGCTGTGGTCGCCGATCAGCGTGACGGCGCGGACGCGCTCGGTGTCGTCTTCGGCGGATCGGGCAACGGCGAGCAGATCGCTGCGAACAAGGTCGAGGGGATCCGCGCCGCGCTGGTGTGGAACACCTCGACGGCTGAGCTCGCTCGCGAGCACAACGACGCGAACGTGATCTCCATCGGGGCTCGCCAGCACGCGTTCGACGAGGTCACCTCGTTCATCGACACCTTCATCTCGACGCCGTTCTCGCATGACGAGCGCCACGTGCGTCGCATCGGCCAGATCGCGGACTTCGAACGCGACGGTTCGCTTCTTCCGGATCCGCGGGCCTGACATGCCCGAGGGGCATTCCGTCCACCGCATCGCGCGTCAGTTCGAGCGGAACTTCGTCGGCAAGACGATGAGCGCGTCGAGTCCTCAGGGTCGATTCGCCGAGGGCGCGGCCGTCCTCGACGGTCGCGAGGCGCTCAGCGTCCAGGCGGTCGGCAAGCAGATGTTCCTCGAAGCCGAGGGCGACCTCTGGCTGCGCGTGCACCTCGGCCTCTACGGGGCGTGGGATTTCGCCGGAGAGATCCTGGTGGACCCCACGATCGCATCCGCGAACGGCCGTATGGGTCAGACGAATCAGCGCGGAACGCTCGTCGACGAGGCGATCCTCGATGACGCGGGGGAGAACTCCCTCGCCTCCATCGGTGCGCCCCGGCGCACCCGCGTGCACGTGCGCATGTCCGAGCAGACGAAGGGCCTTGCTGACGAGGGCATGGAGTGGCCGCCCCCCGTGGTCGGTCAGGTGCGGCTGCGTCTGATGACTGACATCACGGCGGCCGACCTGCGCGGACCGACGGCCTGTGTGCTGCAGACGCCGGAGGAGATGCTCGCCAGCGTCGCGAAGCTCGGCCCGGATCCGCTCGTGGGTGATCCGGTGCAGAACGAGGACCGCTTCGTTCAGGCCGTGCTCAAGAAGCAGACGGTGATCGCGCTGCTGCTGATGGATCAGGCGGTCGTCAGCGGAATCGGGAACGTCTACCGCGCCGAGATGCTCTTCCGCCAGCGCCTCAACCCCCATACGCCGGGTCGCGATGTGCCCGAGGACGTCGTCCGCGCACTGTGGGACGACTGGGTGCGGCTGTTGGCCATCGGAGTGGAGACCGGTCAGATGATGACCATGGACGACCTCTCGCCCGACCAGTACCGTGCGGCGATGGCGAGTCGCGACGACCGTCATTGGGTCTACCACCGCGCAGGACTTCCGTGCCGTGTCTGCGGCACGGAGATCGCACTCGAGGAGATCGGCGCACGCAAGCTGTACTGGTGTCCGCGATGCCAGGCGTGAACCGTCGGCCATAGGCTGGGAGAATGCGTCAGAACCCCAGCTTCACGCTCGCTGATGTCGACGAGATCCGTCGTGTGATCGACGGGAATCCGTGGGCGACTATCGTCAGCGACGGCCCCGACGGACTCGTCTCCTCGCACTATGTGGCGCTGCTCGACGATGATCGTGACGACCTCACGATCGTGGGTCATGTCGGTCGGCCCGATGACCGGATCCACGGTATGGGAGAGCGCGAGCTGCTCGTCGTCTTCCAGGGACCTCATGGCTACATCTCGCCGGGCTGGTACGGCGATGTGCAGGCCGTCCCGACGTGGAACTACACCGCCGTGCACCTCGCGGGCGTGCCAGAGATCCTCAGCGATGAGGAGAACCTCGCCGTCCTCGACCGACTCGTCGACCGATTCGAAGGGCGGATGCCGGAGCCGCGGCGCATGTGGGAGCGTCCGAACGACCCGGCGTTCGTCACCCGTCTCGCCTCGGGGACGGTGGGCTTCCGACTCACCCCGACGCGGGTGGTCGCGAAGCGGAAGCTCAGCCAGAACAAGCCGGCCGAGACGATCGAGACGGTCATCGCCGAGCTCGAGGGCGACGGCCCCTATGCGCAGCCCGAGCTTGCCGCAGAGATGAGGCGCGCCCAGCAGGCGCGCGCCGGAGGGAACAGGTGAGCGGAATCGACAGCCGTATCGGCACCATCACTGCCGTGCGAATCGCCGGGCCTGGACGAGAGTTCCTGATCGACGACGAACCGGTCGACATCTTCATCGACGACGGCCGGATCAGCGACATCGCTCCGACGGGCGCGATCCCGTGGCGGGGAGAGGTTCTCGAAGGCAACGGCGCCTGGGTGGTGCCTGGGCTCTGGGACAACCACGTGCACACGGTGCAGTGGGCGCTCGCGACCGAGCGTGTCGCGCTGGGCGGAGCGTCCTCAGCGGCGGAGGCCGCTGCGATCATGACCGCGGCGGCACCGCTGGCTGACGGACGCAGGGTCGGCAGTGGATTCCGCGACGCGATGTGGCCGGATGCGCCGAGTCTCGCGCTCCTCGACGGAGCCACCGGCTCGACACCCACCTACCTCATCAATGCCGACGTGCACAGCACGTGGCTGAACACCGCGGCTCTTCAGCTCGAGGGGTTCGCGAGCCCGGACGGCATGCTCCGTGAGGAGGACGCGTTCGAGATCTCTCGTCGACTGAACGCCGTGGACCCGGCGCGCGGAGACGCCGCCGTGATCGCGGCGGGACAGCGTGCGGCATCGAGAGGCGTCACAGGCCTCGTCGACTTCGACATGGCCTGGAACGCCGACGCCTGGCCACGCCGAGTCGCCGCGGGTTTCGCATCGCACCGCGTCGAGTTCGCGGTCTACCCGTTCGACCTCGAGCGCGCGATCGCTGCGGGGCTGCGCACCGGTGAGCTGCATGAAGATCCGCGCGTCCCGGATGCCGGTCGCGGCCTGGTGCACGTCGGTCCGCTGAAGATCATCAGCGACGGCTCGCTGGGAACCCGTACGGCAGCCTGTTCGCACTCCTATCCGGGTGACCCCGAGAATTTCGGCGTACTCACCGTCCCTCCTGCCGAGCTCACCGAATTGCTGACTGTCGCGACGGGGGCCGGTCTGGCAGTCGCCGTCCACGCGATCGGCGATCGAGCGGTCACCGGCGCGCTCGACGCCTTCACGGTCTCGGGCGCGGTGGGCACGATCGAGCACGCTCAGCTCGTGCGGCACGCCGATCTGGCTCGGTTCGGTCGTCTCGGTGTCGTCGCCAGCGTGCAGCCCCAGCATGCTCTCGACGACCGCGATCTGGTGGGTAGGCACTGGGCGGGGCAGACATCGATCGGGTACCCGCTGGGTGCGCTTCGCGATGCCGGGGTCGAGCTGAGGTTCGGCTCTGATGCTCCCGTCGCGCCGCTGGATCCCTGGCAGGCGATCGCCGCTGCGGTGACGCGGACCGACGACGACCGTGAACCTTGGCATCCCGAAGAGCGCCTGACGCGCGAGCAGGCGCTCCGTGCCAGCGTGCGCACCGCCCTGCGACCCGGGGAGGTCGCCGACATCGTGCTGTGCGGTCTCGACCCGATGGCCGCAACGGGGGCGGGGCTCCGGGCGATGCCGGTTCTCGCCACACTCGTGTCCGGGCGACTCACCCACGGCGTCTGACGTCGGATGCGCACGACTGAGGGCACCGGGAGAACCCCGGTGCCCTCAGTCAGTGGTGGAACTGCTTATGCGGCGATGTGCGACACGAGGAACCAACGGTCCTTCTCGAGGCCGCGCACGATCTCGATCGCGACGTCCTGGCTCGTCAGGTCGACCTCGTCGAGGCCGTCGATCGCTGCCTTGGCGTCGACCAGGATCGTGTCGATGTCGGCGATGACGGCGCGAACGAGCTCGTCGGACTGAGTGAAACCGGCGGGTACCGCGGTGGCACCGCCCTTCGTGGCGACGGCGCTGATGCGCGCATCGATCGGCAGACCCAGGGCGACGATACGCTCTGCGGCGGTGTCGGCGAAGTCGCCGGCGTGGGCGACGATCGTGTCGAGCAGCTCGTGCACGCCGACGAAGTTGGCTCCGCGGACATGCCAGTGCGCCTGCTTGCCGTTGACGGTCAGCGCCTGCAGACCGAGAACGACGGGGGAGAGGAACTGGGCTGCAGCGGCTGCCACGGTCGGGTCGCTCGAGGTGGTGGAAACGGTCTGTGCCTTGCTCATCTTGGCTCCTCCAAGTGGTGTGCTTCGTGCCTGATGATGACAACGCTACTCAGCCTGGAACATTCCGCAAGCAAGCGAAGGCTCGGCTTAGTGCCCCGGAATCACGCGGAAAAACCGGGTGGTGAGGATAGTCTCACCTCATGAGCATCGCACCAGGGGCATCCGTTCTCGCACTTCCTTCGGCATCGCCTTCGATCCATGATGATGCTTTCATCGCGGATGGTGCGCGGATCGTGGGGGACGTCACCCTCGCGGCCGGCGCGAGCGTCTGGTATAACGCAGTGCTCCGCGGAGATTCGGCCGGTATCCGGATCGGGGTGGCCAGCAATGTGCAGGACAACGTGTCGATCCATGTCGACGTCGAGCATCCGGTGATCGTGGGTGCGAGAGTCTCGATCGGCCATAACGCGGTCGTCCATGGCTGCACGATCGGTGACGGGTCGCTCATCGGAATGGGCGCCGTCGTGCTCAGCGGTGCCGTGATCGGTGCCGGCTGCCTCATCGCGGGCGGGGCTGTCGTGCTCGGGGGGACGGTCGTTCCCGACGGCTCTCTCGTCGCCGGAGTTCCGGCGAAGGTTCGTCGCGCTCTCAGCGACGAGGAGCGTGCCGGGCTGCTTCGGAACGCTGACGTCTATCTCGACCACAAGCGGACCCACGCCGAGGCGGGTTCGATCTGATCCACGAACTGCTCCCGCTAGGCTGGAGTCACGGGGCGGTGGCCAAGCTGGTTAAGGCAGTGGGCTCATAACCCAACGATCGTCGGTTCAAGTCCGACCCGCCCTACTCGTACCGTCGTTCTTCCCGAGGCTCCTCGTCCCGCGGGCGTCGCTCAGGAGAGGACGGGCTCGACCGGTTCGACGGTCTCGAGGTGCTCGGCGATCAGCGTGATCCCTCCGCTGGAGTTGGCCGAATGCGCGAGCTCCTCGATCCAGCGCCGACTCAGCTCCGGTGCGTCGGGCTCGTCGAAGACGAACCGCAGCGGGATCGAGGGGTGCAGCCACACCGTGGAGCGTCCCTGCTGGTCGCCGTCCTGATGCTGCCACGAGAGTGTGAAGCTCTCGTTCCGACGCAGCTTGGTCGCGACGACCACCTTGAGGTGTGCGAGCGCCCGGTCCTCGATCGAGATCGGGGCGGAGGCGCCGTAATACAGAGAACCCATGGTCGGAATCTACGGCGTCGGCGTAGTGCAGGCGCGCCGACGGCGGGCGACGCGCGCACCAGACGAACATCCTGTTCGCGTGGTGTCATCGACGATGTCTGCCGGCGGTCGCAGAGGGGAGCACGCCGAACGCGTCACGATACGCCGCAGCGAAGCGCGAGGGGTGGGAGAAACCCCAGCGCCGCGCGACAGCGGCGACCGAGGTCGGCACTCCGGAACGCAGCTCGCGATGAGCGCCGTCGAGGCGCGCCTGGCGAAGACACTCGGCCGGCGTGACGTCGAGCGCACGGCGGAACGCGTACTGGAGCCCTCTCGTCGAGATGTGTACCGATGCGGCGATGTCGTCGACGGTGATCGGAAGGTGCGCATTCTCGTCGATGTATGCAAGGGCTCGTCGGACCGTCGCGGGTGCCGGCGCAGTCTGAACCGGTCGGTGCCGGCCCTGCGACATCGTGGTCGCGAAGGTCGACAACGTGGTCACGCCGGCGTGCCTGGCGTACTCGGCCCGCAGCACTCCATCGTCGTCGCTCAGCGTCGAAACGTTGGCCTCGAGGTAGGAGAACATCCGATTCCATCGCGCGGCCGCCTCGGCCGAGTGCGGTGAGAGATCCGAGACGTGCAGAGACAGGGTCTCGTCACCGCTGATCTGCCGGGCGATGCGCTGCAGTTCCTCGCGTTCGAAGATCAGAGCCGTGACCCGAGCGCCCTGCTCCCAGCGCGCGTGCACGCTGGGGCCGTCGGAGAGCCATGGCCTCGTCGCATCGAGATCATCGCGATCGGACCACACCCGTGCATCCGGGCCGTCGACGCGACAGGCGAGGAACTGGTCCTGCGGCTCTGCGGTGGACAGCACCTCCGCGGCGAGGTCGTAGCGCACGAGATTCGCACCGCCGAGGTCTGCCGAATGCCAGTCGAAGAGGAATCGGTGCGGATCGACGTCATGCAGAACGGCCGAGGGCACGAACTGCTTCCAGGTGCTCTCGACACGGGTCACGTCGCGAGTACGGAACCTCATCTTCGCTGTCTTTCTCCTTCGTCGCGGGGCGGCCGCACCGGCCACGTCCCGTCGAGTCGATCTTCGGGATCCAACCGGCCGATCCTGATGAAATATTCGGTCAGGCTCGCCGCCTGCGAGCGTGCCCATCCGACCTGTCGGGTGTGAAGATCGTCGATCGAGTCCGGGAGTGCGTACTGCCGAGCGATCGCCTGGGCGACCCGCCCCGCTGCGACCGCATCCGCGGAGGCGTCGTGGGCGCCTTCCAGGTTCACCGCGTACAGGGCGGCGACGGCTTCGAGAGTTCTCTTGCCGGGCCGATAGCGATCGTACGCCTTGTCGATGACGAGGGGGTCGATGATCGGCTGTGGGTTCTCGAGCCGCGTGACACCGTGGCGACGCGCCTCGTGGTCGAGGAGGGAGAAGTCGTAGGACGCGTTGTAGGCCACGACGGGAACACCCTGTGAGAGCAGGGAGCGGAGAGCGCCGATGATCTCGGTGATCGCGAGCGCCGGCGGCCGTCCGTCTCGACGCGCCTGTGCGGTCGTGATCCCGTGGATCGCGCTCGCTGCTTCGGGAATATCGACTCCGGGGTCCACGAGCCACGTCTTCGAGGCGAGTTCGCGGCCGTCGCCGTCGAGCAGGCCGACGTGTGCGGTGACGATGCGATCGTGATCGACGTCCACTCCCGTCGTCTCGAGATCGAAGACGCCCACGCGCCGAATCCATGAGGGAGCGTCGGGAACCTCGGTCATGGGTTCACGCTAGAGGCTGCCTCCGACATCGCCGTGAAGGCGCACGGTGATCACCCTGAGCGACGCTCGTAGACTGGGGGAATGTCTGTAGCTTCGCCGTACGCCGACCGCCTGAGCCGCCTGCCGGTCGTCCGTCGCGAGGTCGAGGTCAGGGGTGCGGACACCGTCTTCTGGGAGTACGGCCCGGCCGACGCATCCACGACGGTCATCGCCGTGCATGGATTCCGCGGCGACCATCACGGTCTCGAGCCGGTGCTCGCCTTTCTGCCGGAGCTCCGCGTCATCGCGCCGGACCTTCCCGGCTTCGGGGAGTCGGCACCTGTGCCCGGGCGCACCTACGATCTGGACGAGTACGTGGCGTGGCTCACGGAGTTCGCTGCTGCGGTCGCACCCGGGGCAGTGATCCTCGGGCATTCGTTCGGATCCATCGTCACGTCTGCAGCCGTGGCCCGCGGGCTCGCGACACCGCGCCTGATTCTGATCAACCCGATCGGCGCACCGGCTCTCGAAGGGCCGAAGGGGATCATGACCCGCCTCGCGGTCCTCTACTACGCGCTCGGCGCGCGCCTGCCCGAGCGGCTGGGCACCGCTCTGCTGCGCAATCGTCTGATCGTGCGGGTGATGAGCATCACGATGGCGAAGACTTCCGACCCGGAGGTCCGTCGCTTCATCCACGATCAGCACGACACGTACTTCTCGCGATTCGCCGACCGCGACGTCCTGCGCGACGCGTTCGTGGCCAGCGTCTCGCACGACGTGAGCGAGGTGGCCGCGGACATCGGCGTACCCACGCTCCTGATAGCGGCCGCGAACGACGACATCACACCCATCGAGGTCGAGCGGAAGCTCGCCGAGCGGTTCGCCGACGCCTCACTCGTGGAGATCGCCCACGTCGGACATCTCATCCACTACGAGACCCCGGCCGAAGCGGCAGGGGCGATCCGTCGTTTCCTCAGGATTCCCGTCGCGCGACGCCCATGAGTCCGGCCACGCGGAACGGGATGACCTCGCCCATCGCGAGCGACGTCTCGGTCCGCTCGACGCCGTCGACCGAAAGGATGCGCGCGTCGGTGTCGAAGAGGTGGCGCGCATCGCGGCACGCGACGCGCGCCAGGAGGTCGACGGAGCCGCTCAGGCCGTGCGCCTGCACGATCTCGGGGATGCGTGCGAGTTCGTTGATGATGCGCGGGAGCTCGGTCTGGCGGACTCCGATGCTCACGAAAGCCTGGAGCGGGAATCCGAGCACATCGGGGGAGAAGGACCTCTCGTAGGAGAGGAAGACTCCGGTCTCCTCCAGGCGTGCCATTCGGGCCTGGATCGTGTTCCGCGACAGCCCGAGGCTCTCGGCCAGGGCGACGATGGTGATGCGCGGGTCGTCGGCGAGCGCGGCGAGCAATTCCAGATCGATACGGTCAAGTCCGGCCATAGTGCCAAAGAGTAGCAGCGCTTCGTCTGCTTCGATTTGGCAACATGCTCAACGGCTCGTTCATTGCTTGAGCGAGCTGCTGAGCGGACGTACGCTCGAGGTGGCCGGCGATGATGCCGGAAGACGCGTGCGATGCCTCACGAGGGCAGCACGAGCAAGGAGGACGATGATGTCACCGCAGAGCACTCCGATAGTCGACACCGCGCAGGATCTCGAGCTGTCGGAACGCATCCTGGCACCGGACGGGACGCGGATCCCGCACCCGGAACTCGACCCGTACGTGGCCGACGTCGACGCCCCGATGCTGAGGGATCTTCTCCGCGACATGATCGTTCTCCGGCGCATCGATGCCGAGGGCGTCGCTCTGCAGCGTCAGGGGCAGCTCGGGCTCTGGGCTCCCTGCCAGGGCCAGGAGGCGACGCAGATCGGCACCGCTCGCGCCCTCGCCCCGCAGGATTACGTCTTCCCGAGCTATCGGGAGACCGGGGTCATCTACGCCCGCGGAGCGCAGCCCGCCGACTTCGTCCGCATGTGGCGGGGGGAGGAAGGTGCCGGACACGATCCCGCCGCTCTCCGTGTCGCTCCGCTGCAGATCATCATCGGAGCGCAGACCCTGCACGCGGTCGGCTACGCGCTCGGCATCCGGCACGACGGTGCCGACGAGGTCGCCGTCACGTACTTCGGCGACGGCGCGACGAGCCAGGGGGACGTCAACGAGGCGATGGTGTTCGCGTCGTCGTATCGCGCTCCCGTGGTCTTCGTCTGTCAGAACAACCACTGGGCCATCTCGGAGCCCGTCGCTGTGCAGTCGCAGTTCCCGATCGCCGGGCGTGCGCCGGGGTTCGGGATCCCGAGTCTCCGAGTCGACGGCAACGACGTGCTCGCGTGCATGGCTGCGATGCGCTGGGCGTTGGAGCACGCGCGGTCGGGCAAGGGGCCCGCATACATCGAAGCGGTGACATACCGGATGGGGCCGCACACCACCGCGGACGACCCGACCAGATACCGCGGCAGTGACGAGCTCGAGTCGTGGCGTCGTCGCGACCCGATCGTCCGCCTCGAGGCCCATCTGCGGGCCCTCGGCGAGTTGGACGATGATCACGTCGCGGACACGCAGGCGGCGGCCGACGCCATCGCCAAGGAGATGCGTGCGCAGTGCCTCGGCATGGTGACCCGGCCGCCGCTCGCGGTCTTCGACGGGGTGTACGCCGAGCCGCACTCGGGCCTCGAGCGTCAGCGCTCGGAGTATGCCGCGTACCTCGCATCCTTCGACGGGGCGGTCTGAGATGACGGAGCTCACGCTCGGCAAAGCACTCGGAGCAGGGCTCCGCCAGGCGATGCGCGACGATGACAGAGTCGTTCTTCTCGGCGAGGACATCGGAAGGCTCGGCGGGGTGTTCCGCATCACGGACGGGCTGCTCGACGAGTTCGGCGCACAGCGCGTGATCGACACGCCGCTTGCGGAGTCCGGCATCGTCGGCACCGCAGTCGGGCTCGCATTCCGCGGGTATCGTCCCGTCGTCGAGATCCAGTTCGACGGGTTCGTCTACCCGGCTTTCGACCAGGTCGTCGCGCAGGTCGCCAAGCTGCACTACCGCACCCAGGGACGGGTGAAGATGCCGATCACGATCCGAATCCCGTGGGCGGGTGGCATCGGGGCCGCCGAGCACCATTCCGAGTCGCCGGAGGCCTACTTCGTGCACACCGCGGGTCTGCGAGTCATCGCGGTCTCCAATCCCGAGGATGCATACCGGAGCCTCCGTCAGGCGATCGCATCCGACGATCCGGTGATCTTCTTCGAACCCAAGCGTCTCTATCACCACAAGGGTGAGGTCGACCTCGAGGCACCGCTGGCGGATGCTCCACCGATGGGACTCGCGCGCGTCGTGCGCCAGGGGACCGACGTCACGCTCATCACCTACGGAGCGATGACGACCACCGCTCTTCAGGCCGCGGACGCCGCAGAGGACGAGGGGATCTCGTTGGAGGTCATCGATCTGCGCTCGCTGTCGCCCGTCGACTACGACTCGGTGGCGGCGTCCGTGCGGAAGACCGGTCGAGTGGTCGTCGCGCACGAGGCGTCTCGCGAGGCCGGAGTCGCCGCCGAGGTCATCGCCAGTGTCACCGAGCGATGCTTCGAGCACCTCGAGTCCGCGCCGCTTCGAGTGACCGGGCACGATGTGCCGTATCCGCCCGCGAAGCTCGAGAAGTACCACCTGCCCGACCTCGATCGTCTTCTGGACGCGGTCGACCGCGTGCTCGACCGACCGAACAGCCTGACGGGAGCGGACGCATGATCACGGAGTTCCGGCTGCCTGATCTCGGCGAAGGTCTCACAGAGGCAGAGGTGGTGCAGTGGCTGGTCGCGCCGGGCGACAGCGTCGCTCTGAATCAGACGCTCGCCGAGGTCGAGACTGCGAAAGCGATCGTCGAGCTTCCCTCGCCCTACGAGGGAACCGTCTCCACGCTGCACGCCGGCGCGGGTGAGACTGTCGCCGTCGGAGCCCCGTTGATCGCCTTCGAGATCGCGGCCGACGGGTCCGACGATGAGGTCATGGACACGGGGCGCGCCGATGGCGCCAAGGCCGAGCCGAATCTCGTCGGGTACGGTGCAGCTCCGACCTCGGCGGCGCGACCCGCTCGTCGAGCGCGACGGTTCGGTGGCGCACCGCGGGTACAGGACACCGCGGTGCTCGAGGCAGCCCCACACGATGCGGCCCCGACGCCGAGCGTCGATCTCGTGGTCGA
>NZ_DALZXX010000001.1:184147-334638 GCF_031988965.1 Microbacterium sp.
GCCGCCGGTTCGGGCGTATGCGAAGCGCCTCGGCATCGATCTCGTGCTCGTGGCCGCAGCCGTCGGCGACAGGCTGATCACGCGCTCCGACGTCGATGACTACGTCGAGCGGACCTCCGGCGCCACGCTCCTGAGCGCTCGTCCGGACCAGCTCCGAGCGTCGGGGTCGCCAGCGGATCCGGCGCCAGGGGAGCGCGACCGCGAGGTACGCGTGCCCATCAGGGGCGTGCGCAAGCACACCGCTGCCGCCATGGTCGAGAGTGCGTTCACCGCGCCACACGTCACGGTGTTCCACACGGTCGACGTGACGTCCACCATGGACCTCGTCGCGTCGTTCCGCGATGATCGATCCCTCGCCGGGCACAGGATCGGGCCGCTCGCGGTGGTCGCCAAAGCCGTGTGTCTGGCTCTCGGACGAGCGCCGGAACTGAACTCGCGGTGGGATGACGCAGCGGGGGAGATCGTGCGACACGGCTACGTCGATCTCGGCATCGCCGCAGCGACCGAACGCGGACTGCTCGTGCCCAACATCCGGGATGCCGAGCGTCTGACGCTCGTCGAACTCGCCGATGCGGTGCAGGATCTCGCCGAGACGGCGCGAGAGGGGCGCACCGCTCCTTCCGCACTCGCAGGTGGCACATTCTCGATCTCGAACATCGGGGTGTTCGGCGTCGACGCCGGCACGCCGATCCTGCCGCCCGGGCAGTCGGGAATCCTCGCCGTCGGCGCCGTGCGTCGTCAGCCCTGGGATTATCGCGGCGAGATCGCGCTGCGCCAGATGATGACGCTCAGTCTGTCGTTCGACCACCGGGTCGTCGACGGTGCAGAGGGAGCACGATTCCTCAAAGACGTCGCCGACATCCTCGAGGAACCGGGCAGAGCCCTGCTCTTCAGATAACGGCCCGGAGAGCCGACTCCGCCATCGCGGCCAGCACGGTCGCGGTGGCGGCATGTCGGCGAGCAGCCGACGTCGTGCTGTGCGGCGTCGAGTTGATGAGACCGAAGCACGCCTGCACGCGGAGCCGTAGCTCGTCGGCACCGGCGTCGACCACCGCGGCGAGCGCATCCATCCAGAGCTCGATGTACGCGCGCTGCAGGCGACGGACCTCACTGTGATCGGCGGGAGCGAGGTGGGCGACATCGCTGTCGTGGACACGGATGACGTCGGCGTGGCGCAGAGCGAAGTCGACGTGGAAGGCGATCAGTGCGCTGATGCGCTCGTCGGGCGTCGTCGCGGCCGCCGACACCCGGGATCCGCCGTCGACGAGGTCGCGGCTGACCTCGACCAGCACGGCACCCAGCAGCGCCTGCTTCCCGGCGAAGTGCCGGTAGACCGCAGGGCCGGACACGCCCACCGCCGCCCCGATGTCCTCCAGGCTGACACCGTTGTAGCCGCGCTCGGCGAAGAGGTGTGCGGTGGCGCGCAGGATCGCACCGGACCGTTCCGCCTTGGCCCGATCTCGGGCGGTGATCGGGGTTGTCATCTCAGTTAATCCTCGCTAACCTGATGAGACTGGTTAGTGCACACTAACCGGAAAAGCACGAGTCGCACCAGAGTGTGACGAATGCGCACGTGTGTCGAGGAGGACATCACGATGCCTGCGACCCAGCAGTCCTTGGCCGCCGAGCTGAAAGAGCGACGTACCGCGGCCGCCCGGGGAGGCCCCGAGGCGTCTCGGCAGCGGCACCTGGCGAGGGGAAAGCTCCTTCCCCGTGAACGTGTATCGCGTCTGCTGGACGAGGGCAGTCCGTTCCTCGAGGTCGCTCCGCTCGCGGCCGACGGTCTCTATGACGGTGATGCGCCGGCCGCGGGCGTCATCGCCGGAATCGGGCTCGTGCACGGACGCCATGTCATGGTCGTCTGCAACGACGCGACCGTGAAGGGCGGCACCTACTATCCGCTCACAGTGAAGAAGCACCTGCGTGCACAGGAGATCGCGCTCGACAACCGTCTTCCCTGCCTGTACCTCGTCGACTCCGGCGGGGCTTTTCTTCCTCGGCAGGATGAGGTGTTCCCGGATCGCGAGCATTTCGGTCGCATCTTCTTCAACCAGGCGCGCATGTCGGCACAGGGCATTCCGCAGCTCGCTGCGGTTCTCGGCTCCTGCACGGCAGGAGGTGCCTACGTTCCGGCCATGAGCGACGAGACCGTCATCGTCCGCGGTCAGGGGACGATCTTCCTGGGCGGCCCGCCGCTCGTGAAAGCGGCGATCGGCGAGGTCGTCTCTGCGGAAGAACTGGGCGGCGGCGAGCTGCACGCGCGACGAAGCGGAGTCGTCGATCACCTGGCCGAGGACGACGAGCACGCACTCGAGATCCTGCGCGACATCGTCGCCATGCTTCCGCAGCCACCGGCACCGGCGTGGGAGGTGCACGATACCCGGGCGCCGTCGACCGCGGGGTCTCTGTATGACGTGGTTCCGGTCGACGTCAACGCGTCGTACGACGTGCACGAGGTCATCGAACGCCTGATCGATGGGGATTCGCTCCGTGAGTTCAAAGCGGAGTACGGAACGACGCTGGTGACGGCATTCGCTCGGCTGCACGGACACCCTGTCGGCATCGTCGCGAACAACGGAGTGCTGTTCGGCGAGTCCGCCCTCAAGGGTGCGCATTTCATCGAACTGTGCGATCAGCGCGGCATCCCGCTGGTCTTCCTGCAGAACATCAGTGGTTTCATGGTCGGCACCGAAGCGGAGGCCGGCGGGATCGCGAAGGACGGGGCGAAGATGGTCACGGCGGTCGCGAGCACGCGGGTGCCGAAGTTCACCGTCATCATCGGCGGGGCGTTCGGTGCCGGGAACTACTCGATGTGCGGTCGTGCCTATTCGCCTCGTTTCCTGTGGACATGGCCCGCGAGTCGCATCTCCGTGATGGGTGGCGCGCAGGCGGCATCCGTGCTCGCGACGGTCAAGGAAGACCAGCTGGCGGCTCGGGGCGATACATGGGAGTCCGAAGAGCGCCGCGCGTTCGAAGATCCGATCCGGGCCCAGTACGACGCGCAGGGTGAGCCGTATTACGCCACTGCTCGGCTCTGGGACGACGGGATCATCGATCCCGAAGACACCCGCGATTTGCTGGGCCTCGCTCTCGATGTTGCTGCCAGGACCCCCCTGCCCGAGCCGAGCTTCGGCCTGTTCAGGATGTGAGACGGACATGACGAGCATCATCACCGCAGCGGCCCCGCGCGGATTCGACACCATCCTCGTGGCCAACCGCGGAGAGATCGCACGGCGCATCGTCCGGACCCTCCGCGGTCGCGGTATCCGCAGCGTCGCGGTGTTCAGCGACGCCGATGCCACGGCGCCGCACGTGACCGAGGCCGACGTCGCGATGCGTCTCGGCCCGGCACCCGCTTCGGAGTCGTACCTCGACATCGACGCGGTGATCGGCGCTGCACGCGCCAGCGGCGCGCAGGCGATCCACCCGGGCTACGGATTCCTCTCCGAGAGCGTGGGACTCGCCGAGGCCTGTGCGGAGAGCGGCATCGCCTTCATCGGACCGTCGATCGGTGCTCTGCAGATCATGGGTGACAAGGCCCGGGCTCGCGACCATGTCTCTCGGTCCGGCGTTCCGGTCGTGCCGGGTTTCGACGCGCGGGGACTGTCCGACGCCGAGATCGGCGAAGAGGCCGAACGCACCGGGTTCCCGCTGCTGGTGAAGCCGAGCGCGGGTGGCGGCGGCAAGGGCATGGAAGTGGTCGACGATGCGTCGGGACTGAGGTCGGCTCTCGCCTCGGCGCGAAGGGTCGCTTCTGCCGCTTTCGGAGACGATGCGCTGATCCTGGAGCGCCTCATCCGCCGTCCGCGACACATCGAGGTGCAGGTGTTCGGGGATGCGCACGGCACGGTGATCGCCCTCGGAGAGCGTGAATGCACCCTGCAGCGGCGGCACCAGAAGGTGATCGAAGAGGCACCCTCCGCGGGCATACCGGAGGCGACGCGAGCGCGCCTGCTCGACGCCGCGGTCACTGCCGCGCGCAGCGTCGACTACGTCGGGGCCGGGACGGTCGAGTTCCTCGTCGATGCCGATCGGCAGGACGAGATCTTCTTCATCGAGATGAACACGAGGCTCCAGGTCGAGCACCCCGTCACTGAGGCGGTCACCGGCATCGATCTGGTCGCGCTGCAGATCGACGTCGCCGCCGGCGCGGCACTGACACCCGCGCCGCGGCTGGACGGGCATGCGGTGGAAGCCCGCATCTACGCCGAGTCGCCCGAGCGCGGGTTCATACCGTCGACCGGCCAGGTGCTTCTGTTCGACGCTCCGCGGGGAGTGCGCGTGGATGCGGCCGTGGAGACCGGTTCGGAGGTCACGGGGTTCTACGATCCGATGATCGCGAAGGTGGTGGCACATGCTGCCGACCGCTCCGCTGCGCTCCGCCTGCTGGATGAGGCGCTGAGCCGCACGACCGTGCTCGGCGTCGATACGAACATCGATTTCCTTCGGCAGCTCTGTCAGGACGAACGCGTGGTGTCAGGAGATCTGGACACCGGACTCATCGAGTCGCTTCTACCGATTCGGCGCCGACCGCCCACGCCGACCATGCTCGCGGCAGCCGCCGCGCATGTCACTGACCGAACGCGCGACTCCGAGCTGGGGAGAAAAGCAGGCCGAGTCTGGCAACGACTCGTCGACGACAGAGCGGTCGATCATGTCTTCGAGACGGATGACGAAGAGGTGTTCGTCGCCTCGACCATCGCGTCGCACCATGTCACCGCGGTCGCCTCGGACTCGGACGGCGCCGTGTGGGTCGCGGAAGACGGACGCACCGTGCGTCTGCGGCCGCTCGACCGGCGACAGCGGATGCTGCGGCGCCTCGCGGCACAGGACGCTCGCACCACGGCATCCGGCCCCGACGCCCGAGCACCCATGCCGGGGAGCGTCGTCGCAGTCCATGTCGTGGACGGCGCATCGGTGATCGCCGGTACGCCGATCGTCTCCATCGAGGCGATGAAGATGGAGCATCCCGTCGTGGCCCCCCACGACGGGACGGTGAGATTGCTGGTCGCCGAAGGCGACCAGGTGCGACTCGACCAGGTGGTCGCGCGCGTGACTGAGGAGGAGGACCGATGGCGTTCCAGCTGACGGATGAGGAGCGCGAGCTCGCCGGGATGGTCCGCGAGTTCGCCGACACGGTCGTGGCCCCGCAGGCCTATGAGGCGGACCGGACGCACACGCTCTCGATGGATGTCGTCGCGCAGATGGGCGATCTCGGACTGTTCGGTCTGCCGTTCCCCGAGGAATACGGCGGCCAGGGCGGTGACTACATGGCGCTGGGGATCGCGATCGAAGCGCTCGGTCGCGTCGACCAGTCCATCGCCATCACGCTCGAGGCGGGCGTGAGTCTCGGCGCGATGCCGGTGTTCCGTTTCGGAACGGAGGCGCAGAAGAGCGAGCTGCTGCCCGACCTCCTCGGCGGACGAGCCCTCGCGGGTTTCGGTCTGACGGAACCCGAGGCGGGCAGCGACGCAGGCGCCACGCGCACCACAGCCCGCCTGGACGGCGAAGACTGGGTGATCGACGGCTCGAAGCAGTTCATCACCAACTCCGGCACCCCCATCACGCGCTTCGTGACGGTCACCGCCGTCACCGGATCGATCGACGGTCGCAAGGAGATCTCGACGATCATCGTGCCGAACGGCACACCGGGGTTCACCGTCGATCCGCCGTACGACAAGGTCGGGTGGAACGCGTCCGACACGCATCCGCTGAGCTTCGATGGAGCACGCGTGCCGGTGGGGAACCTCCTCGGTGAACGGGGGAGCGGCTTCCGCAACTTCCTGAGCATCCTGGACGAGGGACGCATCGCCATCGCGGCTCTCGCGACCGGTGCGGCGGAAGGATGCCTCGAGGCCGCAGTCGACTATGCGAAGTCCCGGACGATCTTCGGCAGCGCCCTGAGCACCAGGCAGAACGCGCAGTTCACCCTGGCCCGTATGCGGGCGCGCGTGCACACGGCGCGCCTCGCCTGGCACCACGCGGCTCGGCTGCGCGACGGCGGTCTTCCTTTCGCTGAGCAGGCGGCGATCGCCAAGCTCGTGTCCGGGGAAGCGGCCATGGACAATGCGAGGGACGCGACGCAGATCTTCGGCGGAAACGGGTTCATGAACGAGTTCCCCGTCGCACGCCACTATCGGGACTCGAAGATCCTCGAGATCGGCGAAGGGACGACCGAGGTGCAGCTTCTGGTGATCGCGCGGGCACTCGGTCTCGCCGGGTAGCGTGGCAGCATGACCGCAAGGGAGATCGTGCAGCGCGGGCTCTATTTCGAGGAGTTCGATGAGGACGCCCGCTATCTGCACCGGCCGGGACGTACCGCGACCGAGGCCGACAATGTCGTGTTCACGACACTGACGATGAACACACAGGCGCTGCACCTCGATGCGGCCTTCGCCGCCACGCAGGAGCCGTTCGGCACCCGCGTCATGAACTCGATGTGGACGCTCTCGACCATGGTCGGCGCTTCCGTCGCGCAGCTCACTCAGGGAACTCTCGTCGCGCAGCTCGGCCTCGGCGACGTCACGTTCCCCCATCCGCTGTTCGCGGGGGACACCCTGTACACCGAGAGTGCGATCGTCGAGCGACGACTCTCGACCTCTCGCCCACGACAGGGGATCGTGACCATCACGCACACCGGACGCAATCAGGAGGAGACGGTCGTCGCGACCGCCACCCGCACCGTGCTCGTGCTGTGCCGTCCCGGAGAACCGCAATGACATTCGATCTCGGACCCGCCCTGCTGTTCTGCCCCGCGGATCGCCCCGAGCGCTTCCGCGGTGCGCTCGAGAAGGCGGATGCGGTCATCCTCGATCTCGAGGACGCCGTGCTGCCGGCGGCGAAGGCGAGCGCACGCGGGAACCTCATCGACACGGACATCGATCCGGACCGAGTGATCGTCCGGGTCAACTCGCCGGATTCCGAGGCCTTCGTGTCGGACCTCGCCACTCTCTCTCAGACGGACTTCCGCACCGTGATGGTCGCGAAGACGGAGAGTGCGGCCAGCCTCGATGCGTTCGACGAGCGATTCTCGCTGATAGCGCTGTGCGAGACCGCTCGCGGGATCCACGCCGCGGACCGGATCGCCGCTCATCCACGAGTCACCGCGCTGATGTGGGGTGCGGAGGATCTCGTCGCTTCTCTCGGGGGCACGTCCAGCCGGCGCCATGACGGCGGATATCGCGACGTCGCACGGTACGCGAGGTCACGCGTTCTTCTCGAGGCCGGAGCGCAGGGCAAGCGCGCGATCGACGCGGTGCACATCGCTCTCGACGACATCGATGGGCTCGCCGCGGAGGCCGAGGACGCTGCCGCCTCGGGGTTCGCGGCGACCGCCTGCATCCATCCGAATCAGGTCGCGGTGATCAGGGACGCCTATGCGCCCGATATCGCCACCGTGGAGTGGGCACGATCCGTGATCGCCGCCGCGGAGACGGAGCGCGGCGTCTTCCGTTTCGAGGGCCGGATGGTCGACGAGCCGGTGCTCCGTCACGCCCGATCAGTTCTCGCACGGGAACGCTGACCCCGCTCCGATCCGATCAGGTCCGGCCGGAGACCGAGTCAGATGAGGACCGTCTGGTCGAGGAGGCGGAGCATCCCCGGAGCGGCCTCGAACCGATGGGCGGACCCGTTCACGATCTGGTCGCCGACTCGCGGGAGTGTGCCTCCAGACACATGATCGATCAGCGCCCGGATCACCCCTCCGTGCGCGACGACCACCACGGACTCCGCGACCGGAGTCGAGCGACGCCGAGAGTCGCGCGCGATGGCGTCGAGGGCACGCAGAGCGCGCTCCGCGACGTCATCGAGTGTCTCCGCCCCCGGCACGGAGGCGTGCCATCCGCCGTAGGCCTCCATGTACTCGGAGACGAGCATGCCCTCGCCCTCGCCGAACTCGCGCTCTCGGAGGTCCGGAACGAGGATCGGTGCTCCGAGGCCCAGCTCCGTCGAGATGATCTCCGCGGTCTCGCGCGCCCGCAGCAGCGGACTGGAGTAGATCGTGTGATGCGCGGATGCGGCCAGGTGCGTGGCTGCGGACATCGCGTCTGCACGACCCGTCGCGTTCAGGGGGATGTCGGTCGATCCCTGGATGCGACGGTCGAGGTTCCAGTCGGTCTGTCCGTGTCGTACGAGGGTGAGCAGGGTCATTCGAGAAGCTCCTGGATCGCGGGGAGCACGTCGCTGGTGCCCGCGGCGATGGTGACATCGGCCCAGACATCCGCTCGCGTCGGCTCGCGGTTGACGATGATGAGGGGGATGCTGCGACGTCGCGCACGCTCGACCAGGCGCACCCCGGAGTTCACGACGAGCGAGGAGCCGGCGACGATGAGGGCGTCGCTCGAACGCAGCAACGACTCCGCCGCGCGGAAGCGGTCCTGCGGGACGTACTCGCCGAAGAAGACGACGTCGGGCTTCAGCATCCCGTCGCACACGGTGCAGGTGGGCACCACGAAACCTGCGGTGCTCTCGGGCCGGACGTCGCCGTCGGGGTTGAGCGCGACGTTCTCGGGAACAGAGATCCACGGGTTCAGCTCTTCGATCTGCACAGCGATGTCGCGACGATCGAACACCTGACCGCAGCGCAGACAGAGTACGCGGCGCATGGTCCCATGGACCTCGATCACATGCGAGCTGCCTGCCCGCAGATGCAGGCCGTCGACGTTCTGCGTGATCACGCCGGTCACCTGCCCGGACGACTCCATCTCTGCGAGCGCGATGTGTCCGCGATTGGGAGTCGCCTGAGCGAAGGCACGCCAGCCGAGATGTCCGCCGACCCAATAGCGTCGCCGTGAGGCGTCGTCACCGAGGTAGCGCTGGATCGTCATGGGATCCGAACGGGTCCGTGCGCCCTCGCCCCGGTACGCGGGAATGCCCGAGTCGGTGGAGATGCCGGCCCCGGTGAGGAGGGCGATGCGGCGACCCTGCAGGAGTTCGGCAGCGCGAGCGACGGCGGCCGACGACTCGACCGGACTCGATGCGCTCACAAGACCTCCCGCTGCGAGTCTACGGCGTGCAGGGCGGCCCGCGCTCCGGCCGGGCCCCGCGGCGTGAGCGACGCGGGCGATGGCAGACTGGGGCGCGTGGAACTGCTGCGCGTGACGAATCCGGACGATCGACGACTCGACGACTATCGAGCGCTGACCGACACGGCGCTCCGCACGGTGAAGGATCCGGCCGGCGGGCTGTACATCGCCGAATCGACGAAGGTGATCGCGCGCGCGGTCGCTGCGGGGCATCGCCCGCGCTCCGTCCTCGTGCAGGAGCGTCGCATCGAGGACATCGACGCGATCATGGGTGATCTCGATGTGCCGGTGTACGTGGTCCCTGACGAGGTCGCCGAGGCGGTCACGGGTTTCGCGGTGCACCGCGGCACGATCGCATCGATGCACCGCCCCGAGCTCCCGAGCGTGCGCGAAGTGATCGACGGAGCGACGCTCGTGATGATCCTGGAGAACGTCGGCGATCACACGAATGTCGGTGCGGCCTTCCGCGCGGCCGCCGGCCTCGGGGCGGACGCGGTGCTCGTATCGCCAGGGGGAGCGGACCCCCTCTACCGACGCAGCGTCCGCGTGAGCATGGGAACGGTGTTCCAGGTGCCGTGGACCCGCATCCTGGACTGGGAATCGGCGGTCGCCGACCTCCACGCGGCCCACTTCGACATCGCGGCCCTGGCCCTCAGCGACGAGGCCGTGACGCTCGACGCCTATGTCGCGAACCGCCCCGAGCGCGTCGCCGTCGTCATGGGATCGGAGGGCGACGGGCTCTCTCGCACGGCGCTCGAGAACGCCGACACGGTCGTGACGATCCCCATGTCCGGGGGAGTGGACTCGCTCAACGTCGCTTCCGCGGCGGCTGTGGCGCTGTGGGCGCTCGGATCGCGCTGACTCGCTGAGGGGACTGCCCCGCCCGTGGAGGTGTCAGTCGAGGTCGGGGAACACGACGGGCGAGGGTTCGGGCCGCTTGGCCAGGATGTGGTCGCCCGAGGACTGATGGCGGAGTCGGCGCAGGACCCAGGGGACGAGGTGCTCGCGAGCCCAACCGAGATCCTCGGAGCGTGCCTCTCGCCATGTGCGGATCGGGAGCGACTCGGGCTGCATGGACTCGAGGTCGTTCGGCACGTTGAGCGCGCGCAGCACCATGCGCGCGACCTCGTGATGACCGAGCGAGTTGTAGTGCAACCGGTCGTCGTCGAAGAACCGCATGTCCTGAACCGTCTTCAGCGCCCACTGATCGGCGACGATGCAGTCGTGGCGATCTGCGATTGCTCGCACGTTCTCGTTGTAGATCGCCACCTTGCCGCGGAACGGTCGGAAGACAGGCGTGAACGCAGTGTCGATGCCCGTGAAGAGCAGCACCGCCGCACCGGTCGACGACAGGCGTGCGACAGCATCTTCGAGTTGGACGGCGATGGCATCCGGGTCGGTGCCGGGGCGGATCACGTCGTTTCCGCCGGCGCAGATCGAGATGAGGTCGGGGTGCAGGGCGACCGCCGGTTCGATCTGGTCGTGCACGATCTGCGCGATGAGCTTGCCACGCACCGCCAGGTTGGCATAGGCGAAGTCGTCGACCTGCTGCGACAGGACCTCGGCGACCCGATCGGCCCAGCCCCGATGGCTCCCGGGGTGTGAGGGATCGGGGTCTCCGATGCCCTCGGTGAACGAGTCGCCGATCGCGACGAAGCGTCGCCACGGGTGCGGACTCTCATTGTCGAGATGCGGGGTCCGGGTCGAATCCTGGTCGGTCATCCAGCTCTCCTTCGCGAACGTGCGCGGCGCATCGGTGGTGGCGGCGCACCGGACGAGCCTACTCGTGCGGCGCGTCGAAGGGCGAGGCCGAGCACGCCGCGCCGTCGGGGCCCCGAGTGTCCGTGGCAGCGATTATCGTGGAGTCGATGCTTTCTCCGTCCTTTCCTCAGCGCGCCCCGTGGGGAACCGCGAACAAGCTGCGCGCGTGGCAGCAGGAGGCACTGGAGCAGTACTTCGAGGCCGACCAACGTGACTTCCTCGTGGCTGCGACACCCGGCGCCGGAAAGACGACCTTCGCACTGACCCTGGCTGTCGAACTCATGCGTATGGGCGAGGTCAACCGCATCATCGTGGTCGCGCCGACCGAGCATCTCAAGACTCAGTGGGCCGATGCCGCAGCGCGCGTGCACATCCGACTCGACCCGCGCTTCCGGAACAGCGACTGGGCTCCGGCTCGCCACTATCACGGCGCGGTCGTCACGTATGCGCAGGTCGCGGCGAAATCCTCGGTGCATCGACACCTCACCGAGGATGCCCGCACGCTGGTCGTGCTCGACGAGGTGCATCATGGCGGCGACGCGCTCAGCTGGGGTGACGCGATCCGTGACGCCTACGGGCCGGCCAAGCGGCGCCTCCTGCTGTCGGGCACACCGTTCCGCAGCGACACCGCACCGATCCCGTTCGTCGAGTACCACCCCGACGAATCGGGGGCGCGCATCTCGCGGACGGACTACAACTACGGCTACGGGCGTGCTCTCGCCGACGGCGTCGTGCGACCGGTTCTGTTCCACATGTACGCCGGCAAGATGCGGTGGCGCACGAGCACGGGTGACGAACTGGAGACGCACCTCGGTCAGGACAACACGAAGGACGTCACCTCGCAGGCTTGGCGCACGGCACTCGACCCCGAGGGTGAGTGGATGCCGGCGGTGCTCTCCGCGGCTGACCGTCGTCTCAGTGAGATCCGGCACCATGTGCCCGACGCAGGTGGACTCGTGCTCGCGACCGACCAGACCGTCGCCCGCGCGTACGCGAAGATCCTGCACAGCATCACCGGTCAGCAGCCCACGGTCGTGCTGTCGGACGACGCGACAGCCTCCGAGCGCATCGAGAAGTTCAGTGCCGGCGATGCGCGGTGGATGGTCGCGGTCAGGATGGTGTCCGAGGGCGTCGATGTCCCTCGGCTCGCGGTCGGCGTGTATGCCACGTCGTCGTCGACGCCGCTGTTCTTCGCGCAGGCGATCGGACGATTCGTGCGGGCGCGCCGCCGCGGAGAAGCCGCGAGTGTGTTCCTCCCGCAGGTGCCCGTGCTCATGGGGCTCGCGAACGAGATGGACAAGCAGCGCGACCACGCGCTCGACAGGCAGTCCAAAGACGACGACGGTCTCGAGGATTCGCTGCTCGAGAGCGCGAACCGCGAGGATGACGCGTCCGACGCGCTGACTCAGGAGTTCAGCTACCAGGCTCTGTCGTCCGTCGCGCACTTCGATCGTGTCGTGTTCGAAGGGCAGGAATTCGGTCAGCTCGCCGAGCCCGGAACACCGGAGGAGGAGGAGTTCATCGGGTTCCCCGGGCTCCTCGAGCCGGAGCATGTCCACGAACTCCTCATGCAGCGTCAGGCCCGGCAATCGCGGCTCCGCGAGGCGCGAGAGGCGACGGCGTCGCCTACGGAGACGACGACTCTCCCCGCCCCACTGCACCGGACGCTCAAAGAGCAGCGTCAGCTGCTCAACAGCCTCGTCGGCCTGTACGCGCGGCAGAGGGGCGAGCCGCACGGTGCTGTCCATGCAGAGCTCCGTCGCATCTGCGGAGGCCCGGCGGTCGCGCAGGCCACGGTCACGCAGCTGCAGGCCCGCATCGAGGTGCTGCGCAAGCGCGTACGGTCCTGAGACGCGGACGATCCGCCGTCTGAGACACCGCTGTTCGGAGGCCCGAAATCCTGGCAATCCTGGTCTCGACACGGCCCGCCGTGACCACCGCGGCTAGCGTTTAAGGGTCGCCCCGTGTCTCGGGGCCCAGAGTCCAGGAGCATCGAATGACAGCCCCCGCTGCCACTGCGGAACCGACTGCCGCCGACCGCCGCCGTTGGGCGCGCTACCTCGTCGAGGAGCGCGCCGAAGGCACCGTCTATCAGCGACTCGCTCAGCGTCGCACCGGTGAGGAGCAGCAGATCCTGCTGAGCCTCGCCGACGCCGAGCGTCGCCACGAGCAGCACTGGCTCGATCTGCTCGGTGCCGAGCCTGCGCGTCTGCCCCGCGCGGGCATCCGTTCACGTCTGCTCGGCTGGATGGCCGGTCGTTTCGGATCGATCTTCGTGCTCGCCCTCGCGCAGAGCGCCGAGGCGCGGTCGCCGTACGACTCGGAACAGTACGCGACCCCCGCCATGCGTGCTGATGAGAAGGTGCACTACGAGGTCGTGAGGGGACTCGCCGCACGCGGCAGGCGACGGCTCTCCGGCTCGTTCCGCGCGGCGGTGTTCGGCGCCAACGACGGCCTCGTCAGCAACCTCGCGCTGGTGCTCGGCATCGGGGCCACCGGGGTCAGCTCGGGCTTCGTCCTCTTCAGCGGTGTCGCAGGCCTTCTCGCCGGTGCACTGTCGATGGGGGCGGGGGAGTTCGTCTCCGTCCGCTCGCAGCGCGAGCTGCTCGCAGCCACGGAGGCGAATGAGGATGCGGCGGCGTCGGCTGCCGACCTCGACATCGACGAGAACGAACTCGCGCTCGTCTACCGCGCGCGAGGCATCGAACAGGCCGAAGCCCTCGAACGCGCCCGTCGCATCGTGGCGGCGGCTCGTGCCGGCGTGGAGCGGACCGCGACCGGGCCGGTGAACGTGCATCCGGGCTCCGACCACGAGATCGTCGGGAGCGATTGGACGGCGGCGCTCTCGAGCTTCCTGCTCTTCGCCTCCGGCGCGATCATCCCCGTCCTGCCGTGGATCTTCGGACTGGAGGGCACCGCCGCGGTCATCGTCGCGCTCGTGCTCGTCGGTGTCGCGCTGCTCACGACCGGCGCGATGGTCGGCATCCTGTCGGGAGGGCCGCCTCTGCGTCGTGCGCTCCGTCAGCTGGCGATCGGCTTCGGCGCGGCAGCGATCACCTACGGTCTCGGACTGCTGTTCGGGGTCGGGGCCGTCTAGGAGTCGCGGCCCCGCCTCGGGCGGGCGGAACGAAGAAAGGCTCCGGAACCATTGGTTCCGGAGCCTTTTCGCCTGTGCGCGGAGGGGGACTTGAACCCCCACGCCCTTACGGGCACTACGACCTCAACGTAGCGCGTCTACCATTCCGCCACCCGCGCAGGTGTTGGATGTTCGTTGCCGAACGAAGATTTACATTAGCACGCGGTTCAGCCCACCCCGAAACCGAGCGCGTTTCCCGGGCGCGCCACGGCGTTTCGATAGCCTGGTCAGCATGACCGAACCGTCCCTTCCCGAAGTGGTGCGCATCGCGCAGGACCTGATCCGCTTCGACACCTCGAACTTCGGTGGCGGCAACGCCAAGGGTGAACGCGAGGCCGCCGAGTATGTGGGGGCGTACCTGCAGAGCCTCGGCTTGGACGTCGAGTATTACGAGCCGATCGAGCGCCGCACGAACGTCATGGCGCGGGTGCGTGGTCGTGATCCCCGGAAGTCCGCCCTGGTCGTGCACGGACACCTCGACGTCGTGCCGGCGATGGCGGAGGACTGGACGGTCGACCCCTTCGCAGGTGACGTGCGCGACGGGATGCTGTGGGGTCGTGGCGCGGTCGACATGAAGAACATGAACGCGATGATCCTCACAGCCGTGGCCGACATCCTGCGTGCCGGCGAGCAGCCCGAGCGCGACCTCGTGCTGGCGTTCTTCGCGGACGAGGAGAACGGGGGAGTGGAGGGCTCGGCGCTCGTCGTGCAGAACCGGCCGGAATGGTTCGCCGGTGCCACAGAAGCGATCAGCGAGGTGGGTGGATACTCGATCACCGTCGACGACCGTCGCGCGTACCTGCTGCAGGTGGGCGAGAAGGCCCTGATCTGGATCCGCCTCGTCGCGAAGGGGCGGGCAGGTCACGGCAGCCGTCTGCACGACGACAACGCCGTCACCACCCTCGCCGAGGCTGTGGCCGCGATCGGACGCACCCGCTGGCCCCTGCGCCTCACCGCGACCACAGAGGCTCTGCTGCGTGGCCTGAGCGACCTCACGGGTCGGTCCGTCGATGATCCGGATGCTCTCGCCGCGACTGCGGGCCCCGCAGAGGCTTTCCTGCGTTCGTCGTTCCGCACGACCACCAATCCCACGGCCCTCACGGCCGGCTACAAGCACAACGTGATCCCCGAGCGGGCGGAGGCTCTGATCGACGTACGCGTCATTCCCGGCACGGAGGATGACGTACTGGCGGAGCTGCAGCAGATCGTCGGCGATGAGATCGAGATCGAGATCGTGGTGCGCGATATCGGCATGGAGACGCCGTTCGAGGGCGCCCTCGTCGAGGCGATGGTGGCGAGTCTGGGCCGCCACGACCCCGGGGTGCCCGTGATCCCGTACCTGTTGGGCGCGGGAACCGACAACAAGGCTCTCGCCTCGCTGGACATCACCGGGTACGGGTTCGCTCCGCTCCGCCTTCCCGCCGATCTGGACTTCACGGGCATGTTCCACGGAGTCGACGAGCGAGTACCCGTAGAATCACTTGTCTTCGGCCAGCGGGTGCTGGCCGATCTGCTGCGCACGTACTGAGCCCCGGGTTCCGCCTGCGCCGCCTCACTACCGAGAAGGCCCATCCATGCACCTGTTCGAAGCGCTCATCCTCGGGATCGTCCAGGGACTCACCGAGTTCCTCCCGATCTCCTCCAGCGCTCATCTGCGCATCCTCGGAACGTTCCTTCCCTCCGGCGAAGACCCCGGTGCGGCGTTCACGGCGATCACGCAGATCGGCACGGAGGCCGCCGTCGTGGTCTTCTTCTGGCGCGACATCGTCCGGATCATCGCACAGTGGTTCCGCTCGCTGACGGGCAGAGTTCCTCGCACCGATCCGGATGCCCGCATGGGGTGGATGATCATCATCGGCAGCATCCCGATCGTCGTTCTCGGTCTGCTGTTCCAGGACCAGATCGAGACCGTCTTCCGGTCTCTGTGGATCGTCGCGATCATGCTGATCGTCTTCGGCATCCTGCTCGGTATCGCCGACCACGTCGGCGCCAAGCGCCGCAAGCTCGACCAGCTCACGTACCCGCACGGCGTCGCGTACGGATTCGCGCAGGCACTCGCGCTGATCCCGGGCGTCTCGCGCTCGGGCGGGACCATCACGATGGGCCTCTTCCTCGGCTACGAGCGTGCCGCCGCGGCGCGCTACGCCTTCCTCCTCGCCATCCCGGCCGTGTTCGGCAGCGGCTTCTACCAGCTGTTCAAGAGCTGGGACGAGCCCTCGTTCTTCTCGTTCGGCGACACGCTCGCCGCGACGGGCATCGCCTTCGTCGTCGCACTCGGCGTGATCGCGTTCTTCATGAACTACATCTCGAAGCGGAGCTTCCTGCCGTTCGTGATCTACCGCATCCTGCTCGGCACCGTGCTGCTGGTGCTTCTCGGCACCGGCGTGATCGCGGCCTGACTCCGAGCACCGTCGGACCGCACCCGGCATCAGGCGTGTGAGACCCACCTGCGAGAGGTGGGTCTCAGAGCGGAGCGGCGGCCTCGAGACACGAGGCGCGAGACCGCAGGCTCAGCGCTTGTGGTCGCTCGGGCCGTCGCCGCGCCGGCGCAGGTAGCGCTCGAACGCCTGCGCGATCGCGTCGCCGGATGCATCGGGGGAGTCCCACGTGTCCCTCGTCTGCTCGAGCTGGCGGATGTACTCCGCCATGTCCTCGTCGTCGGCCGCGGCGGCATCGATCGATGCCTCCCAGGCGGCGGCCTCGGTACGCAGATTGCTGTTCGCGACGGCGACCCCGGTCAGCTCCTCCAAGCGATCGAGGAGCGCCAATGTGACCTTCGGCGAGGGAGTGGCGGACGCCACGTAGTGCGGCACGCTCGCCCAGAGACTCGCCGTCGGGATCCCCGCACTCTCGGCGAAATGCTCGAAGACGCTGAGGATGCCCACGGGCCCCTCGTACATCGATCGCTCGAGGCCATGAGCCTCGCGCACCTGGTCGTTCTGACTCGAGGCGAAGATCGAGATCGGTCGTGTGTGCGGCACATCCGAGAGCATCGCGCCCAGCGTGACGAGGCCGGTGACGTCGTCGCGCAGTGCGACGTCGATGAACTCCGCGGCGAACGACTGCCAGGTCCGCGCCGGCTCCACGCCGGTGAGCACCCAGAACTCGGGCCCCGGTCCGGGATTGCGCGGACGCCAGAGACCGGCCTCGGGCCAGGTGAGCTGACGGCGCCCCTCGGCATCCATCTTCGTCGCGGGTCGCGTGTACTGGTAGTCGAAGTACAGCTCCGGATCGACCGAGTGGACGAGGTCGTAGTCCGAGTTCGCGCGCAGCGCTGCGACCGCGCCGCTCGCCGCCTCCCCGGCATCGTTCCAGCCATCGAAGGCGGCGATGACGATGCGTGAACCGAGAACATCCATCGGGGTCTCCCTTCGTGGTCGCCGGAACCCTATCCCTCCAGGCTAGCCCGCCCGGACGGGGAGCGGGCGCAGCCACGGGTAACATGGTTCGGTGAGCAGACAGCCCCGCGCGATCCTCTGGGACATGGACGGAACCCTCGTCGACACGGAACCGTACTGGATGGCCGCCGAGACCTCGCTGGTCGAATCCTTCGGGGGAACCTGGACGCACGAGGATGCTCTGCAACTCGTCGGCAACGGTCTGATCGACAGTGCGATCATCCTGCAGAACGCCGGTGTCGACATGGAGGCCGAGGCGATCATCTCCCTGCTCACCGACGGGGTGCAGAATGCGCTCAAGACGCAGGGCATCCCCTTCCGCCCCGGCGCGCGGGAGCTGCTGCAGGACCTCCGCACAGTCGGCATACCGACGGGGCTCGTGACGATGTCACTGCGCCGAATGGCCCTCGGGGTCGTCGACCTCATGGAGTTCGAGGCCTTCGACATCGTCGTCGCCGGCGACGACGTCACGAACCCGAAACCGCACCCCGAGCCCTACCTGCACGCCGCGTCGCTGCTCGAGATCGACATAGCGGACGCCGTGGTGATCGAGGACTCTCCGACGGGGCTGCGCGCGGGACTCGCGGCGGGCGCCGTCGCGCTCGGCGTGCCGCACATCGTTCCTCTCGACCATGTCGGGGCCCATGAGCTCTGGCCCACCCTCGAAGGCCGAACCGCGGCCGACCTGATCGATCTCTTCGACCGCCAGACATCTACGACCGGAGCCACCCGATGACCGACGCCACCGCGCCGACCGAGAAGACCGCGCCGAACGCTCCGAACGAGAGCGGCGCGTCGAGGCCGAGCGGCCCGTTCCGAGCGGGGGATCGGGTGCAGCTCACGGGGCCGAAGGGCCGTCTGCACACCGTCACCCTCCGTGAAGACGGCGAGCTGCACACTCACCAGGGCGTGCTCCGTCACCGCGACCTCATCGGGCTGCCCGACGGCTCCGTCGTGCCGAACAGCTCGGGCCACGACTACCTGGCACTTCGGCCTCTGCTGCGGGACTTCGCCATGTCGATGCCCCGCGGTGCGGCCATCGTCTATCCGAAGGATGCCGCGCAGATCGTGATGCAGGCGGACATCTTCCCCGGGGCTGTCGTGGTCGAGGCCGGCGTGGGGTCCGGAGCACTGTCGCTGTCGCTCCTGCGAGCGATCGGCCCGGCCGGTCGTCTGGTGTCCTTCGAGCGCAGGGACGACTTCGCCGAGGTCGCCCGCGGCAACGTCGAGACCTTCTTCGGCGAGATGCCTGACACCTGGAACGTCGTCGTCGGTGATCTCGCCGAGGCGCTGCCTTCGGAGTTCCCGTCGGGCTCCGTCGACCGGGTGGTGCTCGACATGCTGGCTCCCTGGGAGTGCATGGACGTGGTGGCCGAGGCTCTCACGCCGGGTGGCGTCGTCCTCTGCTACGTCGCGACGGCGACTCAGCTCTCGCGTGTGGCCGAGTACATCCGGGGTACCGGACTCTTCACCGACCCCGACGCATCCGAGACCATGGTCCGCGGATGGCACGTCGAGGGGCTCGCCGTGCGGCCCGATCACCGCATGGTCGCTCACACCGGCTTCCTGTTGACCGCACGCCGGCTCGCTCCGGGCGCGATCGCGCCGTCCGTGAAGCGCCGGGCGTCGAAGAGCAGTTACGGCGACGACGACGTCGAGCTCTGGACACCGGGCACGGTGGGCGATCGGGTGATCAACGACAAGAATCTGCGCAAGCGCGCTCGCGAGGCGGCGAAGGCGGCGGAAGGCGCGCGCATCGCAGCGGCATCGCGCGAATCCGACGTCGCGACGGAATAGACTGGAGCGCGTGCGTAAAACGTCCGCCGTTCTGGCCACTCTCAGCCTCGCCGTCCTCGCTCTGACCGGGTGCACTGCGGCACCGACGTTCGCCGGCGCGGCCTGCGATCGCTCTGGTTCGTCGAGCGTCGCTGACTCCGTGACGGTCGAGGGTGACCTCGGTGAGACTCCCGACGTCACGGTGTTCTCCCCGGTGAAGTCATCGTCCACCTCGTTCTCCGATGCGGTCGTCGGCGACGGCGAGACGCTGACGACCTCGGTCCAGCCCCTGGTGCTCGACATCACGTTCTACGGTGGCGACAGCGGCGACAAGCTCTACGAGTCGGAGTACAACGGCGATCTCAGCCGCGTGCACAACATCGCCTACTGGGCCCAGCGGTCGCCGGGGCTCGAGTCGGTGCTCGAGTGCGCGACCGGCGGTACGCGCACCGTCGCCGTACTGACGCCCGAGGACTTCGGCGAGACCAACGTCGAGGCGTTCGGGCTTGCCGACGGTGAGAACGTCGTCGCAGTCATCGATGTCCTCGACGTGCACCTCGCCAAGGCCGAAGGCGCCTCGCAGTTCAACGACGCGCGCGGTCTCCCGACGGTGGTGCGCGCTCCCGACGGAACCCCCGGAATCATCATTCCCGACAGCGCCGCTCCGACCTCGACGGTCACGCAGACGCTGATCGAGGGAGACGGAGCGAAGGTCGAGAAGGACTCGGTCGTCGTGACGAACATCATGGCCGTCGGGTGGGACGACAAGACCGTCGTCTCGAGCACCTGGGGTGCCGAGCCCAACATCGGCATCGCAGCCAAGGAACTCGTCGGCGCGACCGTCGGCTCTCAGTTGCTCGTCGTGGCCCCCGGGGCCGAGGGTGCTTCTGCGACCGCCATCGTCGTCGACATCCTGGGGACCGTTCCCGTTCCGGAGCAGTGATGGCGACCCGGATTCCCGCGGAGGAGCGCCTGACGAATCTCGTCGTGGCGCTCATGGCCACGGAGATCGGGTTGACCAAGCAGCAGATCCTCGACAACGTCTCGGGATACCGCCAGCGCGCGGATGCCGGCGCGAGGTCGGACGCACTCGAGAAGATGTTCGAGCGTGACAAGGACGAGCTCCGCACGCTCGGCGTGCCCGTCGAGACCATCGGCGATCCCGCAGATCCGAACGACCTGCGAGAGGCTCGCTACCGTATTCCCCAGGCGGAATACGACCTACCTGACGACATCGTCTTCTCTCCGGCGGAACTGGCTGTGCTGCAGCTGGCCGGAAGCGTATGGAGCGCAGAGTCCGCGTCGGGCGACGCCAAGGCCGGCGTCCGGAAGATCCGAGCCCTCGGTATCGACGGCGACGAGCCCATCATCGGCTTCGCGCCGCGCATCACCGCACGGGATGCCGCATTTCCCCAGCTGCAAGAGGCGATCGAGAAGTGCCGGGTGGTCGTCTTCGACTACCTGAAGCCCGGGGAGCAGACTCCGCGCCGGAGAAGCATCCGTCCGCTCGCGCTCGTCGACTACGAGGCACGCTGGCATGTCTACGGCGTGGACGTCGACATCGACGCCGACCGCATGTTCCTGCTCAGTCGTATCGTCGGTGACGTGCGCGTGACCGCGACGTCGTTCGCTGCCGAACTCCGTGAGGGAGCGGGGGAGCGAGCTCTGTCCGGCCTCGAGAAGGTGGCTGCACAGAACGCCGCACTGCTCGAGGTCACTCCGGGAACCGAGGCGGCCCTGCGGCTCGGGCGCCGAGCCGCGCCCGCGAAGCAGGGCATAAAGGTGCCTTTCGTCGACCTGCACATCCTCGCCGACGAGCTCGCCTCTTACGGCCCTGAGGTTCGCGTCGTCGAGCCTGCCGCGCTGCGTGACGCGGTGATCGCCAGGCTCACCGCCGTCGTCGCCGCGAACTCTGATCAGGGGGATTCCTGATGAGTGCTCAGTCGAAGCCGCTGTTGGCCTCGGATCGTGTTCGGGTCTACCTCACGCTCGTGCCGTATCTGCTCGAACTCGGTCAGGTGTCGCTCGCTGAAGCCGCCGAGGAGTTCGGGGTGACCCCGAACGAGATGCGTCAGATGGTCGAGAAGCTCACCGTCATCGGGCTGCCCGGTGACGCCGGTTTCTGGCAGCAGCCGCAGGAACTGTTCGACATCAACTGGGATCTCCTCGATCAGGAAGACGTCATCGAGATCACGAATGACGTCGCGCTTCGGCGAGTGCCGAGGTTCACCGCTCGCGAAGCAGCGGCTCTGCTGGCCGGTCTCCAGATGGTCGCGGCCGTCCCCGCGGTCTCGGACTCGGGACTCGTCAGCGGCCTGATCTCGAAGCTCTCCCGAGGTGCGGCGGATGCGCCCGCGGAGGTCGTGGTCGCGCCGAGCGCGGTCGACGAGGTGCGGCAGGTGGTCTCCCAGGCGGTTCAGCAGGGCGTCGCCGTCGCTTTCGCGTATCAGGCTCCAGATGCGGCGCCGACCACGCGCACCGTCGACCCCGTGCAGATCCTGATCACCAACGCGCAGTGGTACCTGCAGGGCTGGTGCCACATGCGCGAGGCCATGCGCACCTTCCACCTCGACCGCGTGAGCGACGCCCGCCTCACCGACATCCCGATCACGCACGCCGGCGATCAGGTGCCGGAGGCCTTCAGCGCGATCGATGAGGAAGGCGAGGTTCGTGTGCGGCTCCCCGAGCGAGTCGCTCCGCTCCTCGGCGACTTCCTCAGCTCGGATGACATGGTCATCGAGGACGGCATCGTCACGGCGAGACTGCGACTTGCGGATCCTCGGGGGATCAAACGCTTCGCCGGACGATTCGGGTGCGCTCTCGACGTGGTCGAGCCCGCGGTCGCCCGCACTGCCGCCCGGGAGTGGGCGGCGGCAGGACTCGCCCTCTACCGTGACCCGGACCACGGCGACGCCGGTTAGACTCTAGAAAACGACGAAGGAGAATCATGGGCGCTTTCGGTTGGCCACATCTGCTGATCATCCTCGCCGTCATCCTGCTGCTTTTCGGCGCGGCGAAGCTGCCGGCGCTGGCCAAGAGCCTCGGTCAGTCCGCCCGGGTCTTCAAGGGCGAGATGAAGGCTATGAAGAACGACGACGCTTCGGACGAGACGAACAAGGACGCGGCGTCTCCGCAGCAGTCCGTCGCTCCCGACACGACGGTGACGGCTCGCGACTCCGACCCGGGTCAGCCTCCTCGATCCGCCTGATCCGTGTCGGCTCTGGACTCCGCCGACCGACAGGCGCCGGGCCGCGACAAGCGGATGTCGCTCGGATCGCATCTGATCGAGCTCCGCAAGCGTCTGGTGTTCGCCGCGGCTGCTCTGGTGGTCGGCATGATCATCGCCTTCATCGTCACAGGGCCGATCATCGACCTTCTCTCGATCCCGATCCGCACGATCGCCGAGCAGCAGGGCAAAGAGTACGTCGGGCTCAACTTCACGACCGTGACGAGCGGTTTCGATCTGCGGATGCGCATCGCGTTCGCGATCGGTCTGCTGATCTCCGCCCCCGTCTGGCTCTGGCAGATCTGGGCGTTCATCATGCCTGGCCTCACGAAGAAGGAGACCCAGTACACCTGGGGATTCCTCGGCGCGGCGATCCCTCTCTTCTTCGGCGGGTGCACGGTCGCGTTCTTCGTGCTGCCGCACGTGATCGAGATCATGGCGGGGTTCGTCCCGCAGGGCATGGCGCAGTTCTTCGACTATTCGGCGTACTACGACTTCGTATTCAAGTTCCTCCTCGTGGTCGGCATCGCCTTCGTGCTTCCCGTGTTCCTCGTCGCGCTCAACCTTGCGGGGGTGATCTCGGGCAAGGAGATCCTGAAGGGATGGCGTGTCGCGATCCTCGTGTGCACGCTGTTCGCCGCGGTGACCACGCCCCCCGCCGATGTGTTCTCGATGCTGCTGCTCATGGGCGCGATGATCGTGCTCTACTTCGCGGCGACGCTGGTCTCGATGCTCTTCGACCGTCGTAAGCGCAAACTCGACAGTGCCGCGGGTGTCGTGCCCGACGCCGCATGAGTTCTCCGTCCGAGCGGTATGCAGCGGCCCGAGCCGCTGCCGGCAACCCGGAGACCGCCGCATTCGCCGCGAAGCAGCGGTTCGAGCTCGATCCGTTCCAGATCGAGGGGTGCCACGCGCTCGAGCGCGGGAACAGCGTTCTCGTGGCAGCCCCCACCGGTGCCGGCAAGACCATCGTGGGCGAGTTCGCGATTCATCTGGCGATGCAGACGCCGCGCGACAAGGCGTTCTACACGACTCCGATGAAAGCGCTGTCGAATCAGAAGTTCCGCGAGCTCGTCGACGTCTACGGGCCCGACGACGTGGGATTGCTCACCGGTGACACGAACATCAACGGCAACGCTCGCATCGTCGTGATGACCACCGAAGTCCTGCGCAACATGATCTACGCCGACTCCGCGGCCCTGCGTGATCTGCGTTTCGTCGTGATGGACGAGGTCCACTACCTCGCCGACCGTTTCCGCGGCGCGGTGTGGGAAGAGGTCATCATCCATCTGCCGCAGCACGTGCGGCTCGTCTCGCTCAGCGCCACCGTGTCGAATGCAGAAGAGTTCGGCGACTGGCTCGACACCGTGCGCGGCGATACCGACGTCATCGTGTCGGAGATCCGCCCGGTTCCTCTCGAGCAGCATGTGCTCGTGCGGGACGATCTGCTTCCGCTGTTCGACGATCGCGCAGGTCTCGCGACGGCCAAGGTGAACCAGGAGCTGATGCGCATCCGGTCGTTCACCGGTTCGAACTACGACAGCAACCGCGAGGCACAGGCCTACCGCAGCAATCGACATGCCGGCAGGCAGGCCCAGCGGCCGCCGCGCGGTGGCCGCCGTCCCGTCCGCTCGGCCAACGTGCGACGCATCGAACGACTCGACCGCCCGGACGTCATCCAGTTGCTGGAACGAGCGAATCTCCTGCCCGCAATCTTCTTCATCTTCAGCCGCGTCGGATGCGATGCGGCGGTCCAGCAGGTCCGCCGATCGGGTCTCCGCCTCACCTCCCACGAGGAGCGCGAGGAGATCCGGGCGATCGTCGAGGAACGCACCCGCACTCTGCAGGAGGAGGACCTCGGAGTCCTCGGCTACTGGGAGTGGCTCGACAATCTCGAGCGCGGTGTGGCCGCGCATCATGCAGGCCTCCTGCCGGCCTTCAAGGAGGTCGTCGAGGAGCTCTACCAGCGAAAGCTCGTCAAGGTGGTCTTCGCGACCGAGACGCTGGCTCTCGGAATCAACATGCCCGCGCGGACCGTGGTGCTCGAGAAGATGGAGAAGTTCAACGGGGAGGCCCGCGTCGCCATCACCTCAGGCGAGTACACGCAGCTGACCGGCCGTGCCGGACGCCGCGGAATCGATGTCGAGGGACACGCTGTGGTGCAGTGGACCGAGGGCATGGACCCGCAGGCGGTCGCCGCCCTGGCATCTCGTCGCACCTATCCTCTGAACTCGAGCTTCAGACCGACCTACAACATGGCGGTGAACCTCATCGACCTGTTCGGCAAGCCGCGCGCGCGTGAGGTTCTCGAGTCCTCGTTCGCGCAGTTCCAGGCTGACCGAGCGGTGGTCGGTCTCGCGCGTCAGGTGCGCGAGGCCGAGGTGTCGCTCGAGGGCTATGCGGCCTCCATGGTATGCGAGCACGGCGATTTCATGGACTACGCGGCCATCCGCCGCGAGCTCAGCGATCTCGAGAAGAAGAACCGTCAGGACTCGAATGCCCCGCGCGTGGCGCGGGAGAAGCGACTGAAGCAGATCCAGAATCTGCGCACGAGGATGCAGCGGCACGGATGCCATCGCTGTCCCGATCGGGAGGCGCACGCGCGCTGGGCCGAGCGCTACTGGAAGCTGAAGCGGCAGACGGATCGCATCCGCCGTCAGATCGGGAACCGCACGGGCACCGTCGCTCGTGTGTTCGATCGCGTGGTCGAGGTGCTGGAGACGCTGGACTACCTGCACCGCGACGGCAGCGAGATGTCGCTCACCGCGGCCGGACGCACGATGCGCAGGATCTACGGCGAGCGCGACCTCCTCATCGCGGAGTCTCTGCGCCAGGGGCTCTGGCAGGGCTTGGATGCTCCGTCGCTCGCCGCCATGGCGTGCTGTCTGGTCTACGAGCCCCGACGCGATGAGGCGAACTCGGGGGAGAGGGGTCTGCCCCGAGGAGCGTTCCGCAGCGCGTACGAGAAGACCACCACCCTGTGGGCTGAGCTCGACGATCTCGAGAAGGAGCATCACCTGCCCGGCTCCGAGCCGCTGGCGGCCGGGCTCGCCGGCGCCATGCATTCGTGGGCCCGCGGGGCATCGCTCGACAGAGTCCTCATCGACGCGGACATGGCGGCGGGGGACTTCGTCCGGTGGACCAAGCAGACGATCGATCTTCTGGACCAGCTCTCGATCGTCGCCGAGGACTCCGTGCTCGCGAGGAACGCACGTACCGCCCTCGACGGAGTGCGTCGCGGAATCGTCGCCTACTCCTCGATGTGAGAGACAGGGTCGATGACTGAGTCCCGCGCGCGTCAGCGCCCTCTTCTCCCGCTGTGGGCGGCCACCGTCAGCGCAGCGCTCTCCGCGCTCCTCATGGATCTCGCCTACCCTGACGTGGCGATCTGGGTTCTTGCCTTCCCTGCGACGGCGTTGCTGCTCCTGAGCCTCATCGGGCGTCGCGCCGGGGGCGCGCTCCTGGTCGGTGCGGTCTACGGCGTGCTCTTCTTCGGTCTGCTGGTGTCATGGACCTCGCGATACCTCGGTCCCGTGCCGTGGGCCGCCCTGAGCATCCTCGAGGGAGTGCTCACAGCCGCGGCGCTGATCACGATCACGCTGGCGTACCGATGGATACCGAAGGCCGTTCCCGGCCGCTGGGGGCGTCTTCTGCTGCTTCCGGCAGTCATCGCGGCTCTGTGGGTCGGTCGAGAGGTGTTCGTCGGCTCCTGGCCCTATGGCGGCTTTCCCTGGGCACGTCTCGGCATGAGCCAGGCCCAGAGTCCGCTCGCCCACGTCGTCTCATGGGTGGGTGTCAGCGGGCTCAGCTTCCTGATGGTGTTCCTCGTCGCACTCGTCATCGAGATCGTCCGGACGAGGGCATGGCGGCGTCCGCTCGCGTTGGCCGCTCCCGCGCTGGTGGTCGTCGTACTGCTGCTGACGCCCCTGTTCCCGACGACGGCCACGGGCGAGATGCGTATCGCGGCGGTGCAGGGGAACGGGCCCACCGGGTACTTCGACGAGCGTGAGCCCTACTCGGTGGTCCAGGCGCAGACCGAGGCGACAGCGCCTCTGGTGGGCGAGGACATCGACCTTCTGGTATGGCCCGAGGGTTCCCTCGACTACGACCCGTTCCAGTCGGAGGCGCTCGCGCGGCGGATGACGAATGTCGCGTCACGGATCGGGGCACCGCTACTCGCCAACGCCGCGACGGAACGGGACGGACAGTTCTTCAACACCTCGATGCTCTGGACGGAGGGCGGGACCGCCGACCAGATCCATGACAAGCGGCATCCGGTGCCGTTCGGCGAGTACGTTCCGGATCGTCCGTTCTTCAATGCTCTCGCCCCCGATCTCATCGGACTCCTGCAGCGCGACTACACTCCCGGAACCAACGCCCCTGTCGTCGATGTCGACGGCGTGATCGTCGGCCTCGCGATCTGCTTCGACGTGATCTACGACGATGTCGTCCGGACGGGGATCCAGGACGGTGCGCAGGTTCTGGTCTTCCAGACCAACAACGCCGACTTCCGTGGCACGGACGAGAACGTGCAGCAGCTCGCCTTCGCACGGATGCGCGCCATCGAGACCGGGCGCAGCGTCGTCAACGTCTCGACCGTCGGCACCAGCCAGATCATCCGAGCGGACGGATCCACCGTGTCGAGCCTCAACGCAGGTGAGGCCGGTGCGCTGCTCGAGGATGTCGAGCTTCGTACCGGCCTCACAGCGGGGGTCCTGCTGGGGTCCTGGGTGCAGCAGCTGCTGCTGTGGGGCGGGCTCGGCGCTCTTCTTATCGGGTGGTGGCGCGCCCGCCGACGCTGATCAGGCGCCGATCTTCTCGCGCGTCGGGTCTTCTCCCGCGCCACGGCGTGCGCGGATGAAGGCGAGCCGCTCTTCGAGCAGCTCTTCGAGTTCTGCCCGGGTACGACGCTCCATGAGCATGTCCCAGTGGGTGCGTGCGGCCTTGTCGTCCGTGGGCTCGAGCGTCACGGCCTGGCCGTCGACGTTGAGACGGGCGTCCGCGCCGCAGGAACGGCATTCCCAGGTCTGCGGCGGCTCTGCGTCAGCCGCGAACATCAGGTTCGTGACGTGGCCGCAGGTGTCACAGGTGTAGGTGGTTTCACGGCGCTCCATGAAAACGACGCCCTCTTCGCTCTGTAGGCTCTGGGCGCCGAGTCGGATGCCGCGCAGGCTGCGATCTGCCATTGTGTGGTCCTCTCGTCGCTGTCAGGTATAACGCTCCAGCCTGTGCGCTTCATCCATACGGCGGCGTTCTACGCCCTATTCACAGCGGAATCCCAGCGCGAACGCGTATGCACGGCGCGCCGAACGTCAGCTGTGCAGCGCGGAGACGGCGAGGTCGGCGCGGTCGGTCACGATGCCGTCGACCCCCTGAGCGAGAAGCCGGCGCATGTGCTCGATGTCGTTGACGGTCCAGACGTGGACCTCGGTGCCATGACGATGGGCGGCTCGCACGAGGGCGGGCGTCAGCACGCGGACCGGTCCATGTCGTTCGGGAATCTGCAGCGCATCGATGCCCCGCAGAGTTCCGCCGACGGGCAGGCGCAGCGCAGAGCGAGCGCGAACGGCTGCGATGGTCCTGCTGCCTCCGGATGTCGCCGGGGGCAGATCAGCACCCGCGCGCAGGACCGCCGCGACTGTCGCTCGTCGATGTGAGTCCGTGAAGCTGGTCACCAGCACCCGACGGGTGTGCGGGGCGAGGATCGCTCCGAGAGGTTCCGCTGCGTCGGATGTCTTGACGTCGATGTTGAAGCGGGTTCTCGGGAACGCATCGATCGCGTCGGCGACCGTCAGCAGACCGCCGTGGTCGGCGAAGATCGCTGCGAGCTCGCGGGTGGACACCTGATCGACGCGACGCTCGTCGCCGGTCAGGCGTGTCAGCGTCGCGTCGTGGAACAGCACGACGTCGCCGGAGGCCGTCACTCGACAATCCGTCTCGATGTACTCCGCGCCGGCCGCGTGCGCGGCGGCGAATGCGGCCGCGGAGTTCTCCCAGACACCGGAGTCTTCGCCCGCCGCGGTGATGAGCCCGCGGTGGGCGAAGACTCGAGGGCGTGCGGTCTTCTCGAAGTACGGGTGCGTCACGCGCCCGGAGTGCCCGTAGGCGGCTGACCGGGCTTGGGAGTGAAGGCCGAGCCGATGCCCTTGAGCGCCTCGGTCAACTCGCTCGGGATGATCCAGAGCTTGCTCGATGAGCTCTCGCTGATCTTGGGCAGCATCTGAAGGTACTGGTACGCGAGGAGCTTGTCGTCGGGCTGACCCTGGTGGATCGCGGTGAAGACGTTCTGGATCGCCTCAGCCTCACCCTGCGCGCGGAGGACGGCGGCCTGCTTGTCACCCTCGGCCCGCAGGATCTCCGCCTGTCGACGGCCTTCGGCCTCGAGGATCTGGGATTGCTTCGATCCTTCGGCGGTGAGGATCGCGGCGCGACGGTCACGCTCGGCGCGCATCTGCTTCTCCATCGAGTCCTGGATCGAGACGGGCGGATCGATCGCCTTCAGCTCGACGCGACCGACACGGATTCCCCACTTGCCGGTCGCCTCGTCGAGGACGACACGGAGCTGGCCGTTGATGTTGTCGCGACTGGTCAGCGCCTCTTCGAGGTTGAGTCCACCGACCACGTTGCGAAGCGTCGTCGTGGTGAGCTGTTCGACAGCACCCAGGTAGTTGGCGATCTCGTACGTCGCGGCACGAGCATCCGTCACCTGGAAGTAGACCACCGTGTCGATCGAGACCACGAGGTTGTCCTCGGTGATCACCGGCTGAGGCGGGAACGAGACGACCTGCTCGCGCATGTCGATGAGTGGACGCAACCGGTCGATGAAGGGGACCAGGATGTTCAGGCCCGGTGTGAGCGTCTTGTGGTACCGACCGAGGCGTTCGACGACTCCCGCCGTGGCCTGGGGGATGATGCGGATCGAGCGGGCCAGCGTGACCACCACGAAGATGATGATCGCGATGACGAGGATCCAGCCGATGGCTGCGGGGATGAACGAGGAGTCGTCCACGGGGTTCTCCTAGTCGTTGACGGGGCGGACGGTGGCGGTGGCGCCGTGGATCGCGATGACGGCGATCGGTGACCCCTGGGGGATCGGCACGGATCCGGCGGTGCGGGCGGTCCAGGTGTCGCCGTTGCTCAGCTTCGCCTGACCGGAGATCTGCGTGATGTCCTGCAGAGCGATACCGCGCAGGTCGACGAGCGCGTCCACGTTGGACTTCGTCGGGTCTTCACCGCGATGGAGACGTCTGATGAGAGGTGGTCGCAGGAAGAGGATGAAGAGCGCGGCAGCGGCGGCGGCGATGAGGACCTGCACCCAGACGGGGACCCCGACGAAATCGGTCACCAATCCGATCGCGCTGCCGAAGCTGAGCATGAGGAATGTGAAGTCGAGTGTCAGCATCTCGATCACGAGGAACAGGGCGATCAGAACGAGCCACCCGACCCACGCCCATTGGTCGATGAACTCGACGAATGTCGCGAAAGTGTCCATACGGCCTCCTTTGCGGTCAACCTATCACGCAGGCGGCGGCTCCTCCGGGCGCCGCGACGCCCGCTTGATAGTCTGAAAGGGCCGTGCGATCACGGCGCTTCACGTACTTGAGGAGTCACCGTGACCGACGTTCTTCCCGCAGGTTCTCTCGACGGCAAGGTCGCCCTTGTCACCGGTTCGTCGCGGGGGATCGGCGCCGACACCGTGCGGTACCTCGCTGAAGCGGGCGCCGACGTCGTCATCAACTACCGCAACAAGGCTCCGCGAGCCGAGAAGCTCGCCACTCAGCTTCGTGAGCTCGGTCGCCGTGTACTCGTGGTGGCGGCGGACCTCACGGACCCGGCGTCCGTGGGCGAGATGTTCGACGCCGTGAAGGCCGAGTTCGGTCGGCTCGACGTGCTGGTGCTGAACGCCTCCGGAGGCATGGAGTCCGGAATGGCCGCGGATTACGCCCTCACGCTCAATCGCGACGCCCAGCTCAACGTCCTCGACGCGGCGACTCCTCTGCTCTCCGAAGGCTCTCGTGTCGTCTTCGTGACCAGCCACCAGGCGCACTTCATCCGCACGACGCCGACGATGCCCGAGTACGAGCCCGTGGCTCTGTCGAAGCGCGCCGGCGAGGATGCGCTGCGCGAGCGCATCCCTGCGCTGGCCGAGCAGGGGATCGGCTTCACGGTCGTCTCGGGCGACATGATCGAGGGAACGATCACGGCGACGCTTCTCGAGCGTGCGAATCCCGGCGCGATCGCCGAGCGACGCGAGTCGGCGGGCAAGCTGTACAACGTCTCGGAGTTCGCGGCCGAGGTCGCCCGGTCGGCCGTCGACGCGGTTCCGGCCGACAACACCCGTCTCGTGGGCGACGTCAGCGGTTTCGCCGCAGAGTGATCCTGAGATGACGAAGGCGCCCCGTCCGAACGGACGGGGCGCCTTCGTCATCTGTCGGGCGTCAGATCGACTTCGACGCCTTGCCGATCGTGATCGCACGCACGATCTGCACGATGCCGAGCACGACCAGCGAGATGCCGAACACGAGCCACAGCACCGCCGCGGCGTACAGCGGCGAGAAGAGAACGACGATACCGGCGATGATGCTCAGCAGGGCATAGAGGAGCGTCCAGACGCGCGAGCCGTCCTGACCGAGCAGGGTGAGCGAGACGACGCCGTCGACGATCCAGCTGATGCCGATGAAGATCACGACGACGAGTGCGAGCGTCGCGGCTGCGGCGCCGAGGTTGGCGAACGCGATGACGCCCGCGACGATGTAGAGCACGCCGAGGGCGATGTGGCCGACGCGCGCCCATCCGCCCTTCTTGTGCGAGAAGATGCCGAGACCGATGTACACGAGACCGGCGATGACCAGGTACGTCGCGAAGATGCCGGTGACGATGACAGCGGACTTCACCGGCCACACGAGGAGCACGATGCCGGCGATCAGCGCGATGACGCCGGAGACGGCGAGCGTGATGCGGATGGACTTGAACAGTGACTTCGCCTCTGCGGCGATCGAATCAGACATGGGTGGGGAGCCTTTCTGAGAAATCCCTGTGAAGGGATGCTCACAGAGTAGCGTCCTGCGCGCGGGAGTGGGGGATGACGCTCTGTGATGGTCTCGCGGGTTCATCTCGCGACGTCCGCGGACATGGGACTATCTATCCGTGACACCTGACACCGACGCTCGCATCCGCGAGCTCATCACGATGCGGAAGGTCCGAGACCGCATCGACCGGGAGTACGCGAGGCCGCTCGACGTCGAAGCCCTCGCTCAGGGCGTGCACATGTCTGCCGGACACCTGAGCCGCTGTTTTCGCGAAGCGTACGGAGAGTCGCCGTACTCGTATCTGATGACGCGACGGATCGAACGAGCCATGGCTCTGCTGCGTCGAGGCGACCTGTCAGTGACCGAGGTCTGCTTCGAAGTGGGCAGTTCGTCGCTCGGCACCTTCAGCACGCGATTCACAGAGCTCGTCGGTGTCCCACCTGGGGTGTACCGTGAACGCGCCGCGAATGTCGACGGCATCCCGACGTTCCACGCCAAGCAGGTCATCAGACCGATCAGGAATCAAGAAGCACCCCGCACTGACGCGAACCTAACCTGAACCCATGAAGATCAACATCCACTACGCATTCCTTCCGCACACCGACGCCGAAGCGGCACTCGGCTTCTATCGCGACGCCCTCGGCTTCGAGGTGCGCAACGACGTCGGATACGACGGGCTCCGCTGGCTGACCGTGGGTCCTGAGGGGCAACCCGAGACGTCGATCGTCCTGCACCCGCCGGCAACCGATCCCGGCATCACCGACTCCGAGCGTCAGACGATCCTCGAGCTGATCGCCAAAGGCAGCTACGGAGCGCTGACGCTCGCGAGCGACGATCTCGACGGCCTGTTCGAAAGACTGGTCGAGCAGGGCGCAGATGTGGTCCAGGAGCCCATGGACCAACCGTACGGCGTGCGCGACTGCGCCTTCCGTGATCCCGCAGGCAACCTTCTCCGTATCAATCAGGCCGGCTGACCGGCCGCGAACTCGAGGACCCACAATGACTCACGTCGCCGACGGCCATGATCTGATCCGTGTTCAGGGAGCCCGCGAGAACAATCTCAAAGAGGTCAGCGTCGACATTCCGAAGCGGCGGCTCACGGTGTTCACGGGCGTCTCCGGGTCGGGGAAGAGTTCGCTGGTCTTCGACACCATCGCCGCGGAGTCGCGGCGCATGATCGATGAGACGTACAGCGCCTTCGTGCAGGGCTTCATGCCCTCGGTGCCGCGACCCGACGTCGATGTGCTCGAGGGGCTCACGACGTCGATCATCGTCGATCAGGAGCGACTCGGAGCCAACCCGCGTTCCACGGTCGGCACGGTCACAGACGCGAACGCGATGCTGCGCATCCTGTTCAGCAAGCTCGGCCAGCCCTACATCGGCGGGCCGACGGCGTTCTCGTTCAACATCCCCACGCAGAAGGCAAGCGGCGTCATGACGGGGCCGAGTGGTGAGAAGAAGATCGTCAAGGACGCGATCTATCTCGGCGGCATGTGCCCGCGCTGCGAGGGCAGGGGAGCGGTCTCCGACCTGGACCTCGCTCAGATCGTCGACGAATCCAAGTCGCTCGACGAGGGCGCCATCATGGTGCCGGGGTACACCGCCGACGGCTGGATGGTGAAGGGGTTCTCCGCCTCGGGCTTCTACCCGGCGGACAAGCCGGTCTCCTCCTTCTCCGAGAAGCAGAGGCAGCTGTTCCTCTACGGCGAAGTCACGAAGGTCAAGATCTCGGGCATCAACATGACGTACGAGGGTCTGATCCCCAAGATCACCAAATCGATGCTCTCGAAGGATCTCGATGCGCTGCAGCCGCACATCCGGGCGTTCGTCGAGCGCGTCGCCACCTTCGCCACCTGCCCGGAGTGCGACGGCACCCGACTGACCGAGGGCGCGCGCTCCTCGAAGATCGACGGGTTCAGCATCGCCGACGCGTGCCGGATGCAGGTGACCGACCTCGCCGCGTGGGTGCGAGATCTCGAGCTTCCCGGCGCCGCACCGCTGCTCGAGGCGCTGAGCGCGAATCTCGACGCGTTCGTCACACTCGGACTCGGATACCTGAGTCTCGAGCGCCCGTCGGGCACGCTGTCCGGGGGAGAGGCGCAGCGCATCAAGATGCTCCGCCACCTCGGTTCGTCGCTGACCGATGTGACCTACGTCTTCGACGAGCCCACGATCGGTCTGCACCCGCACGACATCCAGCGCATGAACACCCTGCTGCTGCGCCTTCGGGACAAGGGCAACACCGTGCTCGTCGTGGAGCACAAGCCCGAGACCATCGCGATCGGCGACCACGTCGTCGACCTCGGTCCCGGCGCAGGCAGCGCAGGAGGAGAGATCTGCTTCGAGGGCACTGTCGAGGGACTGAAGGCCAGCGGCACCCGAACGGGAGAGCATCTCGACGACCGTGCTGCTCTCAAGCCTTCGGTGCGCGAGAGCGACGGAGCGATCGAGGTGCGCGGGGCCACGGCGAACAACCTCCAGGACGTGGACGTCGACATCCCCACCGGTGTCCTCACCGTCATCACCGGCGTCGCAGGGTCGGGCAAGAGCTCACTCATCCACGGATCCGTGTCGAAGCGCGAAGGGGTCGTCGCGATCGATCAGGGGGCGATCAAGGGCTCGCGCCGCAGCAACCCCGCCACTTACACGGGCCTGCTGGAGCCGATCCGCAAGGCGTTCGCGAAGGCCAACGGCGTCAAGCCGGCTCTCTTCAGCGCGAACTCCGAAGGTGCGTGCCCGACGTGCAAGGGCGCGGGCGTCATCATCACCGAGCTCGGCTTCATGGACACCATCGAGACTCCCTGCGAGGACTGCGGCGGCAAGCGCTTCCAGGCTGCCGTCCTCGAGTACACGCTCGCCGGCAAGGACATCACGCAGGTGCTGGATCTGCCGGTCTCCGAGGCGCGTGTCTTCTTCTCCGAAGGGGATGCCAAGCTTCCCGCAGCGGCGGCGATCCTCGGACGCCTGGAAGACGTCGGTCTCGGATATCTCTCGCTCGGACAGCCGCTGTCGACGCTCTCCGGCGGAGAACGCCAGCGCATCAAGCTCGCCATTCAGATGGGGGAGAAGGGCGACACCTACGTTCTCGACGAGCCCACCACAGGTCTGCACCTGGCGGATGTGCAGAACATCCTCGGTCTGCTCGATCGGCTCGTGGAGTCCGGGAAGACCGTGATCGTCATCGAGCACCACCAGGCCGTGATGGCGCACGCGGACTGGATCATCGACATCGGTCCGGGAGCCGGCCATGACGGTGGACGAGTCGTCTTCGAGGGAAGGCCGGCGGATCTCGTAGCGGCGAAGTCGACGGTGACGGGGGAGCACCTCGCGGCCTACGTGGGCGCGTGAGTGCCCCGATCAGTCCTTGCGCGCGACGATCGTGTATGTGCAGGGAATGAGATCGCGCTCGGCGTGCGGCCAGGCATACCCACGGGGCACCTCGACCATTCGAGGGCTGAACCGCCAGGGCAGCGTCCGCCCTTCGTCGAAATGGATGATCTGCAGGCCTGCGCGCAGCAACGCGCCGAGGATCTCGGAGAGTGGATGCGGCCATTCGTACGTCCGAGAATGAGCGACTGTCCCGTCTCCGGCGTAGGTGGACTCGTCGTCCCACTGCTGTGCGCGACCGTCTCCGAAGTACGAGTACCTGGTCGTCATCAGCTCCGCATTCTCGTCGAGCGCGAGTAGTGCGGGATGGCCGTCGCGGATGAAGAACGTGCCGCCTGGGCGCAGCAGGGCGACGATCTGCGCCGCCCACCGGTCGAGATCCTGCAGCCAGCAGATCGTACCGATGCTCGTGTAGACGACATCGAAGTCGCCGGTCACCGCTGAGCGCGCGTCGAGAACGTCCGTTTCCACCCAGGTCGCATCGACCTGCACGCGCTCGGCCAGAGCGGCGGCGACACGCAACGCCGGTGCCGAGAAGTCGACGCCCGTGACGTGTGCGCCCGAGCGTGCCAGTGAGATCGTGTCGGTGCCGATGTGGCACTGCAGATGGCACAGGTCGAGGTCGGCCAGACTGTCACCGGGCAGGAATCGACGGAGTACCGGCAGGTCGTCGCTCACGACGTCACTGATGTGCTGGGGGTCATCGAACGCATCCAGTCCGTATGCGGCTTCATGCAGCGGCACCCGGTCGTCCCAGTTCTTCAGGTTGGCCTCGCGGGCGGCTTCCCAGTCGATCTCGATGTTGCTTCCGTTCACATCACGAGACTATCGAGCGCCCCGATCGAGGGTGATGCGTTATCGCCGATAATGCACATTATGTCAGTACGAAGACGACATATTCTCGGAAACTGCGAACTCGCCGGTGACCGCCCATCCCCCTTGCTGCGCTGGAGCTTGATCGCGAGTGCGCTTTGCTGGGCTGTTGATGGCGCGCTCAAATCCAGCCTAGTAGGCGCGGCACGAATCACTGAAAAGCCTGGTAAACGAGAAGAAAAACATCGCGGTTGTGTGCAATCGCGAATTATGCGAAACTTTCGCACATGTTGCGAAACCCTACAGATGACGATTCTCCCCAGCCTGCTCACGCCTCCGCGCTAGTTCCCCGTGGAATGGCGCTCTTCGACGAGGAGAATACGGTCTGGCGGGCCATGCTCGACGGATGGGCTGCTCAGCAGGTTTCGAGAAACCTCGCCGCCTCCACCATCAGGCAACGGCGCGAGGTTGCGAACCGATTCCAGCGGTTCTCAGAGAACTACCCATGGGCGTGGACAGTGCAACAGGTGGACAACTTCTTCCTCGAGCTCCGCACGATCAAAAATTCCGCCCACACCACAGTGCTTGGATACCAGAATGCGCTTCGTGGGTTCATCGATTACCTGACGGACGATGCCTATGGGTGGGTTGAGGAATGCATCAACCGGTTCGGGCAGCATCCCGCCCAGGTGTTCCACGAATGGAATACCGCCCGCCATGTCCAGAGCGGGATGGCAAGTCCCAGCAAACGAGCGTACACGCGCGAAGAACTCGAGGATCTTTTCGACTGTGCGGATGACCGGGTCGAGCGCATTCGACGATCCAATTCGAAAGGATGGATCCCGGCGTTCCGCACTGCGACCATCATGAAGACGGCTTATGCCTGGGGGCTGCGACGCAATGAAGTTCGAATGCTCGATCTGGTTGACTTGGCCATGAATCCCCGCGCGCGTCAGTTCGGAAGTCTAGGCATCGTCTACGTACGTTTCGGTAAAGCGATGAAGGGTTCGCCGCCGAAGAGGCGGGCGGTTCTCACTCTCCCCGAGTTCTCCTGGGCGAAAGAATGTCTTGAGGAGTGGATCCACGAGGTTCGGCCGCTCGCCACCACGGTTCGATCGACGACCCTGTGGCCAAGCGAACGCGGAAACCGGATGGCTCCGATTGAGGCTGATTCTCTTAGCCGCTCGTTCAGCATGGTACGGCGGGAAGCCGGGCTGAATGAGGGCCTCGACTTTCACTCGCTGCGCCGCTCGTACGTTACGCATCTGGTGGAACTTGGTTACGACTTGCGCTTCATCCAAGAGCAAGTGGGGCATGAACACGCATCCACGACAGGCATCTACACTCACACTTCGCCCGACTATCGTGCAAGAGTCGTTGATGACGCGATTGCAAGAGCTGCTGAGGACGCTATGCGTCCGCCAGATCAAGAGGAGTAGTAGATGCGCAGACGGATTGAGTACACATGGAACCTGCGCGAGCTGATGGCCGCGCGTGGCATGTACAACATGTCGGATCTGCTTCCACTGCTTTCCGACTATGGAATCGATCTGTCTGCCTCCCAGCTCTATCGTCTCCTTGGAGAGAAGCCCGAGCGCATGAATTTTCTGCTCGTGCACACGATCTTGGAAGTCCTCGATTGCGACTTCGCTGAACTCAGCGCTCGAACCGTAGTCTCGACCCCCGCTCGCCTCAAAGCGACAGGAACTGAGCTCGGTACTCCCCCAACGGGCGCGTATCCACCGACCTGGAACATGACCCACGTAGACAAGACTTGCTCACGTTGTAATCGAGAAGGCGTCAAGATCGCCACGACATGGCCGGAAGGGCGGGTGTGTCGCCGCTGCTATCAGCGGGCTACCCGCATTCATGGCGAGTGCCCCATGTGTCACACACATCGCCTCTTGCCTGGCCTAGCAGGCGGTGTGCCTGCGTGTGTCGACTGCACTGGCATACCTAAAGATTTCCACTGCGCACGGTGCGGCCGCGAGGACGAGCCAGTTCGACGCGGCCGCTGTGCGCACTGCTGCCTCGAAGACGATCTCTCCATTCTGCTCTCGGGGCCCGATGGCGAAATCCCTCAGTCGCTTCACCCGCTTTATCGAGCGTTGACCACGCAAAGACATGCTCGTAGCGCGACGGTATGGTTGACGGTCAATAAGTCAGCCCGGACCTTGTTGCGCGATCTCGCCATCGGTGCAGTCCCTCTCGCTCACGAGACGTTCACCGAGCACCCGGAAGCGAAGAAGGTAGCCTTTCTCCGTCAACTCGCAATGGAACACGGGTTGATCGAGCCAGTGTTCCTGGACATCGAACGCTTCGATTCCTGGGTACTCAACGCGGTGGGAACACTCCCCCGCCGCGACGCGCAATGGGTAACGCAATTCGCCCGCTGGTTTCACCGGCCGAAGATGGAGGCTCTTGCTGAATCCGGATCCTTGAAGAAGGGCACCTTTCTCAATGCCAAGCAATCGGTGACCGCAGCCGTCGGGTTCGTTCGTTTCGTTCGGGAGCGTGGACGAGCGGGAAGTGAGTGCGTTCAGGAAGACATCGATGCTTGGTTAACTGGACCCACCACGAGAAGTCACGCTCGTACTTTCGTGCGCTGGAGCGTCAAGAATGGTCACCTTGCCCGAGTCGTGTTCCCGTATCGGGTCGCTAAGACGGAACCGATCCTGTCCCAGGATCAGCGGCTCCATCTGTTGCGCGCGGTTGCGTTGGATCCGGTGTTGGAGGTCGACGTCAGGCTCAGCGCGCTTCTGTTGCTGTTGTACGGGCAACCTCTAACCCGGGTTGCTCGCATGGCTCTCGACCAAGTGGCGATCTCGGGCGATCGCGTGAGCGTTCGCTTTTCGGAACAGGAAGTTGTCGTGCCGTTCCCGTTCGACAATCTGATTCGGGCGCACGTCCGCGCGCTCCCGAACTTGAACACGTCTGCTCATCGCGAGAACGCCTGGTTGTTCCCGGGACGTGCCCCAGGCCAGCACATCCACCAGTCTTCCGTCATGAATCGCTTGCGCGACCGCGGTATCGATTTGCGCGCGGCACGGAACTCAAGTCTTCGGGCTCTCGTCCTCGAGATGCCCGCACCCCTCGCTGCGGATGCTCTCGGCTTCAGCTATCAGGTCGCGGATCGCCACAGAGTACGCGGGGGTGCAACCTACTTCGACTACGTCTCCCTCCGCGCGAAGGACCAGCGCTCCTCGAACGCTCGTGACTAACGGAGAACTCCCTCATCGGCTCTGTCCCGCACTCGCGAACCCGAACGAAGTCAGTCGCGACGCGGTAAGTGCTGCAACCGACGCGTCACCGCCTGCGTAGATCGGGGGCCGGCATCGGCAGCAGATCGACGAGATCGACCTCGAGCGCCTGGGCGATCCCGAGGAGAGAACGCAGGGATGGGTTCACAGGGGAACCAGGTCTTGACTCGCCCTTCTCGTATTTCTGGTAGGTGAATCGTGTGAGACCCGCCCGATAGGCAACGTCCTCCTGGCTGAGATTCAGCCGCTCACGGGTCGCGCGCAGAGAGGTCGCGAATCGCTGCGAGTATTCACTCCAGTCAGCGCTCGGCTCCATCCGTCTACGTGCCACATGTCAAGCGTTTCGGAGACCGGCATCGAGCATGGCCTATTCGGTATGGCATAATTTCGTTGGCCATACGAAACAATCGACATTCGCCGGATCACCTCCACTCTGCACGTGTGCTGCCCGCCCTACGGACACCGCGGTCGCACCGCAGGGCTGGGCCGACGCGTGCGACCGCGATTGTGACGGTGTTCGTGGCCAGTAGCTCCTGGGGTTCGTGGTGGCGCGGTGTGAGCCATCCCCCGCCCGCTGCGTGGGCGTACATGTTCGAAGACTTCACCGGAGAGGACACTGCCGATGAATGGGGCTTGGCAGCAGGTATCTTCATCGCCCAGTACCGCCGTCGTCAGTCGCAGGGACCGACCTTCCGGGAACTCTTCGAGCACTTGCTCCCCGAAACCGGTGGAGTCCCCGCCCGCCTCCCCACGGAGTGGGATGTCTTAGAGCGACGCCGCGGTAACAGCAGCTTCCGTAGGCACGTGGCTATCGAGTGGCGCCGTCGCGGATACATCGAGTACGACCGACAGGTCACGCGTAGTCTTCGAGTCGGCCGCCGCTTTCGCGAGCAGTCTCGTGCACTCCACGCTCAAGCCCGCGAGAGTAACAACGCGTTAGGTGGTGCGAGATCGCCCACGGAGACCGAAGCGTCGGAGCACTCCCTGAGCTCGGTGGAAGCCCGCGCTCTCCTGCGCGTCGCGCCAACGTCGTTGCGTCGACTCACTCGCCGCGGCTATCTGCACGTTGTCGAGTGCGACTCGGAGTGGCGGTACCCGTCCTGGCAGTTCGCGGGGCGACCACGATTCGCTGTCGTACCGGGAATCGACATCGTCGCCCCCGCCATTCCGAAGGATTGGTCGCCGGCCACGATCAACTCATTCATGATGACTCCGCGCCGCGAACTCGCGGACGATGGCGCCTCAGTCTCTCCCGCCGACTGGTTGATGCGTGGGAGTGATCCACACCAGATCGCCGAGTTTCTCGAGACTTTGGAGGTGGAGAGTGAATAGCGACCCACAGGAGCGTGAGCCCTCCTCGCGCCGTAAGGGAGAGAGCACTCCTGGTGATCACGACGCAGTCACGCAGGAGGAGCTCGATTCAGTTCTCGAGGCGTTCAGACGGCTCGTGCAAGCGGCAGCAGATTCCGGGCGTGATTGGAAACTTGTCGACGCAATCCTCCGCACGATGATCGAACTGGTGCTGGAGACCGAAGGCGATCTGTTCATATCGGCAAAGACGCCGGCTTCTGCGACGAGCACAACCAGCAACGTAAGGGCTACTCCAACCGTTTCGCCGGCTGAACCGGTACTCCGGCTTCGTCCCGAGTACCGGCTACGACTCGAGGCCGTCATCGATTCTTGGAGCGACGACGAAACCGCTGACTTCCTCATGATCGGTGCACGTCAGGTCCGGCGACGCGCCCAGAACGGTACTCTCTACTACTTCTTGGTAAATCGGAAACGGCGTTACCCCGTGTGGCAGTTTGACCGATCCTGCGGCGTGCTCCAGGGCGTCGCGCAGGTAGGGAGGGCGCTTCCAGGATCCTGGTCGACGGAGCGGGTGTACGCATTCATGACGAGTCGGAGCCCTGCGCTCAACCAAATCACCCCGGCGCAGTGGTTGCTCCTCAAGCGAGATACGAAACCGATTGTCACGGCGATCAACAATCTCAGTGAGACTTGACAGCCTTCCGCGGCGAGCAGCGCCGAACTCGAAGACTCGAGCGAACGTCGTGAGTGAGCCGACACCTAGTGGCAATGCTGACGCCGAAGGCACCGACTCCGCTGGAGCCGGTGGCGTGATAGTCGACCGCCGAGAGCCCCTCGCTGCCCCACAGATCCTTTGGACGATCATCGTCGTCGGCGGAGCCCTACGCTTCGTGGCTGGGGTCATACCGATGATCAAAGGAGAATTCCTCAGCTGGCTCAGGTTCGCGTGCGCGCTGCTGACCGCGCTCGCTGCCAGGGCGTTCGTATCCGGCCGTCGCGATCTCGGACGGCGCAGTGCCTTACCTGCGGCACGGAAGCAATGCGAAGAACTCCGCCCCTCAGCGACGTAAACCTGAATGGAGACACCGTGACAGGCTCAGAAGACCAGGCGCGTCTCGAACGCCTGCAGGAAGTACGAGAGGGCATGGAGGCGCTTCATACTGTGGCCCTTGCCGAACGCGGAGGCAGAACGTTCACAACAGAAGAGACGCTTGAGTTCCTCCGGCGAGTAGATCTCGCCGCAGAGACCGTGGCGAGCCGGGCGCTTGAGCGACTGGAATCGGATCCGGCGCTCTTGGAGGGAGTCCAGTCACGCACCGACGGAGATGTGACGATTGAAGAGTGACCGACTAAGCGAAGGCGCGCCAGCGGGGTAATAAGCACGGGCGGGTCGTCACCGCCTATCACCTCCGATCCGACTTCCTTGGACGTACCCGCGCCGACGGTTCGCCCGCGGCATGATCGCGATCGGTCTCTGACGAGCTCGAGCGGATCCACAGTTGGGGTGTCGGCGTTGCCTTTCGGGCGGCGACGAAGGCGGGTTGCTCGCCGAGCAGGAGCCTTCGCGACAGATGAGTCGCCTCGATCCCCGAGTCCATCGTTTCTGGCGTGAACATTCAGGGGCGACAACACCGACCGTTAAGGGCTTGGTGCCCGACAAGTCGGTTACGCCGATTGGGACTCGATGCTTCACCCTTCGAGGGTGAGATCGATAGGTGCGGGACGAGTCTGGGGAGGATGCTGAGTCTGCCGGGCGACGCCGGGGGGCGCTCATCCGGAACCGAGAGTGACACCGGCGGGCAAAACGGTGCCACACGGGGTGTCTCGCTCGATCGCAACAGCTTCGGGCGAGACATCCCGCCCGCTCTGAAACCGACAGAAAGCAGGATTCCCATGGCAGATCTGATCGTCATCGCTTACGACTCCGAACCTGACGCCGAAGCAGCCTACAACCGCGTGCAGGAATTACAGAACGATCTCGTCGTCGAACTCTCCGGCCTCGCCTTGGTGAAAGTCGACGGGGAAGGCAAGACCAAGGTCGAGTACCCGGGCACTACCGGGAAAGTCGGCGTCGGCGCCGCCAGTGGTGCCCTTTTCGGCGCACTGATTGGCATTCTGTTCTTTGTCCCTTTCGCCGGGCTGATCTTCGGAGGACTCTTTGGCGCGCTGTTCGCAGGTCTGGACAAGACGGGTCTCGACGCGGAGTTCAGGGACCGGGTGAAGTCGACCGTCACCGCAGGGAAGTCGGCAATCGTCATCTACGCGACCAAGCTCACCGAAGACAAGTTCGCAGAGGGGCTCGCGCCATACAACGGAACCGTCGTGCAGACGTCGCTGTCGGAGGATGATGAGAAAGAACTCATCCACGACCTGCGCACGCGCTGACCCTGCAACTCCGCGCGGCCGGTGATCCTGCTCGGCGATCGCTTGCCGGTCGCCGAACAAGATCACCGCGTCAGCGTGTGCAGGCGGAACACTCGCGTTCCGCCCATTCTCGAGAGCACGTCGCGGGTGTGACATTCCTCCTGCGAACTGCGACGTGCTGCAGCGTAGAGACGGTGAGCACCATGGTCCGGTAGATCTCGCTTGTCCGGCGATTCCGCCGGGGCGAAAACTGCTTTGCAGAGGGGCAGGCGATTCTCTCTCGCTCGGGCGTGCGCGGATGTGGCCAGAGGGGTTGGTGAGGACGGGGTGACGTTCCGATAACTGAGAGTCTGCGCGCGTTACAGCGTGTGCTTCTTGCCGAGATAGGGCCGTGTGCCAAGCGAGGCAACGCCGACCGCGCCGAGGTACTTCATCGCCTCATCGATCACCGCTCACAGGTGAGTGTCGCCGTCCGGGAGGCGCGGCGGGCGCACAAAGACGAGCCGGTCGCATCACTCAGTTGTTGGTGCCTTCGCCGCGCCGCTCGAGGCTGAACACGAACACCCGCAGCCTGCACCCTGACCGACGGGCGACACGCCTCGCGAGCGGTACGCACGACTGCAGCGACGACAGGATCCCTGCGCTCGAGCAGCCGCGCGAAGATGGCGGAACCCATCGATCACGTCGCCCGAGCTACGAGAACCGCAGGACGCTGTTCATCTGTCATGGCTGACGCGCACTGGACGGGTACGATTCACGCCGGCGCCGTCTAGCCCCGACTAGGAGCAGAAGTCCCAACGCCAGGACGGCGACTCCCACTCCGATCGCCAGCGACACCGCCCGATCGTCGATGCCGGTCGAGGGAAGCGGCACGATGAACGTGTTGGTGATCACGATGCCGGTTGTCTGCGCCGTGATCGTGACGCTCGTGGAGGCTCCAGGCACTTCCTGGCCGCCGACCGTCACCGTGGTGTCCGTCGCTCCGCCGGTATCGGTCTCGGTGACGAGGCATTCGCTCCCCGACGGCAGTCCGTCGATGTGAGCGGTCGATCGATTCGGTCCTCCGATCTCGTACGTCGCGTCGTGAACGATCAGACCCGGTTCGGGATGCGATGGGTCGACGAGCACGCAGGTCACCCGCACTGGAAAGACCCGTGACACCCCGGCTGCGCCCGAGCCGTCGACGATCTTCGCGATGCTGAGAGCCCCGGTGGAGAAAACGTTGGTGATCGCCACGGACGTCTGCTCAGGCGCATCCGCGTCAGGAAGCGGTCCGAGCTCCGCCGTCGTTCCCGTGGTGGTCTCCCCTGTCTCGCCGCCCTCTGTGACGACGAGGGTCGTGTACTCGGCACCGGCCGTGTCCGTCTCCGAGACCGCGCAGTCGGCGCCCTGCGGGAGTTCTGTCCACGTGAGCGACTCACCGTTGGCGATCGTGCGGGTCATGGGCTCGAGTGCCTCGACCTGCTGCTCATCCCAGACGCATTCGAGGGTGACTTCGAACGGCCCGTATGCGACGGGTTCGCCATCCTGCGCGACCGCGCCGCCGTCATCGACCGACTTCGATACCGCGACCTGCGCGAGGTCGAAGGTGTTCCGCACCTCGAGTCCCGGTTGCGGCTGGTCCTCCACGCTCAGGATAGAAGGATCCGTCTGCACCGTGAAGGAGTAGCTCTCACCGTCGCCGGCGACGACTTCTCCCGCGGAGTTCAGTATCTCGCTCGAACTGGCTCCGCCGTCGTCCACCTCGGTCAGGCGGCATTCGGATGTGCTCGGGAGTGCCTCCCACAGAGCCGTCGGCGAATCGGCGCTCACGATGCGCACTCCCCCGTCGGGAATGTTCACGATCTCGCCGTCACGGACGCAGGTGAGGCGCAGCTCGTATGCGCCGGTGCCGAACTTCGCCGCTCCATCGCCCGCGAAGGTCTTGGTCACCTCGAGTGAGCCGCTGAGGTACCAGTTCGTCGCGGTCACCGTGACGAGGCCGCCGGTCACGGGCACGACGCCGATCCCGACCGAGGTGTTCTCGCCGTCGTTGGGCTCGATCACGACGGCGTCCGCCCCGTTGAGCTGGTCTTCGGTGACGGTGCACTCGGATCCGGGGACCACGTCGGTGATCGGCGAGGTCCAGCCGTTCTCCGCGCTCAGCTCCACCGAGGCCGAGAGCACGGTCTCGCCGGCGAGACGACAGACGACGGTGAACGTGAAGGTCTCGTCGTACCCGAACTGCTCGGCTCCGCCGCCGTCGAATTCCTTCACGAGAAGCAGCGCTGTGGCGTCGTACAGGTTCGTGTAGGTGATTGTGTTGACGCTCGTCTCGGTTCCGGGCTGCAGCTCGGGGATCACCACCGTCCGGGTCGCCTGGTCGATCTGCGGTGCGAGTTCTCCGTCGGCCCCGTCGACCGCGGCCGCGGTGATCGTCTCGTCAGCACCCCGGTCGTCGGTCTCGGTGACGGTGCATTCCGATCGCGCGGGGATCGGCGAGATCACTTCGCTCTCCCCGGCGTCGAGCGTGAACGTGTCGTCCACCACGACGTCTCCGCCGAAGGTACACACGACATCGAACTCGAAACCGGTGGGCACGAAGGGGCTATCGGATTCGACGATCTTGCCGACTTCGAGCGCCGCCCATTTGTAGGAGTTCTCCACGGTCACCGCGACCACCTGGTCTGCCTGCGACACGGTGATCGGGTCAGGAGACACGACGGTCGACGTCTGGCCGGCGTCATCCTCTGCGACGGCGCACACCGAGCCGACAGGGACGTCGGGGATGACGACGGGTGCCCCGGGCACGAGCGTGACGACACCGTCATCGGCCAGAGGCACGTCGGCGCCGAACCAGTCGCAGGTCACCGTCGCTGTGTACTCGGTCGGCACAGGGAAGCCCTCGGGGGCGTTCACGATCTTCTCGATCGACAGCGAACCGTTCTCGAACTCGTTCGTGATCGACACCTCTACCGGTGTCACCCCTTCGCCGATGATGACCGGCTGCGCGGGGCTGATCGTGGTCGTCGTCGCGTGTCCTGCATCGGACTCCGAGACCGTGCAGGCTGCTCCGGACGGAAGCCCCTGATAGAGGGCGCTGCCAGCACCGACGATGGTCCGGGTCGGGCCGCCGGGGATCGCGACGTCCGTTGCGACGCCGTTGACGTCTCGTGTGCAGGTGAGGCTGATCTCGTACTCGTCCTGCGTCGCAGGCTCGAGCTCTGCCGCCGGCATGCCCTCCAACTGCTTCTGCACTTCGAGCGCGCCGACTGTGAACATGTTCGTGATGTCTGCGTCGACCGGCGTCGCCGGGTCATCACCGACGACGACCGTGACCGGACCCGTGCTCGAGTTCGCGCCGCCGTCCTCGGTCTCCGTCACCGTGCACTCGGCACCGGTCGGAAGATCCTCGACCAGCCAGGTGGGGTCGTCTCGACTGAGCGTCGCCGAGTTCACGTACACGGGATTCGGGCTCACGCCCTCGAGCGTGCACACCATCTCGACGGTGAAGGTCGCATCGCCCCAAAGGTCTCCCCCGGCTCCCGCGACGGATTTGGTGACCTCGACCGCCCCGGTGGTGAACGAGTTCTCGACGGCGACAGCGGTTAGCACGGCAGATCCCTCCGCATACGGAAGAACCGTGAACGACGCCTCGTCGGTGACCTCCTCGTCGCCCGCCTCTCCGTCTTCCGTGAGCACGATGGTGGTCTGTGCCGCACCACCGTCGTCGGTCTCTGTCACCTCGCACTCCGATCCGGCCGGCAGGTCGGAGAAGGTGCGGGTCTCGCCATCCTGAAGGGTGAACTCCAGATCGGCAGCGGGGATCGCCTCCTGGTCGAGGTAGGTGCAGCTCGCCTCGAACGAATATGTGCGGGTGTAGACGACGGGGTCGCCGTTCTCGTCGGACGCGCCGCCGTTGTCGACGCTCTTCGTGACGGAGAAGCCGCCGACCTCGTACTCGTTGGTCACGGTGATCGCCGATTGCTCGGGTTCGCCGCTGTAGGGATCCCAGATCGACGGTTCCTCGCTCCAGTCCCGATCAGCTGTCACGCCGTCTTCGGGATCCACCGTCACCGTCACCCCGGGGATCAGCGGATCCTCGGTGACGGTGCAGGTGGAGAAGAGCGGCAGGTTGACTGGCCCGGTCTCGCTGTTGTACTGCAGCACGGTGCCGTCGGCCGAGGGTCGACTCGCATCACTGCCGTCAGCACGCAGCAACGTCACGTCTTCACCGCCCGATGTGCAGGTGACCAGAAGCGGATAGCTCGCCGGCAGGTCGATGTCCGTGGCGAACTCAGGCGCCTGCACGTCTTTGGCGAGGAGCAGTTGGCCCGTCGCTGCAGCGACGCCCACCTTCTGAGGCTCGACCACGAGCGAGGCCCGCTCGGGCTGCGAGACGGTGGCGTTCGAGCGGGATGCCGTCGCGAACGAGTTGTACGCGACAGGAAGTCCCGAGGGCACGGCGGAGGCTGCGGGGAGCACGAACGGCGTCTGGGTCTCATAGACGAGTCGCAGCGTCTCTCCCGGGCGCAGACCCGGAGCAGGCGAGAGCACGTCGGGGTTGTCGTACTCGAGCACGAGCAGGATGCTGCGAGCGGCCGCCAGCGTCTCGGCCGATGTGGTGTCGCTCGCCAGCGTCCATTGGAAATCACAGGCCGGGTCCGCCGCTGCATCCTCCGTGAACACCTTGATCGCGTTGTCGTTGCAGGACTGGCTGAGTTGGACCGGCGAGAGGTACACACCGTATGAGGCGTAGGCGCTGTCCTGCAGGGAGTCGAAGTTGGCCGAGAGCGTTCCCGACAGCGTCACCGGGAACTGAGAGCCGCGGTCCGCAGCGACGATGACGCCCTGATCTCCGACCACCGGCAGGGTGTCGACGGCCGCGACAACCCTGGCGCTGGTGTTGCCGTTGTTGGTGAAGTCGACCCGCCAGGACGCCTCCCCACCCGGGCGGGTGACGGGAGCGCACGGGAACGAGTAGTAGCCGTTGTCGACCACGCCGGGCTGCGTCGAATCGCAGGCCGCCGCGTCACCGCTTACGTTGAGCACACCGAGGTCGTCGTCACCGGTGGCCGGGTCTCCTGCAGCCGCTCCCTTGACGTACTTCTTCGCCGAGATCGTCGCGCTGGCCAGCGGAGTGACCTCGGTGTCGGCGGAGCAGCTCGCGGTGTTCGACTCCGGGCCCTTGGGCGTGAGATCGGCACCGTCGACCACCGTCGTGCCCTGGCAGGTCTCGAACAGACGATCTGACGTGACGGTGACCGTGTTGCTGACGGTCGTGTCGGGGGTGAGATCATTGCGGAACCGCAGCGGCGCGTTGACCGTCAGGGTCCAGCCGGCCTCGAAGACGAAGTCGTCGGGCGCAGAGATCGTGAGAGTTCCGGTGGTCTCATCCAGCGTGGCGCTGAAGCCGGGATCGTCGGCCGGGGCGCCCGATCCGCTGAGCACGAAGGTGTACGCCGGCGGGGTGGGCTCGACGAGGAGCGAGCCTTCGACATCCGTCTCGATCTGGTCGACGATCTCGAAGCCGGTCATGTCCCACTGCCCGGTGTTCGTGGCGGTGATGACGTAGGGGATCGTGCCGGATGCGCTGACGAGAGCAGACGAGCCACGCGTCTTGGTGACCTCGACCGTGTTCGGGCGATGCAGCACGATGGTGGAGTCGACCGCCTCGCCCTGCTGCTCGAAGACCTGATCCGGGCCGAACTGTGCTGTGCTGAAGGACTGCACGTCGTCGCTGATGACACCCAGCTCGGTCTCGCCCGGATTGGGCTCGAGATCGGGCCGCGTGGTCGAGACGAGGACATCGGGGTCGCTGCGCAGGAACTCGCGTCGCTCGGTGGTCAGCGAGAACGTGAGCTGCGGGTTGAACGGACGCTCCCACTGCTGGACGACGCCGTCCGCGTCGACCTGACGTGCATTGAAGCGCACGCCGACGATCGTCTCGGCATCGATGCCTGCTGGCGGGTCGAGCTGCACGGTGGACGGGGCCGGTGACGCGACCCAGTCGCCGGTCACCCAGCACGGCACGGCGTCGGTCACGGGTGTGCCGTTGCATGTCGCGACCAGGGCACCCGCGACCTCGGCGTACTCGATGTCTCGACCCGCGTCGTCGTCGACGAGCACGTCCATGGCGACTTCGTTCACCGGGGCAGGCACGGCGATCTCCGCTTCGGCGAAGTCCATCGTGTTCCAGAAGGTCGGCGTGCTGTCCGTGAGCTCGAAGAAGGTGGTGCGCGCGGTGCCGTTGGGGCGACCGCCTAGTTCGGTGACGTAGGTGGTCGATTCGTCCTCGTAGACGGATTCGGGCGTGATCGTCTTGCTGGTCTCGATCGAGTAGCTCGCGGCGACGATGGCGAACTCGTCAGCGGCATCTGCGATGCCCGTTCCGCACTGATTGTCGGCACAGCCGTCGAGGACGGGGCTTTCGAGCTGCACCTGGGCGTCGTTGACGATTGATTCGCCAGCAGGGGTCACGGTGACCGGTTGCGCGGGGTCCGACCTCAGCACGACACGCAACTGCCAGGTCAGCAAGACGCTGCCGGTTCCGTTCGCGGGGATCGCCGGGGTCCCGTCCGCCGAGCGGAACGCGACGGAGATCCCCGTGACGTCGGCGAGATCCGTCGCATCCAGCTCGTCGACGGCTTCGGTGTAGGAGTACTCCGTCGAGGTCGCGCCACGCGTCAGGGTGACCGTCGTCTCGTCCTCGGAGATGCCGGCCGGACGCTCGATGGCGTCGATGTCGTGCAGGTCGAGGGTGTCGAACACGGTGTCCGCGAGCGCTTCGCCCGCGGTCGGGTCCTCGATCACCATGCCCGACACCCGCGCGGCCGAGATGTTCGTCGCCACGAGGGTCGCGCTGATCAGCGGGTAGTCGGCCGGGTCCGCTGGCGGGTCCTGGGAGGGCAGACCCAGTTGGTCTTGATCGAAGGTCTTGGTGAGCGTGGCGTTGATGGGCTGATCGATGATCAGGATCGTGTCGTTCGCGCCGTCGACGCTGTCGACGCCGGTGGTCTCGTTGGCACCGTGCGCGCTGGCCTCATTGTCGACGAGACCGGGCTCGCCCGTGTTGTAGGTGTAGTCGTGGAAGTTGCCCAGCACCGCCTGAGAGGGGTCGCTGCGCAGTGTGTCGCGCAGCTGGAACTCCAGGTCCACGGGACGTCGATCGTAGGACGACCCGACTCCTTGCCCGTCTGTCCCCTCCGAGATCACGATCCGCACCGCGAGAGCGTCGGCGCTCTGTTCCTCGCTCAGCGTGTAGCCTCCGAACTCGCCTTCGCACCCTTCGGCGCAGGCCGCGTCTGTGATGTCGGTCCATCCCGTCCCGTCCAGATACAGCGACACCTCCGAGATGATGTCGCCCGTGATGAGCGGATCGGTCGCCGCCGTGATCGGGTCGATCGCGGCGAGGTTCCACGCGTCATAGACTGACGCCGCGGTGTCAGTGGGGTCGGCCTCTTCAGAGATGTCGGTGAGGGTCATGCTGGTGAGGTCGAGCCCCTGGGTCGACCACAGCAGACGCGCCGTCCGCTCCTCCGCCGACAGTGCCGGGACGTCGTCCTGCAGCCACTGCTTGTCGAGGAAGTCCGGTCCGTCGCCGCCATCGATGGGCAGCACGTCGACCTGATCGGCGGCGTCGTCGGTCTTCTCTCCACCGGCATCCGGGTTGTCGACGAGTGACTGCGCGGTATTCGTGAAGGTCTGCGGCTCATCGACCGCTTCGGTCACGTCGACGCCGATGTGCGCGGCCACGGTGAATCCGGGAGCGAGCAGGTCAGGGCAGTCGACATCGTCGAGGGGGAGGTACTCGAGCTGGATGCCGCCAATGTCGTCCTGCAGCTCCGTCGGGATCTCGTACGACCACAGGGTCTCCGGGCCAGGGACCTCGGTCGCACCCGGGAAGTCGGTCCACGGCCCCGCGGGTTCCTGCCAGTAGCGAACGGTGAGAGTGGTGCAGGCCGGGATGTCCGTGTCGGTGATCTCCGTGGCGGTGAAGGAATCCCAGAAGGCGGTTTCGACCTGTGGGAACTGCGGGTCCGAGATGACGAGTCGCTCGGACCCGGCCGTCGAGTCGGGGGTGACGTTGCCCGACAGGGTGATGTCGGCGTCCGTTCCCGGCACCCCCCAGACGGTGGCGGGGGTGATGGACTTCGTCACAGAGGTGTCGAGTGTGAGGGGGTCGATCGTGAAGGGTGCGACAGCGTCGTCGATGCCGGTCTGACCGCCGGTGTTCACGACGGCGGTGTCGACCGTGTTGGTGCTCGACACCGGTTCTTCGGTCGGCAGCGCCGTGATGTCCATGGGGATCGCCGCGTACGCGCCCGAGACGATGCCGTCGCCCTCGGCCGAGTACATGATCGTGAATCCGTCGACCGTGCAGCCGTCGGTGGGATCGGGGAGCGTGTCGGGCGTGGTAGTCGACGCCGTGCTGTCTGCGCAGTCGCTGTACTGATAGGTGATCTCCGCAGAGGTCGCGGCGACCGGCCACTCGAGACCGTCCCCGAATCCGTCGAACTGCACTCCCTGCTCGGGGAACGTCGCGGTGCCCTCGGTCGGCTCCGTGACGGTGAGCGTCTGCACGTTCTGGGATCCTACGGTGGCGACGATGCTGGCGGTGGAGCTCTGACCGCTGACGAGACTGCTGTCGGTGAACGACTTCTCGATCGAGACGTCAGGGAGACGCTGGGCGATCACGACCGCAGCCGTGTCGGTTGTGGGGTCGCTGGATTCTCCGTCTCGGACGACTCTCGACGACGCATCGTTCTCGACGGTCGCCTCGGTCTGATCCGGAATCGAGGTGACGGTGTCGTTCGTGACCGTGTTGACGACGACCTCCCCGGTTGCTCCGGGCGCGAAGGTGCCGGTGAAGGTCACCCTGATGCCTTCGGATTCGCTGATGGGATCCGGCGCTGTCGTCGTCCATGCCCCATCGACGAAGTACTCAGTCGTCGTGGTCTCCGTCCCCTCGGGCGGCGTGATGTCGTAGCCCGTCACATCGAGGTATCCGTCGAAGTCCCCCGGCGGCACGATCGGGTCTTGAACGACGATCGTGTCGACGTTCTGGTTCGACGCGTTCCCCGGGGTGATCGTCCAATCGACCGCCTCACCGGCGACCGCAGGCAGGGTGCTGGTCGGCGCGACCGTCTTGTCGATGCTCGACTCGAGCGTCGTATCGACGTCGAGCACGACGTCGGCACTGGCGGGCGTCGCCGGCGCGTTGTCCGCGACCGCCGTTGCCGTGTTCGTCACCGTGGCACCGTCCCAGGTGCCGTCTGTTGCTGGATCCACTATCGCGTTGACTGTCACGGTCATGCTGTACCCCGCAGGCCAGACCACAGGGTCTGCCGCGAGATCGAGTCCGGGGGTGAGGGTGAAGCTGTTTCCTTCTGTGTCCACTTGAAGGTCATAGTCACCGGCCGGCTGACCGGCGGGCGGGTTGATCTGCACCGTGACGGGGTTCGTGCCCGGCGCGAACAGGAGGGGTTCCGGCAGTTCGTCGCTGAGAACGGTGTTCAAGCAACCTGGATCGTTCACCGATGAGCAGTTGACGGTGATCTGGTAGGTCACCGTGTCCCCGGGCCCGAACGGGCCAGCCTCAACGGCGGTCTTTTGGATCGAGAACGCCGCGACAGCGAATGCCGGGGCAGTGCCGAAGACAAGGGAGGCGAGCGTCAGTACGATGACGGTGATTCCGGCCAGAAGCCGACGTCGTCGCTTCATATCGAGTACCCCCTGAACGTGCGCGATACAGCGAGCATAGGAAAGCTCCCCGCGGTCGTGACGTGTCCCTCACCCTTCGGGGGTGACTGGCATCGTCCAGTTGCGTGACATCGACTCGCTGGCGCGAAAGCGGAGCCCGGGTTCTCGAAGAACCCGGGCTCCGCGCTAATGGACTGAAGGGACTCAGGAGCTTCCGACTGTCGACTCCAGCTTCGCCATGACCTGGTTGATCGTGAACGAGGCGGACTCCTGACGAGCAGGGAACTCGACGAGAGTGCTGAGCATGCGACCCACATACGCCTGCGCCGGGACGAACAGGAACACGTGGTCGAGCACCCAGTCCCAATACGTGTTCGATGTGATGTCGGCCCGCTCGTACGGGTCGGTGCGCAGGTTGAAGAGCTTCGGGAAGCGCAGCTCGATGTACGGCTCCTGCCACACCTGGAGCGTGCCGACCGCGCGCTGCTCGAGGAACACCAGCTTCCAGTTCTCGAAACGGAGCGCCGTGAGGTCGCCGTCGTCCGAGACGTAGAAGAAGTGTCGCCTCGGGCTGTGCTCGACTTCTCCGGTGATGTAATCGAGCTGATTGTGCCCGTCCAGATGCACCTTGAAGTCGGTACCGTGCAGCTCCGTGCCGGATCGGAGGCGGTCGGCGACATCCGTATCCCCGGCCGCCGCCAGCAGCGTCACGAACCAGTCGTTGTGGCTGACGATGCCGTTGAGCGTCGTGCCAGCGGGGATGTGTCCTGGCCAGCGCACCATCGCCGGCACGCGGTAGGCGCCTTCCCAGTTGGAGTTCTTCTCGTTGCGGAACGGCGTCATGCCTGCGTCGGGCCAGCTGTTCATGTGGGGGCCGTTGTCGGTCGAGTACATGACGATCGTGTTCTCGGCGAGACCGAGCTCGTCGAGCAGGTCGAGCAGGCTGCCCACCACATCGTCATGGTCGAGCATCGTGTCGTGGTACTCGGACTGCCAGCGTCCGGCCCGCCCTTTGCTCTCTTCCTTGGTGTGGGTGCGGAAGTGCATGTGCGTGGAGTTGAACCACACGAAGAACGGGGTGTCGTCGTCGGCCTGCTGACGGATGAAGTCGGCCGCGGCGTCGCGGAACTCCTCATCGACGGTCTCCATGCGCTTCTTGGTCAGCGGACCGGTGTCTTCGATGCGCTGAGTACCGTCGTCGTTCGCCCAGGAGTGGATCACTCCGCGCGGACGGAACTTCTCGCTGAACCCCGGGAACTCCTCATCGGTCGGGTAGTCGGGGTGCTCCGGCTCCTCCTCGGCATTCAGGTGATAGAGGTTCCCGAAGAATTCGTCGAAACCATGCGCGGTGGGCAGGTGCTCATCCCGGTCGCCCAGGTGGTTCTTGCCGAACTGACCGGTGGCGTAGCCGTGGTGCTTAAGAGCATCCGCGATCGTGGGATCCTCGGGCTGCAGGCCGAGCTTCGCCCCTGGCATCCCGACTTTCGTCAGACCGGTGCGGTACGGGTTCTGGCCGGTGATGAACGCCGCACGCCCGGCTGTGCAGCTCTGCTCGCCGTAGTAGTCGGTGAACTTGACACCTTCATCGGCGATGCGGTCGATGTTGGGCGTTCGGTAGCCCATGAGCCCGTCGGAGTACGTGCTCAGATTCGAGATGCCGATGTCATCGCCCCAGATGATAAGGATGTTGGGCTTTGTAGCCATGGGAGCTCCTTCGTCGAACTGGTAAGCGAGCGCCTGCCCGCCTGGCTCAGCCAATCAGCCGCCCGCAAGAAATCCCAGGGACCCCTCACTCGGAACGGGTGAGGCGGAAACCGATGTGCGACATGCCGGTGTCCTCGGCCTGGGGCGAACGCGCGGCAGGCCGGAACCGCAGGCAGTAATCCGGTGAGCAGAGGTGAGATCCACCCTTGAGCACGCGGCGCGGGATGCCGGGAAAACCTTCCTGCGCGCTCGCGGCCGCGAGGAGATTCATCCGCTTGCCGGGGTCGACGGGTGCGTCGGAGAGCCGCACATGGCGCGGCGTGTAGAAGTCGCTCGTCCATTCCCAGACGTTGGCGATCATGTCGTACAGGCCGTAACCGTTCGGAGCATACGAGCCGACCGGTGCCGTGCCGCCGACGCCCTGATTGTCATACGGAAAGCGTCCGAGCCATGAGTTCGCCTGCGCGACGCCCCCCGGGTATGTTTCGTCGCCCCAGGCGAAGGGGGCACCGTCCACTCCCCCTCGGGCGGCATACTCGTGCTCGGCTTCGGTGGGCAGCCGCATCCCTGCCCAGTCGGCATAGGCCACCGCATCCTCGTACGCGATGTGGACGGCGGGATGCTGCAGCCGGTCGTCGATCGACGAGTCCGGCCCGTCGGGCCGCCGCCAGTACGCTCCCGGCTGCCAGCGCCACCAATTACGCCAGTTGCGCAAATCGGTCGGGCCGGGTGTCGGTGTGAACACCATGGAACCGGGGACGAGGTCTGCGGGGTCGGCGCCGGGAAACGCAGCAGGATCGAGCGCGCGCTCGGCGACGGTGACGTACCCGGTCTCGTCAACGAACTCGGCGTACTGCCCGTTCGTGACCTCGTACCTGTCGATGAAAAAGGTCGCGACCTCGCGCTCGTGCACCGGACGCTCATCCGGGTAGAACTCATCCGACCCCATCAGGAACCTGCCGCCGGGGATGCGGACCATGTCGCGCGTGCTCGTCATGCCGCTCAGCGTAGCGTCCCGGTCTTCCCGCGTCGGGCGAACGGTCGCCCGTGCGGGGTGACCGCGCTCCAATCCTCGAAGCGCCCGCGGTTAGCGTGTGGGTCAGAGCGGGCTGGAAGCGGTGTCGATGACCTCACCGCGGAGGGCCCTCGGAGAGAGAGCACACCATGGGTCCCGTCATCGGGGAGATCCTCCCCCTCGCACTCGGCATCGCTGTCAGTCCGATCCCGATCATCGCGGCGATCCTCATGCTGTTGTCGCCCAACGCCCGCGGGACGAGCGTCGGCTTCCTCCTAGGCTGGGTGCTCGGCGTCGTGGTCGCTGTCGTCGTCTTCACGTTCGTGTCGTCGCTGATCCCCGAGGAGGACGAAGACGCATCAAAGCCCATCTCCGGTGTCATCAAGATTATGCTGGGGGCGCTCCTTCTCCTCCTTGCCGTCAAGCAGTGGGGGTCCCGTCCGCATGGCGCCGACGAACCGCCGTTGCCGAAGTGGATGACGGCCATCGACTCCATGACAGCCGGCCGCGGACTCCTGCTCGGCTTCGCCCTGTCCGCTCTCAACCCGAAGAACCTGCTGATGGGGGTCGGCGCCGGCGTGACGATCGGATCCGCAGAGCTGACGGTCGGCGACACCACTATCGTGATCGCCGTCTACACGGTGATCGCGGCATCGACGGTAGCCGCCCCCGTGATTGCCTACCTCATGGCAGCGCAGCGGATGACGGGCCCACTGGAGGGCCTTCGCACCTCGCTGGTCCACAACAACGCGACCGTCATGGCTGTGCTGCTCCTCGTCATCGGCGTGGTGATGCTCGGCAAGGGCATCGGTTCCTTCTGAACGGGCGTCACCAGCGCGACCGCGCGACACCGTCGAGATCCCCCGGGACGACCGGTGCTCTGGATCCGGCGGCAGCCACCGCCTCGGCCTGCGTCGGCCCCCGCAATCACCCAAAGGATCGATGCCCGCGGCTCACCCGCTTCGGGTGAGTCCCGGGCATCGCCGCAGTGTTCGAAGGCCAGCATGGTCTTAACACGCTTCAGGAAGGTCGGCGCCATGGCCGATCGCAAGAAGTTCGCGAATGTCGTCTTCGACATCGCCGACGACGCCTACATCGACCTTGAAGCCCACTTCGCCGCGGCGATGTCCCGCGATTAAGGAGACCCAGATGATCGACGCCGGCGCACTCCGGTCATGGCGGGACACGTCCACCCGCTCGGCGATCGAGGAATTCGTTACCTCCGTCACAGAGGGAGCGGACGCCGTGCCTGTCGATGAGCGCATCGCGGTCTTCGACAACGACGGCACCCTGTGGGCGGAGAAGCCGATGCCCACCCAGCTGCACTACGTCGTGGAGCAGTGGCGGGCCGCCGCCGAACTGGATCCGGAACTGGCGCACCGCCAGCCGTATCGCGCCGCCGTGAGCGGCGACCTGGGCTGGCTCGGCTCCGCGATCGACAAGCACTACGCCGGCGACGATTCCGACCTGAACATCATCCTTCAGGCGCTCGGCGGGCTGACAGACGGGGTGAGCGTGGAGAGCTATGCGCACTCCGTCGCAGCATTCTTCGGAACAGCGAAGCACCCGATCACCGGGCGACCATATGCGGAGGCTGTGTACCAGCCGATGGTGGAACTGCTCCGCTACCTGGAACAGCACGGATTCACGTGCTACATCGTCTCCGGCGGAGAGCGCGACTTCATGCGGCCGATGACGCAGTCCAACTACGGCATCCCACCCGAACGCGTGATCGGTTCAGCGTTCGGACTCAGCTATGACGCCGAGAGCGCGGTCGTCCGCTACGCACCGTCACTGGCCTTCTTCGACGACGGCCCCGAGAAGCCGGTGCGAATCTGGAGCCGAATCGGCCGGCGCCCGCTGTTCGCAGCGGGGAACTCCAACGGGGACATGCCGATGCTGGACTTCGCCCGCCGCGGGCCCCGCCCGGGCTTCGCCCTCCTGGTCCACCACGATGACGACGCGCGCGACGACGCGCCATACGATGCCGGGGCGGAGCAGGCACTCGCTGCGGTCGCGGACAACGGCTACACGCTGGTGAGCGTGCGCGACGACTGGGAGACCGTCTTCCCCGACTCCCCGCAGCCGCGGTCCGAGTCGATATGACAGCTCCCCCGGCACGGGTGAGTAGACGCTGGATACTGCCCAGCCTCGCCGGATACCGACGCGAGTGGCTGTCGTCGGACATCATCGCCGGCCTCACCGCCGGAGCAGTTGTGGTTCCGCAGGCGATGGCCTACGCGACGATCGCGAACCTTCCGGTGCAGGTCGGGCTCTACACCTGCATCATCCCGATGCTCGTCTACGCTCTGCTCGGCGGCTCTCGCGCCATGAGCGTCTCGACGACGTCGACGATCGCGACCCTCACCGCCACCACCCTCGTCACGGCGACCGCCACCGCCGGCGCAGAGGACCCTGAGGGGGCAGTGCTGACTCTGGCGATGCTGGTCGGTCTGATCCTGCTGGTCGCGCGGCTGCTACGACTCGGCTCGCTGGTCGAGAACATCAGCGCGGCGACGGTGCTGGGCGTGAAGATCGGCGTCGGCGGTACGGTCGCCGTGGGCCAGCTGCCCAAACTCCTCGGTGAGACCTCCAACGCCTCCGGCGAAGGGTTCTTCCGCTCCCTGCTCGCCGCGATCGCAGCGTTCGACAGCGTCAGCTGGCCGACGGTGGCCCTCTCTGCGGGTTCCGTCCTCGTCATCGTGCTGCTCAAGCGCTTCGCGCCGAAGATTCCGGGGACCCTCGTGGTCGTCGTGCTCGGCATCCTTCTCGTCTGGCTCGCGAACCTCGACCAGGCCGGTGTGGCGCTGATCGACCCGGTGCCGTCCGGGCTGCCGACCCCTGGATTGCCGGATCTCACGCAAGTTGGCGCCCTCGTCCCCGGCGCTCTCGCTATCGCCGTGATGGTGTTCCTCGAGACCGCCGCGGTGGCCCGCGGCATCCGACGTACCTCTGAGCCCCCGATCGATGCCGACCAGGAGCTGATCGCCGTGGCGGCGGCGAACCTCGCGGGAACCTTCTTCACCGTGCTGCCCGCAGCCGGGGGCTTCTCGCAGAGCGCCGTCAATCAGAGCGCCGGTGCTCGCACGCAACTCGCCACCCTGGTGACGGTCGCTCTCGCGCTGCTGACCGCTTTGTTCCTCGGTCCGATCGTCTCGCTGCTCCCCCAGGCCATTCTCGCGGCGATGGTCTTCGTCGCCGTCGTGAGTCTGATTGACATCCCAGAGCTCATCCGCTGGGCGCGCATCAGCCCGATCGACTTCTGGATCGCGCTCGTCGTCGCCGTAATCGGCCTGACCGTCGGACTGCTCGCGGCGGTCGCAGCCGGCGTCGCGATCACCCTCATCCTCGTCCTCCGCGAGATCAACATCCCGCAGCTCGAGATCGTCGGCGAACGCGGGCCGACGCTCGCGGTCCGAACCGTCTACGGCCTCTATACGGCGAATGCACTCGCGAACGAGCGCGCGATCATCGCGATCGCGGCCAGCCGCCCTATCCCGATCCGTGCGCTCGTCCTCGATGCCCAGCGTCTGCAGATCGTCACCATGACCGTGCTCGAAGCCCTCGCCGATCTTGATCGCGAGCTGGCAGCCATGGGCGTCCAGCTACATCTGGCCGCGCTGCCGGAACGCGCATCCGCTATCGCCGCGAAGACTGAGTGGTATCAGTCACTGGTCGCCGGCGGTCGCGTGCACGCGACCGTCGAGAACGGTCTGGTGCACGCGACCGAGTAAAAAGCGCCAGCCCTACTCGCGAGACAGCATGGCCGCCGCCTCGAGCTCCAGGTCGAGATACTGCTCGCCGCTCACGTCAACGGCGACCCCTAGCAGCCTGCCTCCCGTGAACGGGAACGGGTTGCCGTACTGCCTGCTCACCGGATCCGCACTGTCCCAGCCGATGCAAAGGCCGTCTCCACATAGGGTGAATTTGCCGATCTGCGCGCGCATGTCTCCCGAGGCGACCATCTGATCATCGACGTACAGCTTCGCGATCCCGATCGATTCACCGTGCTCGCCGGCGCCCTCGCGGATAAACTCGACGCCCAGAGTGTGCGGTCCCGGGGTCAACTCCTCCGACGTGAAGGTCTGCTCCGGCGGGATGCCGAGGAAGTTGTACACATAGGTGAGTCGGTTGTCCTTGATGAACAGCGAGTGCCCGCCGAACCTCGAGCCGTGCGCGAAGAGGACGCCCTGGGCCCCTTCTTCGAGGATGACATCCGCCAGGATCTTGTACGAGCGGCCCCGCACGTTGGCGGCCACGCTCTCCGGCACCGCTGCGGTACCTGGGTAGTAGATGTAGCGCTCGCGCGGCGTCTCCGCCTGCGGACGCTCCACCGTGAGCTGCTCCCGTGCGGAACGGTCGTCAAGGGGGAGGGCGAAGTTCGCGTCCGCCTCCTCGAACCATGCCGCGATCAGCTCCTTCAACTTCTCGGGATGGCTCGCGGCGAGGTCGTTCGACTCGGAACGATCCTCCTCGACGTTGTAGAGCTCCCACACATCGGCATCGAAATTGCCCTTGCCCGTGAGCGGTGCGTGCACGGCCGCAGCCTTCCAGCCGTCTTTCCAGATGCCGCGGGTGCCGAGCATCGCGTAGTACTGCGTCTTCTTCTCGGTCGGGTCGCCCGGGGCCGCGTCGAAGCTGTACTTCATCGACACTCCGTCAAGCGGGTGCTGCTGCACACCGCGGAACGACTCCGGCATCTCGACCCCAACGACATCGAGCACGGTGGCGACGATGTCGACCGAGTGGTGGTACTGGTGGCGGATCTCCCCCTTGGCTTGGATTCCCTTGGGCCAGTGGATGACCATCGGATCGCACGTGCCGCCGGCGTACTGCGAGTACCGCTTGAACATCTGGAACGGCGTCGAGAATGCGGTCGCCCACCCCGTCGGATAGTGATTGTAGGTGTCTGCCGAGCCGAGGCGATCGATCATCGCGAGGTTCTCCGCTAGATCGTCGGGGTACCCGTTGAAGAACTTGTTCTCGTTCACGGAACCGTCTGGCGACCCCTCCCCGGAGGCGCCGTTGTCCGCGCAGTAGAAGATGAGGGTGTTGTCGAGCTGCCCGGTCTCCTCGAGGTAGTCGATGATCCGGCCGACCTGCGCGTCGGTGTACTCCGAGAAACCGGCGAACACCTCAGCGAACCGGGCGAACAGGCGCTTCTCGTCGTCATTGAGCGTGTCCCACGGTCGCACGTAATCGGCCGGGTTCGACACGTCGTCCGGCAGGGGGTTCATCGGCGTCATCGCCGTTCCCTCCGGCAGAATGCCCTTCTCGATCATGCGCCCCAGAACCCATTCGCGGTACGCATCGTAGCCGTCGTCGAAGGCTCCCTTGTACTTATCGATGTACTCCTGCGGGGCGTGGTGCGGCGCGTGGTTCGCACCCGGGCAGTACCACATGTACCAGGGCTTCGAAGGGTTCGACGCCTGCTGGTTGCGGATCATCTTCAGCGCCTGATCCGCGAGGTCCTTGGAGAGATGGTAGCCCTCTTCCGGCGTCGCGGGCGCCTCGATGAAATGATTGTCCTCGACGAGATCCGGGTACCAGTTGTTGGTCTCACCGCCGAGGAAGCCGTAGAAGCGGTCGAAGCCGAGCTGGAGGGGCCACATCGAGCGGTTGCCGCCGGGGGCGTTGTCCTCCTCCGGGACATTGTGGTTCTTCCCGACCCAGAAAGTCGAGTACCCGTTCTGCTGAAGAACCTGCCCCACTGTGGCGCACTCCGCCGGAAGGCGACCGGCAAACCCGGGAAAACCGTTCGTACCCTCCATGATCACCCCGGCCCGATTCACATGATGGTTGCGGCCCGTCAGCAGGGTCGACCGAGTCGGCGAGCAAAGTGACGTCGTGTGCCACTGGGTGTAGGTGAGTCCCGCGTTCGCGAGCCGATCCATGGTCGGCATGTTGATACGTCCGCCGTACGGTGACCAGGACGCCAGCCCTGTGTCGTCATAAAGAACCACGAGCACGTTCGGGGCACCGTCGGGCGCCTTCTGCAGCTCATAGGGAGACCAATCCGGCTCGGAGTCGCGGACGTCAAGCTCGATCCTGCCTCGAAAGTCTGAATTGAACTCCGACATGGTGTGCCCTCATCTCTCGCTCTGCAACCCTCTTGGCCCGAGGGTAACCCTCGGCGGGCCACGGGAGTCGGGCTCTCACCCTAGGAGGGTGAGAGCCCGACTCCCCTCCAGTTCGAGGCTAGAGGTCGTTCGGCGGGCCGTTCTTTCGCGCATCGATCATCGTCATTGCTCGGTCGAGTGCATCGCCCAAACGGGGAGCAGCGGCGAAGATGTTGTCGTGCCCCAAGGCTTCCCCTACCCCGGTGAGTCGAAGCTGGTCGACCACTCGAGGCCCGACGCCCACCAGTATTAGATGTGCTCCGGATGCGGCGAGCTCGGCCGCATATTCTCGCAGCATGGTGAGGAAGGTCACTCCCAGCTCGTCGGTGCCTCGGAGACGAATTACGACATAGGCGTCATGCGCCTCGTCCTCGGCGCGCGGCAACTGAGCGCGAAACGACGAGGAGGATGCAAAGAACAGACTGCCGTACACCGTGAGGACGACAACCTCTCCCGGCGCCAGGTGGGTCGGCGGCTCGGCCTCCATGGGCGGGGCGTCTGCACGGTCGAAGACGAGACGCTTCACTCGCACTCGATTCGATTGACGCGCGATGTGAAGCACGACTGAGAGCCCGACTCCGGCAAGCACCGCGTACTGCAGGGGGATGATCACTGTGAGGACGAAGGTGACGGCACAGACAGTGAGTGGCACGCCGCCCGTTCTCGCAACCATGACCAGCTGATGGAGTTTGAACGTCCTCACACCGACGAGTGCCAAAAGGGCTGCGAGTGCCGGCATCGCAGTGAAGCCGATGAGTGGAGCGAAAAGGAGCACGCACAGGATCATGACTACAGCGGCGAAGAGATTGGCGGAGGCGCTTCGTGCTCCCGCGGCACGGGAGAGGGCCGTCGCGGACATCGAGCCGCCCACCGGGATTCCCTGGAGGAGACCGGCTGCGAGGTTGGCGATTCCCTGGCCTCGGAAGTCCGCTGACGCGTTCGGGTAACGGCCGTCCGGGTTCGGGATCGATCCGGATATTGCAGCGCCCTGCACAAGGCCGACGAGCGCGAGCGAGAGCGCCGGAACCAGAAGCGAAAACACCATCGAGAAATCCGGCCATGAAAGCTGGGGTATCTCCCTCTCGACAGCGGCGATATCGGAAATCACCGCCACACTCGCCGAAGGAAGCAGGAACGCGAGAACGGATCCGAGGACGATGCCGACGACCATCGACAATGCGCCGAGTCGGGTTCTCTCGAGCAGAAGGATGGCGGCTAGAGTCACTGCCCCGACGAGAATCGAGGCGCCGCTCATCTCGCCGATGTGTACCGCTGAGTCCCAGGTCCGTCCCAGACGGTTGTCCGCCGCGCTCGCGTAGCCCGTGAAGTTCTCAATCTGGCTCAGGACGATATTGACCGCTACAGCGTTCACGAAACCGATGAGGACCGCAGCGGGGATGAAACGTACGAGGCTGCCCAGACCCGCGAGTCCGAGCGCGAGCATCACAATCCCCGCGAGAACCGTCATTGTGGCGATCGCTGCTGTGGCTGACGGCCCCTGTATCTCGGGAACGTCGGCGATGATCACCGCCATCGCACCTGTCGCTTGGACCGTCATGAAGACGGACCCGGTCGCCAGGGCACCGAACAGTGTCCCTGCGATGTACGCGTTGAGACCGAGTACCGGATTCACACCCGCGAGTAGGCCGGCCGCGAGACCGTCCGGAACGCTCTCGACTCCGAGCACCAGGCCCGCACGGAGGTCACGGCTGATGGTCGCCCGTGTTCCGAAGCGCATCGCATAACTTCGCCATAGGGCCGCGAACCTCACAGCACCCACCCCTGCACAGCTTTCCAGAGTTGAAGGACGCCCACGCCCGCAAAGATGCCGGCACTGAGATAGCCGTGGTGCTGCAGCATCCATGACCTCAATCGTCGAAGCATCTCGTCAGCACCGTCACCGCGTGCGAGAACGGTGATGACAGGGACCGCGACAGGTACCGAGGCTGCGATGACGAACCCCACCATCATCGACATCACTTGCCAAGGCGGAAGCTCAGCCAGGACCATCTCGATCCCCGCGGCGGCCACCAGTGCGATGTTCATCGGACTCAAGAAGATGACGATCCCGAGAACGAATGCCCGCCGCGGTCGGACTGCCTCCACTGACCGCACGAGTCCAGGCATTCGAGGGACCGCCGCCGATTCCGTGTCCTCAGCTCCCGTGCCCGCGACACGCGCCACCAGTCGCCGGGCGCGGGTGAACGTCCATACCGCCCCAGCGACACAGATCACCCCGACCGAGAGATGCACCACCGGCACCCATGAAGCCTCCCTGTACGCCCCGGTCGCGTTCGCCGCCGTGAAGATCGCCACGCTCGCCGCCGTGAGAGCGCTCGAGCAGAACACCCACCCCATCAAATACGCCGATCCGTTGCGCCTGGCGTCCTGAGACAACAGAATCCCGATCAAGGCCATCACGGCGACCGGGCTGGCCATCACCCCCAGCGCCACAGGCGCCAGCTGCCACACGGTCTCGATCATGGTTTGAGACTCGATTATCCGACCGGGGCGCCATCAGGATCTCCCGCCGTCTGCATCGGAGATTCCCGTTCCGGCTGAGACGTCGGTCGTCGGAGCAGTTCGATGGATACGAGCAGTACGATCAATCCACACGTCACACCGGCTATCGAACCGAACGACACCGGGCGGTTGACTATGAGTATCAGTGTGCCAAGAGCTGAGCCCACGATCAGGATCACTCCCCGATACCGTCCGACAAGCTCGCCGAACCTGCCGGTCGTCACACCGCGTCGCTCCCATTGGTGTCGGAGTGATGCGAAAGCGTTGGTCGTGATGCCTCGCGTCGCCATCGCCGATCTGCTGCGCCCAGCGAACCATGCTGCCACCGCCACCACCACTCCGAGGAAGGCCAAGGCGACGACTGTGCTGAAGAGCAGATCTGAGACCTGCGAGTACACCGCGGTCGCCGCCCCGGCGGGCATGATCGCGGGGCTGACGGAGCCGACGAATATTCCTCGGCCGATTCGTGCTCCCGCTGCAATGAGGGCGAAGACCAGCGCGAACCCGATGCTCGTCCCGAGGATCGCACGCGAGCGATTTCGCGCGAACAGGATCCCTCCAACCACGAGTGCGAGTACGAACCAAGGAAGCCAGAACCCCGTGGTGACTGCGATCTGATAGACGGACCGGACAAGGACCAGAGCGTCCGCTTGCGCGATCGGTATGGTCTTCTCGACGACGGGGATGAGATCCGCAAACCCCACCCCGCGATCCGACAGGATCTCCTTCACGCGCTCGATCACGATACTGAGATCGATGGCGATCACGCCGTCGTCTCCGAGCTGGACCGCGATGTCAGGATCTTCCTGCAAGACAGCGATCGCGCGATCGTGGGTAAACCTCAATGCTTCCGACCAGACTGAGGCGAACTGCTCGGATGCGACGAGATCATGGACGACCCCATCGACGAGTGAGGCCAGCCCCTGAGACGCCGGCGCCTCGAGGATTCCCAGTGCCGCCTCGGCTCGGGGCGGCAGATCCAGGTCGCGGAGGCCATCGAAGACCTCCCCGACCAGAGAATCCAGATCTAGTTGCTCGTCGATCGCGATCACAACTTGGTCAGCGACGAAATCTTGGACCGCGGGGTCGTTAGCGAGCGGCGCAAACGTCGCGACGAACTGATCCGTGTCCACCAATTGGGTGCGGGCCCAGGTGCCGATGGCGGCGGTGGGAGCGAGGATTATGGCGAGCACCAGAATGATTCCACTGACGATGCTCCGAACGGACCATCGGGACTTTCTCGGTACTCGAAGACTCGCGTTCTCCTCTTCGAGCGATTGCACTCTGGCACGCAGGTCATCCAGTTCGCTCATGTCCAGTTCCCTTCTTCATGTCTCGTGATGTCGCTCACCGCCTGCACCACTTACCTTCGTCGATGTCTGATGACGATCGCGGCTGCGAGGGTCGCAACGATCATCGAGATCGACAAGATCCCGAGGATGCTTCCGGCTGCAACCGTGCGTTCCATGACGCGCTTTCGCTCCAAGAGCCGGTCGGCCGAAGGCTGCGATTCATTTTCCGAGCGTCATGACTCCGAGAACGAGAATGAGGACGGTCTTGGTCACCGCGTTCTCGGTCTGGAGCCACCCTCGCAGTCGGTCGAGTGGGCTTTGCAACGTGTCGGGTGTGATGAGAAAGAACACATCCACTTGGGTTGGCTCGGAGGGTCGGATTCTCCTGGCCGCCCTCGCCACTACCTGAGCGCCAGTCCCAGTAGAAGCGGCCCGAGGACGATCTGGACGGTTCCACGGATCGGCTCGTCACCGCCATTGCTTTTTCCTGCTTCCGGGAGAAAAGATGAGACTGCGGTGAACACCGAGACTACGATCGCTATCCCCGCAAGCCAACCGAACAGGTGACCGGAGCCTCTGGTGCGAGCGTGGGGCGAGAGACGCAAGAATGCTTGTGATCACCGGAACCAGGCTGATCGCCACACCCAACGCAAGCGGCAAGAGCTGAGCAATCACATCGCTCATGCGCAGCTCTCACCCCACATCGTCGCGTCGTCTTCAGCTCAGGAGCTTCTGCTTCGCCGTCGCGAACTCCGCGTCCGACAGGACCCCGGAATCGTGCAACGTCGAAAGCTGTTGGAGCTTCGCAATCATGTCGTCGGCACCGGGCGCGGCGGATGGGGCGGTCGCATACTGAGCAGCGGCCTGCTGCGCCGCCGCATCGATTTGCGCCTGCTGCTGCGCAGCTTCGTACTGCTGTTGCTCATACTGCCCCTCCGCGCGCCGCTGCTGATTCTTCATCGCTGCTCCCTGCACCGCCGACGCCGTACCCGCGACGACAGCAGTTCTGGCAGCCAGTCCGATGAGTCCAGGACGGCCGAATCTCCTCAGTGGCATTTCTCAGTCTCCTTCTTCTTCCAAGATGTCCATCAGTGCGTTCACGACGGGAGCTGCGATCCTCTCGGTCCGCAGCACCACTCCCCCGGATGCGTTGAGCTTCTCGGCGAGATCGCGTGCGTAGGTGAGCTCAAGCACTGCGACGGCAGCGGATCGCCCCGGGAGCACATGTTCTGCGAGCGTCAAGATGTCCTCCTCCCCTGCTAGGCCAGAGGCGATCAGTTCGACATCAACGAGATCGGAGCCGATCTGCTCGTCAATTGCTTGGATGTCGACTTCGCCGGTGGTGTCTTTGGCGATGACCACAAGGTCCAGTAGGCGGACAGTGCCGGAGTCGATGAGTTCTCGCAGAGCGGAGAAGGTCCCTGGGTCGGGCGCACTCCCGTCGAACCCGACAAGATAGAACTCGGCTGGACCATAACGAAAATTGGTCATGTGGTTGTTCCTTTCTTCTCATGATGCGGAGTCGCCGCAGGATCGTGCCGACCGGCCAGGGCCGCCACCGCCGCGCGGTTGGTCTCGTACACGGCATGGTCCTCGAGTATTCCCAACCGGACTAGTCGAGGGCGGGTGGAGGGCCGAAGGCGGCTGAAGGCAAGAGAGATGCCGTTGGCCGTCAACCACTCCTTGAGGCTCTCGAAGGACTCTGCCGCGGTCACATCGGCATCCGTCACCGCTTCCATGTCGATCACCACGTGTCGCACATGTTCGGTACCAGCGGCAGTGACGGCGGTACGAACAGCGCTCGCGAACACATCCGCGTTGGCGAAGAAGAGCGGTGCTGCCATGCGGATCACGATCACCCCAGGCGCTGTGATGCCACCGCGCGGCGCGCCCTCGAGAAGGGATGCTGATGGCTGGTCGGCTGCGCTTAGCACGTCGATCGCCGGACGAGATGCACGACGTGCGATGTTGATGAGCGCGAGGACGAACGCTGTGAGGATGCCCGGGATCGAACCGACCAGCAGAGTGACGAGGAAACACAGGGCTCCGATCGCGAACTCGAAGCGATCCCTCTTCCACAGGGCGAAGAACTCCTTGATTCCGAGCAGCGGGAGGATTGCGACACCGACGATCGCTCCGATCGCGGGCGACGGAATGCCTTCGAGGAGACTCGTGCCGAAGAGCAGAAGGAGCAGTGTTCCGACCGCGAGCACAAGCGATGGCATCTGGGTGCGTGAGCCGGCCTGATCCATCGCGGCCGTTCGACTCGTCGATGATCCAACTGCGAAGCTCCCCTGGGCACCCGCTGCGAGGTTGGCTACCCCGAACGCGAGGAGATCGCGGTTCGGGTCAGTGCGGTAGTGGCGCTTCTCTCCGTACGACCTCGATACGAGCAATCCTTCGGCCGTCGTCACGAGCGTGAGTGCGAGCGCCGACGGGATCAGCAGCAGCCAGGTCTGCCACTCCAACACCGGCCATGTGACAGTGGGTGCACCCGCCGGGACTTCGCCCAGAACCGCCACTCCTCGGTCGGCCAGGCCCGTTGTCATTACCACCACGGTTGCGACCACCATGACGATCAACGCCCAGGGCACGACAGCCAGGATTCGCTTGCCGACGAGCAGAACGGCAACGGAGAGGGCCGAGATTGCCAGAGCCCAGAGGTTGGTCGAACCTAACTGTCCGAACAGATCCACAACCTTCTCGACGAACTCCCCCCCGGAGTTGATCGAGATGCCGAGCATCTTGGCCGCCTGAGAGACGAGGATGTCGAGGGCAAGACCGCCTACGAAACCGACGAGGATCGGCTTCGAAAGGAAGTTCGCTAAAAAGCCAAGTTTGAAGACGGCGAGGAGAATGAACATCGCCCCGCAGATGATCGCTTGGGCGAGTGCCATTGTCGCGTACGCATCCGACCCGGCCGCAGCAAGTCCGCCGATCGATGACGCGACGAGCGCAGCCGCTGCCGCGTCGGGCGAAGCCACCACCTGCCGAGACGACACCACGAGCGCGTACACGATGGTGGGCACTACAAGTGCGTACAGCCCTGCGGTGGCGGGGAGGCCCGCGATCTGCGCGTACCCGATGTTCAAGGGGATCGCGATCGCGAGAAGTGTGACACCGGCAGAAAGTTCTCTGACGAGATTTCGGCGCGTTAGTCCTGCGAGCGGTCTCTGCACGATCCCCTCCGATCCTCTCTCTTCCTGTCGCCTGTCGAGACTCATGGTCGCACCGCGGATTCGGAAGTCTGTCGTGCGCTCACCCGCATGGGGTGACCGGATCAACCCGTCTCGGCCACAGCCTTCGCGTTCTGTGCGGGAATCCACACCTGTCTGACGACGATGAGAATCGAAGCAGTGATCGGAATGGCGACGAGCGCGCCCAAGAGTCCCATAAGAGTCGCGCCGATCATCGCGCCGATGATCACCAGAACACCGGGGACCGCAGCCGCACGCCCCATCACCTTCGGCGTGATGATGTACGCCTCGATTTGTATGTAGACGAGGTAGGCAACTGCGAAGATCACGGCGGCGAGCGGACTGATGAAAAGGGTTGCGACTCCACCGACGATGAGGAACACCAGCGACCCGATCATCGGAACGAGCGTGATGAAGAACGCTGCGATCGACATCACCACCGGTATCGACGAACCGACTGCCACCTGCAGGAGCAGCACCACAGAAGCATTGATCAGCGACAGAGCGACGCCCCCCGCGACCACTCCGCCAACAGAGCTTGTGATCTCGTCGACGAGGCGCGAGAAACGCGCTCTGCGGTACAGCGGAACCAATTCTGCGACGGACCTCTTGATGCCATCGAGCGAGGAGACGAAATAGAGCGTGAGCACGACGACGATGATGAAGCTCGAGACGCCGCCGACAATGCCGAAGCCGACCCTGAGAACTCCGCCGGATATTGCGAGGAACGACGACACACTCGTCAATGAACGAAGCGCATCATCGACGACGGCCGAGAGATCCACCCCGAGCGACTGTTCGACGTCGGCGTACCAGGCACTCTCACGCATGGCCGCGATGGTGGCTGGTGCCGAGTCGACCGCCGCGGTGATCTGACGGACAGTGGCCGGGATGACGACGAGGAGTATCACCGTCACCACGATGATGAACGTCCCTGCAACGATGGTGATCCCGAGGTTTCGTGAAACACCGCGCCGTTCGAGAGCGCGAACTGCCGGGTCCAGGCCGAGTGCGAGGAACATCCCGAGAAAGATCGAGATGAGTACGGTGGAGATACCGGCCACTGTCGCGGCGAGTCCGATGGCGAGTACGACGCCCAGCGTCACGCTGAAACCAGACAACATGGGTTGGGCGGGGAGTACGCGGAGAACCCCCGAGCGTCGCAGCGGCAGGTCACTCGTATCGGATCTCGGTTGGGATTCCACGTCAGCAAAGTACTGCGACGGCCAGCTTTGGGCCAGAGCCGCTCACCCTATTTTGGTGAGTCACGCCCCGTCTCCTCCGGCGCCGTTCGAAGGTCGCCCGAACAGGGTGAGGGTTCTCGCCGTCCGCCGGGGTGAAGTGCGACTATCGCGACAGCACAACTCAACCGTTAGGAGTCTGACGTGTCCATTTGGGAAAGCTTCTGGGCCATCATCTGGTGGTTCTTCTGGGCCTTCGTATTCATCTCGTACTTGATGGTGATCTTCGGCATCATCGCAGATCTCTTTCGCGATCGTGCGCTCAATGGGTGGCTGAAAGCGATCTGGATGATCTTCCTGGTCTTCGTACCGTTCCTCACCGCGCTGGTCTACCTGATCGCCCGTGGCGGGGGCATGGCAGAGCGGAGCGCATCTGCAGTCCGCGAGAGCCAGAATGCGGCGGACTCGTACATTCGGAGCGTCGCCGGAGGTAGTGCCAGCGATGAGATCGAGAAGGCATCCAAGCTTCTCGCAGCAGGGAGCATCACTAACGAAGAGTTCGACGCCATCAAGGCTCGCGCGCTTCGTTGAGAAAAAGGGGGCGGTCGCTGTGGCGAAGGATGTTCTCCACGACGTGTCAGTCGTGGTGGTCAGCATTGACAGCGACCGTCCTCGGCCTGCAGTGCTCGAGGCACTGCTGCGTCAGGTAGAGGCGGGAGTTCTTCGTCTGATCGACTTTCTGGTTGTCAGGCGAGTGGCGGGAGGCACTTTCGACTTCTCCGAAGTCGACGCCGAGATGTTTGACCTCGCTGGTCTCGGGCTCGGTGTCGCTGGTCTCCTCAGCGTGGATGACGCACGATCGCTCTGTGCGAGTATTGACACAGGCGGCAGTGCGGTCCTCATCCTCGTGGAACCAACTTGGGTCGAACAGCTCTCTGCGGAACTCTCCGCTCGCGGGGCAGATGTGCTCGCTACGCACCCGATCTCCAGCTCACACGCAAATGCAGTCTGGATTTCCGCGAGGCGCCCTGAGTATCAGCCCTATCAGTCGCCAGAGTAACGGCGCACAAGCGGGCGACATGCTCGCGGTTACACCGTGGTGTGCACGGCGTCTCGTCGCGACGCGACTCCGAGTTTCCGGTAGATCGCGCGTTGGTGGGTCTTGACCGTGTTGATCGAGAGGTTGAGCGCTGTTGCAATCTCCGGCAGCGTCCGCGATGTCTGTAGCTGCCGAAACACATCGAGTTCGCGTTCTGACAACGTGTCGATACTCGACCCGGCGACGTCGGAGGCCAGACACGAACCGATGAAATCTTCGTACTGCGAGCCGAAATGGATGTGCTCGCTCAGCAACTTACGCACGGCTGTTTCTCGTGGGGAGAAGGGAAGACGAATGTTCTCTCTCGCTGCGATCGCAAGTGCCGCCTCGCACAGTTCATGAGCGAGCGCATGGTCCCCGGCGCGGCGACGGATTGTTGCAGCCGTGATCAACGTGGACGTCTTCACATAGGAGACTTCTGAGAACAGCTGCAGGGAGCGAAGCATCTGAAGGGCCTCGGCATGTTCGCCCGCTCGACGAAGAATCCCCGCCAGCGCGACCAACACAATGGGTAGCGTCGTTGCCTGGGCGTACTTTCGGGCAATTCTTACAGCTCGCTCGCGATTCCCGGATGCCTCTTCGAGCATCGCGATCGACGACTCTCGGAACACTTGCCACGGAACGCTATGCAGCGTCTCGATTGGTATCTCTTGAATGCCGATCGCCGCGCGTCTGCTCGCCGAAGGGTCTGCACCCTCCGAGACGGCGTACGCGATCATCATCCGGGCAATCGCGGCGAACGACGGATCGTTTCCGCCACCGTTCAAAATGGCGCTGAACTCTGCGTGACATTCCTCACTGTCTCCGGCCCAATATGCCACGTAGCCAGCCGCTGCCTTCGCGCTTGCACCCGCGTATGCACGGTCGTCGAGGACCCGCGACCACCCTGAGGATTTGACGCGCATCGCAATCTTCGCTGCTTCGGACAAGCGACCCGCCCACGTGAGGCCAAATGCGAGGTGACCCAACGTGCGCTGCTCGGCTTCCCGATCGGATTGATCGTGGCGGGCTCGAGCTGCCGCGTCGAAATACTCTGCAGGCAATGCGGGATTGGTCGGGTTTCGAAGTTCTGCCCAACCCAGCAGGATGTTGATCGCGGCATCCTGTTCAGCGTCAGAGCGGGTAGTCGTGATCACGCGTCGTAGCCTTGTCACAGCACCGCAGACTCTTTCCGGGTCGTCGCAGACGAACAAGCGGGCGATGTCTGCAGTCGTCGACTCGAGCTGGTGATTTGCAGCGGCGCGTTCGGCTCTTTTCATCATTTCGCTCGCGAGGTGATGATCGCCCAGCACGTCGGTCGCGCACGCGAGAATGAAACGAAGGTCGACATCACGTGGATGCAGCCGCAGCAGAGCCGCCGCAGCAGACTCGACCTCGCGTCCGTTTCCGTTGAGCAGGAGCGTCACCCACTGGGAGACAAGGGTTTCGCGCGCGGCCGCTGGATCGTCGGCCCGAAGAGAGTGCTCCACCGACTTCAAGGGCTGTGCAGATGAAAGAAAGTGCGCGGCCGCCCGGTGCCTCGCGGCGGTCCCCTCGGGGTCAGAGCGTCGGATATCCGCGCACGTACGAACGAACGTGCTATGCCAGCGGTACATCACACCTGTCGGGGTCGAGTACCGGTCGAGGAAGAGTCCGAGACGCACACATTGGTCGAGCAGGTCCGCGGCGTTAGGCGCCCCTGTGACCGCTGCCGCCAGGTCGGGTGTGACCTCTTTGCAGATTGTGGAGGCGAGGACGAACTCGGCGAGATCCGGGGCGAGGGCGGCGAGAACGTGGTCGCGCACGTAGTCACCAAGAAAGGTTGATGCGGTCGTTGCTTCCGATACTGGCTCGCTTCCGCCGATCATCACCATGCGTACCGCTATCGGCCATCCGTGAGTCTCACGCAGCACAGCGGCGGGGTCGATTCTGATCTCGGCCTCTGCGGAAAGGGTCTCGATTTCTTCCTCTGTTAAGCGCAGGTGCTCGGCGCCGACGAATAGCGAGGGTTCGAGAAGCCGCTCCCGGGGCATCGTCACCTCCAGCAGTGTCGTACCCACCACGACCATCCGAAGACCGTCGGGAGGCTCATCGGCGAGCATGCCGAGCAGACCGCGGCGCCATCCTTCGCCCGCACGGTGCGCGTCATCAACCACGAGCTGCATCTGGACGCCCGCGTCGTTGATGGCCTCGCGCAGCGCCGCGAACAAGTATCGAGGATCGGCGTGTTCGTCGAGTCCCGGGAGTTCGCATCCCACCCGCCGATACCCGCGAGACAGTGCCTCAATGATCCCGCGATTCAGATGCGATGCATCCGCATCGAGCGAATTCAGCAGAAGCCAAGACAGCGATTGTTGTTCGGCTGCCCAGTCGGCGACGGCGACAGTCTTTCCGTAGCCACTGGGGGCACTGACCACACATAATCCGCGATCTTCGAGCGACGTATCTATCGCGTCACTCACGCGCCCTCGCAAGAGCATGCCGGAGTTGCGTGCCGGAGACCGGAACCGCGATGGGGGAACAGCTCCTGAAAGACGTGTGGGGACCGTCATGGCCCCCAAGGTAGCGACAGGGTGCCGCCCTCACAAGGGGCATTGAACAATTATTCAATATTAGGCTACTTCTCGAAGCGCGCTGGCGCTCTCGATCATCGTTCGAGTCGGGAGGTCGCCTCCGCCTGGACATCGTCGGTGGCCGTGAGTACATCGACAGCTCGGATGAAAAGAATGATCCAGGAAAAGATCACGACGCCTGCGATGAGCTCGACGGCGGTCAGCGTGTAGTACCCGACTGCGAAGAGAACAGCGAGAATGACGACGGTCACCGCGAATACATATCCGAGGACAACGAAGGTCGTCGAGACTCCTGGGAGCCACCATCGAAGCGAGATGACGAGAACACCGAAAGCCACCGCCATTCCTGATGCGACCCCGGTGTGCAGAGCAAAGTGCTGGTCGACGGGAAAAATGCCGACGCAAGCCAAGAAGATGCCGATCAGCACGAGGCACGTCAGGACTGCTCGGCTACCGCGGTGCGCCGCCGGCAGTGCGCTGGTCGCGTACCGTGCCAACGACGTGACCAACACACCCGCCACGATCAACGTGAGATTGAACGTACGAGCCGAAACATCATCCGTCATCCCGAGGGCACTCAGGTTGTCCTGCCACCAGTTCGGATCGCTTGCGGTGAGCATGCTCGCGAGCACTCCGATCGCGAGGAAGACCGCCAGCACAGTGGCAAGCAATTGCAGATCGAGGTGGGTGGATACGAAGTACGACACGTAGGCGGTGCCGCCTGCAGCCGCTCCTGAGAGGAGCACCACGGGCAACGGGAACACGACTGCTCCGATCAGCCCTGCCTCCATGATCACGGCAACGAGCGTCCATCCGAGCAGCGCGATGATCCCGACCGCCACGGTGAAGGCCGCCGTGTCCAGCATTCGGAGACCGAACGATCCCTTGGACTCTTGGTGATCCTTCGCGATGATGCGCCCAAGGATGAACGCAATGGCGGCCGCGACACCCGAAGCGATGGCGGCATACTGTCCGACCGAACCCGGGCCTGCTATCGGCGCAGAACCGAATCCGAAGACCGGCAGTGCAGCGAGCGCGGCAAGGAGAAAGGCGACAACAGAGATTTGAAGACCAATGGTCTCTCGCGCGCTTTCGCGCTCTCGCGTCTCGAGGTCTGACCGAGCGGCGACAAGGGTATCGGTGTGAGCAGTCACAGTGGCATCCATGCCCATCAGTGTCGTGGGACACAGGATCGACGGCGACGCCGTTTCATCCCGGACGGGCGATGCGGAGGTCAGATCTTCACCGGGAAAGTCACGAGAAGGAGGATGCCGATGACGCCGAGCCCGATGGCGAGGCCAAGGAACGCATGTCGTCTCCACGGAAGCCGTTGCGCCTGAGAAAGAGCGGCAAAGAACAAGACGAGTGCGAAGAGCACGGTGAGGAGCGAGTAATTGTCTCCGCGCTGGTTGTTGACGAGTGCCGTTTCGAACCTCTCATCCGCCCGCTGCGTCAGCTCAACGGCTTCGACAGCACCCGGTGGTGAGTACTCAGTCATGGCGAAGGGGCCTGGTTCGGAGCGACCACCGTTTTGCCAAGCGGCAAAGGCGATATCGAACTCGTCCGAGAAGCGCTCCTCGATGAAGTGTTGGAGGTCGGCATCGCCGGCGCGATCCGCGAGAATCCATTCGGTGTAGATCGTGAGATCGTACTGCCGCGCAGCTTGCGCAGTCGATTCCGCCGACGCAGCCTGAACACGAGCGCTGGACGCCTGACTGAACGCTATGGACATCTCACCGCCCCATTTCGAGGCCTCGAACCCGCACCACGCCGTCAGCACGGCGGTGATCGAGAGTGTCACAACCGTCATCACATCGATGACTCGTTTTGTGCGTGGAGCGGGGGCAGATGGCTCAACTGTCATGCCCCATAGTCTTTTCTCCTTGCACCGTTGAGCGGACCTCGCTTCACCCCTGCCGGGTGAGTGCGCCGCGCGATGCGCACGGTGAAGGAAGATCCTGGTGAGATGTCGCCGCGCGCTGGAACCGAAGACGTCGGAGGGCTTCGTCGATGATGATCACCGACTTCTTCCCTGGCGGCGTGACCCCGTGGCAGATCGTCTTCGCGATCATTTCTGTTCTGGCTGGGTGGCTACTTTCGAGGCTGGCTCGGACAGGCGTACGCAAGCTTGCGGGTAAAACGCCGGGAATCTCCGACTCCGTGGGTCAACTCGCGGCACGCATCACGCAATTCTTAGTCCTGCTTGTGGGGATCGGGATCGCTCTGGCCTTCCTCGGCGCCAACGTTCAACCGCTGATCGCGATGACGGCTGTCGTGGTTGTCGTGCTGATCCTGATCCTGAGAGGAGTCGCCGACAACTTCGCCGCCGGAGTACTTCTGCAATCACGGCGTCCAGTGTTGGTGGGAGAGCAGATAACAATCGACGTTCGGGGAGAACCTGTCGACGGCATCGTCAGCGAACTCAACGGACGATCAGTGGTGCTCAACACGTCCGACGGTCGTACGATCCACGTTCCCAATGCGAAGCTGTTGAGTGATGTCCTCGTCAACGACTCTCGGCACGGGGCGCGAAGGAGCGCGGTCATCGTGCGGGCACGACTAGGGGACGAGGTGCGCCTTCATGAAATCGTCGACCTCATCTCTCAGGCAACTCTCTCCGCTCCGCTCGTCGATACACAAGAACAGCCGACGCTGAGTGTCGTGTATGCCTCTTCGACGCGGAGCATTGTCGAAGTCAGGTTCTGGCACCATCCATTGCATACGACGGATGCTTCCTCGGATGTCGTACGCCTGATCTCGGAGGGCCTCAAGGAGAAACGAATTCTCCACGCAGTCGCTGCTCAGCAGTCGAGCAGCCCCCTACCAGCTCCTGAAGAGATCTAGGGCGTATCTGACAATGTGAGGCAGGCGAAGACAGCGTCGAGGGTTACCAGGTTGGTTCGCGGCGCCGTTGGTCTCAGTCGTATTATGCGGAGTCGAAAGGCGGTGAAGATCGCTCGGGCTTCGCCTTGCTAGATCGTGCGAGACACGGGCTGCAGCACGAAGAGGTCATATGCGCTAAACGAGGCTCTGCCAGGATGTGGGTTATGACAGCAGCGCTGAAGGTGCATCCCCGGGTATGGATCGGCCTGGCCATCTACGTCGGCTACGTCGCGGTCGTGTTCCTCGTGCAGCAGCTGAGCGGTGTGCCGTACACCGACCTCGGCGAGAGCGGCCGCAACCTGTTCCTCGGCGCAGGCCTCTCGCTGATCATCGCCGCGATCCTGTTGGCGACCACGACGACGCTCCTGGGCTGGTGGCGGCCCGCGCTGCGCGAGCAGCGGCGCAGCGTCCGGTGGCCGATCATCGCGCCGATCATCATGGTCGTCGCGCTCCTCATCAATCTCGCCTCCACCGACTGGGCCTCCTATGACGGGGCGTTCTTCGCGGCGTCCATCGTGCTGATCCTCGTCGGCTTCACCGAGGAGCTCACCACCCGGGGCCTGCTGCTCACCTCGCTGCGCAGCACACTCAGCGAGGGGTGGGTGTGGTTCCTCACCTCTGCACTGTTCGCCCTCATGCACCTCATCAACGCCGCATCCGGCCAGGCGCTCCCTGCGACTCTGCAGCAGGTGGGGTTCGCGTTCCTCGGCGGCACCATCTTCTACATCGTGCGCCGGACGACCGGCACGCTCATCTGGGCAATGGTCCTGCACGGCCTCTGGGACTTCTCGACGTTCGCTGTGTTGCACGGTACTCCCGGTGCCTTCGCAGCGTTCGGCTCCATCGTGTACATCGCGGCAGGCGTCCTTGCCCTGATCTTCGTCCCGTTCGTCATCCGCGGCGCCGACGAGAAGATCGGCTCACATGCATAACGGGTCAGCGGGGACATCCGGTCGCCCGCGAAGTATCTGGCTCGCCCTCGCCGCGGTCGTCGTCTACGTCCTCCTCGCCGCTGGCCTCGGCAGTCTGCTGAGCGGACTCGTAGGCGACGATCAGGAACTTGCACAGTTCTCGCTCGGCCACTTCATACCACTCGCCATCGCGATCATCGGTCTGCTTCTGTTCCTGCGCTGGGCGGGCTGGGGTGGGGAAGTGTGGCGGGAGCGACCGACTCCGGCACTCACACCGAGGCGCTGGTGGTTGATCGCGATACCTGTCCTCGTGGTGCTGCTGCCTATCAGCCAACTCGGCGACATCCCTTGGGCATCTCGTCCTATCGGATACGTTCTCGTGATCGCGGCAGGCACGCTGATGGTCGGGTTCGGTGAGGAGTTGCTCATCCGTGGGGTGCTGCTCACTGCGGTGCGCGCGCGTCACGGTGAGCTCGTCGCCCTTCTCGGGACCAGCCTCGTGTTCGCGCTCGCGCACATCCCCGGCAGTATCATCGCCGGCGCCTCGCTCGCCACCATCGCGTTCCAGGTGTCATTCCTCGCCGCGGCCGGTGCCGCCTACTACTGGGTCCGCCGCGTCACCGGACGACTCTGGGTCGCCATGCTCGCCCACGCCTTCACCGACTGGGTGCTGTACCTCGCGTCAGGTGCCGGGAGGCCAGGCGCGTCCATGCCGCAGGCCCACTCGTCGGAGAGCCCGGATCCCTTCCAGGTCACGTTCCAGATCCTGCTGCTCGTGGCGACCACCATCAGCGTCATCAGCGTCATCCGCGAAGACCGACGTCACAATCGCTCTGCCGCAGCGGTCGCACATTGAAACAGACACCGACTCCTACCGCCTCGCCCACACCCGGCAACACCCTGTCGCCTCGTGAGACCTCGTTTGCTGAGCGTCTTTGCCTTTCGAGAGTCAGATAAAGCGTTGCCTCTATCGCCAGCAGCAGCGGAGGTGACAGAGTGAAGGCAGCGTCGGAACGCCCGCGCTGACTCGGATGAAGGAGAGCCTTGTGACGGTTGAGACCCCCTACGAGTTCGCCGGAGGCTTCCCCACGGCGGACACGATCACTGCCGCATACGATGCCGCCGACTACGCACGTGCGGTGACTTGCTACAAGCACTTCTTCCCCGCCGTATCCGGAATGACGATCCTGGCCGGCACGCAAGCAGTCGGTGTCATCCCGAACCGTTCTTTTGGGACGATGGACACCCGACCAGGGCAGATCGGGTTCACCCTGAACTCCGACACCCCGTACGCGCCGATCCTGCTCGATCTGACCGCGGGACCTCTGGTGGTCACCGTCCCGCCCGGGCCGATCGTGGGAGCAGCTTTGAACGTCGACCAGAGCTGGATCTCCGACCTGGGCATCCCGGGCTCCGACGCCGGACACGGCGGACGGCACATCTTCCTCGGACCCGCCGGTCACGACGGCGACCTTCCGGATGGGAGCTTCCCCCACACCGCCCTGGGCAACAGGGTCGTCGTCGGCCTGCGCGCCATCCCCCAGGGCGGAGACGTCGACGCCGCCATCGCACTCCTCAGGTCCGTGCAGGTCCACCCCCTCCAAGAAGACGATCACTGGACACCCCCGACCTGGGTGGATCTGACCGGACGCCCCCAGGACACCACCCCTTTGAACGTGCAGGGCACGCTCGAGTACTGGCGGATCCTGCACGACTACATCAGCACTGAACCCATCCACCCCGAGGACCGCGCATACCTCGGCGAACTCGCCGTGCTCGGCATACGCGCAGACCTGCCTTTCGCCCCCGACGAACGCCTTCAGGGCATCCTGACCCACGCCGCCCAAGACGCCGACGCCCAACTTCGCGTGCAGTCCCTTGCGGACCGCCGACCCGACCGGGTGGTCTGGCCCGACCGGCAATGGGAATGGGTCACCCTCCGCCCCGAGAACGCCACCTTCGAGATCGACGGCCGCCCCGACGTCGACGCGAGGGAAACCTGGTTCTACCAGGCCATCGCCTCGTCACCCGTCATGTTCCGCCGCCAAGCCGGCGCAGGATCGCTCTACTGGTTCACCGCCAGGGACACCACCGGCGACTACCTCGACGGGAGCAGCTCCTACCGACTCCGCATACCCCTGCCGGTGCCCGCAGGTCTGTTCTGGTCCCTCACCGTCTACGACGCTGAGACCCGCTCGCAAATCAGCACCGCACAGGATGCAGCCGCCGTCAGATCACTATTCGAACTGAACGGGAAACTCGATGGGAACTACGTCGATATTGACTTCGGCCCGCAACAACCCGACGACGATGCCACATGGGTGCAGACCTTGCCCAACCGGGGATGGTTCGTCTACTTCCGAATCTATGGACCCACCGAAGCCGCCTTCGACAGCACCTGGGCACTCGACGACATCACCCGCCGCTCCGACGCTTAAAACCGCGACGAGCGTAGGAACACCTGTGGTGCCTGCACGCAACACACCCGAACGCAACCGACCCGACCAGCCGCAACGCCGGGGCCAGATCCAACCGTCCGCCGGAGCCAAATCAACTTGACATAGTCAGACTTTGGTCGCCCGCGGACTCGAACGGACGCGTTCCGCGGCGACAAGGCGTACTCGTCCCGCGCGATCCGTAGTCACCTCCGCGCCCGCGGTATCAAGGCCTTCATCCCCGAGCCCGATGACCAGAAAGGGCACCGCAAGCGTCGAGGACCACGCGGCGGCAGACCCATCTGAATCGATGCCGTCGATGACAGGAACCGCAACGTGATCGAGCGCAACTACGCCCGTTTGCAACAATGGCGAGGCCTCGCGACCCGCTTCGACAAACACGCAGTGAACTACCGCGCGGCCGTCCTCCTCAACACCGTCATCGCACGGACTAGAGCTCTGTCAGACACGCCCTAGGCCTTGCCCCCCCCCCAGATTCCTTCTCGGTATCGGGCGAAACGGGTCAGAGTAGGAGAAGTAGCAGGCCGAAGACGACGAGGAAGCCCGCTTCGATCGAGATCACGAAAGGCAAGCCAACTTGCGGCCGTGCTCGACGGGAGGGTCTTTCGGCGACATTCGCTTTCCGCGTATAGGTGACGACGCTCACGCCCACGAGGAACGCGCCCAGGACGATCAGGATCCATCCGAGTTCCACCGTCTGACTCCACTCAGCCCGTCGACCATGTGCTCGCATAGTGATGAAATCAAACATCTACACGGCTGCACCGTCTGGCTCACCCTTGATGGGTGAACTCCCTCCGCTGAGAGTTTCTGGGCGCCTCGCCCAAACTAATCTGACCGCATGCTCACATCCTCGAGCGACTCCGCGGGAAGGCAGCGCCGCGCCCATGTCGACATTCTGGTCACACTCGCATGCATTGTCGTTGCTCTCATCGGGTTACATCTCGCACGTGCGGCGTTCGCGCCGCTCGCCGTCGCAGCCGTCATCGTCATCGTCTGTCTTCCGCTCCGCGACGCGGTGCTCACGAGGACGCGAACTCGCCCGGTGTGGCTCGGCACCGCAACGATCATCTTGGTCGCGTTCGGGGTAATCGCGGCGACCGGCGCCCTGATTTGGATTGCCATGAGACAGCTAGTCCAGTTACTCGAGGATCTCGCACCCGGGGGCATGCTGGAACATGTCGCGTTATCCATTGACGACTGGATCTCCTTTTTGCCCGGAGTGAGCCCGGAACCCACAGGTACTCGGTCCTTCGATCTCACAGCCGTGCTCATCGCCGCGCGAGAGGTTGGAGGATCGCTCATTAGCATCGCAGTAGCGCTCTTCTTTGTCTGTGCGTACGTCGTGGTCGTTGCCGCCGACACTGGACGTTGGCGGCATGCAGAGCAGCTTCTCGGGCCTTCGGCGGCCAGACAAATCGGCCGTATCGGAAACCTCAATTCGAGTATTCGTCGGTATTACGTTGTGAACAGTGTCTTTGGCGGAATCGTTGCAGTGATCGACGGGCTGGCGTTGTGGGCGCTAGGAGTTCCGGCCCCAGTCGTGTGGGCGGTACTCGCTTTCGTTACGAACTTCATTCCGACGGTCGGCTTCATCGTGGGATTGGTGCCTCCGGCGCTACTGGCTCTCGCGACTGGCGGATGGCCGCTCTTCATCGCGGTTATCGCTATCTACAGCCTTGTGAATGTGACGCTACAGGTACTGATCCAACCAAAGTTCGTGAGCGACGCCGTGGGGCTCAGCCTCACGCTGAGTTTCTTCTCTGTGTTCTTCTGGGCGTTCGTACTGGGGCCGATCGGCACTATCCTCGCGATCCCCCTCACCCTGGTCGCGCGGGCCATGTTGCTCGAGGGGAAGCCTCAGACAGCTTGGTCGCTCTGGCTATTGGGGAAGGGAACCGTGAACGCTGACGCGCCTCGACCTCGCTTCAGGACGCGGAAGATGCCGTGGAAGCAACGCGGATATAGGCGGTCGGGCTAGAACCTCGTGATGTGTCGGTCAGGAGGCTCACACGTGCCTTCGGATCTGCACCCCTGGTGGAGATCAGAGGCGTGCGGATACTCGGCGCCCTCCACAGTGCCGGGACAGGGTGTAGTTGGAGCCTCTTCATCAAGGACTCTCTCGGCGCGGGAGAAACCGCTCGTGTTGCCCCCGAGCGATAGAGCAATAATGCTCGCGTTGATAATGCCCCTCCCCAGTAGACAACGACATATTCTCGCAATCCGCGAACTGGCCGGTCTCCTCACACCCCCCCGAGTTCGCCGCCCGTGTGGGATCGATCAGGTCGACGGCTACAGAGGTTTGAGCCCTCGAAGCGGTTGCTGACCAATCGCCCATCCTGTTCTGGACGCTTCGAGGAGAACTGAACGAAATGAGCGATCGCGAAGCGCTCGATGACCGCCAGATCCTCCGCGCAGCAGTGAACGTGGGAGCGAATATTTCCCGCGTCGAGAACGACCTCCGACGCCGCACCCAACGCTCCCGCGTCACGGAAGACGCTATCGACGCGCAGAGCTTTCCACCAGCCGCCAGGCCGGTGTTCTTCACCAACGGAAGGATCTACACCGGCACCTCGAACCGGACGCGATCATCGCAGAACTCGACGCAACTCGCCCGGCCTTTGAACGGGCGACGACGAGAGAGCACGCACCGTGATGGACCGACCCACCTACGTGCTCGCGGGCGGAGGGAGCTTCCGGAATCGGACTCGCCATCGCGCAACGGCTTCTTGATGACGCAGCCACCGTCATCGTGATCGATCGCGACCCCCTCCCAGCCAGCCTCACAGACCGGAACGCTGACTTCATCCGTCTCGATCTCACCGATCGCCGAAGCGTGGATGTCGCGGCCAGGCAAATCCTCATCGATCACCCTCACCTCGCCGGAGTCATCGTCAGCGCCGGGATCGCAGGCATCGACGACTTCGACACCGCACCCATTGCACTGTGGGACACCGTCCTCAACACCAACGTCACCGCAACAATCCGGCTTATCCACGCACTCTTACCCGCCCTTGAGACCCACGCAAGCGCTGTTGGAGTCGCGGACATCATGACCGTGGGGGCGTCGCCGACAGTGCGTACTTCCACGGAACCACCGTCTGTGGGGCCGCATCCTCCGCACTGAAAACCTTCTGATCACGCGTTCGGGCCGAGCTGCGCCCGGTGAGCATCCGTGCAGTGAACATCGCCGCCGGGTATGTACGATCCCCGTTTGCGGAAAAGCTCGAGCACCACTCCAACGACTACCAGCGACTCGAACACGACCTGATGACACCAGACGGCACCTGCGTGAGGCTTCGTATCGGCACTCCCCTAAGAGCGTCGCGCTTTGGGTCCGGCTGGTTGGTCGAGGTGCGGCCGCGCGGCGCAATCTGAGTCGCGACCCTTCAGACCCTTGGCGCTCTCACATCGGGCTGATCGATCGATGCCCGAAACACGTGAGTCGGAGGATCTCAATCTCTCGGTAAGCGAATGGATGAGCACGTAGGGGTATTCTCCAGTTGTCGCGTGGCCCTACTGCGGGCTGCGCGAGACGGAAGGAGAGGCCACTGATGCCACAGCCGCGCGCAAACAGTTCGCCGAACGTCGCCGTTGGTCCTAATAACACCACTCGGTCAATCCCGGAAGCGACTGCACGACGGGTCTGGATTGCGGCGGGCGGGCGCTGCACATTCTGTAATCGCTGGCTCCTCGATGACGAGACCACTGGGCAATCTGTTCTCGTCGGACAGCTCGCACACATCGTTGGTTGGGACACAGCCGCAGGCTCCCCGCGAGGGGCCGATCCACTACCGGGCCCGGAGCGCAACGACGCCGATAACCTCATGCTTCTCTGCTATGACCAGCACCACGTCATCGATTCCAGGAGCCTTTGGGCGGTGTACAGCGCCGAGAGACTGCGCGAACTGAAAAGAGCACATGAGCATCGGATCAAGGCGCTGACGTCTCTGGCGAGGAAAGAGAGTACCACCGTACTTTGCCTCGTCGATACGATCCATGGCAGACCCGTACAGCTGGCTCCGTCGGCGGTCAATGAAGCGCTGGTTGCGCACGGACGCTTTCCCAGCTATGCGCTGAGAGGAGTCGACGAGTACGAGATTGATCTTCGGAGATATCCGGGAGAGCAAGAGAATTCAGCGAGCCACTGGCGTGCCGCCGTCGACCTGATCGAGGATCGCTTGCGCTTGATGAAAGCGCTCGTGGCGGACGGTACGGTGACCGACTTGGCGGTGTTCCCGCTCGCACGCATCCCTATCCTGATCGCACTGGGAGTGATGTTGGATGACACCGTCCCGACGACGGTTTATCCCAGAAGCCGCAGTGCTGCAGAGTCGTGGGGATGGCCCGCCACGGGGTCAGCTCGTCATTTCGAATGGCGGATGGTGAGCGCACCGGTCGAGTCCCCGGAGCAGGTAACCATTGTATTTTCGATCTCCGGATCCGTGGAAGCGGAGCGGATTCCAGTCGCGGCGACGATAGACGCACGCGTTTATGAGATCAGGCCCGTCGGCATCACACCGAACTTCGACCTCGTGGACACGCCCGAGACAGTGGAGGCTTTTGCCAACTGCTGGCGCGCATTGATCGCCGAAATCGAGACATTGCCGTCCACGGTCGTTGTGAACCTCGTGCCCGCCGTTCCCGCCACGATCGCCGTAGCAATCGGGCGCTCGATCAATACGTCAGTGCACCCGGCGATGCACGTCTACGATCGCACCGGACACGAAGGAGGTTACGTCTTCACAATGGAACTGCCGAGATAACCGCGCCGCGAGTGTCCCATGCAGTCATCTGTGACGCGGGTAGCCATCATCACGGTTGCGCAGCATGGGCGGCCTCCATGGGAATGTAATGATGAGCGGGGATCACGCCAGTGTGGGGCAGGGCAAACAAGTGGGTTCCACTTGCGTCGTCTCCGAGGTGTGAAGCGATGAGGGTCGTCATCGTTGATGCAACACCCGCCATGTCCGCCGCAGAGCCGTGGAAGGTAGGAATTGAGCAGCCCCGAGTTGGAACGAACTCGTCGTCCGCTTCGGGGTCGAGCCAGAACACCCCGTAGGGCTCGAGCATAGGGTTCTCGAGCACGGCCGCTCCGACCGCTTGATCAAACTCGACAGCGTCGGATCGGAGCTGACGGCCGTAGATCATGAGCATGCCGAGGCTTCCGCTACGCGCGTCCACGGCGACCTGCGCGACCACCGCTCGCTTCTCGGTTGAGGTCGCACCGTCGCTGATTGCGCGAGCCACCGTTTTGCTCACAGTCGCGTCGATGACTACATCAACCTCCCGAAGAGCATCGTGCAGCCACTCCTCCTCAATAACGGGCATGATCTTGACGCGAAGCAGCGGGGCGATGCGCTGTAGTCGCTCTGCGAGGCGCTCGGCCTTGGAGCCGCCGACGTCCCCGTCCTCGTACGCCTGGCGCACCAGCAGTCCGCCCGTGACCATCCCGGGATCACACAAGATGAGCTTCGTCACTCCAGCTCGAGCTACGAACTCTGCGATCCACGATCCGAGACCCCCGACCCCCAAGACGACAACGCTCTTGCCGACGTACCGTGCAGTCGGTCGAGCATGGTCTCGTCGAGTGTTGAGCGTTGGTCGCTCGTCCGAGACATGTGCCCAAAGCACTTCCAGCCCGTCCGGAATGTCCCTCGGCATCGGCTCCCGGCCGATAGAGCGTGCAGAGTCGCTGATCTCGCGCAAGACATCCGCGTCGGCCCCGCTGATATGCCCCGCCAATAGATGCGCGGCCCCACCGGAGGGATGAGGCACCGCCAACATAAACTGCTGACTCTCCCCAGGCGCCTTCCGCAGTGCACTCATGCACAGCGCAACCAGGAAGGTGGACGATTGGGCCGGATCAAATCGAGGTGGCATCGAAAAACCGTCAAGCGGAGTCCGCGGACCCAGACAGTTCTGGATTGGGGTGACCGGACCGAAAGCCGCTGATGTGCCCTCTTCGAGATATCTCCGGGCTGCGATTCTTCGAGGGTCGAAATCAAGCCGCGCGAGCAAGTCGCGAAGCCCCATGTGGCCCGCCCCAAAAGGGAGGTCCCTGTCCGCGTAGAACACCGGCAAGTGCGTCGCCATCGCGTTCCCGCCCGCTGGAGGGCGTTCGTGCAGCTCGAGGCACCAATCTGTGCGTGAAGCGACCCAACTGCTGGCGACTCTACGATCAGGCCGGCCTAGCGAGCGCACGACTATAGGAGGCAACGGGGACGGCCTTCTTCCGATCTGCGGAAGCCCGCCGACCGCATGGTAGAGCGCCTCATCGGCATCGAACTGGTTAGCGCTGGCACGCTCCAGCCAGCGCCATAGCCTGTTCAGGGCTCCGTTCGGATGGGATGTGAGGCCATACTCTGAGTCCCACTCTCGGCTGGGGTCTAGGTAAAGGCACAGATAGTACCCGGACAGTACGTGCGGATGGCCGAGGAAGCGGAAGTGTTCTACGAGGACGTGGGGGGGACGTTCGCCATCGGGCTCGATTGCCATGACAAGCTCCTCCACGCCACGAAGCGGGAGTCCACCGGCTCGACGGGGGAATGACGAGGTTTGGATGGAGAATCCAACGCGTAGCACGGACGTCTCCTTATCCAGATTCTCCGCTCCCACTCGAAGGATCAACTCAGGGTGCGCCAGTGATGCTGCACGGAGTTCGTGAAGACAACGCTTTTGCCAGGAAGTGAGCTGAGCCCGCCGCTTGCTCATCAGACGACTACCCGGCGCGCCCGGACCTGCCAGTGGAGGTATCTGGAGCCCTGTTTGGCTCGGAAGTCGGGGGTGTGAACACCGGCTTGGCGCCCTCTGTCCGCGGACCAAAGCGAGGACCGAAAACGTCCTGCCAGAGACTCATCGACTCTGCGGATGAGTTGACACACGCTATTGCCTCGTCGACCATCTTCGCGAGTTCTTGCACATCGACGCGGAACACGTCGTACTCGCTTTGGGGCCAACGGTGGGTGAAGGTCGAATCTGCGGACGAAGGATCTTCGACCTCTGGACGCTCGGGGAGATCGCGAACCCAGTCTGCGAGGTCGGTGAGCACGCGGTGGAGGGTCTTGGGGATGCTGTCATAGCAACCGGAGAACACTCGCGCAGTGTCGGAGGTGATGACCCGCCCGACCACGGTGGTCAGGATGATCGAGCGCGTCTCTCCCATGAAACCGCGGTGATCGCGGAGGTACTTCAATAAGCGCAACACTCGCCGCATGTTGCCGTGACTGATCTCGTCTCGTTCCTTCATCCACGCTGTGAAGCCGTCTGGATCGGTGCCTTCCCAGAGGTTTGTCTCCTCGTTGACGATGTTCTCGCCCTCGGTCTCGCGGTCCACATAGGGCACTACGTCGACGTGCATCGAGTTCGCGTAGGTGACCCGAACGCAGCGGTTCTTCGCTTCCGCAGGCACGCTCATTCCTTGCGCTTCAACGTAGTCGCTCAGGGACTCGAAGACGGCGCGATGGTAGTCCCTCGGCATCCAGTCTTGACGCTCTTCGAGCTCGACCATGAAGTCCGCGTCGAACTCTGCGTCCTCGGCCGGCTGAATGATGGTTCGTTGTGCCCAGGACCCTTGCTTCTTCATCTTCTTGACGGGCACGCCGAGATCAGCACTCTTGAGTGCGTCGAAGAGCCTCTCAGTGCGCTCGTTGAGATAAGTGAGCTTCCATTCCGGCAGATTCACTACGTCGGTCAGGAAAGTATTGAAGTGCGATACGTGTTCCATCTGAGTCCCCTCTCAGTGATTCCCGCCCCAGACGGGAAGTTGTCGTCTGCGAACATGCTAGTTCCGGCCACCGACATCGCTGGGAGCACCACGGCTGATGTGGCACCTCTGCTGAGCGCAGCGCCCGGTGATAGCGGTCCCGCGCGCGGCTTAGCGGTGAGCAACATCGACATAACGATCACACTTGATCACTGATGCTGAGGCGCAGCGCATGGTGTTGCCCTATGGTCGTGAACATGCGAATTGTGCGAATCGAGATCGAACGACTGCTTGGCTTCCGCTCGTTGAAGATGGACATCGATTCAAGTTTGCAACTGGTGGCGGGACCCAACAATGCCGGAAAGTCTTCGCTCATCCGCATCCTCGAAGCCTTCTTCTCGGACCCTACCGGAGCGGAGCTAACTCAACTGAAGCCTCTTAACGAGTACTACGCGAACCTGGGTTCTCGCACCCTTTCGAGCATTCAGGTGTGGTTCGGTGAGCTCTCCTCCGAGGAACGCCGGACCTTTGCCCCCATCCTTCGGCAGGACGGAAAGATCTGGGTGGGCCTTCGGAGCAGCCGTTCCGGAACTCTGAGCTTTCAGGCATCTCGCAACGCCAATGCCGATACATCCCAGCGTCTCTACAAGGAAGTAGTCGCTGCTTTCCGATTCGTTAAGATTCCATCCGTTCGAGTCGGAAACGTCGGCGGTAAAGAGGAGCCGGAGTCGCTGGAGCGACTTCTCGACACATTGGAGGCGGTGCTTATCCGATCGGGCGCGTCGCGCAGCACAGCCCTTCAACAAGATTTCGCCGCGAAGATCGCTCCGCTGGAGGCCCTCGTGAAGTCCGTACTCGACGACTCTGCCGCCGCTATCGCATCCGAACTTCCTTTCCGGGAACAGACCGTCAGCATTGACCTGCCGGAGTCTCGTCATGCCCTGAGAGGGATGCTTGAATCAGCAGTCTTGAAGAGCCGCGATGAGATCGACATACCCATTTCCGAACGCGGGACCGGATTTCAGTCGGCGCTCGTCCTCGGAATTCTGAGATATGTCGCCGATCGTGAAGGTAGCCAGGCCGGTCACAACCTGATGTTTGCCATCGAAGAGCCAGAGGCCTTCCTGCATCCGCAGACGCAGCGCGCCATGGCGAAGATTCTGAGAGACATCGCCGGGGATGCTCAGCTGCTAGTTACAACTCACAGCTCGGTCCTTGTCGACTCCTTCGAGATCGGGCGGATCGCGCGGATACCGCTGCAATCGGGTGGAACGGAGCACGTCTGGACAACTCCAAGCCTCGCTCCCACCGACGTGGGCAGACTCTCTCGATATTGCAATGCCGCGAACAGTGAGCTCGTGTTCGCAAACGCGGTGATCGTGGTCGAAGGAGAGGGCGACTTCGCTGTTGTTGAAAAGCTACTAGCGCGTCACTGTGGAGCGCCCGGCGGTCACTACGGCCTGGGAATAACCGTGATCGAGGCTGGCGGAATCGACACGATGAAGTACCTGGTGCAGTTGGCGCACATGTTCGGCGTTCGTTCATACACCGTCACCGATAAAGACGGACTAAAGAAGACCAACGGAAAGCGAAAGCTCCTGGAAGTACTGGCGCAACGAGGCAAGCCAGCTGACGATGTCCTAAATCAAATCAGGGCAGAGGCAGACCGCGTCCATACCGACCTGCCGACCTCTCTGGCAAGTCAGACGACACTGAATTCCCTGCTCCGGCCGTTCGATGCATTCACTATGAATTCGGATCTCGAAGGACTGATCCTTGAAACATACGGCCAGTCAGATCTGGCCACGAAGCTCGGACCAGACGGCGATGCCATGATCGGGGATTCAGAAGTTCGGACGTTCACGGCGCCCGATACCGGATACGCCAGGTTCAGCGCCTGGCTCGGATCTAAGGGCTGGAATTGTGATTTGTCCACCACTAACAAGCTGGCTCCGCATCTTCCGGCAACGCTCCTATCCGATTGGCTCAAGATCAACGACAAACCCAACGAAGCGCTGAGTCCGCTAGACGCGTGGTTGCTCGACATCGTCCGGGCGCACGACCGCACACCCTTGTGATCCGGGAGCTGTCCTCACCCCTCGAGTCAGACGGCGGGGAGACGTGGCGGGGCACCTATTTCCTACGCATACCCGCGCGTAGCGGAACGTTTTGTGGTTCGAATAGGCCGGTCTCGAATAGGCCGTGTAACCAGTAGAGTGGAAGAGCCCCTCCTCGCTTCGCCGCGGTGGCATCTGCTTGAATCGGTGGATGCATCGTGTTCGAAGATCCGTCATCGGAGTTGCGAACGTGCTACCCCTGGCAGTGGTCCTGAGTGCGTGCGCACTCGTGCCCGGCGGCTCCTTCGACACGCTGTGCGCGGATCCGCTCGTCATGTCCTGCGATCGCTCCGCGCAGTCGACTCTCGTCGTGATCGACGCGGATTCGTCGGAGGAAGATGTCATCGCGTTCGCAGAGTCCCTCGACGGAGCCACCGCCGCGTTCTCGGGACCGGTGAGTCTCGAAGCCCGCTCGTCGCACGCACTCGTCCTTGATCCCGAGGTTACGCCTCCGTTCTCGTGGCGGGTCGATCTGAACGCCGAGCAATCGAGCGATCTGGCTGTTTCACTGCGCGACACGCTCCAGGCGGCGTCTGTTCCCGGAGCCGTCGGGATCAGCCGCGAATCCGGGTGGGGTCTCGTGACCGTCCAACGAATCGAGCAGTTCGAAGATGTGTTCGACACTCTCTCGCAGGGCGCGTTCGCCGACGGCGCGACCTACACGTTGCAGTCATTGAACGAGCGCCTCCGGATCGTGCACGTGCCTGAGCGCACCTCATCGGATGCGATCCACGAGATCATCTCCATCGCCCGGGACTATCCCGACGCCGAGGTCCTGCTGGAATCGATGACGAGCGGCCCCCAGTCCCCCACTTTCTACGTCTCCCGCCTCACTCCCCCGCAGCAGCAGGAGATTGCCGCCAGACTGCGTGACTCACGCTTGGCCGGCGCCGATGTCGACGGCTATCCCCTCGAGTTCGTGCTGGGCTCCACGGGCGAGCAGGGCGTGACCTACGTCAGCGGGACGTTCGGAGACGTACCCGCCGGCTGACCCGGCGCCCAGCGAGGCTGGTGGAGGCCACCCGAGGGACACGCGGACCCGGTACGGAGTCGCGATTCATCTGTCGTCACCAGTCTGCTCAGATTCTCGAAAGGAGTGGATACCAATGGCGCGCGGCCAGGGGTGAGCTGTCGTCCACTTCGACCCAGGTGCCGGGAACTCGCGGCGGTTCCTCGGTTCTCCAGACACCGAACCGCGCTATCGGCCCCGGCCATTCGTAGTCCTCGTCCGGATGCATGACGATGTTGCGTACGCAGCCGACGTAGTCGACCTCAGCGTCGGCGAGGGTGACCTCCGATGCCAGAACACGCGCCTCGTCGGTACCGTCGCCGGGGAACATCACTCGCCTGGTGGGAAGATCGAGCGCTCCCGTGCCCTCTCTCGGCACGCAGAAGACGCTCCTGCCCTGGCGGAGAAGAAGCCGCACCATCGCCATGGGCGGCTCGGGCGTGCCCCCGCTGACCACCTCGGCGATGCTTCCCGTCGGCAGCCACGACGGGCTGGGGTAACGATGGACGATCAGCTCGACACTGCCGGGGATTCCGCCATTGCCGGTACGGGGGGGGGTGACGTCTTCGCTCACCACGGGGTGCCTCGGAGGTCGATGTCTCCCTGCGGCCACACTGCATCCGAGGTGGGGAAGACGAGGATCGGACCCTCTGAGGAGACGAGCGTCGAGTCCGGGTCCGTCATCGAGACGTGCCGCTCGGTGGCTTCCACCCGCAACCACCCTGTGCTCCCGTAGAACGGCACGACCTCGTCTCGGCATCCGAGATAGCCGAAGTCGATCCGGCTGTCGCCGCGCATCGCGTCTTGTGCGTGAGACATCACGTTCCGGCCGATCCCCTCGCCTCGCGAGTCCGGGTGGACGAGTACTCCCCCGGTTCCGGCGACGCAGACCTCGGCCGATCCGACGGCTATCCGGCGACGTTGGAATCCGACATGGCCGAGCAACGTCGATCCATGGAAGAGCAGCGTGTGCACATCTGCGGGCGAATACCCGTACGGGCGGTCCGGATCCCACTCGCCGTGGCTCTCTCGGTACTCGCTGTCGAACAGGTCACGGAGCGCGTCCCGCTGCGCACGCGAGAGGTCGTGATGATCGACGACGAGCGTGAAGTGGGTGAGGTCGCGATGCGGGTCCTGAGAGTCCGTGGCGATCATGCTGTCGCTGTCACCGTGCGCCCTCCGCGCGGACCATGCAGACGAGAGCGGGCCTGTCCTCCCACGAAGTGACCCGGCGGAACCCTCTCGATTCGTACAGACGGATCGCGGCGTCGCGCCACTCCCAGACCGAGAGCCGCACCGGTCTGGTCGGAGCCAGCGACACCGCGGCGTCGAGGAGCGCAGAACCCACACCGAGACCGCGCACCTCGGGAGCTGCCCACAGTCTTTTGATCTCAGCCTCTCCCCCGTTGTCTCTGACGATCACGACCCCCGCGGGACGCCGGCCGACCTCCGCGATCAGAACCGTGCAGTCCGCATACGCCGCTTGAGGGTCGGCTGACTCATGCCGATACCTCTCGGGTAGAGAACCGGGCGAAGACGGCTCCGTGTCGCCGTGCTCGCGCTTCTCGTGTTCCGTCTGCGTGAGGTATGCGTGGACGAGGTCGCCCACCGTGGTCGTGTCAGTGCTCCACTCGACCTCACGGACGACGGCACGGCGGGCTTGTGCGTCCTCGGCACGCGAAGCGGTTTCAGGATGCAGGGTCACGCACCCATTCTGCCGTCACTGAGCGGCCCAGACTCCGAGCTCGTTTCCGGTCGGGTCGGTGAAGTGCAACCGTCGGCCGCCCGGGAACTCGTAGGGCACTTGCGTGACTGCTCCACCCGCAGCGGCGATCGCGTCTTTCGTCGCGTCGAGGTCGTCCGAGTAGAGCAGAACCAGGGGGCCTCCAGCCGCGCGGCCGGTGTCGGACAGCAGTAGCCCTCCGACCTCCGATCCGTCGCCCGAGGGATCGGAGATGCCCGCATAGCTCGGGCCGTAATCGACGAAGCTCCAGCCGAAGGCATCGCGGTAGAAGCGCTTCGCGGTGTCGATGTCGGTGACGACGAGTTCTATGTAGTTGATCGAGTGGTGCACGGGTGCGGGTGTCATGCGGCCACGCTAGCGACAGCCGCGGACATCGGGTAGCCCCTTGGCGCCAGCGCCAGCGCCAGCGCAGGCGCCGGCGCCGTTCGGCCGGAGCAGCCGCGCATCAGGAGTAGCGTTGAAGAGTGCCGTGGGAAGAGTGCAACAGGTTCCCCGCTCCCCCGTGACCACCCCGGGATGGAGGGCCTGGCTCATCTGGTCGGTCGGAGTCGCCGCCTACGTACTCGCCATCACGAACCGCACGTCCCTCGGTGCCGTCGGCGTCGAGGCCGCCGACCGGTTCCAGGCCGACGCGTCGACGCTCGCGCTCTTCGCGGTGGTGCAGCTCGCCGTCTACGGAGGGATGCAGATCCCGATCGGCATCCTTCTCGACCGGTTCGGCTCTCGCCCGATCATGACCATCGGCATGCTGCTGATGGCCGCGGGGCAACTCACCATGGCGCTCTCCCCCAGCATCGGGATCGCCGTGTTCGCGCGCATCCTCCTCGGCGCCGGCGATGCAGCGATCTTCCCGGCAGTCCTGCGCCTCGTCGCCACCTGGTTCCCTGCCCAGCGCGGTCCGATCATGGTGCAGTTCACCGGCATCATCGGTCAGGCGGGGCAGCTGATCGCGCTGGTGCCACTCGCGGCCCTTCTGCACGCCACGACGTGGACGATCACGTTCGGAAGCATCGCCGGGCTCGGTGTGCTCTTCACCATCCTCGTCGCGCTGCTGATCCGCAATCATCCCGTCGAGCGGGGCGCTGATGTGTCGGTGGACACCGACACCGGCGTCATCCGCGTCGTGACCTCGTCGATCGACACCGGAGTCGGCATCCGAGCAGCGCTGGCACATCCCGGCACGAGGCTGGCGTTCTGGTCTCACTTCACGACGCCGTTCGCCGGCACCGCGTTCATCCTGCTCTGGGGAATGCCGTTCCTGACCGCCGCACAGGGGCTCGACACCGCGCACGCCGCGGGGATCATCTCCGTCTACGTGATCGCGGGCATGGTGCTCGGTCCCATCATCGGCGATCTCTCGCGGCGTCTGCCCAATCAGCGCTCCCTCGCCCTCGTGCTCCCGGCGGTCGGCGTGCAGTTCGTCGCCTGGGTGGCCGTCATCGCGATGCCGGAGCCTGCCCCGCTCTGGCTGCTGTATGTGCTCGCTGTGGCTCTCGCCACCGGTGGTCCGGCGAGCATGATCGCCTTCGACCACGCTCGCACTCACAACCCGTCGCACCGCCTCAGCACCGCCACCGGCGTGACCAACGCGGGCGGTTTCATCGCCGCGCTCATCGCGATCTGGCTCATCGGATTGGCGCTCGACATCCAGGGCGCGGGAACGCCGGAGACCTACTCCTTCGAGGCGTTCCGTATCGCCTTCCTGATGCCGATCCCCCTCTGGATCCTCGGCGTGGTATTCATCCTGATCGAGCGCAAGCGCACTCGCATCAGAATGGGGCTGGATCCCGAGAGACGTCGCTGACGCTCCTAGGATGTCGTGCATGCCTCTGACATTCACTTTCTCGAGCGACGTCTCCCAGATCGATCGCGACCTGGTGCATCACTGGCTCAGCGACCAGTCCTACTGGGCGCAGGGCCGGACGCGCGAGACGCAGGACGCTGCGATCGACGCGTCGCGGAACTACTGCATCCTCGATGAGAACGGCAGACAGGTCGCCTACGCTCGGGTGGTCACCGACGGGGTGACGTTCGCATGGCTGTGCGACGTGTTCGTCGACGAGACTGCGCGGGGGCACGGCCTCGGCAAGATGCTCGTCGAGGGAGTCATCGACGACCTGCAGAACGCATCGACCGTGAAGAGGATCGTGCTGGCGACGAGCACCGCCGACGGCCTCTACGCGCGGTACGGTTTCGCCGAGTCTCCCGGCCCCAACCGCTACATGATCAAGCCGATGGAGCGGAACTGACCCGGCCCAGACCGGTCATCGGACGAGGTGCTGGAACGTCTCGAGAATGAGCTCGATGCTGACGCGCTCCGGTACCTCGACGTCACCTGCCTCGAACTCGGCGAGTTCCACGCCCTTCACGGAGCCTGTGGGCAGCCCGGAGAAGATGGCCGCGATCTGGTGCGGGAGAAGTCCGTCGGTGACGCGATACGCGGCGGGGATGTAACCGGGCTCGAGCACGTCCCAGTCGACATGGATCCACACCGGGCGACCTGCCACCAGCTCGGCCACTCGCTCGGGTGTGCTGTCGGCGGGAGCCAGAACCGTGACGCCGGCAGCGCGGAGAAGTTCTCCCTCGGCCGGATCGATATCCCGGCCGCCGACGATGATGACCTGGCGAGGATCGAGTCCCGCGCCATGACCGCTGTCCCAGAGGCCGCACGCCGCGGCGACGACCATGCCCCCGAGATATCCGGAGTCGGTGGTCTCGGGGGTGTTGAAGTCGCCGTGCGCATCGATCCACAGCACGACCGCGTCGGGGTGTCGCTCTGCGACCGTGGGAAGGGTCCCCAGGCTCGCCGCGCAGGTGTTGGTCGCGAGCAGTGGGGTGGTTCCCGCGTCGATCGCCGCGTTCACGGCGTCTCGGAGTCCGTGCAGAGTCGCCTCGGCCTGCGGCAGCGCGACGGTCCAGTCGTCCGTCACCGCCGGAGACGGCTCACCGATGATCCTCGGCTGCAGATCGAGCAGCTCCGAGAGGGCTGTGCCCACGAGACGGGCGCCCACGAGGGCGCCGTCCGTGCGGTCGGCCACGCGGCCCTGGGAGACGATGAGGGAGAACGGAGCGGCCATGGTCTCAGCTTTCCATTCGATCGGCATGACGAGCAAAACGAGCACGCACTGCGCGACCGATCACCTGCTCCCGGGGCGCCGCAGCGGCGTCCATCCGAACGGCACCGGGCCATCGAGAAAGGCGTTCTCGCGATCGGCGCGGTCCGACCAGCCCTGCGCCGAGTCCGTCGTGTCGAACGCGCCGCGCGCTACCCGGAACCCCACGTCCTCGTGATGCATCCGCGGTGCGCCACCGCGGCGGACCGAGGCGCGCACACTCCACGAGTCGTCGGCGAACCCGCCGCCACGGAACACCCGGTACTCGCCGTAGCGTGCGGGATCCAGAAGATCCCAGCACCACTCCCATACGTTGCCGAGCGTGTCGAAGAGACCGTGGAGGTTCGGGAGTCTGCCGCCCACGTCCTGTGGTGACGTCACTCCATCGGCGCCCGTCCAGGCCGCATCTGCCAGCGGGGCGTAGTGGGGACCGACGGAGCCGGCACGGCAGGCGTACTCCCACTCGGCTTCGGTGGGGAGGCGGTAGCCGTCGCCCGTCGTGTCCCACGAGACGTCCTCACCGTCGAACCGGTAGACGGGATCGAGGCCCTCCCATTCCGAGGCGGCGTTGCAGAAGTGCACAGCGCGCAGCCAGCTCAGATCTGCTGCGGGTCGACGAGGGTGACGCGACGGGATCGGGAGGATCTCGGCGAGCTGTTCTTCCGTCACGGGGAACACGCCGATCTCGAAACCCTCGAGATCGACGGAGCGCTCGACCTTGCGACGGGCGTCGTGAAGCGTGACCTGACCGCCGGCGATGCGGCGCATCTCGATGTCGGTCACGTGCGGGGTGCCAGCTCGACCCACGCGGGATGCTTCGCGGCACGTCCGTCGCCGGACGATGTGCGGGTGATGCGGCGTCTGACCCACGGACCCACGAACTCTCGGTAATAGGCGAGACCCCCGGGGCCGGCGGCAGCGAGCGCCGACGGCGACCACCAGGTGGGATCGGGCTCGAACCCCAGCCCGAGCAGCACGCGTGCGGCTACGCGGTGATGACCTGCGGAGTTCATGTGCAGTCGGTCTTCAGACCAGTACTGCGGTTGCGACAGCTCCCGATCCGGCCAGTTGAGCGCACGGACGACATCGGGACGGTCCTGCACGCGCCGGAGCACGGCGTCGGAGAGCAGGTCGCCGCGTTTCTTGACCAGGCCACCCATGGGCAGCTGGCCGCTCGGGTTCGCGCCGGAGAGCAGGATCAGCGTCACGCCCTCCTCATCGCACCGTCGCAGCACCCTGCTGAAGGCATCGGCGATGTGCTCGAGATCGGTGCGGGGACGCAGCATGTCGTTGCCGCCGCCGTTGAACGACAGGTGCGTCGGCCGCAGCGCGAGCGCGGGTTCGAGCTGCTGTTCGACGATGGGCCAGGCGAGCTTTCCCCGGATTGCCAGATTGGCGTACTTGACGGTGTGGCCGGATGCATCCGCCCAGCCCTGCGCCGCGAGGTCGGCCCAGCCGCGTTCACGGCCGTCGGGCAGTACGTCGCCGACCCCTTCGGTGAAGGAATCGCCGATGGCCACATACCGAACCTCAGTCACGGATCCAGCCTATTGCCGCGCTCGGACGTCGGCGCGCTCATCGATCGTCGAGCGCCTCGCCGCGTCGGTCGACGAGCCCCCAGGCGGCTGCGGCCGCCACCACGAAACAGGCGCCGAAGACCGCGAAGAGCAGCGGGGCGCCCCCGGCGATGAGCATCACGGGGACCGCGAGAGGTGCCACGATCGACGCGATGCGCCCGACTCCGGCAGCCCACCCGGCTCCGGTACCGCGCAGCGAGGTCGGATAGATCTCCGGAGTCACCGCGTACAGCGCGCCCCAGGCGCCGAGGTTGAAGAACGACAGTGCCATCCCCGAGGCGATGATGGCCGCTTCCGTCGTCGACGTACCGAAGAAGACCGCTGAGACGGCAGACCCGACGAGGAACACCGACAGCGTCGTGCGGCGGCCCCACACCTCGATCAGCCAGGCGGCCACGGCATACCCCGGCAACTGAGCGAGCGTGATGATGAGTGTGAAACCGAAGGATCGCACGAGGTCGAAGCCGGCATCGACCAGAATGCTCGGAATCCAGATGAAGGCACCGTAGTAGGCGAAGTTCACGCAGAGCCAGACGATCCACAGGCACAGCGTCCGCACTCGGAACTCGGCGTTCCAGAGAGTCGTGAGGCGCGCTCGTGCGGTCACGGCGATCGACCGCGATGCGGGCTCGCGGCGAATGGCCGATCCGGGTTCGACGCCGGCATCGGCCTCGAACATCGACACGATGCGGTCTGCTTCGGCGATCCGGCCGCGAGAGGCGAGCCAGCGTGGGGACTCGGGCAGGCCCCAGCGCACGATCAGGGCGTAGACGGCGGGAATGGCCCCGAGCGCGAACGCCCAGCGCCAGCCGTCCTCCGACGCGGGGATGACGAAGTAGCCGATCAGTGCGGCGGCGGTCCACCCGAGCGCCCAGAAGGCCTCGAGGATCACGATCAGCCGTCCCCGGATGCGCGCCGGCGCAAACTCGCTGACGTAGGTCGAGGCGACAGGGAGTTCCGCACCGAGCCCGAGCCCCACGAGGAAGCGCAGGACGAGCAGCGCTGCCAGCCCGCCGACCAGGGCGCTCGCGCCGGTCGCGATCCCGTAGACGAGAAGCGTGAGCGCGAAGACCTGCCTGCGCCCGAGCCGATCGGCGAGGAGTCCCCCGAGGGTCGCGCCGATCGCCATGCCGATGAACCCGACCGATGCGATCCAACCGGCATCCGTCTTCGTCAGACCCCACTGCTGCGTCAGCGCTGCGAGGATGAACGAGATGAGACCGACGTCCATCGCGTCGAGCGCCCAGCCGACCCCGGAACCGGTCAGGAGACGCAGGTGACGGCGGGTGAACGGCAGATCGTCGAGACGTCCGGCGAGCGAGGCACGGCTCGGCAACGAGGTGTTGGCCATCCCCTCATCGTAGAGGTGGCGCACCCGTCACCGGCCGTGCGTGTCGCCGTCAGTCGCGATCTGCGAGGAGCTTGCGCACCCGCGGGATCACCTCGGTGCCGTAGAGCTCGATGCTGCGCATCATCGACTCGTGCGAGAGCGTGCCGGTGGCGTACTTCAGATCGAAGCGACCGAGACCCAGCGTGCTGACGGTGTCGGCGATCTTCGCCGCGACGCGGTCCGGCGAACCCGCATAGGTGGCACCCGCAGGTCCGATGTCGTTCTGGAACCGGGCTCGACTGTACGGCGGCCATCCGCGCTCGGCGCCGATCGTGTTGTTCATGGCCTCGAAGCCCGAGTATGCGGCGTCCCAGGCCTCATCGTCGGTGTCGGCGATATGTCCGGGTGAATGCACGGCGATCGGGTGCGAGGTCGTGCCGAACGATGCCACGGAGCGGTGGTAGAGGTCGACGAAGGGCTTGAAGCGTCCCGCGGGACCGCCGATGATCGCGAGCATGAGCCCGAGGCCGTGCCGCGCGACCCGCACCACGGATTCGGGGCTGCCGCCGACACCGACCCACGTGCGCAGGCCGTTCGCCGTCTTGGGGAAGACGTCGGCGTTCTCGAGCGACGGACGCATGGACCCCGACCACGTGACGGGCTGCTCCTTGAGCAGTTCGACGAAGAGCTCGAGCTTCTGCTCGAACAGTGCGTCGTAGTCGTGCAGGTCGTAGCCGAAGAGCGGGAACGACTCGATGAACGAGCCTCGGCCGAGCACGACCTCGGCACGACCGTCCGACAGCGCATCCAGCGTCGCGAAGCGCTCGAACACCCGCACCGGGTCATCCGATGAGAGCACCGTCACGGCGGTGCCGAGCCGAATGTCCTTGGTGCGGCCCGCGATCGTGGCGAGGACCATCTCGGGAGCCGAGACCGCGAACTCGGATCGATGGTGCTCCCCCACGCCGAAGAAGTCGATCCCCACGCGGTCGGCCATCTCGGCCTGCTCGACGATGTTGCGGATCGTCTGCGCGCCGGTGAGAAGCTCGCCGTCATCGCCTCGTGTGATGTCGCCGAAGGTGTCCAGCCCGAACTCGATGTCCATGTCAGCCCTTTCTATTCACCTGAATGAACATAGGGTCGACTGCGATCATTCCCTCAGCGAGACAGAAGGGCGGTCCGGAGCGTGTCGAGCCCCACGCCGCCCATGTCGAGTGCGCGCTTGTGGAACTCCTTGACGTCGAAAGCGCTTCCGCGCTCTGCCTGGTAGGCGTCGCGCACCTGCTCCCAGATGCGCTGCCCGACCTTGTACGACGGCGCCTGCCCCGGCCAGCCGAGGTAGCGGTTGACCTCGAACTGCACGAACTGGTCCGACATGTTCACGTTCTGACGCATGAAGTCGAGCGCGTAGTCCGCGTCCCAGACGCCGGTGCCGTCGAGGCGGGGCTTGCCGAGATGCACGCCGATGTCGAGCACCACGCGAGCTGCTCGCATGCGCTGTCCGTCGAGCATGCCCAGACGGTCGGCGGGGTCGTCGAGATACCCCAGCTGCTGCATCAGCCGCTCGGCATACAGGGCCCAGCCCTCGGCGTGCCCGGAGGTTCCGGCCAGCAGACGACGCCACGAGTTCAGTTCGGCACGGTTGTAGACGGCTTGCGCGATCTGCAGATGGTGCCCCGGGACGCCCTCGTGGTACACGGTGGTGAGCTCGCGCCACGTGTCGAACTCGGTCACGCCCTCGGGCACCGACCACCACATGCGGCCGGGGCGCGAGAAGTCGTCGGTGGGACCGGTGTAGTAGATCCCGCCTTCCTGCGTCGGCGCGATCATGCACTCGAGGGTGCGGATGGCATCGGGGATGTCGAAATGCGTGGCCCCGAGCTCAGCCACCGCGCGGTCGCTGGTCTCCTGCATCCACCGCTGGAGCGCGTCCGTGCCGACGAGCTTGCGGGCCGGATCGGCCTCCAGATGCGCGACAGCCTCCTCGACCGATGCGCCGGGGAGGATCTCGTTCGCGATCGCCGTCTGCTCGGCGACCATCCGTGCGAGCTCCTCGCGGCCCCACTCGTAGGTCTCGTCGAGGTCGATCGTCGCCCCGAGGAAGCGGCGGGAGTTGAGCGCATACAGTTCGCGTCCGACCGCGTCGACCTCGGTCGCCGCCGGGGCGAGCTCTTCGGCGAGGAACCGACGCAACTCGTCGTAGGCGACGCGCGCGGCTGCCGAGTTGTCGGCAAGCGTGCGGGCGAGAGACGCAGGGAGATTCCCGTCCTGGGGGCCGGCATCGGCGACGAACGCCGCGAAGAAACCGTCGTCCGCGGTGTAACGGTCGATCTGCGTCGCGACCTCGACGACCTGTCGACGCGCGGGAGTGACGCCCGAGGCGATACCGGCGCGAAGGGTCTCGGTGTAGCCACGCAGCGCGTCGGGCACGGCTGCCAGTCGCGTCGCGATCACCGCCCAGTCCTCGGCGGTGGACGTCGGCATGAGGTCGAACGCCGAGCGCACGTCCTGCGCGGCCGAGGCGATCACGTTCAGGTCGCGCAGGTGCCAATCGGCGTCATGCAGCTCGAGGTCGAGCGTCAGCTCGGCAGAGAGATCGGTCTTGGTGATCTCGTCGATGGCGTCGACCGGCTCGAGAGCCGTGAGCTTCGCCAGGGTCGCGCGCGTCGCGTTCGCGATCTCCTGGTGCCCTTCCGGGCTCAGATCCCCGAAGCGGTCGTTGACTTCATCCCGACCGATGTAGGTACCGAGAGTCGGGGCGAGCACGGCGATGGTGTCGACCCATTCGTCGGCGACCCTGTCGATGGCAGACGGAGTGCGGGAGGCTGCAGTCATCCCTCCAGCGTAGTCCGGCTCGGCCGGCGCAACATATCGGATGCGCGAGCCGAGCCGGCGAGGCTCAGTGCGCCGCTTCGTTCCAATCACGTCCGCGGCCGACCTGCACGTCGAGAGGGACCGTGAGATCGGCGGCGTCTCCCATGCGGGTGCGGACGATCTGCTCGGTGGCGTTCCACTCCCCCGGTGCGACCTCGACGACGAGCTCGTCGTGGATCTGCAGGAGCACTCGCGAACGGAGACCCCGCGTGCGGAGGTCGCTGTGGATGTGCAGCAGCGCGATCTTCATGATGTCCGCGGCGCTTCCCTGGATCGGAGCGTTGAGCGCCGCCCGCTCCGCGTTCTCGCGCAGCACGCGGTTCGGGCTCGCGAGGTCGGGGAACGGGCGACGTCGACCGAAGATCGTCTCGGTGTAGCCGACCTCCTTGGCCTGCATCACCGAGGCTCGCAGGTAGTCGCGTACCGCGCCGAACCTGGCGAAGTACTCGACCATCAGCTGCTTCGCCTCGGACTGTTCGATGCGGAGCTGCTTCGACAGGCCGAAGGCCGAGAGGCCGTAGACGAGACCGTACGACATCGCCTTGACCTTGGTGCGCATGGCGGCGGTGACATCGCTCGGATCGACGCCGAACACCCGCGCGCCGACGAAGCGGTGCAGATCCTCGCCGCTGTTGAACGCCTCGATCAGGCCTTCGTCACCGGAGAGGTGAGCCATGATGCGCATCTCGATCTGCGAGTAGTCGGCCGTGAGCAGCGCCTCGTACTCGTCGCCGACCTGGAATGCGCTCCGGATACGACGCGATTCCTCGGTGCGCACCGGGATGTTCTGCAGGTTGGGGTCCGTGCTCGACAGCCGTCCCGTCTGGCTCCCGGTCTGCACGTAGGTGGTGTGCACGCGAGCGTCGGCGCCGATCGCGGCGTCGAGCGACTCGATGATCTGGCGCAGCTTCGTCGCCTCTCGGTGCTGCAGCAGGAGTCCGAGGAACGGATGCGGGTGGCTCTCCTGCAGGTCGGCGAGCACCGCGGCATCCGTCGAGTACCCGGTCTTGGTCTTGCGCGTCTTGGGCAGCTGCAGGTCGTCGAACAGCACCTCCTGCAGCTGCTTCGGGGAGCCGAGGTTGAACTCGCGTCCGACGATGCCGAAGGCCTCCCGCGCGATCGTCTCGGCGCGGGTCGCGAGCTCGCCCGAGAAGGTCGAGAGCACCTCGTGCGACACGGCGACTCCCGCGATCTCCATGTCCGCGAGCGTCGTCAGGGTCGGAAGCTCGATGCCCGCGAGCACCGCGGCGACGGACTCCGGGATGTCCTCCCGGAGGGCGGCGGCGACCCGCAGTGCGAACCAGGCCTCTTGCGAGGGGGTCGCGCCCTCGGTCTCGGGCACGAGCTGCGACGGATCGGCCTCCGGCAGCTTCTCTCCGAGATACCGTTCGACGAGGTCGCTCAGCGTCTTGTCGGGGAAGCTCGGACGCAGCAGCCAGCCGGCGAGACTCGTGTCGTATGCCAGTCCTCCGAGACGGACTCCCTCACGAAGCAGCGCCTTCACCTGGGGCTTGGCATCGTGCAGGACCTTCGGGGCGTCGGACTCGAGCCATTCCTGCACCTCTGCAGCGACGTCCGAGCTCCAGTCGAGCTCGCGCAGCTCGGTGTCGGTCGCGGCACCGACGCGTGCGGGCACACCGGCCTGGGTGAGGATCTTCACCGAGACCTCACCGGTCTGCGCACCGGCCCAGGTGGCGAACTCGGATCCGCTGACCTCGACGGGAGTGGGCAGCACGACGACCGATGCCGGATCGTCGGCCACCTCGCCGGCGCCGACCGCCTCGAACACGCGCGGCAGCAGCGTGCGGAACTCGAGGCGCGCGAAGATGTCGCGGACGGCCTGCGCATCGATCGGAGTGACGGCGAGATCGTCAGGAGCGACGGGGAGCTCGACGTCTGTCAGCAGCCGGTTGAGCTTTCGATTGCGACGCACGTCGTCGATGTGATCGCGAAGGTTGCCGCCGACCACGCCCTTGATCTCCTCGGCGCGCTCGAGCAGCTCATCGAGCGACCCGAACTGCGTGAGCCACTTGACCGCCGTCTTCTCGCCGACCTTGGGCACGCCGGGAAGGTTGTCGCTGGTCTCTCCGACGAGCGCGGCGATGTCGGGATACTGCTCGGGGCGCACACCGTAGCGCTCCTGCACCGTCGTCGGGTCGTAGCGCTTGAGCTGCGAGACCCCCTGCACCGACGGGTAGAGCAGGGTGACCCGGTCGGTGACGAGCTGGATCGTGTCGCGGTCGCCGGAGACGACGAGCACGTCATACCCCTTCTCGGCCCCCTGCGACGAGAGCGTCGCGAGGATGTCGTCCGCCTCGACGCCCTCCTTCGTGAGGACGGGGATGGACATCGCCGCGAGACAGTCCTGCAGAAGCGGGATCTGACCGCGGAACTCCTGCGGCGTCTCCGACCGGGTCGCCTTGTACTCGGGGTACTCGTCGGTGCGGAACGAATGGCGAGACGTGTCGAACGCGATGGCGAGGTGGGTCGGCTGCTCGGCCTTGATCAGGTTCACCAGCATCGAGAGGAAGCCGTAGATGGCGTTCGTGTGCTGGTTGTCCTTGGTCGTGAAGTTCTCGACCGGGAGGGCGAAGAAAGCACGGTAGGCGAGTGAATGGCCGTCGACGACCATGAGGGTAGGCTTTGCGGAGTCCGTCACCCTGTCAGCCTAACGATGACGGCAGACACTCGCCGAGGAGGAACCATGACCGAGACCGCGACGACCGCAGGACTCGACTGGGCTGCCGCACGCGGCACGGGCGCACTCGCCCAGAAGATGGGGATCGAGATCCTCGAGTTCACCGTCGAGCGCAGCGTCGCGACCATGCCGGTCGAGGGCAACACGCAACCGGTCGGTCTCATGCACGGCGGTGCCTATGTCGTGCTGGGCGAATCTCTCGGATCGATGTCGGCGAATCTGCACGCCGGTCCGGGAAAGCTCGCCGTCGGACTCGATATCAACGCGACCCACACACGATCCGCGACCTCGGGAATCGTGACCGGCGTCTGCACGCCGGTCCACCTCGGACGAACGGTCACGGTCCACGAGATCGTCGTCAGTGACGATCAGGGGCGCCGCTGCTCGACGATCCGCATCACGAACCTGATCAAGGACGCTCCCGCGCGCTGACCGGATCATCCAGCACCAGCTGGAAGAGCACGTGGTCCTGCCACTCCCCCGCGATGTGCAGGTACTTCGGTGCGACTCCGATGCGTGCGAACCCGTTCACCGCGAGAACCCGCTGCGAGGCGACGTTGTGCAGCAGGGTCGCCGCCTGGATCCGGTGCAGCGCCAGATCCTCGCGAGCGTGCTCGACGATCGCGCGGACGCTGCGTGATGCCAGGCCGCGACGGCCGTGTTCCGCATCCACCCAGTACCCGAGATCGGCACTGCGGAACGCGCCGCGCACGATGTTGTTGAGGTTCACCCGTCCCAGGATCCGCCCGTCGGACGACTCGATGACGAAGCGTGCGCCTCGCCCGTCCGCGGCATCCACCACACACTGACGAGCGTGGTTCTCCTGCCACTCTGCGGTATAGAAGGACGCGTCTCGAAGGGGCTCCCACGGAGCCAGATGCTCACGGTTCGCCGTGTAGGCGCGTGCCAACTCTGCGCCGTCGCCGGTGCGGATCTCGCGAAGGGTGTGCTCCGCGTCGAGCGGAAGCACTCCCCTACTTCTTCGGAGCGAGCTGCTCGATGATCGCCTTCGCGACGTCCTGCATCGTGAGGCGGCGGTCCATCGACGCCTTCTGGATCCAGCGGAACGCCTCGGGCTCCGAAAGCCCCATCTTCTCGTTCAGCAGGCCCTTGGCCCGGTCGACGAGCTTGCGGGTCTCGAAGCGCTCGACCATGTCGGCGACCTCGGCCTCGAGCGTGATGATCTGCTCGTGGCGGGCCAGCGCGATCTCGATCGCGGGAAGCAGGTCGTTCGGCGTGAACGGCTTGACGACGTACGCCAGGGCGCCGGCCTCGCTCGCACGCTCCACGAGCTCCTTCTGGCTGAATGCCGTGAGGAGAACGACAGGAGCGATGTTGCCCTTGTGCAGCTTCTCGGCGGCGCTGATGCCATCGAGCTGGGGCATCTTCACGTCCATGATGACCAGGTCGGGGCGCAACTCGGTCGCGAGCGCGACTGCGGTCTCGCCGTCACCCGCCTCACCGACCACATCGAAGCCGTTGTCGCGAAGGATCTCGACGATGTCGAGACGGATCAGCGACTCGTCTTCGGCGACGACGACGCGTCGGGGTGCGGATGCCGTGGGCTGCTCAGCTGCCTGTTCTTGCTCGGTCACGACTCCATCCTACTGGAGAGCGCCACCGGCGTTCCTGAAGGCCGTGGGTGTGGCCGCTCGGCCGTGTGTCCTGCGATAGGGTCGAACTCGCGACACACGAGCCGGCGTGGCGGAATGGCAGACGCGGAGCACTCAAAATGCTTTGTCCGAAAGGGCGTGTGGGTTCGAGTCCCACCGCCGGCACACTCAGTCGCCCTCGAGAACGGGTTGCGGCTCCGGTTCGAAGAGAGCGCCGATCTCGCAGAGGGCATCGCCGTCGGGGAGCGCCCACACCGCTCTTTCGCCGAGCACGAGGGGGCGCAGCAGTCCCAACCCCGGAATGTGCGGCCACTCGTTGCCGCGCAGGAACTCGCCCTCCTGCAGGAATGACGCGACGGCCACCGCAAGACGCTGCGGCTGCTCGGCACACACGCGCAGGGGGCGGCCGGCCACTTCGACATGTGCGGTCAGCGCGTCGTGCTCCCCCACCTCGATGCGCGCGGTCAGCGGATCCCTCGGGAGGCCCACCGCGGCGAAGTCGCGAAGCACTGCGGCGAGAGTCGTCTCCGCTCGGAACCGATGGCGGAGGCGAGCCCGTGCCGGATCACTCATCGGCCTGTCCTCTCTGGTCGGCACGTCCGACGTGTGCCGACGCGCGGCGCGACGGCGTCGCCGGTCGCACCCACAGACAAAGACCGCCGAGAAGCACGACTATGACGCGACGGCCGCAGTATGCTGCACGTCGCCCTCGGTATCATCGGGACATGACTGATCCCTCCCCCGGTGCACCCCGCGCTCGGGGACGGTATGCCAAAGGCATAGCGCGGCGCCAGGAGATCCTCGACAAGGCGATCGAGGTGTTCGCCCGCCGCGGTTCCAAGAAGACGACCCTCCGGGCGATCGCGGAGGAGGTGGGCGTGACGCACGCCGCCCTCACGCACTACTTCGGCTCACTCGAGGAGCTGCTCGTCGCCGTGTATCGGGAATCCGAGCGGCGCACCGATCATGAGGCCCCGAAGCCGCACGATCTGAGCCCGGCGATGATGATGCGGATATCGGCCGAGGAGAACCAGTCGATTCCGGGACTCGTGCAGCTGTACTCCATGCTCGTGACGACCGCACTCGAGGAGAACCACCCGGTCGCCCACGAGTTCGCGACCCAGCGCTTCTCGCGGCTCCGAGCGGAGATGGCGGAGCGCGTGCGCGTGATGCAGGAGTCGGGTCAGCTTCGCGACGATCTCGACCCGGCTCTCGTCGCGGCGCTCGTGATCGCTGCGTCGGACGGCCTGCAGACCCAGTGGCTCCTCGACCCGTCGGTCGACCACGAAGCCGCACTCGAGATGCTCGATCGTCTGCTCGCTCGGCGCTGAGCGGTCACCGACCGAACGATCGCGCGACCGACCGAGCCGAGCCGGGGCACGCGCGCTCGGATGACATGACCAGGCCCTCAGGTCACCCGGGCGCTGCCGGGGACCTGAGGGCCTGGGGTGGTGACGGATGGCGTCAGAGAGTCGCCGCGAACGGGTCGAAGCCCGCGGGCAGCAGCGGCACGGGAGCGACCGTGCTCTCGACGACGACCGTGGTCCCCGTCGCAGCAGCCTCCTGTGCGGAGAGCAGCACATCGAGGACATGGAACCCGAGCTCGCCCGAGGCGACGTGCGGACGTCCCTCGGCGATGGCGCGCACCATGTCGAGGGCGCCCAGGCCGCGGCCGACCTCGATGTCCTCGTGCTCGATCTCGATCCACTCCTGCGTGAACGACATCCCGTCGCGGATCACGCCGAGAGGCTTCACGTAGGCGATCCGGCCCGCGAAGGTGTTCGGGTCGGGGATCACGATCGTGCCCTCGGTGCCGTGGATCTCGACGATGCCGTGACGCTCGAGCGCCGAGTCGAAGCTCAGCAGGCTCTGCGCCTGTGCGCCCGCCTCGAACGCCGTGACGATCTGGATCGTCGAGGGGACCTCGACCGGGAACGTCGTGCCGGCGTTCGGTCCGGCATGGATCTCGCGCTCTTCGCGTGCCTTGGAGCCGACGGCAGACACTCTGTCGACGGGCCCGAGCAGACTCACGAGCGCCGAGAAGTAGTACGGCCCCATGTCGAGGAGCGGTCCTGCCCCCTCGGCGAAGAGGAAGGCCGGGCTCGGGTGCCACAGGTCGGGACCCTGCGTCTGGAAGACCGTCTGCGCGAACAGCGGCCGACCGATCACGCCGTCTTCGATGGCCCGCCGTGCGGCCTGGAAGCCGGGGCCGAGCAGCGTGTCGGGCGCCGAACCGACCCGCAGTCCGGCCGCCTCGGCCTCGCGCAGGAGCTCGGCCGCGCCCGCCCGGTCGAGGCCGAGCGGCTTCTCGGTCCACACATGCTTGCCGGCGGCGATCGCCGCGCGGGAGACCTCGATGTGCACGGCGGGGATCGTGAGGTTGACGACGAGGTCGACTCCCGGGTGCGCCAGCACGTCGGCGGCAGAGCCGAACGCGGGTACACCGTACTTCTCGGCCTGAGCCTGAGCGCGATCCTCGAGTAGATCGCCGACGACCAGGACTTCGACGTCGGGGAACGACGAGAGGTTCTCGAGGTAGGTGTCGCTGATGACTCCGACGCCGATGATTCCGATGCCGACCGCGCTCATCGTGCGAACCCGCCCTCGATCAGGAACGAGTAGCTCGCTGCGATGTCGGCGAAGACGTCGCCCGGAGCGTTGTCGTACTCGATGATCGCGTACTTCAGATCGGACGCGGCGCGAAGAGCATCGGCGAGAGGAACCTCGCCCGTGCCGGCATGACGCTGATCGAGGGCGTCGGAACCGAACTCGGGAGCTCCCGGCGCGAAGGGGTTGCTCGCGGGTGCGACGCCGTCCTTGACGTGTGCCGCCACGAGCCGGTCCCCGAGACGCGAGACGAGCGCGGGCACGTCCTGTCCGCCGACGAGCGCCCAGTACAGGTCGAGCTCGATCGCCACGCGGTCGTCGGTGAGTGCCACGAAGCGCTCGAAGGCGGTCTCGCCGTCGAAGCTCTCGACGAACTCCTGCGCGTGGTTGTGGTACCCGACCTCGAGCCCGAACCCGGCCGCCGTCTCGACGAGTGCGTTCAGTCGGTCGGCGATGTCGGTGACCCCCTCGAGCGTGAACCAGCGCTCGGGTGCGACGAACGGGTCGATGACGGTCGTGAGGCCGACCTTGGCGGCGGCCTCGAAGACGACCTCGGGAGCGGGGGTGGGAATCGATCCGTCCGGCGTCCACAGCTCGTCGGAGAGGAGCGGAGCGTGGCCGGTGGGCGATGCGAGTCCGGCGGCGTCGAGCGCGGCGCGGATCTCGTCGGGGCGACGAACGAAGTCGAACGCCTCGACGTTGCGCAGGCCGATCGCCGCGAGCTTCTCGAGCGATCCCTCCATGTCGGCGGAGAACTCCGCTGCGAGTGTGTACAGCTGGACTGAGGCTTCTGGCAGGGCCACGGTGACCTTCCTTCGTTGTGCGATCGCTGACGACCGACGTCGTCATCGCTCAGATTACCAGAAACCTCCACATGGAAGTTGTATGGATTTCGCTCACGAGACGCTGCATCATCATGCCTCCGCTACTGCGGCGATCTCGTCCAAGACCCGCGGATCCGCGAGGATGCGGAAGTGTCCGCCGGTATCCAGTCGCACGTTCTTCCTCGCCCCGGCGAGCTCGCTGCCCTCCGGAATGTGCGGGTCGAACGAGGCGTACACGGAGACGATCCGGTCGTTGACCTCGCGCCTGCGCGCGAGATCCAGGAGGTCGGGGTCGGACGGCGCGAACGCCCGGACGGATCGGGCCGGGAAGAGTCGCGCGTAGCGAGACCCGCCGAACGGCGCGGCCACCGCGATCATGGCGCGCACTCGACGACCTTCGGTGCCGGTCATGACCGCCTTGCCTGCGAGACCACCCTTGCTGTGCGCGACGATGACCGCATCCGTCATCCCCTGCTCCACCATCACCTCGGTGACGAGCCGCGCCGTCTCGAGAACGGGGCGCCGGTTGTTCGACAGGGTCTCCACCACGTGGACCGGGTGCCCGCGACCATGCAGCACGGTCACGAGCGGCTGCATGAACCGCCACGTCTCATACACGCCGGGGATGATGATGACAGGCACCAGCACTCCGGTGCGGAAGTCGGCGGGGTCACGGCGCCCGAGTGCCGCGCGCACCTGCCAGTACGCGGCGTACGCGTAGTCCGCGATCCACCACGACAGACGTCGCCACACGGCGATGCGCGGATACGCCGAAGGGGCGGAACCGTGGCTCCGCCCCTTCACTGTCCGTCTGATCAGACGGTCGCCTCCTTGTAGATGGGAGCAGCGCCGTTGACGGCGTCGCCCACCTTGTGGACGCGGATGTCGTTCGTCGAGCCGACGATTCCGGGAGGGGACCCGGAGATCACGACGACCTTGTCGCCTTCGGCCGCGAGACCGTTGCTGAGCAGGTAGTCATCGACCTGCAGGTACATCAGGTCGGTGTGCTGCACCATGTCGACGAGCTTCGACTGGATGCCCCAGGTCAGCGCCATGCGACGACGGATGTTCGGCTCGGGAGTGAAAGCGATCATGGGGATGCGCGAGCGCAGACGCGACAGACGACGCGCGGAGTCGCCGGACTGCGTGAAGACGCACAGGTACTTCGCCTCGACGAACTCGGCGACCTCGAGGGCGGCGAGAGTGATGGCGCCACCCTGAGTGCGGGGCTTGGTCGTCAGAGGCGCGATGCGCTCCAGACCGTGCTCCTCGGTCGACTCGATGATGCGGGCCATGGTCTCGACCACGACGACCGGGTAGTCGCCCACGCTGGTCTCGCCCGAGAGCATCACGGCATCGGCGCCGTCGAGCACCGCGTTCGCGACGTCGGACGTCTCGGCACGCGTCGGCACGGGGCTGTTGATCATCGACTCGAGCATCTGCGTCGCGACGATGACCGGCTTCGCCATGCGACGCGCGAGTTCGACGGCGCGCTTCTGGACGATCGGCACGGCCTCGAGCGGAAGCTCGACACCGAGGTCGCCACGGGCGACCATGATCGCGTCGAACGCGTCGACGATCTCCTCGAGCGCGTCGACGGCCTGGGGCTTCTCGACCTTGGCGATGACGGGGACCTTGACGCCCTCTTCGGCCATGATCTCGTGCACACGGCTCACGTCCTCCGCGTTGCGGACGAACGACAGAGCGATGAGGTCGGCGCCGATGCGCAGGCCCCAGCGGAGGTCTTCCTCGTCCTTCTCGCTCAGAGCGGGCACGTTGACGGCGACGCCGGGCAGGTTGATGCCCTTGTTGTTCGACACGGCACCGGCCACGATGACCTTCGTCGTGACGGTGACGCCGTCGGTCTCGACGACCTCGACGCGCACCTTGCCGTCGTCGATGAGCAGGAAGTCACCGGGCTTCACGTCCTGGGGCAGGCCCTTGAACGTCGTGCCGCAGATGTCCTTGTTGCCGATGATGTCTTCGGTGGTGATCTTGAAGATGTCGCCCTTGGCGAGCTCGTAGGGGCCGGCTTCGAACTTGCCGAGGCGGATCTTCGGTCCCTGCAGGTCGACCAGGATCGCGACGGCGCGACCGGCGTCGTCGGCTGCGCGACGCACGTTCGCGTAGTTGTTCTCGTGCACGGAGTAGTCGCCGTGGCTGAGGTTCAGACGTGCGACGTCCACGCCGGCGTCGATGAGTGCACGTACGGTCTCATACGTGGAGGTGGCGGGTCCCAGGGTGGCGACGATTTTCGCGCGTCTCAAAGATTGCTCCAGGGTAGTGGGGGATGGAAATCAGGCGACGGTGCCGCCGCTCAGCCTACGCGGGCTGGAGGCCGATAGCGACTTCATGCGGACGCACAGGCTCGGGCAGCACGGTCGTTCCCATGAGGAACCGGTCGACGTTCGCCGCAGCTGCACGGCCTTCGGCGATCGCCCACACGATCAGCGACTGCCCGCGACCGGCGTCGCCGGCCACGAACACGCCGGGGACGGTCGACTCGTAGTTGTCCGCGCGCTGGAACGCACCGCGCTCGGTCATCTGCGGGCGGACGTCGTCGGTGAACCCGTCCTGCTCGGGCCCGGTGAAGCCCATGGCGATCAGGACGAGGTCCGCAGGGATCTCGCGCTCGGTGCCGCTCTTGGGCACGCGGCGTCCGTCGATGTACTCGGTCTCCGCGACGCGCAGCGCCCGCACCTCGCCGACATCGTTCGACAGGAACTCGACCGTCGACGCGAGGAAGACGCGCTCACCGCCCTCTTCATGGGCGGACTGCACCTCGAACACCGTCGGCATCATCGGCCAGGGCTGGTGCCCCGGGCGCTCGGTGCCAGGCTGCTTGCCGATCGCGAGGTTCGTCACGCTCAGCGCGCCCTGGCGGTGAGCGGTGCCGATGCAGTCGGCGCCGGTGTCGCCACCGCCGATGACGATCACGTGCTTGCCCTCTGCCGAGATCTGCTCGGTGACCTTGTCACCGGCGACCGCGTGGTTCGACTCGACGAGGTACTCCATGGCGAAGTGCACGCCGTCGAGGTCACGGCCCGGGATCGAGAGGTCGCGAGGAACCGTGGAACCGGTGGACACGACGACCGCGTCGTACCGCGCGCGGAGGTCGGCCCAGGAGATGTCCTTGCCGATCTCGACACCGGCGCGGAATCGGGTGCCCTCTTCCTGCATCTGACGGAGGCGGGACTCGAGCTGACCCTTCTCCATCTTGAAGTCGGGGATGCCGTAGCGGAGCAGGCCGCCGATGCGGTCGTCACGCTCGAAGACCGCGACCGTGTGCCCGGCGCGGGTCAGCTGCTGCGCAGCTGCGAGGCCCGCAGGGCCCGACCCGACGACCGCGACCGTCTTGCCGGTCAGTCGTGCGGGAGGCTGCGGCTCGACCCAGCCCTTGGCGAAGGCCTCGTCGATGATCGAGACCTCGATCTGCTTGATCGTCACCGGAGGCTGGTTGATGCCGAGCACGCAGGCGCTCTCGCAGGGGGCCGGGCACAGACGTCCCGTGAACTCCGGGAAGTTGTTGGTCGCGTGCAGACGGTCGATCGCCGCGCGGCCCTCGCCTCGCCAGGTGAGGTCGTTCCATTCGGGGATCAGATTGCCGAGTGGGCATCCCGAGTGGCAGAACGGCACACCGCAGTCCATGCAGCGGCTGGCCTGCCGTCGGAGAACCGCCTGGTCCCCCGGTTCGTACACCTCTTTCCAGTCCATGATGCGGACGGGCACGGGGCGACGCTTGGGGAGCTCGCGCTCCGTGGTCTTCAGAAAGCCTTTGGGGTCAGCCACCGGTCACCTCCAGGATGCGGTTCCAGACGATGTCGCCATCGGGGTCGATGCCCTCGGCGACTGCTTCATCGCGCATGCTGCGCACGGCGGCGTAGTCGCGAGGAAGCACCTTCGTGAACTGGCCGGCGATCTCTTCGAATCGCGCCAGGATGTCGGAGCCGAGCGGCGACGCCGTGCGCTCCACGTGCTCCGCGATCAGGCTGCGAAGCACTTCGAGGTCGGCGCGATCGAGCGGCTCGAGGAGAAGCTCTCCGCTGCTGAGCGACTGCGCGTTGATCTTGCCGGTGTCGAGGGAGCGGATGTAGGCCACTCCCCCGGACATTCCTGCGCCCAGGTTGCGACCCGTGGTTCCGAGGATCACCGCGACGCCGCCCGTCATGTACTCGAGCGCGTGGTCTCCCACGCCCTCGACGACGGCGGTGGCACCGGAGTTGCGGACCAGGAACCGCTCGCCCACGACACCGGACAGGAACATGGTCCCCGCGGTGGCGCCGTAGCCGATGACGTTGCCGGCGATCACGTTCTCGTGCGGGACGATCTTCGAGCCGCGCGGCGGGCGGATCGAGATGTCGCCGCCCGAGAGACCCTTGCCGACGTAGTCGTTGGAGTCGCCCTCGAGACGCAGGACGATCCCGGACGGGAGGAACGCACCCAGCGACTGCCCGGCTGTGCCGTGCAGTGTGACGTCGATCGTCCCGCGAGGCAGACCCGCCGCTCCGTGGCGTGAGGTCACCTGGTGGCCCAGCATCGTGCCGACGGCGCGCTCGGTGTTCGCGATCGGAAGCTCGGCGACGACGGGCTCGCCGTTCAGCAGCGCGTTCTTCGCGATGTCGATCAGCTGCACGTCGAAGTGCTTCTCGAGCTCGTGATCCTGCGTGCGGCGGCTGCGACGCGGCTCGCTCGCCGGGAACGCCGGTCCATCGAGCACCGGGCTCAGGTCGAGGCCCTCGGCCTTCCAGTGATCCACTGCGGCGTCGACCTCGATGAGCTCTGCGCGGCCGACGATCTCATCGATCGACCGGAAGCCGAGCTCGGCGAGATGCTCGCGCACCTCCTCGGCGATGAACTCCATGAAGTTCACGACGAACTCGGGCTTGCCGCTGAACCGCTCGCGCAGCACCGGGTTCTGGGTGGCCACGCCGACGGGGCAGGTGTCGAGGTGGCAGACGCGCATCATGATGCATCCGCTCACGACGAGGGGCGCGGTCGCGAAACCGAACTCCTCGGCGCCGAGCAGAGCGCCGATGATGACGTCACGGCCGGTCTTGAGCTGGCCGTCGACCTGTACCACGACGCGGTCGCGCATGCCGTTGAGCATGAGCGTCTGCTGGGTCTCGGCGAGGCCGAGCTCCCACGGGGTCCCCGCGTGCTTGAGGGAGTTCAGGGGGCTCGCGCCGGTTCCGCCGTCGTGGCCGGAGACCAGGATGACGTCGCTGAGCGCCTTGGCGACACCCGCCGACACCGCGCCGATGCCCGACTGGCTGACGAGCTTGGTGTGGATGCGCGCCTCGGGGTTCGCCCTTTTCAGGTCGAAGATGAGCTGCTTGAGGTCCTCGATCGAGTAGATGTCGTGGTGCGGCGGCGGCGAGATGAGACCGACACCAGGCGTGCCCCCACGCGTCCGGGCCACCCACGGGTAGACCTTCTGCGGAGGCAGCTGACCGCCCTCACCGGGCTTCGCGCCCTGGGCGAGCTTGATCTGGATGTCGTCGGCCTCGGTCAGGTAGAGACTCGTGACGCCGAAGCGACCGGAGGCGACCTGCTTGATCGAGCTGCGGCGTTCCGGGTCGACGAGTCGGTCGTTGTCCTCTCCGCCCTCGCCGGTGTTGGACTTGCCGCCGATGCTGTTCATGGCGATCGCGAGCGTCTCGTGCGCTTCCTTCGAGATCGAGCCGTAGCTCATCGCGCCGGTCGAGAATCGCTTGACGATCGACGAGACGGGCTCGACCTCGTCGATCGGCACGGGCTTGCGCGTGCCGGTGCGCAGCTTGAAGAGTCCGCGCAGCGTCTTGAGCTCGGATGCCTGGTCGTCGACCAGCTTCGTGTACTCGCGGAAGACGTCGTAACGCCTCTCCCGCGTCGAGTGCTGCAGCTTGAAGACAGTCTCGGGGCTGAAGAGATGCGGTGATCCGTCGCGGCGCCACTGGTACTCGCCGCCCGTCCACAGACGCTCGTGCGCGCGCGCCGCCTCGTCTTCGGGGTAGGCGTAGTCGTGACGAGCCTGGTTCTCGATGAAGATCTCTTGGATGCCGATGCCGCCGAGCTTCGACTCGGTACGCGTGAAGTACCGGTCGATGAACTCCTCGCTCAGGCCGACGGCCTCGAAGACCTGCGCACCTGCGTACGACGACACCGTGGAGATGCCCATCTTCGACATGATCTTGAGCACGCCCTTGCCGAGCGCGTAGATCAGGTTGCGGACGGCCTTCTCGGGGCTGATGCCGGTGATGTATCCGGTGCGCACCAGGTGCTCCACCGTCTCCATCGCGAGATACGGGTTGACCGCCGATGCGCCGTAGCCGATCAGCGTCGCCACGTGGTGGACCTCGCGGACGTCGCCGGCCTCGACGATCAGACCGACCTTCATGCGGTTCTCGCGCCGGATCAGGTGGTGATGGATCGCCGACACCATGAGCAGCGACGGGATCGGCGTCAGGTCCTTGTTCGAGTCGCGGTCCGACAGGATGATGAACTCGGCGCCCTGCGCGATCGCCTCGTCGATCTCGGCGCACATCTCGGTGAGACGCTGCTCGAGCGTGTTCGATCCGGCGTCGAAGTGGTACAGCCCGCGAATCGTGACGCTCGACCTGTCGGGCAGGGCCTTGTCGATGTGGCGGATCTTCGCGAGCTCGTCGTTGTCGATCACCGGGAAGTCGAGCGACACGGTGCGCGTGTGGTCCGGACCCCAGGTGAGCAGGTTGCTCTCAGGGCCGAGGCCGAGCTTCAGGCTCGTGACGACCTCTTCGCGGATCGAGTCGAGCGGCGGGTTCGTGACCTGCGCGAACTGCTGCGTGAAGTAGTCGAAGAGCAGGCGCGGGCGCTTGCTGAGCACGGCGATCGGCGTGTCCGACCCCATGGCGCCGAGCGGCTCGATGCCGTTCTGCCCCATCGGGGTCAGCAGGATGCGGATCTCCTCTTCGGTGTAGCCGAAGGTGCGCTGTCGTCGGGTGATCGAGGCCGGCGGGTGCACGATGTGCTCGCGCTCGGGCAGATCGGCCAGACGCACGGCACCGGCATCGAGCCACTCCTGCCACGGGTGCATCGTGGCGAGATCGTGCTTGATCTCCTCGTCCTCGATGATGCGCCGCTGCGCGGTGTCGACGAGGAACATCTTGCCGGGCTGCAGTCGGCCGCGACGCTTGATGCGCTCCGGCTCGAAGGTCAGCACTCCGGTCTCGGAGCCGATCACGATCAGTCCGTCGGTCGTCTCGGTCCAGCGCCCCGGGCGAAGGCCGTTGCGGTCGAGCGTGGCGCCGACGAGCGTGCCGTCGGTGAAGATGAGCGCGGCCGGACCGTCCCACGGCTCCATCTGGTTCGAGTGGTACTCGTAGAAGGATCGGAGCTCGGGCGAGATGTCGGACTGCTTCTCGTAGGCCTCGGGAACCATCATCATGATGGCGTGCGGCAGGCTGCGGCCGGTGAGGGTCAGCAGCTCGAGCACCTCGTCGAACGAGGCCGAGTCGCTGGCGCCGTCGGTGCAGATCGGCAGCAGAGGGGCGACGTCGCCGAGCAGCTCGGACTCGAGCTGGGACTGGCGTGCCCGCATCCAATTGCGATTGCCGCCCACCGTGTTGATCTCGCCGTTGTGGGCGAGCATGCGCAGCGGCTGGGCCAGCGGCCACGACGGGAACGTGTTGGTCGAGTAGCGCGAATGCACGACCGCGAGCTCGGACATGAAGCGCTCGTCCTGCAGGTCGGGGTAGAACGGCTCGAGCTGCAGCGTCGTCACCATGCCCTTGTACCCGAGGGTGCGGGCGGACAGCGACACGAAGTACGCGCCGAGCTCGTGACCGGCACGCTTGCGCAGGCGGTAGGCGACGCGGTCGAGCGCGATGCCCGTGAGGGGCGCCTGTGCATGCGTGGCTCCCCCCGCGCTCACGAAGAGCTGCTCGAAGGCGGGACGCGCCTCGTCGGCGAGCTTGCCCAGGTTGTCGTTGACCGTCGGGACCTCGCGCCATCCGAGGACGCGCAGGCCCTCGCTGCGGGCGATCTTCTCGATCCCGGCCTTCTGCTGGCGGCGCTCGCTCGAGTCACGCGGCAGGAACGCCAGACCCGCGGCGTACTCGCCGACCGGGGGCAGTTCGAAATCGGTGACCGCCCGCAGGAACGCATCCGGCATCTGCGTCAGGATGCCCGCGCCGTCACCGGTGCCGGCATCGGAGCCGATCGCACCGCGGTGCTCCAGGTTGCGCAGCGCTTCGAGCGCCAGCGCGATGATGTCGTGGCCGGGCTCGCCACGCAGGGTCGCGACCATGGCCAGGCCGCAGGCGTCCTTCTCGAACGCCGGGTTGTACATGCCCTGCTTCGGCGGATAAGCGCCGGAGGCGCCGTAGGGAGGCTGAAAATACACCAGTACCGTCCTCAGATCTTCGGATGACCCGGGGGCGTCATTGGCCGGGTGGATGCGATGGGGTCCGCACGGACCGTTCGGCTATCGGGAGCCTTGCGTGTCCGTGGGAGCGGTGCTTGTGGCGCTGGCTCCTGCGGCGACTTCTTCGGACGGAGGCTCACTCAGGTCCACGAAGTCGGAGGTATTGTTCTGCGATTCTACATCAGCGTCCAGATCCTTCCGTCCGCGGCCGGGCTGGTACGGCGACGGCTCGAGACCCGGGTGGCGACGGGACTGGACGATGAGGATGGCGAGACCCACGATGATGCCGATGATCGCAGCCCAGACGTTGCTGCGCAGGCCCAGGATGATCTCGCTCGGATCGATGCGGATCGACTCCCACACCACGCGACCGGCGCTGTACCAGATGAGGTAGATCGCGAAGAGCCTGCCCCACTGGAATGCGGTCGCCTTGCGGCTCAGCCAGAGCAGGACCACGACGCCCAGGACGTTCCAGATCACCTCGTACAGGAACGTCGGGTGGAACAGCGTGCCCTCGGGCAGCCCGGGAGGGAAGGCGCTGTTGTCGGACTCGATCTCGAGTCCCCAGGGCAGGTCCGTCGGAAGACCGAACAGCTCGTGGTTGAACCAGTTGCCGAAACGTCCCATCGCCTGGGCGAGCAGCAGGCCCGGAGCGAGCGCGTCTGCGAAGGTCCAGAAGCGGATGCCGGTCCAGCGGCAGCCCAGGTAGGCTCCCACGGCGCCACCGATCAGGGCGCCGAAGATCGCGATGCCGCCCTCCCAGATGGCCCAGACGGATCCGGGCTCGAAGGGGTTCCAGGTGTTCTTGCCCTCGCCGAAGTAGAAGTTCGGGTGAGTCAGCACGTGGAAGATGCGCGCCCCGATGATCGCCAGCGGCACGGCGAGGATCGAGATGTCGATCACGACCCACGGCTCTGCTCCGCGCTTGGTGAGGCGGTGGTTGGTCAACAGCACGGCGACGATGATGCCGGCGATGATGCAGAGTGCGTAGAAGTGGATCCGGAGCGGCCCGAGGTCGATGTAGGAGACCGGGGGGCTCGGGATGCTGGCGAGCACGCCGCTGAAGGTGCTGTGGAGCGCGAGGGACATGAGTGCGATTCTAGTTCTCGTGTGCGGGGCGCGTCGAAGACGTGCCGACGGCCAGGTTTCGGGTGACGTCGGCGAGGGCCGGGAGGCCCCCGTCGCGAAGGGCACGGACGAGCGCCGTGCCGACGATCGCGCCGTCGGCGTACTCGGAGACACCAGCGATCTGCTCGGCGGTCGAGATGCCGATGCCGACGCAGGCCCGTGAGGCGCCCTGCTCACGCAGACGTCCGACGAGGGTCCGCGCGGCGCGGTCGAGTTCGGCGCGCTCCCCCGTGATGCCCATGGTGGAGACCGTGTAGATGAACCCGGTGGACGACTCCACCACGAGGCGGAGTCGTTCGTCGGTCGATGTCGGAGCGGCGAGGAAGACGCGGTCGAGTCCGGTGCGCTCGCTCGCGGCGATCCAGTCGCCCGCGACGTCGGGGGTGATGTCCGGCGTGATGAGTCCCGCGCCTCCTGCGGCCAGCAGGTCGTCGGCGTACCGGTCGACGCCGTACTGGAACACCGGGTTCCAGTACGTCATGACGAGCACCGGCACATCGGTCGCCTCGGTGATCGCGCGGACCGCGGTGAAGAGGTCCTTCATCGTGAAACCGTTCGCCAGGGCAGCCGTGGTGGCTTCCTGGATGACGGCTCCGTCCATCACGGGGTCGCTGTACGGCGGCCCGAGCTCGATGATGTCGACACCGTTCTCCGCGAGGGTGATCGCTGCGCGGATGCTCGTGTCGAGGTCGGGGAAGCCGACCGGAAGATAGCCGATGAACGCGCTGCGCCCGGCATCGTGTGCGGCGGCGATGGCCTGTTCCACGCGGCTCATAGCTCGGGCTCCCCCTTCGACGCCGCCTGCTCTGCGGCGCTCTCGTCGTCGACGTCGTGCTCGAGGGCGGCGGCGTCGTAGAGGTCGAAGTATCGCGCGGCGGTGTCCATGTCCTTGTCGCCTCGTCCCGAGAGGCACACGGCGAGAAGCGCGTCCGGTCCCATCTCGCGGCCCAGACGCAGTGCGCCGGCCAGGGCGTGGGCGGATTCGATGGCGGGGATGATCCCCTCGGTGCGGCTGAGGAGCCGAAGCGCCTGCATGGCCTCGTCGTCCGTCGCCGGGATGTACTCGGCACGCCCGATGTCGGCGAGCCACGAGTGCTCCGGACCGACGCCCGGATAGTCGAGTCCCGCGGAGATCGAGTGCGACTCCACGGTCTGACCGTCCGCGTCCTGCAGGACGTAGGTCTTCGCACCGTGCAGGATGCCCGGACGACCGCGCTCGATCGATGCGGCGTGCCGGGGCGTGTCGACGCCGTCGCCGGCCGCTTCGACACCGTAGAGCTTGACGCCCTCGTCATCGAGGAACGCATCGAACATGCCGATCGCGTTCGAGCCGCCGCCGACACAGGCGATCACGGCATCCGGAAGCCGACCCGCCTCGTCGAGGAGCTGCTGGCGCGCCTCTTCGCCGATGATCTTCTGGAAGTCGCGCACCATCGCAGGGAAGGGATGCGGGCCGGCCGCGGTGCCGAAGATGTAGTTGGTGGTCTCGACACTCGCGACCCAGTCACGGTACGCGTCGTTGATCGCGTCCTTCAGAGTGCGCGAGCCGGACGTCACCGCGACGACCTCCGCGCCGAGGAGGCGCATGCGGGCCACGTTGAGTGCCTGGCGCTCGGTGTCGACCTCGCCCATGTAGATCGTGCAGTCGAGGCCGAAGAGCGCCGCGGCGGTCGCGGTTGCCACGCCGTGCTGGCCGGCACCGGTCTCTGCGATCACCCGGGTCTTGCCGAGTCGCTTGGTGAGCAGCGCCTGCCCCAGCACGTTGTTGATCTTGTGCGAACCCGTGTGGTTGAGATCTTCGCGCTTGAGGAAGATCCGCGCACCGCCGGCATGCTCCGCGAATCGGGCCACCTCGGTCAACGGGGAGGGCCTGCCCGCGTACGAGCTGAGGAGACCCGCGAGCTCGGCGCGGAAGGCGGGGTCGGCGATCGCCTCTTGGTAGGCGACCGTCAGCTCGTCGATCGCGGCGATCAGCGACTCGGGCATGTACCGCCCGCCGTACTCGCCGAACGACGGACCGTGCTGATCGCGCAGACTCACTGGACCTCCAGGAAACTCTTCAGTGTGGCGACCGGGTCGCCCGTGACGAGGGCTTCTCCGATCAGGACGACGTCGGCACCCGCGGAGCGGTAGTGCGCGACGTCTGCGGGGGTGAGCACAGCGGATTCGGCGATCCTGACCGCCGTGTCCGGGATGCGGTCGACCAGCCGACCGAAGAGGTCGCGGTCGAGTTCGAGGGTCTTCAGATCACGGGCGTTCACACCGATCAGCGGTGCTCCGAGATCGATGGCAGCCTCGAGCTCATCGGCGGAGTGCGTCTCGACGAGCGGTGTCATGCCGAGCTCGGTGATGAATCCGAACAGGTCTCGCAGCACAGCCGGTTCGATGCCCGCGACGATGAGCAGGGCGAGGTCCGCACCCGCGGCGCGAGCCTCGAGCACCTGATAGCGGGTCGCGATGAAATCCTTGCGGAGGACGGGCAGCGAGACCCGCGCGGTGACCGCCTCGAGGTCGTCGAGGCTGCCGCCGAAGCGGCGTTCCTCGGTCAGGACGCTGATCGCGGAGGCGCCGCCGGTCTCGTACAGCGAGGCCTGCAGTGCAGGATCGGGGATCTCGGCCAGCGCACCGCGCGAGGGGCTCGCGCGCTTGACCTCGGCGATGATCTTGATGTGCTCAGCGCGGGCGAGTGCGGCGACGGCGTCCTTGGCGGCAGGACGCGCCAGAGCGTCGCGTTCGACCTCGGCGATGGGCCGGGTGAGAGCGCGACGCTCAGCGTCTGCGACTGCGCCGGCCGTGAGGTCGGCGAGGACCACTAGTGCGCCTTCGGCTGGTACTTGGGGCCCTTCACGCCGTAGCCGGCCCTGGCCATCGCCCAGCCGACGAGCGCACCGATCGGGATCAGGGCGGCGAACACCCAGACCAGGGTGACCCAGATGGGGCTGAACTCGGCGAGGCAGAAGGCCAGCGTGCCGAGCGTGAAGCCGGCGAGCATGATGATCACGGCCGTCCAGGCAGCAGGCGAGTGTCCGTGGCCGGGGTCAGCGATCGGGTTGGTCATGGTCTCCTCCGGGGACGACGTGCGGGATCTTTCTCAGTCTATCGGGGTCATCGCGTCGGATCGGTTCCGCGGGACAGGTCGTCCCAGGAATCGATCGCGTCGACGGGGCCGGCGCTGTGAGCCTCATGAGCGGCATCCGTGCGGTAGCGACGCCCGCCGGACTTCCACCCGCGCCAGGTGAACAGCACGACGCCTGCGGCGAGGAGCAGCACGACCCACCCCACGAGCGTGGCATAGGGCCATGCCGACACCTCGATCCCCGCGACCACGTCGGCGATCGCGGCGCTGCCGGCGAGCCCGGTCGTCTCGGTCACCGTCGGCGCGACGGCTCCGAGCGGCTCCGAGGTGAGCAGCTGGAGCGTCGTCCAGCCCAGGAAGAGCGCCGTCGCCGCGGCGAGCACGCCGAAGACCAGACGCACCACTCGTCCCGAGATCGACAGCGCGAGACCGAGCGCCAGAACCGCCAGGCTCAACGGTGCGAGCAGAGGGAGGGCGGAGGCGCCGGGCACGAGGATCGCCTCGCCCGCATCGGCGCGCTCGACGGTCAGCCAGGTCTGCGTGGAGGAGATGATTCCGATCGCGCCGGCCAGAAGGAACCCGGTCACGGCGATCGACCGGCCCCTGCGCGCGAGGCTCATGCGGATGCGCTTCCCTCGACGGCGTCGAGGTCGGTGGAGTCGAAGCACGTCCGGGTGCCGGTGTGGCAGGCGGGGCCCGTCTGATCGACCCGCAGCAGGATCGCGTCGCCGTCGCAGTCGAGCCGTGCCTCATGCACGACCTGGATGTGACCCGAGGTGTCGCCCTTGCGCCAGTACTCCTGCCGGGAACGCGACCAGTACACCGCGCGACCCGTCGTGAGGGTGCGGCGCAGGGCCTCGTCGTCCACCCACGCGAGCATGAGGACCTCGTTCGTGTCCCACTGCTGGACGATGACCGGGGCCAGTCCGTCGGAGTTGAAGGCGACCTGCGCGATGCGCGTCTCGACGTCACTCATCGGACCAGCACTTCTTCCGCCCGGAGGGCGTCCTTCACATCGCCGACCGTGAGCGCGCCGGTGTGGAACACGCTCGCCGCGAGCACGGCATCCGCCCCGGCCTTGATCGCCGGAGCGAAATCCGAGGCCTTGCCCGCGCCACCGGAGGCGATGACCGGCACCGAGGCGGCCTCGCGCATGAGGCGCACGAGTTCGAGGTCGAACCCGTCGCGGGTGCCGTCGGCATCGATCGAGTTCACGAGCAGCTCGCCGGCTCCGCGCTCAGCGGCCTCGCGCGCCCAGTCGAGCGCGTCGAGAGTGGTCTGGGTCCTGCCGCCGTGCGTCGTGACCACGAACCCCGAGGCTGTCGTGTCGGCGCGCTTGACGTCGAGCGATAGCACGAGCACCTGCGCGCCGAAGCGGTCGGCGATCTCGCCGATCAGCTCGGGGCGGGCGATCGCGGCGGAGTTGACGCCGACCTTGTCGGCGCCGACGGGCAGCAGCCGCGCGACGTCGTCGACGCTGCGCACTCCCCCGCCGACGGTCAGGGGCACGAACACCTGCTCTGCGGTGCGCTGCACGACGTCGTACGTCGTGGCGCGCGCATCGACCGTCGCCGTCACATCGAGGAAGGTGATCTCGTCGGCACCCTGCGCCGCGTAGTGCCGCGCCAGCTCGACGGGGTCTCCCATGTCTCGGAGATTCTCGAAGTTGACGCCCTTCACGACCCGGCCGTCAGCGACGTCCAAGCACGGGATGACACGGCTCGCGAGCGTCATCAGAGCCTCGCGTTGTGGATCGCCGTCACGAGGATCGCACGGGCGCCGAGAGCGTAGAGCGCATCCATGACGGGGTTGACCCGTGACCGGGCGACCATGACCCGCACGGCCACCCACTCCGGATCGCGCAGTGGCGACACGGTCGGCGACTCGATGCCGCCCGCGATCTTCACCGCGTCGTCGAGCAGAGCCAGCGGCAGGTCGTAGTCGATCATCACGAAGCGGCGGGCGACCATGACACCGCGCAGACGACGCAGCAGCGTCTCTGAGCCCTCGGCATCGTGAGGCCCTGCGATGAGCACGGCCTCGGATTCGAGGATCACCGGTCCGAACACGTCGAGGCCGGCCTGGCGGAGAGTCGTGCCCGTCTCGACCACGTCGGCGACAGCATCGGCCACACCCAGGCGGACCGCCGATTCGACCGCACCGTCGAGGGGCACGAGGTCGACCGCGATGCCGCGCTCGTCGAGGAACGCGTCGACGAGCCCCGGGTACGAGGTCGCGATGCGCAGGCCGTCGAGCTCGGAGACGTCCGTGTATCGACCCGACGGCGCCGCGAAACGGAAGGTCGAGCCCGCGAAGCCGAGCGCCTCGATCTCGCGCGCACCCGGCATGCGGGCGTCGAGAAGCAGATCACGACCGGTGATTCCGACGTCGATGGCACCGGAACCGACGTACGTCGCGATGTCCTTGGGGCGGAGGTAGAAGAACTCGACGTCGTTGTCGGTGTCGACGACGTGGAGGGTCTTGGGGTCACGACGACCGGCGTAGCCGGCCTCCGCGAGCATATCGGCGGCCGTCTCGGAGAGAGAGCCCTTGTTGGGAACAGCAATGCGCAGCATGGAAAGCCTTCAGATCGAAGCGAGTGGGGCGGAGCGCTTCACAGATGTCGGTAGACGTCCTGCAGGCTCAGGCCCTTCGCGATCATCATCACCTGCACGTGGTAGAGCAGCTGCGAGATCTCCTCGGCCGCGGCGTCGTCGGACTCGTACTCGGAGGCCATCCAGACCTCTGCGGCCTCTTCGACGATCTTCTTGCCGATGGTGTGCACGCCGCCGTCGAGCTCTGCGACCGTGCCCGATCCCTCGGGTCGGGTCTCGGCCTTGACGCTGAGCTCGGCGAACAGCTCGTCGAAAGTCTTCACGATTCCAGGCTAGCGGCTCTGGCGCGGTCCCTGAGCCGAGTGACGGCCGCCTCGACGTCATCGGCGCCGTAGACGGCGGATCCGGCGACGAAGGTGTCGGCGCCCGCGGCTGCGGCGGCCTCGATCGTCGCATCCGAGATTCCGCCGTCGACCTGCAGCCAGACGTTCGACCCGCGGCGCTTCGCCTCGTCGGCGAGGGCGCGCAGCTTCGGCATGGTCTCGGGCATGAACCCCTGGCCACCGAATCCGGGCTCCACCGTCATGACGAGGATCTGGTCGAACTCCTCGAGCACGCTGTACAGCCCCTCGGCGGGCGTGTCGGGCTTGATGGCGACGCCTGCGCGCGCACCCATGCCGCGCAGCGTGCGCGCGAGCGAGATCGGGTCGGCGGCCGCTTCGAGGTGGAACGTGACACTCGCGGCGCCCAGTTCGGCATAGCCCGGTGCCCACCGCTCGGGATCGGTGATCATCAGGTGCACGTCGAGCGGGATCGGGCTGGTGGCCTGGATGCGCTCGACCATCTGCGGGCCGAAGGTGAGGTTCGGCACGAAATGGTTGTCCATCACGTCGACGTGCGCGAAGTCGGCAGAGGCGATCTTCGCGAGATCGCGCTGCATGTTCACGAAGTCGGCGGCCAGGATGCTGGGGTTGATGCGCGGTGCGCGGGGCAGTTCCACGTGTCTAGTCTCTCTCTTCCGCGCTCGCGTCGCGCGGATCCGTCGAGTCGCGCTGGAGCAGTGCGAGGAACATCGCGTCGGTGCCGTGGCGATGCGGCCAGAGCTGCACGCGTCCGGAGCCGTCGTCGCCGAGATCGATCGGCGAATCGGCGACTCCTGCGAGCACGGCTCGGGCGTCGATCTCGGTGATGTCCGTGCGACCGCGGAGGACCTCGGAGACCACACCGGTCGTCTCGGCGAGGTGCGGCGAGCAGGTCGCATAGGCCACGATGCCGCCGGGGGCGAGTGCGTCGAGAGCGGAGCTCAGAAGCTCGACCTGGAGCGGGACGAGCTCCGCGACGTCGGAGAGCACCGAGACCCGTGCACGGTGCGTCGACCAGGATGCGATTGAACGCACCGGGGCGTGTGGCGCCGAAGGAGCGACCGTCCTCCTCATGCACGATCACGTCTCCCGGCACGGCGCGCAGGGCGTTGCGCACGAGGCGCGCGCGGGTGGGGACCACCTCGTTCGCCTCGAGGGTGACGTCGTGCTCGCGCGCGATCGAGGCGAGCAAGGCGGTCTTCCCTCCCGGACCTGCGCACAGGTCGAGCCAGCGCTCGCCCTCACGGATCGGCGCGGCCGCGGCCACGGCGAGGGCCACCAGCTGCGAGCCCTCGTCCTGCACGCGCACGGTGCCGCCGGATGCCGCGATGACGCGATGCGGGTCGCCGCCCGGAGAGCCGTACGCCGTCGGCGCATACGGGCGACGCGGCTCCCCCGGCTCGGCGAGACCCGGGAGTGCGACGAGGGTCACCTCCGGTGAGGCGTTGTCGGCGTCGAGGAGATCGTCGAGCTCGTGCGCTCGGCCCTCGGCGGCCAGAGCGCGACGCAGAGCCCGGATCACCCAGACGGGGTGCGCCGAGCGCAGTGCCAGACGCTCATCGTCAGAACGCGCCGAGTCCTCGATGCGCTGCTCCCACTCCCCCGGGGTCTCCCGGGAGATTCGGCGCAGCACCGCGTTCGCGAAGCTGGATGCACCGCGGCCCTTCGCCGCGGCGACCAGGTTCACAGACTCGTTCACCGCCGCGTGCGACGCGACGCGCGTCGCGAGCAGCTGATGGGTCGCGAGTCGCAGCGCATCGAGGACGGCCGAGTCGATCTCTTCTGCGGGACGATCGGCGGCCGCCGCGATGATCGCGTCGTAGGTGCCGCGGCGGCGCAGCGTTCCGTACGCGAGTTCGGTGGCCAGCGCGGCGTCCTGGGGATCGAGCCGGGCCTCCGCGATCGCCGGCGGAAGGATCAGATTGGCATAGGCATCCGACTCCGACACGGCGCGGAGAACGTCGTATGCGACCTGGCGAGCGGGCTGCACCGAGCGCCGGGGTTCCGCGCGCCGGGGTTCCGTGCGCCGGGGCTCCCGCGGACGACCGTCGCGGTTCTGAGGACTGCGAGCCTGATCCCCGTGAGGGCGTCCTCCGCCGGACCGGCCGCCTCGCTGTCGTCCGGAGGAGTCGTCGCGTGACCTGTCGCCGCTCATGCGCCGGCTCGCAGGTTCTCGGTGTCGCGCTGACCGCGCCACCAGTCGACCGCGTTCATCGCACCCTTGCCCGCCGGCTGCACCCGCGTGACCGCGAGCGGCTCGGAAGCGGTGCCGATGAGAAGCGCGGTCTTCGTCGCGGAGATCGCGCCCGGATCCTGACGCGGTGCATCACTCGACGGTGCTGCCTCGAGGATCTTCAGCCGCAGTCCGTCGACGGTCGTGTGCGCCCCCGGCTCGGGAGTGACACCGCGGTACCGGGCGAACACCCGGGCCAGCGGCTCGCTCCAGTCGAGCACCCCGTCGTCGAGGGTGAGCTTGGGTGCGAGGCTGGGGGTGCCGCTCTGAGGGACGGCGACGGCCGTGCCGTCGCCGATCGACGACACCACCTCGGCAGTCAGATCGGCCCCCTCGACGGCGAGCGTCTCGAGCACGACGTCAGCCGTGGCTTCCGCGGCGACCTCGACGACTCGCACGGCGAAGACATCGCCTGCGTCGAGTGCCGGAACGAGCTGGAAGACACTGGCACCGAGGCGCGCATCTCCGTTGATCAGCGCACGCTGCACCGGGGCGGCCCCCCGCCACTCAGGCAGAAGCGAGAAGTGCAGGTTGATCCAGCCCTTCGACGGGGTCGAGAGCAGCGGCTCCCGCACGAGTCCTCCGTAGGCGACGATCACACCGAGCTCAGCGTCGAGCTCCGCGATCGACGCGGTCGCCGCGTCATCGAGGCGCGCCGCCTTGATGACGCGGAGTCCGAGCTCTTCGGCGACCTGAGCGACGGGCGAGGGGGTCAGCACCCGCTTGCGGCCCAGCGGGGCGTCCGGGCGGGTGACGACCGCGGCGATGTCATGCTCTGCCGCGAGGCGGCGGAGGGTGGGAACGGCGGCCGACGGTGTGCCGGCGAAGACGAGACGCATGAAGGTGCTCCGGAGGGATGCGGGGTGATCGGACGGGGACTGACGAGCGGTACGACCAGGGCGCCTTGCTCTCAGAGCTCCGGATCCAGGATATCGAGCCGAACCGTGAGCGCGATGCGAGTCGACTTGCCCTTCCCCCTGCGCGCGGCGACCGCCTCTGCCACCACCGCGGCTCTCAGTGCCGCGGCCACCCGCGCACCCGCGCCGTACTCGAAGCGCACGAGCGCACGCACCCGCGGCGGGTAGTCGTCGGACTCGACAGGAACAGGGCCGAGCACAGCATCGGGAGGCAGCGCGAGCTCGGTCAGGGACGCGAGGGCACGCCCCATCGCAGCAGTGGATCCCTCGACCAGCGCGACCCGAGCGGCGGGCGGCATGTGGAGCGGTGCCCGTTCGGCGAGCTCTCCGCGCGCGTAGCCCGCCTGATTCCAGGTCGCGAGCGCCCTGGCGATGCTGCCGTCGACCCCCACGAGGTGGATCGGCGCGCCTGGAGCCGCGAGCGCGGCGGCATTCGACCACCAGCGCAGACATGCTTCGCCGATGCGAAGGTCGGGCGCCTGCAGCATCCGTGCGCCGTCGAGCAGCACGATCGCGCGGTAGCCGCCGTCGGCGAGTGGCTCGGCTCCCCGTGTGGCGACGACGAGCGAGGGCTTGTCGTCGACGCGTTCGACCGGGTGCGCGCTGTCGGCGACGATCACGCGGATGCCGGGGAACGCCCGCCCCAGTTCGTCGGCGGTGCGCTCGCTTCCCGATGACGCGAGCCGGAGCTTCGTCGAGGAGCACGCCGGGCACGTCCACGCTCGCGCGCCTCGTCCACACCATGCGCATACCGGCACAGCGCCGCGGTGCTTCGCACCGAGAGGGCCTCCGCAGTGCGCACATCGCGCCGGTGCCCTGCACTCCGCGCAGACGAGCGAGGGCGCGAAGCCGGGGCGGGAGACCTGAACGAGTACGGGGCCCTCGGCGGCCGCGTTGCGTGCGGAGAGGAACGCGGACGACGGCATGCGCTGAGCCGTCGGCGCGTCCATCTCCTGAGGTGTGCTCAAGACGACCCTGGGCAGCACGCGGCGCGCGGCGCGGACATCCTGCAGCCACCCGTGGACGACGAGGCGCTCGACGTCGGTGGTGCGCGTGTGTCCGACGAAGAGCAGAGAGGAGTCTTCCTGCTCCTGACGCAGCAGCGCGGCATCCCGCGCGTTGATGTAGGGCGCCAGCGGCTCGCCGAGCAGCGGATCGCCGTCGTCCCACACCGCGACGACGCCGGCCCGGACAGGGGCATAGACGGCGGAGCGATTGCCGACGACGACGCAGGGGGCGTCTTCAAGCGAGCGCAGGAACGCGCGGTAGCGATCGGGATTCGTCTGGCGCGAGTCGTATCGGGCGACCGCTTCTGCCGGCACGGAGAGCGTGAGCGCGGCGAGCAGATGATCGAGATCGCGGTGGTCCGGAACGATGAGGATGCTCGATCGACCGGACGCGAGGGTTCGCGCAGCGACCGACGCCAGCAGCGCGGCCCAGCCCGGCTCGCCGTCGCGGAAAACGGGGATCGCCTCGACCGCCGCTCGCCCCTGCTGCTCGAGGAGCTCCTCCAGTCCGTCGTACGACCCGATCACGTCGCGCGCGGCGGCGAGAGCGTCGTCCGACGGCACGGGCGGCGGAGCATCCGCAGTCCACGCCTTCTCGACCCGCACCTGCCGCTTCGGGATCACGAGCCGCAGCACGTCCGATGCCGAGCCGGCCGCCCGATCAGCGGCTCTCCTCGCGAGCCGGTAGAGATGATCAGGGAGGACGGGCACGAGTGAGACGACGCTGTCGACCTCTGACAGCGGTCGATCGGCGTCGTCTTCGGTGTCGAGCTCGACGACGTAGCCGTCGACGACCCTTCCCGCCGTGCGCAGCGGAACGCGCACTCTGACGCCCGGGGGAACATCGCCGAGGTCGGCGGGCAGCGCGTAGTCGAACAGTCGATCGAGCTGAGGCAGCGGTGAATCGAGGAGCACGCGCGCGATGCGCCGGCTCGTGCCCGCGATCGGCATCGCGGGCACGTCGCGACCGTCCGTCACATCAGAGACCGGCAGCGCGGCGCAGCTCTTCGGCGCGGTCGGTGCGCTCCCAGGTGAACTCGGGCAGCTCACGGCCGAAGTGACCGTAGGCCGCCGTGCGCGCGTAGATCGGGCGCAGGAGGTCGAGCTGGTCGATGATCGCCTGCGGGCGGAGGTCGAAGACCTCATTGATCGCTCGGGTGATGACCTCGTCGGACACCTTGCCGGTGCCGAAGGTCTCGACGTAGAGCCCGACGGGACGAGCGACGCCGATCGCATAGGCGACCTGCACCTCGAGGCGGTCGGCGAGTCCCGCGGCGACCGCGTTCTTCGCGACCCAGCGCGTTGCGTAGGCGCCGGAGCGGTCGACCTTCGACGGGTCCTTGCCGCTGAACGCGCCACCGCCGTGGCGAGCGGCGCCGCCGTAGGTGTCGATGATGATCTTGCGGCCGGTGAGTCCGGCATCGCCCTTCGGCCCGCCCGTGACGAAGGGACCGGCGGGATTGATGTAGTAGGTGACGTCGTCGAGGTCGAGGCCCGTGCTCGCGAGGATCGGGTCGATGACGTGCTCGCGCACCTGCGCCTTGATGTCGTCCTGGGAGATGTCGGGGTGGTGCTGGGTCGACAGCACGACCGCATCGACCGTCTTCGGGGTGAATCCGTCGTAACCGAGCGTGACCTGCGTCTTGCCGTCGGGGCGGAGGAACGGCAGGGCGCCCGAACGGCGTACCTCGGTCAGCCGCTCCGCGATGCGGTGCGCTGTCCAGGCCGCCATCGGCATGAGCTGCGGCGTCTCGTTCGTCGCGAAGCCGAACATGATGCCCTGGTCGCCGGCGCCGAGTCCGTCGAGCGGGTCGACCGAGGATCCGTCGCGGTGCTCCTGCGCGTTGTCGACTCCGTGGGCGATGTCGGTCGACTGCTCGCCCACCGAGATGCTGACACCGCACGAGTCGCCGTCGAAGCCGGTGTCGCTCGACGTGTAGCCGATGCGGTTGACGACCTGGCGGACGATCGTCGGGATGTCGACGTAGGCGTCGGTGCGGATCTCACCCGCGACGTGGACGAGTCCCGTGGTGACGAGGGTCTCGACAGCGACCCGGGAATCCCGGTCCTTCGCGATGAGTCCGTCGAGGATGCTGTCCGAGATCTGGTCGCAGATCTTGTCCGGGTGTCCTTCGGTGACGGACTCGGACGTGAACAGACGCAGGGCGCTCATCTGGGCTCCAGGGCGGGATCGGATGGACAGAAAGGGGTGCTCCCATGATGGACCGCACCGCCGACATCAGTCGGCGGTGCGGTCATCGGACGTCACTCTGCGTGACGCAGGCGGAGCTTGTCCTCGTTGATCTCGTGGAGCGCGATGGTGAGCGGCTTGTCCTCGACCGACGAGTCGACCAGCGGGCCGACGTTGTCGAAGAGGTTGCCCTCGTGCAGATCGGAGTAGTAGTCGTTGATCTGACGCGCGCGCTTCGCGGCGTAGATGACCAGCTCGTACTTCGAGTCGACGCGGTCGAGCAGGTTGTCGATGGGGGGATCGATGATTCCGTTGGTGTGGTGTCCGGCCATGGTGGGACCTCCTGATCAGGCGACGGGATCGTCGCGAAGACGGTGCAGCGGGCGCGCGAAGACGCTCAGCGCGCAGAGCTCGAAGACAATTCTACGACCTCGGCGGCGGCCGAGGCGACGTCCTCGTTCACGATGAGGTGATCGAACTCGTTCTGAGCGGCCAGCTCGACCTTCGCGGTGCGGAGCCGGCGGGCCCGTTCCTCCGCGTCCTCGGTGCCTCGACCGACCAGTCGCTGCACCAGTTCGTCCCATGTGGGGGGCAGCAGGAAGATGAGCGTCGCCGACGGCTCCGCCTTCCGCACCTGCCGAGCACCCTGCAGATCGATCTCGAGCAGCACGGTCTTGCCCGCGGCCAGGGCCGCATCGATCGGGGCGCGCGGCGTGCCGTAGCGCGAGCGATTGTGCACGACGGCGTACTCGAGCAGTTCGTTCTCGGCGATGAGGCGATCGAACTCCGCCTCGTCGACGAAGTAGTAGTGCACTCCGTCGACCTCACCGGGGCGAGGCGGGCGGGTCGTCGCCGAGACCGAGAGATGGATCTCGGGGTTGTGCTCGCGGATGTGGGCGGCGACCGTTCCCTTGCCCACCGCCGTCGGGCCGGCGAGCACGAGCAGACGGCTGCGGGCACCGCGCGGCTTCGTCACCGGGAACCGCGTGTCGAGCCAGTGGGCGAGCGCGACGCGCTGGCGCACACCGAGTCCGCCGAGACGCTTGACCGGTGAGATGTGCAGCTCGTCGAGGATGCGGTCGCGCTTGCCGGCGCCGATGGCGGGAAGTGCGAGGAGGAAGTCGGTGATCCGCATCGAGCCCTCGACGGAGTCCGCGTCGGCGACAGCCCGCTCGAGAACCGTCTGCGGTGTCACGACACGGGTCGTGAGATCGCGCTTGAGCGACGCGCGTGCGCGACGACGTTCCACGGCTCGGCGCGCCGCGGCTGCGCGGTCGACCTCGGGTACCGGACGCGACTCAGCCACGGGAGGCCTCCCTGTACTCTGCGACGCGGGCGTCGATGGCGGCGGCGAGACCGGTCGGTCCTGCCGAGAGGATGCTGCGGCTCTCGCTGGCCACCACGGCCGGGCTCATGGAACCGAAGCGGTGCCGCAGATCGGCGGGGGTCGCCCCCTGACTTCCGAACCCGGGAGCGAGGATCGGTGCGAGAGGGGTGAACGCGGCGAGGCCGGCATCCGTCCAGTCGACGGTCGCTCCGATCACGAAGCCGAAGCTGCCCCACTCCCCTGCCTCCGCATGCTCGGCATTGCGCGCCGAGACCACCGAGACGATGTCGGCCGAGACCGCGCGTCCGGTGGCCGAGGTCGAGCGCTGCAGGGCGGTGGCTTCGGGGTTGCTCGTCGCCGCGAGCACGAAGAGGCCCTTGTCATGCTCCCTCGCGAGATCGAAGGCGCCGTCGAGCGACCCCACCCCGAGGAAGGGATTGACCGTGAGCGCATCCGCCTCGAGAGGCGATCCCGGAAGGAGCCAGGCGGCCGCATAGGCGTCCATGGTCGATCCGATGTCGCCGCGCTTGGCGTCGGCGATCACGAGAAGGCCGGCAGCGCGAGCTGCGGCGAGGACCTCTTCGAGGGCCGCGAACCCGGCGGAGCCGAATCTCTCGAAGAACGAGACCTGCGGTTTCACGAGTCCCACGCGTCCTGAGGCGGCCTCGACGGTGCGCAGACCGAACTCGCGCAGCCCCGATGCGTCATCGCTCAGGCTCCACTCGGCGAGCAGAGACGCATGCGGATCGATGCCCACGCAGAGGGGCCCGCGCTCATCGAGCGCAGCGCGGACCCTCTCTCCGAAGCGTGCGCTCACAAAGCGGCCTTCCTGTCGAGGGCGTACTCCTGCAGGCTCTTCACCTGGAAGCCCTCGTGCGCCGCATCCATTCCGCTCACCGCAGCGCCGAGAACGGCCATCGTGGTGAACAGCGCCTTGTCGGCCGCGACGGCGGCCGCGCGGATCTCGTAACCGTCGGCACGGGCCGCTCCCCCTGAAGGGGTGTTCACGACGATGTCGATCGAGCCGTCGTTGATCAGGTCGACGATGTTCGTCGCGCCCGACTCCTGGGTCTCGCTGTACTTCTCGACGACGGTCACGGCGATGCCGTTTCGCGACAGGATCTCGGCCGTGCCCTCGGTGGCCACGATCGTGAAACCGAGCTGCTGCAGGCGGTGTGCCGGCAGGATGACCGCGCGCTTGTCCGAGTCGGCGACCGAGATGAACACCGTGCCGGAGGTCGGCATCCCGCCGTACGCGGCAGCCTGGCTCTTCGCGAACGCCGTCGGGAAGTCGCGGTCGATTCCCATGACCTCGCCGGTCGAGCGCATCTCCGGTCCGAGGATCGAGTCGACCGTCTTGCCGTCCGCGGTACGGAACCGCTTGAAGGGCAGCACGGCCTCCTTGACCGAGACCGGCGCGTCGAGCGGCACGCGTGAGCCATCCTGCTCGGGGAGCATGCCCTCTGCGCGCAGCTCGGCGATGGTGGAACCCGCCATGACGCGGCTCGCCGCCTTCGCCATGGGGATGCCCAGCGCCTTGGACACGAAAGGCACCGTGCGGCTGGCGCGCGGGTTCGCCTCGATCACGTAGAGCACGCCGGCGCTGATCGCGAACTGCACGTTCAGCAGACCGCGCACGCCCACGCCCTCGGCGATCGCGAGCGTCGCCTCGCGGACGCGGTCGATGTCGGTGCGGCCCAGCGACACCGGGGGCAGGGTGCAGCTCGAGTCACCGGAGTGGATGCCGGCCTCCTCGAGGTGCTCCATCACGCCGCCGATGAAGAGGTCGGTGCCGTCGTACAGCGCGTCGACGTCGAGCTCGATGGCGTCATCGAGGAAGCGGTCGACCAGCAGCGGCTTGCCCTCCTCGATGATGACCTCTCCGGCCGTGCGGACGAAGTACTCGCGCAGCGACTCCGAGCTGTAGACGATCTCCATGCCGCGTCCGCCGAGCACGAAGCTCGGACGCACGAGAACCGGGTACCCGATCTCCTCCGCGACCGCGACCGCACCGTCGGCGTCGATCGCCGTGCCGTGACGCGGGGCGATGAGTCCGGCCGAATCGAGCAGCTGGGAGAACAGCTCGCGCTCCTCCGCGATGTCGATCGCCGCGGGGCTGGTGCCGAGAACCGTGTAGCCGGCGGCCTTGATGCCCTTGGCGAGACCCAGGGGGGTCTGTCCGCCGAGCTGGCAGACGACGCCCAGGATGGTCCCGCTGGCGGCTTCCGCGTCGAGGACCTCGAGCACGTCCTCCAGCGTGAGGGGCTCGAAGTAGAGGCGGTCAGACGTGTCGTAGTCGGTGGACACGGTCTCGGGGTTGCAGTTCACCATGACGGTCTCGAAGCCGGCATCCGACAGCGCGAACGACGCGTGCACGCACGAGTAGTCGAACTCGACGCCCTGGCCGATGCGGTTCGGGCCCGATCCGATGATCACGACCTTGGTGCGCTCCGAAGGCGTGACCTCCGTCTCGAAGTCGTAGCTCGAGTAGTGGTACGGCGTGAGAGCCGGGAACTCGCCAGCGCAGGTGTCGACGGTCTTGAACACCGGGCGGATGCCGAGACCGTGGCGCACGCCGCGGATCTCCGCCTCCTTCTCGCCTCGCAGCTCGGCGATCTGCGCGTCCGAGAAGCCGTGCTCCTTGGCGTAGCGGAGCGTGGCGGCGTCGAGCTCGGGCGCCGTGCGCACGGTCTCGGCGACCTCGTTGATGAGCACGATCTGATCGATGAACCACGGGTCGATCGCCGTGGCCTCGAAGGCCTGCTCGATCGTCGCGCCCTTGCGCAGCGCCTGCTGCAGTGTGACGATGCGTCCGTCGGTCGGCACCTTCGCGATCTCGAGCAGCTCCTCGGCCGAGCGCTCCTCCGTGCCCCAGTGGAAGCTCGAGCCGCGCTTCTCGAGCGAACGCAGCGCCTTCTGCAGCGCCGTGGCGTAGTTGCGGCCGATCGCCATCGCCTCGCCGACCGACTTCATGGTCGTGGTGAGCGTCGCATCGGCGGCCGGGAACTTCTCGAAGGCGAAGCGCGGAACCTTGACGACGACGTAGTCGAGCGTGGGCTCGAAGCTCGCCGGGGTGACACCCGTGATGTCGTTCGGGATCTCGTCGAGGCGGTAGCCGAGTGCGAGCTTGGCGGCGAGCTTGGCGATCGGGAAGCCGGTCGCCTTCGAGGCCAGGGCGCTGGAACGGGAGACGCGCGGGTTCATCTCGATCACGATGATGCGGCCGGTGCTCGGGTCGACGGCGAACTGGATGTTGCAGCCACCGGTGTCGACGCCGACGGCGCGGATGATGTCGATGCCGATGTCGCGGAGCTTCTGGTACTCGCGGTCGGTGAGCGTCAGCGCGGGCGCCACGGTGATCGAGTCTCCCGTGTGCACGCCGACCGGGTCGACGTTCTCGATCGAGCAGACGACCACCGTGTTGTCGGCGGTGTCGCGCATGAGCTCGAGCTCGTACTCCTTCCAGCCGAGGATGGACTCCTCCAGGAGCACCTCGGTGGTCGGCGAGTCCCGGAGCCCCGCACCGCCGATGCGGCGCAGGTCCTCCTCGTCGTAGGCGAATCCGGAGCCGAGGCCCCCCATGGTGAACGACGGGCGGACGACGAGCGGGTAGCCGAGCTCAGCGGCGCCCTCGAGCAGGTCGTCCATCGTGTGCGCGATGATGCTTCGCGCCACGTCGGCGCCGGCATCCAGCACCAGCTGCTTGAAGATCTGACGATCCTCGCCCTTGTTGATCGCCTCGAAGCTCGCGCCGATCAGCTCGACGTCGTACTTCTCGAGGATGCCGTGGTTGTGGAGCTCGATCGCGGCGTTCAGCGCGGTCTGGCCACCGAGCGTCGGCAGGATCGCGTCGGGGCGCTCCTTGGCGATGATCGACTCGATGACCTGCCAGGTGATCGGCTCGATGTACGTCGCGTCGGCGAAGTCGGGGTCGGTCATGATCGTGGCCGGGTTGGAGTTGACCAGGATGACCCTGACGCCCTCCTCGCGGAGCACGCGGCACGCCTGGGTGCCGGAGTAGTCGAACTCGCACGCCTGACCGATGACGATCGGGCCGGAGCCGATGACGAGAACGGAGTTGATGTCGTCGCGCTTGGGCATTACTTGGTGTCCTTCTTGCTCGCGATGACCATGTCGCGGAAACGATCGAAGAGGTAGTTGGCGTCGTGCGGGCCTGCGGCGGCCTCGGGGTGGTACTGCACCGAGAACGCGGGGATGTCGAGGGCGCGGAGGCCCTCGACCACGTTGTCGTTGAGACCGACGTGGCTCACCTCGACCTTGCCGTAGCCGTTCGGGCTGTCGAAGGAGCCCTCGAGCGGCGCATCCACCGCGAAGCCGTGGTTGTGGGCGGTGATCTCGACGCGACCGGTCGACTTGTCGAGGACCGGCTGATTGATGCCGCGGTGACCGAACGGCAGCTTGTAGGTGCCCAGGCCCAGCGCACGGCCGAGCAGCTGGTTGCCGAAGCAGATGCCGAAGAACGGCAGACCGTCGTCGAGCACGGCGCGCAGCAGCTCGACGTGGTCGCCGGATGCGGCGGGGTCGCCGGGGCCGTTCGAGTAGAAGACGGCGACCGGGTCGATCGAGCGGATGTCGTCGATCGTGACGTTCTGCGGCAGCACGTGCACCTCGAAGCCACGGGCCGCGAGGTTGTCGATCGTGGCCTGCTTGACGCCGAGATCGAGGACCGCCAGGTTGCCGACCCTCTCGCCCATGGCCGTCGTCACCGTGGCGACGTCGACGGACACCTGCGCCGAGAGGTTCTGGCCCGCCATCTGCGGCGCCTCGCGCACGATGCGCAGCTGCTCCTCGGCGTCGAGCCGTGCGGCCTCGCCGGAGAAGATGCCGCCGCGCATGGACCCGGCCGAACGGATGTGACGCGTGATCGATCGGGTGTCGATGCCGCTGATGCCGACGATGCCGTCCTGCACGAGGATCTCGTCGAGCGAGGCGTTCGCGCGCCAGTTCGAGACCACGCGTGAGGGGTCGCGCACGATGTACCCGGCCACCCAGATGCGTCGGGACTCGGGGTCCTCGTCGTTCATGCCGGTGTTTCCGATGTGGGGCGCCGTCTGAAGGACGATCTGCCCGGCATACGACGGGTCGGTGAGCGTCTCCTGATAACCGGACATGCCGGTGGCGAAGACGACCTCGCCGATCGTCGTGCCGAGGGCGCCGTAGGCGCGGCCGGTGTGGCGGGTCCCGTCTTCGAGGACGAGGACGGCGGGTTCGGGGAGGGCTGTCATGACGTTGCTCCTGTGTCGGGGGCGGCTTCGTCGTCCGAGGCGCCGGAGGCGGGTACGAGTCGCTGCAGTTCTGAGATGAAGTTCTGGGGATCGCCGTCGGTGAGACGGAGGTAGGAGTCGACGATGGTGTCATCGTTCGCATTCCACGCGACGCGCACGAGGCCGCCGGGCTCGACCACCCGATCGATCGTGACCGTCGCGCGGTCGACGCTCGCGAGGCGCGCGGAGGCCAGGAAGACCGTCGGCGCGCCGTCGAGGCAGAGTGCGAGTCCACGGTCGGTGACCGCGACCTCGCCGCGTGCCCGATACGCGAGCGGCGACAGCGTGAGACGCTCGAGCGGCTGGTCGTGCTTGGTCGTCGACACGTACAGCACCTCGTGACGATCGAGCACCTGCGCGTGCTCGGGAACACCGAGAGGCGCCGTGAGCCCGGAGTCGCGTCGGAGTCGTCGTCGCCACGCGAACAGCATCGCGAGCAGGACGAGGACGGCCAGGGCGATCATCAGCGCGATCGCGAGATCCCTGGGGATCATGCGCGCAGCTCCTCAACCACGGCACCGGCGTCGACGGTCAGCACGCCGCCGTGCACGGTGTACTCGACCCGACCGGGCAGGTCACGACCGAGGTAGGGCGAGTTCCTGCTGCGACCGTGCAGGTCGGCCTCCGTGAACACTCCCGCGACCGACGCGTCGTAGAGGGCGATCTGCGCCGGGGCGCCGACCTCGAGCGGTGTGCCGTGGCCCGCGAGTCGACCGATCCGTGCGGGTGCGGCGCTCATCACGCGGGCGACGTCGTCCCAGCCGATCAGGCCGGTCTGCACCATGGACTGGTGCACGACGCGCAGGGCGCTCTCGAGCCCGACCATGCCGTTCGCGGCGGCCTGCCACTCGCACGCCTTGTGCTCGCTCGGGTGGGGTGCGTGGTCGGTCGCGACGATGTCGATCGTGCCGTCTGCCAGGCCCTCGCGCACGGCGAGGACGTCCTCTTCGCGACGGAGCGGCGGGTTGACCTTGTACCGGGCGTCGTAGCCGCGCACCAGCTCGTCGGTCAGCAGCAGGTGGTGCGGCGTGACTTCGGCGGTGACGTTGATTCCTCGCTTCTTGGCCCAGCGGATGATGTCGACCGATCCGGCGGTGGAGAGGTGGCAGACGTGCAGGCGCGAGCCCACGTGCTCGGCGAGGAGCACATCGCGGGCGATGATCGACTCCTCCGCGACTGCGGGCCATCCGGCCAATCCGAGCTCGGCCGACACGGTGCCCTCGTTCATCTGGGCGCCCTCGGTGAGCCGTGGGTCCTGTGCGTGCTGCGCGATGACCCCGTCGAACGACTTCACGTACTCGAGAGCGCGGCGCATGATCAGCGGATCGAAGACGCAGAAGCCGTCATCGCTGAAGACGCGCACCTGGGCGCGCGACGTCGCCATGGCACCCAGCTCCGCGAGCCGCTCGCCCTTCTGACCGACGGTGACGGCGCCGATCGGCTGCACCGTCGCGTAGCCGGCAGCCTCTCCCAACGCGAGCTCCTGCTCGACGACGCCGGCGGTGTCAGCGACCGGAGACGTGTTCGGCATCGCGAACACGGCGGTGAAACCACCGGCCGCCGCAGCGCGGGTTCCGGTGAGGATCGTCTCGGATGCCTCATACCCGGGCTCGCGCAGGTGCGTGTGCAGGTCGACGAGCCCCGGGAGGGCGACCAGGCCCGCCGCGTCGATGACACGGGCGCCCGCGCGGCTGAGACCGGTGCCGATCTCGGAGATCACGCCGTTCTCCACGATGATGTCGGCGCTCTCGGCACCGAGAAGCTGTGCGCCGGTGATGACGAGGGTCTCGCTCACTGGTCTCCCCCTCGTTCGTCGTCTCGTTCGCCTGCAAGAAGCAGGTACAGCACTGCCATCCGGATGGACACCCCGTTCGTCACCTGTTCCAGCACGGTGGATCGCGGGGAATCGGCGGCTTCGGAGGAGATCTCCAGGCCCCGGTTCATGGGTCCGGGGTGCATCACAATGCTACCGTCCGGAAGACCCGCGACTCGCAGTGCGTCAAGACCCCATCGTCTGGAATACTCCCGCTCAGTCGGGAAATACGCGGCGTTCATCCGCTCGAGCTGGATGCGCAGCATCATCACGGCATCCGGCCCCTCGGCCAGAGCCTGATCGAGGTCGTAGACGACCTTCGCCGGCCAGAGCGAGACGTTCTGCGGCACGAGGGTCGGCGGCGACACCAGGGTGACGTCGGCGCCGAGGGTCGCGAGCAGCCAGACGTTCGAGCGCGCGACCCGGGAGTGCAGCACGTCGCCGACGATCACGACCCGCACTCCGGAGAGGTCACGGCCCCTGCTGTCGGCGCCGAAGCGGCGCTTGCGGATCGTGAACGCGTCGAGCAGCGCCTGGGTCGGATGCTCGTGCGTGCCGTCGCCGGCGTTCACGACGCCGGCCGAGATCCAGCCGCTCGTCGCGAGGGTCTGCGGCGCGCCGGAAGCGGGGTGCCGGATGACGACCGCATCCGCTCCCATCGCCTGAAGTGTCTGGGCCGTGTCCTTGAGGCTCTCGCCCTTGGACACGCTGGATCCCTTCGCCGCGAAGTTGATGACATCGGCCGAGAGGCGCTTCGCCGCCGCCTCGAACGAGATGCGGGTGCGCGTCGAGTCTTCGAAGAAGAGGTTGACGACGGTCTTGCCGCGCAGGGTCGGGAGCTTCTTGACCTCGCGCGACTGCGTGTCGGACATGTCCTCGGCGACGTCGAGGATGCGCAGGGCGGTCTCGCGATCGAGAGTGCGGGTGTCGAGGAGGTGTCTCATGCTTCGATCGTCACCTCCTCGGCGCCGTCGTCTTCGGTGAGCCGCACGTTGACGCGCTCCTGACGGGACGAGGGGATGTTCTTGCCCACGAAGTCCGGTCGGATCGGCAGCTCGCGGTGGCCGCGGTCGACGAGGATCGCGAGTCGCACGATCGAGGGGCGGCCGATCGACTGCAGCGCGTCGAGTGCGGCACGGATGCTGCGCCCCGAGAAGAGCACGTCGTCGACCAGCACGACGGTCCGGCCGTCGATCCCGCCGGACGGGATGTCCGTCGGGCGCGGTGACCGGGTCGGGTGCTTCGCGAGGTCGTCGCGGAACATCGTGACGTCGAGCGCTCCGACCGGGACGTCGGTCTGGGCGATGTCTCCGATGACGGAGGCCAGGCGACGGGCGAGAGTGACGCCGCGGGTCGGAATGCCCAGCAGGACGAGGTTCTCAGCCCCTCGGTTCGACTCGAGGATCTCGTGCGCGATACGGGTCAGAGCCCGCGAGATATCGGCTTCGTGCAGAACAGTGCGTGCACTCATCAGCCGCTCCCTTCTCCGCCTCACAGGACGGTGTTAAAGGTTGCTTGATGGAACCAGTCTAGCGCGGTCAGCGCCAACCGAGAACGTCGCGGACGACCGCCTGCGAGAACGGGGCGCCGTCGTCAGGCACCCCGCGCAGAGACTCGTGCGAGACCATCGCGCCTTCGGCTCCGGCAGCCGCGGTGATGCCCTCGAGTGCCGCACGGATACGCGGTCCTGCCGCCCTGGCGTACTCCGCGTCCCCTCTCCGGGAGATGTGCGGGAAGACGACGAGCTCCGCCACCCCGTTCGCGACGCGGCGGGCTGCGACGATCACGAGCGTCGGCGGGATGGAGTGCTGCAGCGCCCGAGGCAGAGGGAACGGCAGGTCATCGCTCAGCAGTCCGTGCCAGAAGCCGCGACGAGAGCGCTTCTCATCGCCGATCTCGAGAGCGCTCGACGTCCACTCCTGACCCTGCGGACGATCGTCGTTCTCGCGGCCGTCGTCACGACGCTCGAAGCCCTGCTCCTGCAGGAACTCGGTCGCGATGCGCACCAGTCGGGGAGCATCCGATCGCACCACCCACCGGGCACCGCGGAACGGCCCGTCGAACTGCAGGCGCGAGGTGCGGGCATCCCGGCCCGATCCCTGCGGGTGCGAGCCGCTGCGCACGTCAGCCGGCCTCGCTGAGCACCGCGTCGGTGACCTCGTCGATCTTCGTCGAGCGGATCGGGTGGCCGCTGGTCGACAGGCATCGTCCGCTCTTGAGATCCCACTTCCAGTCGTGCATGCTGCACGTCAGGATGCCGTCCTCGTCGACCTTCCCGGTCTTCGTGAGGTCGGCGCGCAGATGCGGGCAGCGACGCTGCACGACCCAGTCGCCGATCTCGGCGTCTTCGGTCTGGTCGGTCTGCTCCTGGTACCAGTTCTCGACGTACTCGATGCGGTCGACCGAGAGGCACTTGAGGAAGGTCGTCAGGAATTCGTTGAACTTGCCGCTGCGACCGACCTGGAACTGCATCGACAGGAAGATCGAGTTCGACCAGTCGATCTCGTGGTCGCGGATGTTCGTCGAGACGAGGTCTGCGGGGATCGTGTACCAGTAGATGCACTCCTCCCCGGCGTACTCGCGCACCTTGGCGCGGGGGAAGTCGACGACCATGTCGAGGTCGCCGATCCTGAACCGGACGCACCCGCCGACGCCGAGGCGGATCGTGCGCGACTTCTTCAGCAGCGGCTCCCACCACCCCTTGAGCGCCTCGAGGATCTCGGCCGCCGGAAGCACCTCGGCGCGCGAGGCCTCCTCGTCGAGGATCTCCTGCTGACGGCTCGAGCGCTGCTCCTCGAGGTAGTCCCACTTCTCGTCGAAGATGTGGGCGAGCTCGGCTTCGGAGTACAGCGACTGCGTCGTGGTGACCTCTGCCCCGTCGACGGTGACGACGGTGCCGGGCACGAACAGGTGACCGTCGTACTGCGGCGAGAGCTCCTTCATGTGCGCGAGGAACTGCTTCTGATCCGTGAAGATCGACTCGCCGTTGCGGCCGATTCCGTTGAAGTCGAACAGGTCGTCGCGCAGGAACATGGGCGGACCGGCCATCGGGAAGACGTGCGGAGCATCCACCTTGTCGATGTAGTACATCGCGCGCTTGTTCTGCGCGTCGCGCTTGAGCTTCGCGAAGTTCTGCTTGGCGTCCATCGGCAGGTCGTAGACCATAGGCCACCAGATCGCCCCGGAGACCTGAGTGAAGTAGGCGTCGGGCTTGCCGAAGTGCAGGAGCGTGTCGAGATCGAGCGGGTGCGAGTCGTTCTGGTTGAGGATCGATCCGGTTCCGTCGTCGACGCTCAATGACGAGTCGCCGATCGGTCCGTCGCTGGGGGCGCGCAACGGCGTGATCATGATCTTGAGATCGCCGCGCTCGATGATCTCGCCCGCGGGCGCGTAGGTGATGTTCGTGTACCCGAGAGCCCTGATGTCCTGCTCGAGATCATCGATCGGGTACTCGGGAAGCAGCACCTCGATGTCTTTGCGGATGTAGCGCTCGAGGAGCTTCGGATCGAAGTGGTCGCGGTGCCGATGCGAGATGTAGAGGAAGTCCGCCTCGCGGCCGAACCGCTCCCAGTCGAGCCCCCGGTTGTCGGGGAACGGGAACCACGAGCCGAAGAAGGAGGGTCCGAGAACGGGGTCGCAGATGATGTTTCCGCCGGCCGTCTCGATGAACATCCCGGCGTGGCCGAGTCCCGTGATCCGCATGCATTCCTCCTGAAGTGAACCGTTCGATTCTACCGGCGGCTCCCTGTGCGGCCGGGGTGACCGGCCGGGAGTAATCAGCTGCCGTCGAGGAGCCCGCGGATGTCGTCGGCCGTGAGCGACTGCGCGAACAGCTGCTCATCGTCCATCACGGCGGTGAACAGCCTGGCCTTGCGCCTCTGCAGTTCGAGCACCTTCTCCTCGATGGTCCCGGTGGAGATCATGCGATAGACGAAGACCTGGCTCGTCTGCCCGATACGGTGCGTGCGGTCGATCGCCTGCGCCTCGGCGGCGGGATTCCACCAGGGATCCAGCAGGAACACGTAGTCGGCTTCGGTGAGGGTGAGTCCGAACCCGCCGGCCTTGAGGCTGATCAGGAACACGGGCTGCTCCCCCGCCTTGAAGGAGTCGATCACATCCTGCCTGCGGCGCGTCGACCCGTCGAGATGCGCGTAGGGAATACCCGCCTCGTCCAGACGTGCGGCGGCGAGATCGAGGAACGACGTGAACTGGCTGAAGACGAGTGCTCGGTGGCCCTCGGCCTGGAGCTCGACGACGCGGTCGAGCAGGGTGTCGAGCTTGCTCGACCCGATCTCCGCGTCGTGCCCGTCGATCAGCTCCGGTGCGAGGCTCAGCATGCGCAGCAGCGTGAGTGAGCGGAACACGATGAACCGGTTCCGATCGAGGTCGTCGAGCAGACCGAGCACCTTCTGCCGCTCGCGCTGCAGCACGACGTCGTAGAGCTCGCGGTGCGCAGGGCTGAGGTCGACCTCGAGAAGCTGCTCCTGCTTCGCCGGAAGGTCAGAGGCGACGAGTTCCTTCGTGCGCCGCAGCATGAGAGGACGGATGCGTCGACGCAACTGCGCGAGGCGCCGGGCGCGGTATTCTCCGCCCTCCTCGTTCTCGGGGACCTTGCCCTTCTCGATGGGCTGGATGTAGCGATCGCGGAACTTGCGCGCCGACGGGAAGAGTCCGGGAGCCGCGAGCTTCAACAGCGACCACAGCTCCGACAGGCTGTTCTCCATGGGGGTTCCGGTCACTGCGTAGGTGACGTCGGAACGGAACGTCGAGATGGCCCGATGCAGCTTGGTCTTCGGGTTCTTCACGAACTGAGCCTCATCGAGGATCAGGCCCGCCCATTCGACCTCGCGGAACTCGTCTTCGTCGAGCCTGGCGACGGTGTACGAGCTCACGACGATGTCTGCCGACGCCGCCGCGACACTGAGTCCGGCTGCGCGCGTCGTGCTCGTGCTCTCGACGACCGCGACGCGCAGATCCGGCGTGAATCGAGCGGCCTCGGAGCGCCAGGTGCTGAGCACCGAGGTGGGAGCGAGCACCAGGAACGGTCGGGTCTCTCCCATCTCCCGGGTGTGCTGGATGAAGGTCAGCAGCTGCAGCGTCTTGCCGAGACCCATGTCGTCGGCGAGGATGCCGCCCAGCCGATGCTTCCAGAGGAAGGCGAGCCAGTCGAAGCCGGACTTCTGGTAGGTCCGCAGCTCAGCGCGGAGGCCGAACGGAAGCGGCGTGGCCGGAACGCCCTCCGCTCGCCGCAGGCCCTCCGCCGTCGCGCGCCAGCTGACGGCCGGCTGCGCCTCGTCGGCCAGATCCTCGAACTCCTCCCAGAGGTCCACCTGGTAGCGGTTGATCCGGGGGCCGGTCTCCCACTCGTCGAGCTCGCCGGCCTCTTCGATCAGGTCGCGGAGGCGATCGAGTGCCGGATGACTCAGCGAGAAGTAGCCGCCGTCCGAGAGCAGCAGCTTCTTCTTCCCCTTGCTCAGGGCGGTGAACAGCGGGCCGAAGGGGATTCTGCGACCGTCGATCGACACGAGGATGCCGAGATCGAACCAGTCGGAATCGGTCGACTCGACCGTCGTGACCGTGACCTGCGGATCGCCGGTGAGCTCCCGGTACTCCTTGCGAGCGCCCTGGGACTCGATCCGCACCCCGACAGCTTCCAGAGCAGGAACGACCTGAGCCACGAAGTCGGCCGCGTCGATGTCGTGCAGTGAGCCGGCGGGCCGGAAACGGGTCGCACGGTGCTCCTGCCAGATCGTCTCGATCTCGGCGCGCCGCGTGGCTTCGACGGCGGCGTCCCGCACCGCGGAGGTGGTCCACGCGAATGGCACGGTGCCGAAGCTCCCGTACGACCAGGCGAACTCGTAGCTCACGACGTCGCCGCGCTCGTACGCGACCGTGAGCACGGGAGCCGGCTCGGGCACCTCGGGCAGGCGCACGGCGCCCACGGCACGAACGGACGCGCGTCGAGCGAGCAGCGGATAGGCATCGTCGATGAACGACTGCTCCTCGTTCTTCGGCACGACCACGGGGGCAGCCGCCGCGAGAAGTGTGCGCGTCTGCTCGCTGAGCGGCGCCTCGGCGAGGACGATGTCCATGCGGTTCCCCGTGAGCGTCGCCGTGTAGAGCCCCGTCCTGCCGATGGGATGCGCGGCCGCGGCGTCGATCACGTCGCCGTCGACCTTCACCTCGGCACCGACCGACAGAGAGCCGTCGTCGCCGCGGGCGATGGCGGCCGAGACCGCACCGGAGCCGGCCAGACGCACCGTGGCGTTCTTCTGACTGGGAACGAGAGGAATACCGAGCTCGGTGCCGCTGCGAAGGTGGCCCCAGAGGAGCACCGACTCGATCTGATCGACGACGATCCATTCCCCGGCGTTGCCGGAGAGCAGCGAATCACGCGAGATGCTCAGCAGGTCGCCGAACCATCGGGTCTGGGTGCGCCCGAACTGCGAGGCGTCGCGACGCACCGCGTCCCACCCCGCATGTCCCTGGATCCACGCGCCGGTCTGGGCGCTGCGCATGAGCGGTCGGATCGCGAGAAGCAGCTCCCCCGTCGGACGCGCGAGGTCGCGCAGCGTGGCCGCGCGCATGGGGCGGGGACCCCAGTGACTCTCGGCGCGCGATTCGCGGTGCCGGAGCTCGACGCCGAGCGCGAGCGGTTGCGCATGACGCGTGGCCTCGGCATCCAGCAGGGTGCGCCACGATGTCGCCACCGGCTTCGGCGGGGCCTTGGAGGGCTCGGGCGGGACCTCCAAGGCGGCGGCCTGCTGCGAGTACTCGTGCACGTTCGACGCCAGGACGGTCGCGACCACGTGCTTGCACCCGGTGCGTACCGGGCACGAGCACCTGGTCGTGCGCATCCGCCGTCGCCCGTTCGACGACACGAACGTGATCTCCGTCAGGTACGGCGTCTCCTGCCCACCGCTCACGTGCCCCTCGAGCTCGAGGAGATCCTCATGCCACACCACATCGAGGACGTTGCCGTCGCGGAAGTAGGCGAGGCCTCGTTTGTAGCCACCGGCGTCGGTGATCTGCATGATCTCGCGGAGATCGACGTGCGGCGCGGACATGCCCTCATCCTTCCCGCAGGCACCGACATCATCGATGTCGGGCCGCGGCTCAGCGCTCAGGCGGCGCGGGCCACCCGCGCCAGCACACCGTGGACGAACGCGCCGGAGTCGTCGGTCGAGAACTCCTTGGCGAGCTCGACCGCCTCGTCGATCGCGACAGCCGTCGGGACTTCCGAGTTGAACAGGATCTCCCAGACGCCGATCCGCAGCAGCGCACGGTCGACGGCAGGCATCCGCTCGAGCTTCCAGTCGCGGCTGTGGGTCGTGATCTGCTCATCGATCTCGTCACGGTGGTCGATGATGCCGTCCACGACTTCGCGGGCATAGAGCCAGGAGGCCTCACGAGCGGGCTCGGATGCCGCTCGCTTCGCCTCGGAGGCCAGCGCGACGGCGACCTCGTCACCGCGGACGTCGGCCGAGAACAGGATGTCGAGTGCGCGCTTGCGCGCCTTCGTACGGGCGCTCACGCCTTACTTCTCGCGACCGAGGTAGTCGCCCGTGCGGGTGTCGACCTTGACCCTGGTGCCGGTCTCGACGAACAGCGGGACCTGGATCTCGTAGCCGGTCTCGAGCGTGGCGGGCTTGGTGCCGGCCGACGAGCGGTCGCCCTGCACTCCGGGCTCGCTGTACGTGATCTCGAGGATCACCGAGGCGGGCAGGTCGATGTAGAGCGGGTTGCCGTTGTTGAGGGCGATCGTGACCTGCTGGTTCTCCAGCAGGAAGTTCTTCGCGTCTCCGACCGTGGCGGCCCCGACCGTGATCTGGTCGTAGTCGGACTGGTCCATGAAGACGTAGCCGTCGCCGTCGGTGTACAGGTACGTGAAGTCGCGGCGGTCGACGTTCTCGATCTCGACCTTGGCACCCGCGTTGAACGTCTTGTCGACGACCTTGCCGGTGAGCACGTTCTTCAGCTTGGTGCGGACGAACGCTCCGCCCTTGCCCGGCTTGACGTGCTGGAACTCGACGACGCTCCAGAGCTGGCCTTCGAGGTTGAGGACGACGCCGTTCTTGATGTCTGCGGTAGATGCCATGCGCTGGAGTTCCGTTCGTGGGTGAAAGTTCAGGGGCCGACGAGCCTGTCGAGGCGCGAGCCGACAGTCGATTCTACGGGATGAGCGCCGCGAGCTGCCGCACGGCGCTCGCATACCCCTCCACGCCCTCTCCGATCACGCGCACCGTCGCGACATCGTGCAGGTAGGAATGGTGTCGGAACTCCTCGCGCGCGTACACGTCGGAGATGTGCACCTCTGCGAAGGGCAGAGCCACGCCCGTGAGCGCGTCGCGCAGCGACACCGAGGTGTGGGTGAGTCCGCCGGGGTTGATCACGATCGCAGCGCAGTCCTCACGCGCCGCGTGGATCGCATCGATCAGCACACCCTCGTGGTTGCTCTGGATCGCCCGCACGTCGAACCCGACCTCGGCCGCCGCCGCGCGGGTCAGGTCCTCGACGTCGGCGAGCGTCGCCGTGCCGTAGACATCGGGTTCGCGGCTGCCCAGCAGATTCAGGTTCGGACCGTTGACCAGCAGGATGCGCCGGCTCACGCCCCGACCTCCTGGTAGGCGGCGAAGAGCAGGGACTCGTCGGGAGCCTGGAGCACGGTCGGCTTCGCGATGTCATCGAGCAGGATGAACCGCAGCATGCCGCCGCGGCTCTTCTTGTCGCGCTGCATCGTGGCGAGCAGCTGCTGCCAGGCACCGGCGCGATACGAGGTGGGCAGGCCCAGCGACTCCAGTACGGTGCGGTGACGCTCTGCAGCGCTGTCGGACAGGCGTCCGGCGAGCCGGGAGAGCTCGGCGGCGTAGAGCATCCCCACGGAGATCGCCGCTCCGTGACGCCAGCGGTAGCGTTCGGCATGCTCGATCGCATGGCCCAGCGTGTGCCCGTAGTTGAGGATCTCGCGCTGGCCGGCTTCGCGGAAGTCGCTCGACACGACCTGTGCCTTCATGTCGATCGCGAGTTCGATCGCGCGACGGAACTCCGCGGTCGTGGTGTCGACCGCGCGGACAGGATCGGCCTCGACGATGTCGAGGATCTCGGGCGCCCAGATGAAACCGGCCTTGACCACCTCCGCGAAGCCGGCGGTGGCCTCGTTCGGGCTCAGGCTCGCCAGCTCGTCGAGGTCGCCGATGACGGCACGCGGCGCCCAGAAGGCGCCGACGAGGTTCTTGCCCTCGGCCGTGTTGATGCCCGTCTTGCCGCCGACCGACGCATCGACGAGGCCGAGCACGGTCGTGGGCACGTGCACCACCTGGATGCCGCGCAACCAGGTGGCTGCGACGAACCCGGCGAGGTCCGTGACCGCGCCTCCGCCGTATCCGATGACGGCGTCGGTACGGGTGAAGTCGGCCTGGCCCATCACCTGCCAGCAGAAGGCCGCGACCTCGACGCGCTTGCCCTGCTCGGCATCCGGCACCTCGGCGAGCAGCACCTCACGGGGGCCTTCGCTCACATCTGCCAGCAGCCGATCGCGGAGCTCGGCGGCCCGGGCCGCGAGCGTGGGCGGGTGCACGACGAGGACCTTCCGCACCCCAGGCGACAGAGCCGCAGAGACGCGATCGAGGATGCCGCACCCGATGCTGATGTCGTACGGGTTCTCTCCCGTGACGGTGATTGTCGTCGTGCTCATCCCTGATCTCTCCTCCATGCCACGATGTCTTCTGCGATGCGCTGCATCGGGCGCCTCGATGTGTCGAACGTCACGCTGGCGACCTCGTCGTACCAGGCGCGGCGCTCTTCGAAGATCTGCATCCACCGAGCCACAGGGTCGTTGCCGTCGAGCAGCGGACGCCCTCCCGAGGCGAGTCGATCGGCCACCGCCGAAGGGCTCACCGTGAGGAAGACCACGGGATGCTCGCGCAGCAGATCTCGGGTACCGGGGTCGGTCACCGCGCCTCCGCCCAGAGAGATCACGCCGCCGTCCTCCAGCGCTCGCGCGACCGCGGCCCTCTCGAGCGCGCGGAAGTGCGGTTCTCCGTGTGCCTCGAAGATCGACGGGATGGAACCGTGTTCCGAGACGACCCGCTTGTCGGTGTCGACGAAGGGCAGCGCGAGTGTGCGCGCGACCCGCCGGCCGATGCTGGTCTTGCCGGCCGCCATCGGGCCGACGAGCACCAGCGTCAGCTGCTCAGCCCCGCTCGTCATGCGCGATGAGCGCAGCCTCGGACGCCGGTGTCGTCCGCAGCTCGGCAGGAATCGCTGCCAGGTAGCCCTCGACGTTGCGACGCGTCTCGCGGATGCTGTCGCCGCCGAACTTCTCGAGCACGGCGCGCGCGAGTTCGACGGCGACCATGGCCTCGGCGACGACGCCCGCAGCCGGGACCGCGCAGACGTCCGACCGCTGGTGATGCGCGGTGGCATCTTCACCGCTCGCGACGTCGATCGTGCGGAGTGCGTGGGGAACCGTCGCGATCGGCTTCATGCCGGCACGCACACGCAGCACGGTGCCGGTCGACATGCCGCCCTCCGTGCCACCGGCGCGGTCGGATCCGCGGCTGATGCCGTCGGGCGTCGCGAAGAGCTCGTCATGGGCTGCCGAACCGCGGCGCCGGGTGGTCTCGAACCCGTCTCCGACCTCGACGCCCTTGATCGCCTGGATGCTCATCAGCGCCTGCGCGAGGCGGGCGTCGAGTCGACGATCCCAGTGCACGTGCGAGCCGAGTCCGGGAGGCAGACCGTAGGCCAGCACCTCCACGATGCCGCCGAGGGTGTCGCCGTCCTTCTTGGCATCGTCGACCTCGGCGACCATGAGCTCCGAGGTCGCCGGGTCGAAGCAGCGCAGCGGATCGGCATCCAGTGCGTCCACGTCATCAGGCGACGGCAGGGGCGATCCCTCCGGGACCCGCACGGGACCGATCGACAGCGTGTGGCTCACGAGTCGGATACCCAGTTCGCCGAGGAACGAGCGGGCGACGGCGCCGAGCGCCACGCGAGCCGCCGTCTCTCGGGCGCTCGCGCGCTCGAGGATCGGGCGCGCCTCGTCGAAGTCGTACTTCTGCATGCCCACGAGATCGGCGTGACCGGGACGCGGGCGCGTCAGCGGCGCCCCTCGACCGCGGGACTTGTCGGTGAGGTCGACGGGCTCGGGGTTCATGACCTCGATCCACTTCGGCCATTCGGTGTTGCCGATACGCAGCGCGATCGGGCTGCCGAGTGTCTTGCCGTGACGGACACCGCCCGAGATCGTCAGCTCGTCCTGCTCGAACTTCATGCGGGAGCCACGGCCGTAACCGAGCTTGCGACGTGCCAGATCGGCTTGGATCGCCTCTGAGGACACCGGGACGCCCGAGGGCAGACCCTCCATGACGGCAATGAGTTCTGGGCCGTGCGATTCGCCGGCCGTGAGCACGCGGAGCATTGCTCTAGTCTCCCACGGGTTTGACGGGCTCTCGTGCCGCGTTTCGCCCTACGACGTCAGAACCGCGCGCATGGCCTCCACGACGGCGTCCTCGTCAGGCAGAGTTCGCGTCGGATCACCGTGGCGGAACACCCTGATCTGACGCACGGCCTGGTGCAGGAGCATCCCGAGACCGGAGACGGCGGGTCCGCCGGCCCACCCGGACGCCAGCGCAGACGGCCACGGCGAATAGGCGACGTCGAAGAGCACGCCGCCCGCTGCCGAGAGACGCGACACCGTATCGGAGTCGATGGTCGTGCCACCCGGAAGCGTCGCGATCGTCAGCTCCACCGGGTCCGGACCGGAATCGAAACCCTGCACCGACACCTCGATCTCGAGCCGGGCACCGAGATCGATCAGCGGCGCAGCCCGTTCGGGCCGCCGGGCGCGCACGTCGACCCTGGTCGCGCCCATCTCGACCGCGGCGACGAGCGCCGACGAGGCGGTC
>NZ_DALZXX010000001.1:334648-336380 GCF_031988965.1 Microbacterium sp.
CCGGCGCCGAGGATCCTGACCCGCTCGACCGTGGTGAGACCTTCGTCGGCCAGCGCATCGACGATGCCGCCGACATCGGTGTTGAATCCTCGGACGTCGTCGCCGAGGAGGAGCGTGTTGACGGCTCCGGTGAGCTCGGCATGGCGGTCGAGCTCACGGGCGGCACGGTGCGCCTGCTCCTTCAGCGGCATCGTGAGCGAGAGTCCCCGCCAGGAATCGTCGAGCGCGCCCACGGCGTCGACGAAGCCGCTCTCGGTGACCTGTCGACGCGAGTACTCCCAGTCGAGGCCGAGCACCGCATAGGCGGCGGCGTGCAGCTGCGGCGACTTCGAGTGCGCTATCGGGTCGCCCCAGACAGCGAGTCGATGCCGGATCATCCGGCCGAGCATCCGCCGTCGGGGTTCGCCTTGCACCACTCGCCCCACTTCTCGACGCCCTTGAGGTGCTCCTCGTAGGTCTCGGAGAACTGCGTCTCGCCGGTGGCGAGGTTGACGGTCACGAAGTACAACCACGGCCCGTCGGCGGGGTGCATGGCGGCGTCGATCGCTGCATCGCTCGCACTGGCGATCGGCGTGATCGGAAGCCCGGTGTGGACGTAGGTGTTCCAGTCGTTCGGATCTTCGAGAGCCTCGGCCGAGCTCGAGACGACGCCCTCGTGAAGGGAGCCGTATCCGTACTGCGCGGTCGAGTCCATCTGGAGCTTCATGTCGATGTCGAGGCGATTCTGGATCACGCGCGACACCTTCGGGAAGTCTGCGGTCAGCCCCTCGCGCTGGATGATCGACGCGATCGTCAGGACGCGCTGTGCGTCCTCCGCCGGGACGCCGGCCTTGTCCAGCGACTCATGGGTGCGGTCGACCATGCGCTGAATGACCTGCTGGGCGGTGACCCCCGGATCGAACGTGTAGAGCGCGGGGAACAACCAGCCTTCGAGCGTCTGCGCGCTCACGCCGTAGACAGAGGGATCAGCCACTGCGGCCTCGAGATCGGCCAGCGGGATGCTCAGAGACTCCGCGATACCGGGAAGAGTGGACTCGATCGTCGCCCCCTCCCCCACGTTGGCTGTGTTCTCGAGCTTGTTTTCGGGGTTGCGGAGCGCATCGAGCGCCGCCTCCGCGGTCATCTTCTCCTGCAGGCGGTAGTTGCCCGGGTAGAACGTGACCGCGATGCCCTCGTCGACGAGGTAGTCGTAGAAGACCGTCTCCGTGCGGGTCACACCGGCCTCGTAGAGCGAGGCCGAGACCGGAGAACCGGTGTCGCCCTCAGCGATCGTGACGATGACCTCACCGGTGGCGAGTCCGGGCTCCCAGTCGTCGGGTTCGCCCCACCCGAGCGCGTCGCTGATCCTGTCGCCGTAGGTGTTCATCGCCCAGACGCCTGTCGCGGCAAGGCCGCCGACGATCACCAGGATGATCACGAGCGCGACCAGGCACCCGGTGCGGCGCTTCTTCTTGGGCGGCCTGCCACCCGGGACCTCTTCGGGGTGGCTGTGGAAGAGGTCCTCGAGGCGTCCCCCTGCACCGTCACGCTCGACGGAGCGCGAGTCGGGTGATTCGGCTGGCGGGGATGCTGCCGCCGAGGACACGGCGGCTGCAGCGGCGGAGGCTGCGGGGACGGCGGACGATCCCGTCGTCCGCTCCGCGCCATCTGTGGGCACCGCTCGTGTCGACGCATCGACCTGACGGGGCGACGCAGCAGCGAGCGTTTCCGCAGAGCCACCTGCGCCGGCGGG
>NZ_DALZXX010000002.1:0-17768 GCF_031988965.1 Microbacterium sp.
CCGACTGCTGCGCGTCGCCGGCGCCCTCGCGCCTGCCCGTCTCGTGTCTGCTCGTCTCATGCCTGCCGCTGTTGTTGGCCGCTCCGCGCGCAGCGCGCTCGACCTCGCCGTGCACCTCGGTCGGGTCCATGCCCAATCGGCGAGCCAGCACGCGCTCGTAGCCCGGGCGCAGCAGACGGTCGCGGATCTCGGCGACGATGGGCGCCGCGGCGCGGAGCGCACCCACCCGCCCTTCGACTGTGGAGAGGTCGAAGCCGCCGAGCTTGCGGTCGATCGCGAACTCGAACATCGGCTGCTTGGTCTCCATCAGAGACCGCACTGCCGAGTCTCCGCGCTGCAGCCGCAGGTCGCAGGGGTCGAGACCGTCGGGTGCGACGGCGACGAAGGTCTGGGCGTTGAAGCGGTCGTCCTCGGTGAACGCGCGGAGCGCCGCCTTCTGGCCCGCCTCGTCGCCGTCGAAGGTGAAGACCACTTCTCCGGAGGCGTTGTCATCACCCATGACCCGGCGAAGCACCTTGATGTGGTCGGTGCCGAACGCGGTGCCACACGTCGCGATCGCGGTGGTCAGCCCCGCGAGGTGGCACGCCATGACATCGGTGTACCCCTCGACGACGACGACACGGCGAGGATCGCCGCGGGCGATGTCGCGCTTCGCGAGGTCGAGGCCGTACAGCACCTGCGCCTTCTTGTAGATCGGCGTCTCGGGGGTGTTGAGGTACTTCGGGCCCTGGTCGTCGTCGAAGAGCTTGCGGGCGCCGAAGCCGATCGTCTGGCCGGACACGTCGCGGATCGGCCACACCAGCCGGCCACGGAAGCGGTCGTACACTCCGCGCTGTCCCGTCGACACGAGTCCCGCGGTGCTGAGCTCCTCACGCGTGAACCCCTGAGCAGTCAGCGCCTTGAGCATCCCGTCCCACCCACGCGGGGCGAAGCCGACTCCGAAATGAGCCGCGGCACCGGCATCGAAGCCGCGCTCGCCGAGAAAGCGTCGCCCCGCCTCCGCATCCGGCGTGAGCAGCTGCGCGCGGAAGAACTCCGCCGCTGCGGTGTTCGCCGCGTAGAGGCGACTACGACCGCTCGTCTCGGGGGCTGATCCCCCGTCTTCGTAGTGCAGGGCGTAGCCGATGCGTCCCGCGAGCCGCTCGACGGCCTCGGTGAAGCTGACGTGGTCCATCTCGCGCAGGAACGAGTAGACGTCGCCGGACTCTCCGCACCCGAAGCAGTGGTAGTACCCGACCTGAGGTCGGACGTGGAAGCTCGGGCTCTTCTCGTCATGGAACGGGCACAGGCCCTTGAGAGAACCGACACCCGCGGATTTCAGCGAGACCCGCTCTCCGACGATGTCGGCGATGTTCGTGCGAGCTTTGACCTCGTCGACATCGGCCTGGCGGATGCGGGGCATCAGCCGGCCCCTTCGACGACCGCCTGCCGCGGCGTGTGCACGCGTGCTCCGGGGCGCGCGTGGCGCGGATTCCAGATGCCGACCTCGGCGGGATCGATCTCTCCCACGAGCCGGTTGTGCCAGTCGATCGCGCTCTGGTCGGTGAGACTCGCGATCTGGTCGACGACCACGCGCGCGCGCTCGGCGTCGGTGGTCGCCGCGACGAAGTCGGCGGAGAAGGCGGGCTCGAGCACGTCCGCTCCCGCAGACCACAGCGCATCTGTCGACCACAGCGCGTCTGCGAGTCGGGTCAGCACCCGACGCTGCTCCTTGTAGACGCCCTTGCGGGCGTCGATCGTCACGATCGCCTGGCCCATGATCCCCTTGAGCACGGCGATCTCGGCTTCGATGACGCGAGGCACGACGACGTGCGCGTTGTACCGCACGAGCACCGACCCCGCATACGCCTCGCGCGTCGCCGAGACCGCGGCCCGGGCGAATCGGCCGATGAAGTCGCTCGTGAGGTTCTTGAGCCGTGCGAGGTCGTGGCGCGACCGATCGAAGGACTTCAGCCACATCGGCTGCGAGGCCAGCCGGTACAGCGCGTCGGCGAGTTCGTCGCGCGTGAAGTCGTAGCCCACCCACTGCTGGATGCGGTCGATCAGCGAGTCGTGTGCACGCGGGTCGGAGAGCTGCGCCACATCAACGTAGCCGTTGACGATCGCGTCCTCGAAGTCGTGGACCGAATAGCCGATGTCGTCGGAGAGGTCCATGATCTCGGCCTCGATACAGCGCAGGCGGCCGGTCGCCCCCTCGCGCATCCACCGGAACACGGCCTCGTCTTCGGGATACACCCCGAACTTGAGTCGACCACCCGGATCAGGCACCGGGCTGTCAACCGTCCAGGGGTACTTGCACGTCGCGTCAAGGCTGGCCCGCGTGAGGTTCAGCCCGACCGACTGGCCCGAATCGTCGATGACCTTGGCCTCGAGTCGGGTGAGGATCCGCAACGACTGCGCGTTGCCCTCGAAGCCTCCGATGTCCGCCGCCCACTCGTTGAGCGCACGCTCGCCGTTGTGACCGAAGGGCGGATGGCCGAGGTCATGGCTCAAGCACGCGGTGTCGACGACATCCGCCGAGACCCCCAGAGCCGTGGCCAGCTCGCGACCGACCTGTGCCACCTCGAGCGAATGCGTGAGACGGTTGCGGGCGAAGTCGGCCGTGCTCGCCGGGCTGAGCACCTGGGTCTTCGCAGCGAGTCGACGCAGTGCAGCGGTGTGCAGCACCCGGGCGCGGTCGCGGGCGAAGTCGTCGCGTTCGGAACGGTGGGTCTCGGCGAAGAAGCGCTCGGCGTCGCGCGGGTCATAGCCGTCGGCACGCCCCGAGGCCGCGCCTGCCTGCAGATCAGCCACCACTGTTCTCGATCTCCGCCCCTCGCATCATCTCCGACGCCGAGGCCGCGAGCTCACGCGACTCCAGCCACTTGTCCGGCAGAGCGGGACGCTTCGGACGGCCCGAACGGCCGCGCTGCCCCTCGGCATCCGCGCCGGGATAGGGAGCGGTGTGGTCGAGACGCCCCAGCAGATCGTCGATCTCGGCGAGGCTCGATGCCGTGGCGAGTCCGGTGCGGATGTCGCCTCCGACCGGATAGCCCTTGAAGTACCAGGCGACGTGCTTGCGGACGTCGCGGCAGCCGCGATCCTCGTCTTCGAAGAACTCGACGAGCAGCTCGGCGTGACGGCGGAACGCATCGGCCACGAACCCGAGCGTCGCATCGACCGGATGCGACTCGGCACCGAAGGCTGCGGCCAGCTCGCCGAACAGCCACGGGCGCCCGAGGCATCCGCGGCCGACGACCACGCCGTCGCAGTCGGTCTGCTGCATCATGCGCACAGCATCGTCGGCCGACCAGATGTCGCCGTTGCCGAGAACCGGCACGCTCGTCACGGCCTGCTTGAGCTCACCGATCGCGTTCCAGTCGGCGTGGCCGGAGTAGAACTCGCTGGCGGTGCGCGCATGCAGGGCGATCGACGCGACACCCGCATCCTCGGCAGCGCGCCCGGCGTCGAGGAAGGTGAGGTGGTCGGGGTCGATGCCCTTGCGCATCTTGATCGTCAGCGGGATGTCACCGGCGGCTTTCACGGCCTGCGTGACGATCTGCGAGAAGAGGGAGCTCTTCCACGGAAGGGCCGCTCCCCCGCCCTTGCGCGTGACCTTGGGCACCGGGCAGCCGAAGTTCAGGTCGATGTGGTCGGCGTGGTCCTCGGCGACGATGATGCGCACGGCCTCGGCGATCGTGTGCGGGTCGACTCCGTACAGCTGGATCGACCGCGGCGTCTCGGACTCGTGGTGGCGGATCAGACGCATCGTCGTCTCATTGCGCTCGACCAGCGCGCGGGACGTGATCATCTCGCTCACGTAGAGCCCTGCGCCGTACTCACGGCAGAGCCGACGGAAGGCGGTGTTGGTGATCCCCGCCATGGGTGCCAGGACCACCGGCACGTCGAGGGCGATCGGACCGATGTTGAGGGTGCGAGCTGAAGCGGTGGCGAGAGTCATGTCCTCTCCATTCTCCCAGACACGGAGCCGGTCGCGGCGCATCGATCTAAGCTGTGAACATGACCGATCCCGCTGTCCGCTCCATCCCCTTCACTGACGCCGACGGCACGGAGAAGACGCTCGACGATCTCGGTGCCGACGTGGTGCTGGTGGTCAACGTCGCCTCGAAGTGCGGACTCACCCCGCAGTACGAGCAGCTCGAGGAGCTTCAGCGCCTGTACAGCGATCGCGGATTCAGCGTCGTCGGGTTCCCCTGCAACCAGTTCTTCGGTCAGGAGCCGGGTTCAGTCGATCAGATCCTCGAGTTCTGCTCGACCACCTACGGCGTCACCTTCCCGATCACCGACAAGGTCAAGGTCAACGGCAGGAACGCCACCGACCTCTACAAGACGCTGAAGCAGACCCCGGATGCCGGCGGCAAGGCGGGTCGCGTCGAGTGGAACTTCGAGAAGTTCCTCGTGCTGCCCGACGGCGAGGTCGTGCGCTTCCGTCCGAAGCAGAAGCCGAACGACCCGGAGATCGTCGGGGCGATCGAGGCGGCTCTGACCCGCTGACGATGCGGCGGTGAGCCGGCAGGCGATCCGGTGCCCGGAGGACTGCGCATGCACGACGAAGAGCCGCTGAGCGGCGGGAATGCGAGCGGCTCGGTCACCCGGGTCGGCGACACGGTGCGCAAGAGCTGGACCCCTGCAACCGACGGCGTGCACGCGCTCATGCGGCATCTGCGCGAGCACGGGATCGACGTCGCCGAGCCGCTCGGTCGCGATCACGAGGGGCGCCAGATCATCGAATTCGTGCCGGGGACTCTCGCGCTGCACGCGGCGGCGTTCACGCACGATCAACTGCGCCGCGTGGGAGCGATGGTGCGATCGATCCACGACGCGAGTGGTCTCTTCTCCCCTCCCCGTGATGCGGTCTGGGAGACAGCCATCCCGGCCCCCGGAGACGAACTCGTGTGCCACAACGACCTCGCTCCCTGGAACCTGGTGATCGGAGATCGCTGGGTCTTCATCGACTGGGATGCCGCCGCACCGAGCACGCGGCTCTGGGATCTCGCATACGCCGCGCAGGCGTTCACGCTCTCGCGGGTGCAGGTGCCGCCCGAGGACGCGGCACGCGACCTGCGCGCCTTCATCGACGGCTACGGCGCCGATCTCGGACTACGCGAGCGCCTGCCTGAGGCGATGCGCGAGCGTGCCGCCGCCATGCTCGATCTGCTGGCGACGTCGCACGCGCAGGGACGGGAACCCTGGGCATCGATGTTCACCGAGGGCCACGGGGTGCACTGGACTGCCGCTGTCGACTACGTCGACGCGCACAGGTCCGTCTGGCTCACCGCTCTGACTCAGGCGTCGCCGAACGGCGACGCCTGAGAGTGGTCAGACCGCAGCCTCTTCGAGGTCGCTCTCGTCCTGTCCGCGCTTGCTCCACAGGTCGCGCAGCACGTTCTCGAACGCTGCCGGCGGCTGCGCACCGCTGATGCCGTACTGTCCGTCGATGACGAAGAACGGCACTCCCTGGATGCCGTAAGCCTGAGCCTGAGCCTGGTCCTGACGGACATCGGCGAGGTGTCGCGACGACACCAGCGCGTCGCGGGTGTCGTCGGGATTGAGTCCGACCTCCACCGCGAGGGCGACCAGGTCGTCGATGCGTCCCACGTGCTTGCCCTCGGTGAAGTACGCCGACATCAGTCGCTCCTCCATCTCGTGCTGCACGCCCTGGGCCTTCGCGAAGTGGAGCAGTTCGTGCGCCTTCACGGTGTTGGTGTGCTGCAGAAGATCGAACCGGTACTCGAGACCGGCGTTCTCGGCGACGCCGGTGACGTGCGACAGCATCTGCTCCACCTGATCGCGGGGCATGCCCTTGTGACCGGCGAGGAAGTCGATCTCATCGCCGTCGAAGTCGACGGGGGTGTCGGGCGACAGCTCGAACGAGTGGAAGGTGATGTTCACCTGCGGGGCGTCATCGTCGCCGGCGACGGCTTCGAGTCCCTTCTCGAGATTGCGCTTGCCGATGTAGCACCAGGGGCAGGCGATGTCGGACCAGATGTCGATCGAGATGGCTTCACTCACACTGACATCCAACCGCATGAGCCTGTGGGCTATTCCGTCGGTAAGATTCTCGGATGCTCGCCGCCGATGATCCCCTGCCGTTCAGCCCCGAGAGAGTGCTGGTCGCAGGCGTGACAGGTTCGGGCAAGACCACCCTCGCTCAGCGGCTGGGGTCGCTGTGGAACCTGCGGCACGTGGAGATCGACGGGTTGTTCCACGGCGAGAACTGGACTCCGCGTCCGTCGTTCCTCGACGACGTGCGGGCATTCGCAGTCTCCGAACGCTGGATCACCGAGTGGCAGTACACCAGCAAGGGCACCGATGAGATCATGACGCCGCGGGCGCAGCTCGTCATCTGGCTCGACTACCCCTGGCCCGTCGTACGTATGAGGCTGCTGCGCCGCACGCTGAGCCGCAGCGTCCTGCGCACCGAGATGTACAACGGAAATGTCGAGAAGCCGCTCTGGCAGCTGTTGACGACGCGCGATCCCGCGCGCAGCATCCTGGCCTGGCAGACCAAGACCCGTCGGTTCTGGTCCACGCAGATGCCTGTGAAGAGGGAGCTCTTCCCGCATCTGACGATCGTCAGACTGCGCCACCCGCGAGAGACGGAACGGTGGCTGCGGGCTCAGGCAGAAGCATCCGGGGTGTCGATCGCTCCGCCGAAGCGGCGGTCTCGCGACAGGTAGATGCCGATCGAGCGCCACAGCTCTTCACGGGAGAAGTCGGGCCAGAGCGTGTCGAGGAACACCATCTCGGCGTAGGCCGCCTGCCACAGCAGGAAGTTCGATGTGCGCTGCTCCCCCGAGCTGCGCACGAAGAGGTCGACGTCCGGCATGTCCGGGACGTAGAGGTGCCGACGGATCATCTTCTCGCTGATCGCATTCGGCTTGACCTTGCCGGACGCCACATCGGCCGCGATCGACCGCATGGCGTCGACGAGCTCTACGCGACCGCCGTAGTTCACGCACATGGTGAGCGTGAGCACGTCGTTGTCCTTGGTCAGCTGCTCGGCGTACTGCAACTCTTTGATGACGCTGCCCCACAGGCGCGGCTTGCGGCCGGCCCAGCGCACACGTACACCCCACTCGTTGAGCTGGTCGCGGCGACGATGCAGCACGTCGCGGTTGTAGCCCATCAGGAAGCGGACCTCTTCAGGAGACCGCGCCCAGTTCTCGGTCGAGAACGCGTACACGGAGAGATGCTTCACCCCGGCCTGGATCGCGCCAGCGACCACGTCGAGGAGAACCTCTTCCCCTGCCTTGTGCCCCTCGACGCGATTGAGACCGCGACGGTTCGCCCAGCGTCCGTTGCCATCCATGACGATCGCGACGTGCTCGGGCACTGCGGGGAAGGTCGGCGGATACACGCCCGTCCAATCGAGCGGGCGGTACGCCACTGCATCCTTGTGCGTGTAGGGCTTGGGGCTCACAGCGCTCCTTCTCGGGGTTCGTCGGGCACGAGGTGCGCGAGCGAGCGGATGCCGCGTTCCAGGTGCCATTGGGCGTAGGCGGAGACGAGGCCTGACGCCGCTGCCGTGTCGGCGAGCGGCGCTCCATCGATGACTTCCCATTCGCCGGCCATCAGGGCGCGCAACAGGGAAAGTGTCCTGTCGGCCACCCGCGGGCTGCCGGCCGGTGCGCAGTTCACGCAGACGGCGCCACCGAGCTGTCCGACGAAATGCGCATGCGGTCCCGGGGCGGCGCACCGAGCGCAGTCTCCGAGCGAGGGCGCCCACCCCGACAGCGCCATGACCCGAAGCAGATACGAGTCGAGGATGCTGCGTGGCGAATGCTCGCCGCGCGAGAGCGCGCGCAGCCCGCCCACGAGCAGCAAGTACTGCTGGGGGGTGGCCTCGGAATCGCTGAGCCGATCGGCGGTCTCGACCATCGCGTTGGCGGAGGTGAACCGGTCGTAATGCGCCGCGATGTCGGACCCGTACGACCCGAGAGACTCCGCCTGCTGCACGATGTCGAGAGAACGGCCCTGGTAGAGCTGCACGTCGGCGACCATGAAGGGCTCGAGACGAGATCCGAACTTCGACGATGTGCGCCGCACTCCCTTGGCCACCGCGCGGATCTTGCCGTGACCGCGCGAGAGCATCGTGACGATGCGATCCGCCTCACCCAGCTTGTGGGTGCGCAGGATCACCGCTTCGTCTCGGTAGGTGGGCACTCCTCGATTATCCTCCGTGCGGAAGAATGGAGGGGTGACCGAACCGCTCTTCATCATTCCGCTCTGGGCGGACCTGCTCGGCGTCGGCCTCGGCGGAGTGCAGGGTGCGATGTTCGCCTCGGGCTTCCAGGGGCAGCGGCGTCTCGACTGGCTCGGTGTCGCCATCATCGGGATCATGATCGGCATGGGCGGGGGCCTCATCCGCGACATCCTGCTCGGGCAGACTCCGGCGACCCTGCAGAACAACTGGTACCTGCTGACGGCGACCGGAGCATCCCTGTTCGGCATGCTGCTGGCCGGTCTCTTCAATCGACTCAACCGCGTCATCGTCGTGCTCGATGCCGTCGTCATCGGTATGTTCGGCGCCTTCGGCACGAGCAAGGCCATCGCCTTCGGCATCCCCCCGGTGCCTGCGGTCTTCATCGGAGCGTGCGCCGCCGTCGGCGGCGGCGTCCTCAGAGACATGCTGATGGGCCTGCCGACCGCGATCATGCACGTCGGGTCTCTCTACGCCGTGGCCGCCGGAGCGGGATGCACGTTCATCGTGATCGCGAACGCTTTCGGCATGCCCATCCCGCTCGCCGCCGTGCTCGGCATCATCGTCACCGCGATCATCCGCGTGCTCGCGGTGAGCTTCGATGTGTCGCTGCCTGAGCAACGACGTCTGTACCGCCGCAAGGTCGCCGCCGAGACGGGTGTGATCCCGATCATCAAGCCCTGAGGCCCCGCTCGTCGAGCGAGGACGCGTCGACTCGCTGGCGCTCGATCCGTGCCGGTCTCAGCACCGAGACGAAACGTGGCGACCCTCGTGAAGCACCTCACCACGTTTCGTCTCGGTCGGCTCCGCCGTCCTCGCTCAACGACCGGAAACGGGCAACGCTCCGCCGCCTCGCTCAACGACCAGGAGCGCGCATCCTGTCAGACTGCGGCGAGCTCCTGCTGGCGAGTGCGGATCGAGCGGTTGACGCCCGACACGATCGCCTTGAGCGATGCGGTCGAGATGTCACCGTCGATGCCGACGCCCCACAGCCGCTGGTCGCCGATCTGCAGCTCGACGTAGGCCGCGGCCTGCGCGTCACCGCCAGCACTGAGAGCGTGCTCGACGTAGTCGTAGAGCGTGATGTCGAAGCCCTGTCCGCGCAGCACCTCGATGAACGCGGCGATCGGGCCGTTGCCATTGCCTGTCACCGCGACCTGCTGGTCATCGTCGCGCAGTGTCACATCGAGGACCACGTCGCCCGACATGTCGCTGCGGGTCTGCGTCGAGAGCAGTTCGAACCGACCCCACTTGGCCTCGGTGTCGGCGGCGGGCAGGTACTCGTCGTTGAAGATCGACCAGATCTGCTCGCTCGTGACCTCGCCGCCCTCGGCGTCGGTCTTCGTCTGCACGACGCCCGAGAACTCGATCTGCAGCTTGCGCGGCAGGTCGATCGCGTGGTCGGCCTTCAGCAGGTATGCCACACCGCCCTTGCCGGACTGCGAGTTGACCCGGATCACTGCCTCGTAGGAGCGACCGAGGTCCTTCGGGTCGACCGGCAGGTACGGCACGGCCCACTCGATGTCGTCGACCGTGACGCCCTCGGCCTCGGCACGGACGGCCATCGCCTCGAAGCCCTTCTTGATCGCATCCTGGTGCGAGCCGCTGAACGCGGTGAAGACCAGGTCTCCCGCCCAGGGGCTGCGCTCGGGCACCGGCAGCTGGTTGCAGTACTCGACCGTGCGCTTGACCTGGTCGATGTCGCTGAAGTCGATCTGCGGATCGATGCCCTGCGTGAACAGGTTGATGCCCAGCGCCACGATGTCGACGTTGCCCGTGCGCTCGCCGTTGCCGAACAGGCAGCCCTCGATGCGGTCGGCGCCGGCCATGTAGCCGAGCTCGGCCGCAGCGATCGCGGTGCCGCGGTCGTTGTGCGGGTGCAGAGACAGGATCACGTTCTCGCGGTGCGCGAGGTTGCGGCTCATCCACTCGATCGAATCGGCGTAGACGTTCGGCGAAGCCATCTCGACGGTCGCCGGCAGGTTGATGATGACCTTGCGGTCGGGAGTGGGCTCGAAGATCTCGATCACCTGGTTGCAGACGTCCACTGCGAACTCGAGCTCGGTGCCCGTGTAGCTCTCGGGCGAGTACTCGTAGTAGACCTGCGTGTCGGGGATCGTCTTCTCGTACTGACGGCACAGGCGCGCACCCTCGAGAGCGATGTCGATGATGCCCTGCTTGTCGGTGCGGAACACGACCTCGCGCTGCAGCACGCTGGTCGAGTTGTACAGGTGCACGATGGCCTGCTTCGCGCCGACGATCGACTCGTAGGTACGGGCGATCAGGTGTTCGCGCGCCTGGGTCAGCACCTGGATCGTGACGTCGTCGGGGATCAGATTCTCTTCGATGAGCTGACGCACGAAGTCGAAGTCGGTCTGGCTCGCCGAGGGGAACCCGACCTCGATCTCCTTGTAGCCCATGCTGACGAGCAGCTCGAACATCACTCGCTTGCGCTCGGGAGACATCGGGTCGATGAGCGCCTGGTTGCCGTCGCGCAGGTCGACGGCGCACCAGCGGGGAGCCTCGGTGATACGGGCGTCGGGCCAGGTGCGGTCGGGCAGGTGGACGGCGATCTGCTCGTGGAACGGCCGATACTTGTGGATCGGCATCGCGGACGGGCGCTGGGTGTTGTGCATGATGGGCGTCTTCTCTTCGTCAGAAATGTGTACGGGCCAACACAAGCGCCGCGACGAGGAAGGCCCTAGCTTGAGGACTCGTCGCGGCAGCTAAGAAGAAGCAGACCGCCGAAAGGCATGCGGCCATGGTAGCAGGAAGAGGCGCAGTGACCGCACCGTGAGACGATCACAGCGCGCGCGACACTGGGGAGTATGACGATCTCACGCACTCTCGCGTCTGCCGCCGCTGCAGTCGCCGCGACCGCGCTTCTCGTGCTGCCGGGGTGTTCGACGGATGCGGGCTCCTCCCCCGCCCCGACGAGCTCACCGGTGGGGCTTCCTGCGACTGCGCCGGCCGTCGCTCCGCCCGAGGGGCCGGTGACCGCAGCCGGCACGGTGATCGATGCGTCCGGTGACGTCGAGATCTGCCTGGGCATCGTGATGGAGTCGTACCCGCCGCAGTGCGTCGGCGTCCCCGTCGACGGGTGGACGTGGGATCAGGTCGACGGCAGCGAATCGAGCGGTGAGGTCAGATGGGGCTCGTATGCGGCCCGGGGTACGTATGACGGCGAGCGATTCACTCTCACCGATCCGCCGACACTCCTCGCTCTGTACGACCCGATGCCGAACGAGGACCCCACGCGAGGAGTGGACGGCCACACCGACGACCGCGAGTTGTCTCTGGTGCAGGACGAGGTGGTCGCATGGCTCGGCACCGACGCGCTGACATCCTGGCCTGAGCGAGGCTACGTCTGGGTGCAGGTGGTCTGGGACGACGGCACGCTGCAGGATGCCGTCGACGCCGCATACGGCGAGGGCGTCGTCATCGTCACGTCCGCCATCCAGACGGTCGGCTAGTCCGCCGGGAGATCAGGGGATGAGCGCGAGCTTCCCGCCCGGATGCCCACCCGCCAGGAGCGCGAGAGCCACAGGCGCCTCTTCGAGAGGGAACGTCCGCGCCACGGGCACGACCAGATCTCCGCGCTGCGCCATGGTCACGAGCTCGCCTCGGATCTCATCGCGGAATCGGGCGCTCGCGGGCTGAGACCCCGCTATGGCGCGGATGCCTTCGGCGGCGGCACGCGGGGCAGCGGCGATGGTCACGATGCGGCTCCTGTCGGCGACGAGCTCGAGCGAGACGTCGATCGCCTCGTCGGTCCCCACCGCGTCGAGGGAGGCGACGACATCCTCTCCTGCGAGAGAGCGCACGCGGTCTGCGAGACCAGGGCCGTAGCGCACCGGGATCCCGCCGAAATCGCGCACGACCTTCGCGCGCGCCTCGCTCGCAGTCCCGATCACGGTGATTCCGCGCAGCGCCGCCTGCTGCAGCAGACTGACGCCGACCGCACCCGACGCGCCGTGGAGCAGGATCGTCTCCCCCGGCGTGACCCGGGTCACGTGCAGCATCTCCGCCGCGGTGGTTCCGGCGAGCAGCAGGTTCGCCGCCTCGGCGTGCGTGAGTGTCGTGGGTTTGGCGAACGCCTTCTCCGCGGGCACGGTGAGCTCCGTCGCGAAGCCGCCGCGTACACGGAATGCGATCACCTCGTCGCCGAGCGAGACCTCGCCCGAACCGATTCGCGTGTCGGGACCGATGGCCGTCACGACGCCCGAGATCTCGTACCCGATCGGCACGGGCAGATCGACACCGTCACGCGGCGTCGCGACATGCTTGGCATCTGCCGGGTTCACCCCCGAAGCGAGGACGCGAACGGTGATCTCCCCCGGTCCGGGATCCGGCACGTGGGTCTCTACGAACTCCCAGGTCTCGGGCCCACCCCAGGTGGTCGCGATCCATCGCTCGGCGACGGTCATGTGCTCTCCTCTCCTCAGAGCACGCAGCGGAGGTTGGTCGCCGTGCCTGACACGTTCGCCCACCCGTTCGCGGCAGCCGTCGCGAGAACCGTGGTGACGTTGCGCGCCTGCGCGTATCCGCTCGAGCGCGCGTCCGCGATCGATCTCGTGACGAAGCTCGACGGGATGCTGTGCGTCGAGCACGTCGTCCAGCTGAGCTTGGCTCCGGTGAGCGAAGCTCCGGTGAAGGCGCACACCTGGCCGGTGGCGCAGGAGCCGACCGCCGCACGCAGGATGATCTCTCCGCGAGTCGGCACCGTCAGCGTCATGCCGAGTTCGGGCCATACGGCGTGGTTCCTGTCGATGATCACCCCGCCGGGCACCTCGTCCATCACCTCGACGATGAGGCTCGCGACCTCTTCATCGCCGAACCCCTCGGCATGCGCAGCTCCGCTCAGGGTCCCTGCCGCGAGAACGCCGAGGACGATCGCGGTGGCGACTCTCCCGGATCTCATCGGATCAGGCTCTCGTCCACATCCCACAGCGTGTACGACACCACGGCACCGGCATCGATGAGGTCGGTGTCCTCGAGATTGGTGCGCTCGATCCCGATGATGCGACCTGTGTCGGCAGAGATCAACACGACGTCGCTCGCTGCGCCGTCGTCGGACGTGACCCGCAGGCCTGCCGCCGGACGCCCGAGCCGGTCGACCGTCGACCCCAGCCCCTGCGCGTCGCCCGTGGTTTCCAGCATGCTGAGCAGCTGCGACTGCTGCTCGTCGGTCAGCGACCATTGCTGCAACATCGTCGTCATGGCCGTCAGCAGCTCGGCCCCGGTGGGGTCCGCAGGCATCCCGAATGCCGAGAGTGCCGTCGCGACGTCGCGCTCGCTGTTCCCGAACGGCTCCGGAACGGCGGTCGCGAACTGGCCGGGCTCGATCGGCAGATCGACAGAGACCTGTCCCGAACTGCTCACCTCGGCGCCCATGTTCGCGGTCGCGTCAGCCGGATCGTAGGGAACGCCGAGGATGCTCGTCATGTGTCCGGAAAGGTCGGCCTCCCATTCCAGGACGGTCAGCTGGGGAACGACCTCGGTCTCGCCGGTACTGCCGTTGATGTCGAAGGCCCAGCTCGCCGACCGCACGAGCCGCTCAGGAGCGGCCGGACCGTCACCCGATGCGAGCGCCCCCTGCGCGGTCTCGACGGTCGCCGCGGTGCTCATCGCCGACGTGAAGTCGAGTGGATCCAGGCCCTCGGCGACCGCTTCGCCCTGTGGCACGAGAACCGCGACGGCGACCACAGCGGCTGCGGCGGCCGTCGCGAGGCCGGAGGCCCACCCGACGGCGACGGCACGACTGCGTCGAGGAGCCCTCGCGTCGCGGATGATCCTGTCGCGCATCATCAGCGCCGCGGCATCGGGGGGCGCATCGCGAGGGGTCCGGGCGGGATCCGCCTCCGTCAACACTCGATCCAGCAGCGCGTGGTCGCCCATCGCCGTCACCCCGCCTCCTCCAGTCCGAGCGCCGCCCGCAGCTTTCGCTGTGCGCGACGCAGCGTCTTCCTCACTCGGATCTTCGGGCTGCGCAGTATCTCAGCGATCTCCCCCACCGCGAGCCCATCCCAGTATGTCAGCATGATGATACGCCGCTCAGTCCGGGATAGGACACCCAAAGCTGTGAGAACGCGCACCCGCATGGTGAGGTCAGCGGCACCCTCGGCACCGGACATCCCCTGGTGCACCGCGTCGAGTGCGGTACGTCGCGTGACCGCGCGAGCCGCGCGCGAGCGCAGCACGCGGTCGGCCGCGCGCAGAAGCCACAGATGATCCACCGGCTTCATCGGGTCGAGGCGCGACCAGGCGAGGAGGAAGACCTCGGAGACGATCTCGGTGACCTCGGCGTCGTCGTCGACGACACCCTCGACGTGATGCCGTACGCGCGCCCAGTTCGCATCGAAGAGCGCGCTGAAGGCGCGATCCTTCTGCTTCTCGGCGTCGTCGCCGCGGGTGCTCATCTGTGACGTCCGGTGGAGCACCCGACCCGCTCAGCGTGTCGGTCCTCCATCTCAGAAGCCGAGTCGACCGAGCTGCTTCGGGTCGCGCTGCCATTCCTTGGCGACCTTGACGTGCAGTCCCAGGAACACCCGGGTGCCGAGGAGCTCCTCGATGCCGACGCGTGCGCGACGGCCCACATCGGCGAGTCTCTTGCCCTTGTGGCCGATGATGATCGCCTTCTGGCTGTCGCGCTCGACGACGATCGAGGCGTGCACGTCGGTGAGGTCGCTGTCCTCACGGGGAGCGATGTCGTCGATCACCACGGCGATCGAGTGCGGCAGCTCGTCGCGCACGCCGTCCAGCGCCGCCTCACGGATCATCTCCGCGATGCGATCCTCCTCGGACTCGTCCGTCGTGACGCCTTCGCCGTACAGGGCGGGCCCGGTCGGCATGAGGGAGAGCACCTCGTCCGCGAGGACCTCGAGCTGATCGCGCGTCAGAGCAGAGAGCGGGATCACCGCAGCCCAGTCTTCGCGCAGGGCATCGACCTCCAGGAGCCGTTCGGTGATCTCATCGCGACCGGCGGCGTCGGTCTTCGTCACGATCGCCACCTTCTTCGCGCGGGGGTAGCCGTCGAGGGACGCGGCGATCCGCCGATCTCCGGGGCCCACCTTCTCGGTCGCCGGCACGCAGAATCCGATCACGTCGACATCGCCGAGGACCTGCTCCACCAGGTCGTTCAGCCGCTCACCGAGCAGCGTCCGCGGCTTGTGGATTCCGGGGGTGTCGACGATCACGAGCTGACCCTCGGGGCGGTTCACGATTCCGCGGATGGCGCGTCGCGTCGTCTGGGGCTTCTCGCTGGTGATGGCGATCTTCTCGCCGACGAGCGCATTGGTGAGCGTCGACTTCCCGACGTTGGGGCGCCCCACGAAGGTCACGAACCCGCTTCGCGTCTGCTCAGTCATCGTCCTGGTCTCCTTCATGCCCTGCTGATGCAGGATCGTTCGCTGCGCGCTCGACGAACACCGTCGCGATGCCGCGCCCTCGCCCTCTCGACGCGCCGCCCGTCAGGTTGAGCCCCTCGACGGTCGCCATAGCTCCCGGCTGCGGCACCTGGCCGAGGGCCTTGCCCAGCAGGCCGCCGATGGAGTCGACATCGTCGTCCTCGAGTTCGAGTCCGAACAGATCGCCGACATCCTCCAGCGAGAGTCGGGCGCTCACGCGGTATCGTCCGTCGCCGAGTTCGACGACTTCTGCTGCCACTCGATCGTACTCGTCGGAGATCTCACCCACGAGTTCCTCGATGAGGTCTTCGAGCGTCACGAGCCCCGAGATGCCACCGTGTTCATCGATCACAAGGCACACGTGCACGGCGTCGCGCTTCATCTGCTGCAGCAGCGTCTCGGCGCGCATCGACTCGGGGACGAACGTCGCGGGCCGCGAGATGGGCCGGATCGACGCGGCCCGCCACGCGCTCTCGTCGCGATACGCGAACTGCACGAGATCCTTGAGATAGAGCACGCCCACCACGTCATCGGCGTCGTCGTCGACCACGGGCATCCGCGAGACACCGCGCTGCAGGAACAGCGTCATGGCCTCGTCGGTCGTGGCGGTGGCGTCGACGGTGACCATCTCGGTGCGAGGCACCATGACGGCGCGCACGAACTGGTCGGTGAAGTCGAACACCGAGTGGATCAGGTCGCGGTCGTCGGCTTCGATGAGATCGTTCGACGCGGCCTCGTCGACCATGCTGAGCAGCTGCTCTTCAGAGGTGAACGAGCTGCGGCCGGTACCGGGCGTGACGCGGTTGCCGAGCACGACAAGTCCCTGCGCGATCGGCCCCAGGAAGATGCGGAGCCCGCGGACGATCGGTGCGTTGGCCCGGAGTATGCGGTCGGCATGCTGGCGCCCGAAGGAGCGTGGACTCGCACCGACGAGAACGAAGGTGATGCCGGTCATCAGCACCGCCGCCGCGAGCATCGCCCACCAGATGTTGTCGAAGAGGATGCTGAACGCGACGGTCACGAGCACGGCCGCAGCCGTCTCGGCGAGGACGCGGATGAACGAGACGGAGTTGACGTGCGCATCCGGGTCCACCGCGATCCGCGCCAGCTGCCGTGCGTTGCGCCCCTCCGTTCCCATCTCCGCGATGTCGGAGCGCGAGGTGACACCGAAGGCCGCGTCGATCGCCGCCATGAGACCGCCGAAGGCGACCAGCAGCACCGCTCCCGCGAGCAGGAGAGCCGCGGTCATCGTCGACGTTCGGCGGCAGCGAAGCCCTGGATGAGCTCCTTCTGCAGTCCGAACATCTCACGCTCCTCGTCGGGCTCTGCGTGGTCGAAGCCCAGCAGGTGCAGCAGTCCGTGCGTGGTGAGCAGGATGAGCTCGTCCATCAGCGTGTGTCCTGCCGCCTGCGCCTGAGCCTCGGCGACCTGCGGGCACAGCACGATGTCGCCGAGCAGGCCGGGAGCCGTCGGGCGGTCCTCCGTGCCGGGACGCAGCTCATCCATGGGGAAGCTGAGCACATCGGTGGGGCCGGGCTCGTCCATCCACTGCACGTGCAGTGCCTCCATGGCGCCCTCGTCGACGAGGACGATCGCGACCTCGGCATCGGGGCTGACATGCATCTGGGCGAGATTGAAGTCCGTCAGTCGCTGGAGCACCGTCTCGTCGACGTCGATGGCCGACTCGTTGTTGATCTCGATCATTTCTGTGCTCGTTTCATCAGGAGAGGCCTCGTTTCGGCTTGCGGTCCCGGGGTCCGGGTCGCTGCGCGCCTCGGCGCTCTGCGCGATTGGCGAACTCCGCCGCCTGCTCACGCTCGAAGCGCTGCGCGGTGCGGCGTTCGTCGTACTCGCTGTACGCGTCGACGATGCGGCCGACGAGGGAGTGGCGCACGACGTCGTCGCTCGTGAGCCGGGCGAAATGGATGTCGTCGATGCCGTCGAGCACGCGGGTCACCAGGCGGAGACCCGAGGATCCCTGCGGAAGGTCGACCTGGGTGATGTCACCGGTGACGACCATCTTCGAGCCGAAGCCGAGACGCGTGAGGAACATCTTCATCTGCTCGGGCGTCGTGTTCTGCGCTTCATCGAGCACCACGAACGAGTCATTGAGCGTGCGGCCGCGCATGTAGGCCAGCGGCGCGACCTCGATCGTTCCC
>NZ_DALZXX010000002.1:17778-34298 GCF_031988965.1 Microbacterium sp.
ACGAGGGACGATCTCGGGATCCATCATCTCGTTCAGCGCGTCGTAGAGCGGACGGAGGTACGGATCGATCTTGTCGGTCAGCGTGCCGGGCAGGAAGCCGAGCCGCTCCCCCGCCTCGACGGCGGGACGCGTGAGGATGATCCGCGTGACCTCCTTGCGCTGCAGCGCCTGCACGGCCTTCGCCATCGCGAGGTAGGTCTTGCCGGTACCGGCCGGACCGATGCCGAACACGATCGTGTTCTCCTCGATCGCGTCGACGTACTCCTTCTGACCGAGGGTCTTGGGCCTGATGACCTTTCCGCGCGTCGACAGGATGGCCTCGCCCAGCACCTCGCTCGGACGCGGGCCGCCGTCGGTGCGCAGCAGGCGCGCAGAGCTGGAGACATCGCTCGGGGCCAGGTCGTGCCCGGCCTTCGTCATGGTGAGCAGCTCGTCGACGAGGGTCTTCGCCTTCTCGACCGCCTCCGCGTTCCCGGTCAGCGTGATCTCGTTGCCGCGCACGAGCACCTGCACCTCGCGGTGCTCCTTCTCGAGCATCCGCAGCAGGCGGTCCTGCGGACCCAGCAGCTGCACCATGGCGACACCGTCGACGTACACGCGTTCGGTGATGATGTCTTGATCGTCAGAAGCCAACGAGCTTGTTCTCCTCGATGTTGCCGAGCACATGGGCGTGCACGTGGAAGACGGACTGAGCGGCGCTCGCGCCGTTGTTGAAGATGAGGCGGTACTCGCCGTTCGCGTGGTCGTCGGCGAGCCTCTTGGCAGCCGACACCATCTCGGCGAGCAGATCGGGGTCGCCCGCTGCGAGCTCCGTGACGTCGCGGTAGTCCTCGGTCTTCGGGATCACCAGCGCGTGCAGAGGAGCCTGGGGGTCGATGTCTCGGATCGCGAAGACCCGGCCGGTGTCCAGCAGGATCTCGCCCGGGATGTCACCGTTCAGGATGCGCGTGAAGATCGAGGGCTCTGCCATGGTCTCAGTCTACTGATCGGGTGGTGCAGAAGGCCCGAGCCCCGTCACCAGCGCCCGAGGGCCACCGACAGCACGGCTATCGCTGCCGGGCCCGCGGTCGAGGTTCGCAGCACGGTGTCTCCGAGCAGAACGCGTTCGGCTCCTGCGTCGACCAGGCGTGACATCTCGTCGTCGGAGATTCCCCCCTCGGGCCCGACCACCAGCACGAGGTCCCGACCGTCGGGCGTCACCTGCGAGAGCCTGAGGGGCGCTGTGGGGTCGAGCAGAAGGACCCGCTGCTGCGATGCACGCGCGGCGAGCTCCTTCGTCGTCACGGGCGCGACGACCTCGGGGACCCAGGCGCGATGCGCCTGCTTGGCTGCCTCACGGACGATGCTCGCCCACCGTTCGCGGCCCTTGACGGCCTTCGGACCCTCCCAGCGCGAGACGCTGCGACTCGCCTGCCAGGGGACGATCTCGTCGACGCCGAGCTCGCACGCCGCCTGCACCGCCAACTCGTCGCGGTCGCCCTTCGCGAGCGCCTGCACGAGCACGATCCGAGGCGTCGGCGCCGGCTCGACCGTGCGCTGCGAGACGCGCACATCGACCCGTGCGGGGGTCACCTCTTCCGCGACACCGCTGAGCCAGACCCCGGCGCCGTCTCCGACGGTGACGGACTCGCCCACGCGCAGCCGCCGGACCACCGCCGCGTGCTTGGCTTCGGCCCCGGTCAGCACCACGAGGTCGCCGACGGCCGCATCCGACGAGGATTCGACGAGGAAGTGCAGTGCCATGGGAACCCGATCAGTGCGAGCGGAAGCGATCGCGGAACTTCGAGAAGAGACCCTGCTGGAACTGCGCCAACTGGGGCGCGGGGGCCTTGGTCTTCTTCGCGAAGTCCTCGATGAGCCGGCGCTGCGCGGAGTCGATCTTGGTGGGCGTAAGCACCTGCACGCCCACGCGCAGATCGCCGCGCTGGCTGCCGCGCAGCGGCGTGATGCCCCGCCCCTTGATCGTCAGCACGTCGCCGGACTGCACGCCGGGCCGGATCTCGAGGTCGACCTCGCCATCGAGTCCCTGGATCGTCGTCTCCGTGCCGAGGATGGCATCGGTCATGGCGACCTCGAGGGTCGCGAGCAGGTCATCGCCGTCGCGGCTGAAGGCCGGGTGGGCGTTGACGGTGACCTCGACGTACAGATCGCCGTTCGGGCCACCGGCCTTGCCGACCTCGCCGGATCCGGGGAGCTGCAGGCGCAGGCCCGTCTCGACGCCGGCCGGGATGTCGAGCGACACCGTGCGACGCGAACGCACCCGTCCCTGGCCGCCGCACGTGCCGCACGGATACGGGATCGTCGTGCCGTACCCCTCGCACGTGCCGCAGGGCTGCGAGGTGACGACGTTGCCGAGCAGGCTGCGCACCTGACGCTGCACATGGCCCGATCCGCCGCAGATGTCGCAGGTGACGGGCGACGTGCCCTCCTGGCAGCACGAGCCGTTGCAGGTCTCGCACAGCACGGCCGTGTCGACGTCGATGTCGCGATGCGCACCGAAGACGACATCGCCGAGATCGAGGGTGACGCGCACGAGCGCGTCCTGACCCCGCTCGCGGCGCGAGCGCGGTCGCGCTCCTCGTCCACCGCCCTGGGCGGCTCCGAAGAACGTCTCGAAGATGTCGCCGAAGCCACCGAAGCCGCCGAAGTTGCCTGCGGCCCCGTCGCCCCCGCCCATGTCGTATCGACGACGTGACTCGTCGTCGCTCAGCACGTCGTAGGCGTGCGTGACGAGCTTGAATCGCTCCGCCGCATCCTCACCCGGGTTCACATCCGGGTGGAGCTGACGTGCGAGTCGTCGATACGCCTTCTTGATCTCGTCGGTGGAAGCGTCGCGGGAGACGCCGAGTACCTCGTAGTGATCCGCCACAATGGCCCTTCTGCGTGTCGTGTCAGGACGCCCGCGTCAGCGAGCGGCCTCGTCTTCGTCGAGCATCCGCGACAGGTAGCGGGCCACAGCCCGTGCCGCCGCGAGGTTGCTCGGATAGTCCATGCGGGTCGGCCCCATCACGCCGACTCGAGCGGTGCCGCTGGGAGCGGCGTAGTTGCTCGCCACGATCGACGCCTCCCCCAGACCGAACGAGGCGTTCTCGGTGCCGATGCTCGCTGCGAGCCCGTGCGAGTCGGCTTCCATCTCGCTCATCAGCCGCAACAGGGTGACCTGCTCCTCGATCGCCTCGAGCAGCGGATGGATGCTGCCGCGGAAGTCCTGCTCGCGTCTGGCGAGCGTGGCGGCACCGGCCATCACGAGGCGCTCCTGCCGGAACTGGCCGAGCTCGTCGATGATGATGGTGGCGAGCGCGCGGAGGACCTGGTCGTTCGCGTGTTCGTCGGCCGCGAGCAGTGTCTGCAGCCGGTCGGCGGCGTCGCTCACCGCGCGCCCGGTGATGAGCGCGGAGAGACGCGCGCGCAGCACAGCCATGTCGGTCTCGTCGACCACCGCAGGCAGCGGGGCCATGCGCTGGGATACACCCCCGGCGTCGGTGACGAGGACGATGAGCAGACGCGTCGGTGCGAGCGCGACGAGCTCGATGTGGGTGAGGTTCGCGCGGGCGAACGAGGGGTACTGCGCGAGCGCCACCTGACCGGTGAGCTGCGTGAGCACCCGGACCGTGCGGACCATGAGGTCGTCGAGGTCGGCCGGATCGGTGAGGAACGACTCGATGGCGGTGCGCTGTGCTCCCGAGAGCGGGCGCAGCTGAGCGAGATGGTCGACGAAGACCCGATAACCTTTGTCGGTCGGCACGCGGCCCGAGGAGGTGTGCGGTGCGGCGATCAGCTCTTCGTCTTCGAGCAGCGCCATGTCGTTGCGGATCGTCGCGGCTGACACCCCGAAGGAGTAACGGTCGACGATGGACCGGCTGCCGACGGGCTCGTGCGTCTCGACGTAGTCCTGCACGATCGCACGGAGGACCTGAAGGCCTCGCTCGCTGACCATCGCTTCTCCTCCCTCTGGCACTCACCGGCTACGAGTGCCAATTCTACCCGCCGCGGAGCGCGCCGCGCTGATCCCCCTACGATGAGCACCATGAGTGTCGCGCCGCAGGCCACCGTGTCCACCGGAATCGTGCGCGGAGAGGCGCTCGGCGGAGTCGATCGCTACCTCGGCATCCCCTATGCCGCCGCGCCGTTCGGAGCGAACCGCTTCCGTGCGCCGCGCACCCCGCCGTCATGGGAGGGCATCCGCGATGCGACGTCGTTCGGGCCGACCTCGCCGCAGCATCCGTACCCGGGCGCCATCGGAGACCTGCTGGGTTCGGTCGAGATCGCCGGTGACGACATCCTCACGGTCAACGTGTGGGCTCCGGTCGGCGCCGAGGACGCCCCGGTCGTCCTCTGGATCCACGGCGGTGCGCTCGAGCGAGGCACCGCCGCGCTGCCTCTGTACGACGGCGCCGGCTTCGCGCGCGCCGGGATCGTCTTCGCCTCGATCAACTACCGGCTCGGATCCGAGGGATTCTCGGTGCTGCGAGACGCCCCCAGGAACCTCGGACTGCAGGATGCGGCGGCGGGTCTCGCCTGGGTGCATCGCGAGATCGCCGCATTCGGCGGCGACCCCGCCCAGATCACGGTGATGGGCGAGTCGGCCGGAGGGGCGATCGTCGCGGGCCTTCTCGCGAACTCGTCGTCGCGCGCGCTGATCGCCCGCGCCATCATCGAGTCCGGCCCCCTCGAGGCGCAGAGCCCGAAGAAGGCGGGGCGCGTCACGGCCCAGCTCGCGAAACTGCTCGGTGTCACAGCCGACCGAGCCGGGTTCGCGGGGCTGTCACCCACACGGCTGCTGCACGCACGGCGCCGGCAGGCGGCCGGCTCGTCTCCACTCGGGGGTGCGCCGGGATTCCAGTTCGCGGTGGATCCCGCGTCCCTCCCCCGGTCGCCACACGAGATCATCGCCGATGTCGACGTCCCTCTGCTCATCGGAAGCAACACCGATGAGTACCGCCTGTGGTTCCCCCCGGCCGCTCTCGACGAGATCAGCGCGATGAAGCTGCTGCTCGCTCGACTGGCCCTGCGAATTCCGCGCAAAGCCGTCGCAGCGTACAGAACGGCCTTCCCCGGCGCATCGACCGGCGAGATCTTCGGCCAGCTCGCCACCGACCTGATGCTTCGGGCGCCGCTCACCCGAGTCGCGCGGGCACGCACCGCCCCCACCTATGTCTACGAGTTCGCGTGGCAGAGTCCGGTCCGCGATCTGCGCGCCGCCCATGCGCTCGAGCTGGGTTTCGTGTTCGACCGGCTGGGCGATCCCGAAGCGCAGCGCCTCACGGGCGCGGACGCCCCACAGGCTCTCGCCGACGAGATGCACTCCGCCTGGATCTCGTTCATCAAGACAGGGGATCCCGGATGGCCGGAGTTCGGCGCCGAGAGGCTCACCCGACTCTTCGACACCGAGACGGTGACTGTGGCGCAACGCCGCACCGGATCGATGGATCTCCTGCCGTAGGCGGGTGTGCCGCCATCGTCGCGATCGCCCGCGATCAATCGGTGAGTTCGCGCACGACCGCATCGGCGAGCAGACGCCCTCGCAGAGTCAGCTGAACTCGGCCATGCACCGCTGCGGCGGGGTCGACGAGGCCGTCGGCGATCAGTCCGGCGACCCGGGTGCGCTTGTCGGGCTGAAGGTCGGCCACCGCGATGCCTTCGCGGATGCGGCTGAGCAGCAGGATGCGCTCGAGCGTCCGCGACTCCTGGTCGGGGCGCTCGGTTCCCGCGGCGGGCGACTCCCCCGCCGCGAGACGCTGCGCATATGCCGCGGGATGCTTGACGTTCCACCAGCGCAGACCGGCGACGTGGCTGTGGGCGCCGGGCCCGAAGCCCCACCAGTCGGTCCCGCGCCAGTAGGCGAGGTTGTGGCGCGAGCGCTGCTCCTCGGAACGGGACCAGTTGCTCACCTCGTACCACTCGAAGCCGGCCGCCGCGAGACGGGCGTCGGCGAGCTCGTACATGTCGGCCTGAAGGTCGTCGTCGGGAGTGGGCACCTCACCGCGGCGGATCTGCCTGGCGAGCTTCGTGCCGTCTTCGATGATCAGTGCGTAGGCCGAGATGTGGTCGGAGTCGAGGGCGAGCGCCGCGTCGAGCGACGCCTCCCAATCGGCGAGCGACTCGCCGGGCGCTCCGTAGATGAGGTCGACGCTGACCGCGAGGCCCGCGTCCTTCGCTGCGGCGACTGCCGTGTCGACGTTCTCCGGGCGGTGTGTGCGATCGAGCGCGGCGAGCACGTGCGGCACCGCCGACTGCATGCCGATCGACAGGCGCGTGACGCCGGCGTCGGCGAGGATGCGTGCGACCTCGGGCGTCACCGTGTCGGGATTCGCCTCGACGGTGACCTCGGCCCCCTCGGCGAGACCGAACGCCTCGGTCGCGGCACACAGCATGCGAGCGAGGTCACCGGCGGGAAGCAGCGTCGGCGTGCCGCCGCCGAAGAACACCGTGTCCATCGGGCGCAGCGCTCCGGCATCCGCCAGCACGTCCTTCGCGAGAGCGATCTCGGTGAGGAGGGTCGAGGCGTAGTCCTCCTGCTTGGCGCCGCGCAGCTCGCCCGAGGTGTAGGTGTTGAAGTCGCAGTACCCGCATCGCACACGGCAGAAGGGGATGTGCAGGTACGCGGAGAACGGCGCAGAGGGATCGATCGGCAGATCGGTGGGAAGGCGGCCGTCGGCCGGGGCCGGATCGCCGAGCGGCAGGGGTCCGGCCATCAGAGGGCTGAGTTCATCAGAGCGGCGTCGCGTAGAGCGGCGAAATGGCACGCAGATATCGAGCGAACAGCTCGCGACGGCGGCGCTTCACGAGAGCCGGGACCGTGCGATAGAGCAGCGAGTTCGGCGCGTCGAACGCCCGCACCGTGAACCAGACCTCGTCGTTGTCCTCGCGCCAGTCGATGTCGAACGACTCCTCGCCGCGGACGACGGAGCCGCCGACCGTGCCGAGGACGAATCCGATGCGGCGCTTCTCTTCCGTCACCGAGATCACGCGGAGTTCCGCGTCGGCTCGCATGCCCGCGACCCTGCCGTGCAGACGCAGAGTCATGCCGGGGCCCGCGAACGGCGTGCCCTCGGCATCGAAACGCTGCTCGACGTCGTTCTTGCTCGGGGCGATCGGAGTGCCCTCCGCGTCGAAGCTCACGCCCGCATACGCCGGTCCGGGCGCCGGGCGCACATCGTCGACGCTGAGCCCCGAGGCGCGCTGCGCCGTCCAGGTCAGAAGCGATTCGCCGGCGGTCTGGAAGCGCTCGAGGCCACTGCCGATGCGCCAGGAGTTCTCCGCCGGGATGCTGCGCTCCGGCGGATACTGCATCAGATCCGGGGCGTGGGTCGCACCCACGGCCGCATAGTCCACCGTGTCGTCTCGGAAAGTCCCGCGCCGCATGAGAGCCAGCCTACTTGGCATTACCTGGACGATCACTCACCCCGGGTCTCGGATCCTTCCCGCATCGCACGATCTCCGCTTCGACGTTCGAGATGTACAGCCGGAACACCCCGCGCTGCATCGCGCGGAGAACGGGCGTCAGCACCCACCATCGCCGGGTCGAGGGGCGTGAGACCGATCGCGCGGTGAACCGGCCGTTCTCGAGGACGAACGATTCTTCGCCGTAGATCGGGTGTCCCGGGCGCGTCTCGTAGCCGAATCCGTGCTCGTCGGCCCACACCACGCGGATCGGCTCGGCGAAGTGCATCCCCAGCACGGTCTTGCCGAGTCGGTCTTCCTGCCCGGCGACGGGCTCGTCCCCGGGCGCGTCGAAACCGGCGCGCCTCTTGAACTCCCACGAGGTGATGAGCGCGCTGACGGCGTCGTGCGCGTACTCCGGTACCGCCACCGAGCGTTCGGCGCCGCGCATCCCCGTGGGGAGGTCGCCGAGCGGATGCCGCGTCAGGCCGCGCTCGTACCGCGGCAGCGTCACGCTACTTCTTGTCCTTGCCTTCGACGTCGCCGGAGAGCGCAGCGATGAACGCCTCCTGGGGGACCTCGACGCGACCGACCATCTTCATGCGCTTCTTGCCCTCCTTCTGCTTCTCGAGGAGCTTGCGCTTACGGGTGATGTCACCGCCGTAGCACTTGGCGAGAACGTCCTTCCGGATCGCGCGGATGGTCTCGCGGGCGATGATGCGCGCGCCGATGGCCGCCTGGATCGGCACCTCGAACTGCTGGCGCGGGATGAGCTTGCGCAGACGCTCGGCCATCATCGTTCCGTACGCGTACGCCTTGTCGCGGTGGACGATCGAGCTGAACGCGTCGACCTTCTCGCCCTGCAGCAGGATGTCGACCTTCACCAGGTCCGCCTCCTGCTGCCCGGCCGGCTCGTAGTCGAGCGAGGCGTAGCCCTGCGTCTTCGACTTGAGCTGATCGAAGAAGTCGAACACGATCTCACCGAGCGGCATCATGTACCGCAGCTCGACGCGCTCCTCGGAGAAGTACTCCATGCCGAGCAGCGAGCCGCGCCGCGACTGGCAGAGCTCCATGACCGTGCCCACGTAGTCCTTGGGCAGCAGGATCGCCGTCTTCACCATGGGCTCCGCCACCGAGCCGATGCGCCCGTCCGGGTACTCGCTCGGGTTGGTCACCGTCACGGTCTCGCCGGTGTCGCTGGTGAGAACCTCGTAGATCACGCTGGGTGCGGTGGTGATGAGGTCGAGGCCGAACTCGCGCTCGAGGCGCTCGGTGATGATCTCGAGGTGCAGGAGTCCGAGGAACCCGCAGCGGAAACCGAATCCGAGCGCGACCGAGGTCTCGGGCTCGTACTGGAGCGACGCGTCGGAGAGCTTGAGCTTGTCGAGCGCCTCGCGCAGTTCCGCGTAGTCGCTGCCGTCGATCGGATAGATGCCGGAGAACACCATCGGCTTGGGGTCCGTGTAGCCGGCGAGGGCCTCGGAGGCGGGCTTGCGCGCCGCCGTGATCGTGTCGCCGACCTTCGACAGACGCACGTCCTTCACGCCGGTGATGAGGTAGCCGACCTCTCCGACGCCGAGTCCCTTCGTGGGGATCGGCTCCGGGCTCGACACGCCGACCTCGAGCGCGTCATGGTTCGCGCCCGTCGACATCATCTGGATGCGCTCGCGCGGCGAGAGACTGCCGTCGACCATGCGCACGTAGGTGACGACACCGCGGTAGGCGTCGTAGACCGAGTCGAAGATCATGGCGCGGGCCGGAGCATCCGCATCGCCCACCGGAGCCGGGATCTCCTGCACCAGACGGTCGAGCAGGGCTTCGACGCCCACACCGGTCTTGCCCGAGACGCGCAGCACGTCTTCCGGCTTGCCGCCGATCAGCGATGCCAGTTCCTTGGCGTACTTCTCGGGATCGGCTGCAGGCAGGTCGATCTTGTTGAGCACCGGGATGATGTGCAGGTCGTTCTCGAGAGCCAGGTACAGGTTCGCGAGCGTCTGGGCCTCGATGCCCTGCGCGGCGTCGACGAGGAGGATCGCGCCCTCGCAGGCTGCGAGCGACCGGGAGACCTCATAGGTGAAGTCGACGTGACCTGGGGTGTCGATCATGTTGAGGGCGAACGTCTCACCCTCGAGCTCCCAGGGCATGCGGACGGCCTGGCTCTTGATGGTGATGCCGCGCTCGCGCTCGATGTCCATGCGGTCCAGATACTGGGCGCGCATGTCGCGATCCGAGACCACGCCGGTGATCTGGAGCATGCGGTCGGCGAGGGTCGACTTGCCGTGATCGATGTGCGCGATGATGCAGAAATTGCGGATCTTCGTCGCAGGCGTCGCGGCAGGCTGAAGCGGAGTGAGGGCGCGTGGTGACATGTCCCGTCGATTCTACGGTGCGGCGCGACCGATGCCCGATTCGACTCCCGAGTGCAATATCCCGGTTGGATCAGGATGGTGATATTCTGCCGAGGTTGCCCGGGAGCCATCCGTGACACCGGATCCCGTGAGCGATAAGACTCCGTCACACACCATGCGGCGAGTCGATTCGCGCAGATCGGCAGGCGGTGCACGGCCGTCTCCCTCCGGCTCAGAGTTGCGTCGGCTGTTCCCGAGCGCGTCTGAAACAGAGAGAGAATCAACACCTTGATCAAGTATCTCGTGCGCCGCGCACTCGGCTGGCTGCTGATGATCGTGGTCGCGACCAACGTGACCTACTTCCTGGCCTGGTCGTTCCTCGATCCGCGGAGCAACTACGTCGGTCGCCGCCCTCCGCTCACTCCCGATGAGATCACGCGGATGCTGGAGCCGTTCAACCTGAGCGACACCGTCCCGCTCCTCGAGCGCTGGTGGACCTGGTTCAGCGGCATCCTCTTCCGCTGGGACTGGGGGCAGAGCCCCGTCGGCCAGTCCGTGAACGACCAGATCGCCTACCGCATGTGGGTCTCGGGCGAGCTGGTGATCGGCGCGACCATCCTCGGCGCCGTCCTCGGAATCGGACTCGGCGTCTACACCGCCTCGCGCCAGTACAAGCTCGGTGACCGCATCGGTCAGGCGACGTCGATCGTGACGATGAACATCCCCATCGTCGTCGCCGCGCTCGGTATCGTCCTCCTCGCGATCGCCTTCAACGAGTGGGCCGGCGTGCGCGTCTTCTACGTCACGGGAGCCGGAAGCAAGGGGGTCGAAGGCTTCTTCCCCTACATCATCGACAAGCTGCAGCATCTGACGCTGCCGACGATCGCGCTGGTCCTCACCGGCTACGCGAACTACCACCTGCTGCAGCGGTCACTGCTGCTCGACAACATCAAGGCCGACTACGTCCGCACCGCCCGGGCGAAGGGCCTCACGAAGCAGCAGGCGATCCGCAAGCACGCACTGCGTCCGTCGCTCATCCCCGTGGCCACGCAGCTCGCGTTCACGATCCCGACGGTGTTCACCGGCGCCATCCTTACCGAGTCGATCTTCGGCTGGAACGGCATGGGCAAGTACTTCATCGACACGATCTCGAAGAACGACGTGCACGGCGTCGTGGCGGTCGCCGCCTTCGGTGCGGTCCTGACCGCAATCGGCGCGATCCTCGCGGACATCGCCGTCGTCGCCCTCGACCCGCGAGTGAGAGTGAGCTGACATGAGCTCGGAAATGATCGACCCCACGCTGCACACCGCCGAGCAGCCGGCCCCTGTGGCCGTGCAGCGCAAGCGGATGTCGACCTTCGCGCTGTACTACCGGCGCTTCATGCGCAACAAGCCGGCGGTCTTCGGCGTCATCGTGTTCCTCGCGCTGGTGCTCTTCTCGATCGTCGGCCCGCTGGTGGCGCGCTACGACCACATCTACCTCGACTTCCTGAACCTCGGCACTCCCCCGTCCGGTGACCACTGGTTCGGCACGACGCCGGCAGGGAACGACCTGTTCGCACAGGTGTCGATCGGTCTGCAGCGCTCGCTCATGATCGCCGTCACGGTCTCCGTGGGCACCACCGCGCTCTCCGCAGTGGTCGGCACGGCCGCGGCCTACTTCGGTGGACGCATCGAGCGCTTCACGCTGCTGCTCATCCACTTCCTGATGGTGATCCCGACCTTCCTGATCCTCGCCCTGGTGTCGAACACCGCCGGCGGCGACTGGCGGGTCATCGCCCTGGCCCTGATCTTCATCGGCTGGTTCTTCCAGGCCAGGGTCATCTGGACCATGGCACTGTCACTGCGTGAGCGCGAGTACGTCGAGGCCGCCCGGTACATGGGCGTGCGGGGCATGACCATCGTCATGCGCCACCTTCTCCCGAACATCGGCTCGCTCCTCGTCATCAACTTCACCCTCGGTGTCGTCGCGGCCGTGATGACCGAGACCGGTCTGTCGTTCATCGGCTTCGGCGTGAAGATCCCCGATGTGTCGCTCGGCTCGCTCATCGGCAGCGGCGCCAACAGCATCACCAGCGCCCCGTGGCTGTTCTACTTCCCCGCCGCCGCACTGGTGCTGCTCACCGTCTCGATGGCACTCGTCGCCGACGGACTGCGCGATGCGCTCGATCCCACCTCTGCGGCAGGAGGCCGCGCATGACCACCATCTCCTCTTCCCCCGTGCTCTCCGTCCGCGACCTGCGGGTCAGCTTCCCCTCCGAGGCCGGACGCGTCGACGCCGTGCGCGGTGTCTCATTCGACCTCGAAGCCGGCAAGACCCTCGGCATCGTGGGCGAGTCCGGATCGGGCAAGTCCGTCACGTCGCTCGCGATCATCGGCCTGCTCGACGACAACGCCAAGGTCACCGGCTCGATCGTCTTCGACGGCGAAGAGCTGCTCGGCAAGACCGACAAGCAGATGTCGATGATCCGCGGCAACGGCATGACCATGGTCTTCCAGGACCCGCTGACCTCGCTGACGCCCGTGTTCACCATCGGGGATCAGCTCATCGAGGCCCTGACCGTGCATCGGAATCTGTCGAAGAAGGAGTCGTGGGACCGCTCGGTCGAACTGCTCTCGCTCGTCGGCATCCCCGAGCCCGAGAAGCGCATGAAGTCCTTCCCGCACGAGTTCTCCGGCGGTATGCGCCAGCGCGTCGTGATCGCGATCGCGATGGCCAACAACCCGAAGCTCATCATCTGCGATGAGCCGACCACCGCTCTCGACGTGACGATCCAGGCGCAGATCCTCGACCTCATCGAGAAGGCGCAGGGTGAGACGGGCGCCGCGGTCATCATGATCACGCACGACATGGGCGTGGTCGCGCGCACGGCCGACGACGTCATCGTCATGTACGCGGGCAAGCCCGTCGAGCATGCCGAGGCTCGCGAGCTCTTCCACCGCACCCGGATGCCGTACTCGATCGGCCTGCTCGGCGCGATCCCTCGCGTCGACAAGGCCGAGAAGCAGCCGCTCGTGCCGATCAAGGGCAACCCGCCCCTGCTCATCGACCTGCCGCACGCCTGCCCGTTCGCGGATCGCTGCCCTATCGTCGTCGACGCCTGCCGGGCATCCGAGCCGGAACTCCTCCCCGTCGCCACCGGGACCGATGCCGCGCACACCGCCGCCTGCTTCCGCTCGGGCGAGATCGAGGACGGCGGCCTGATCGGCGGCCTGCCGGTCTACCCCGTGACCGAGGTTCCCGAGAGCGCCCTGACGCTGACGCCTCGCGAGCAGCGGCCGGTCACGCTCGAGGTGCGCAACCTCACGAAGACCTTCCCTCTCATGAAGGGCGCGATCTTCAAGCGCAAGGTCGGCGAGGTGCATGCCGTCAAGGGCATCAGCTTCGACGTCCGCGAGGGCGAGACCATGGCGATCGTCGGCGAATCCGGCTCGGGGAAGACGACCACCCTGCTGCAGATCATGGACTTCGCGAAGCAGGACGACGGCGACATCGTCGTCGCCGGCACGAGCGTGGGCGACATCACCAGCGGCGCTCAGGAGAGAGCGCTGCGGCGCGACATCCAGATCGTGTTCCAGGACCCGATGGGTGCGCTGGATCCCCGCATGACCGTGAGTGCGATCATCGCGGAGCCCATGATCGCGATCGGTGTCAGCCGCGCCGATGCCCACGTGCGCGTGCAGGAGCTGATGGATCTCGTGGGGCTCAACCCCGCGCACCTCGACCGATTCCCCGGCGCGTTCTCGGGCGGCCAGCGACAGCGCATCGGCATCGCCCGCGCATTGTCGACGAACCCCAAGATCGTGGTGCTCGATGAGCCCGTCTCGGCGCTCGACGTGTCGATCCAGGCCGGTGTCATCAACCTGCTCGACGAGCTGAAGGTCAAGCTCGGCCTGTCGTACCTGTTCGTCGCGCACGACCTGTCGGTCGTGCGTCACATCGCAGACCGCGTCGCCGTGATGTACCTGGGCGAGTTCGTGGAGCACGGTGACGTCGACGAGGTGTTCGACAATCCGCAGCATCCGTACACCAAGGCTCTGCTCTCGGCGATCCCCGTTCCGGACCCCGACATCGAGCGCGGTCGCCAGCGGATCATCTTCGACGCCAAGACCATGACGACCCAGCCGCTGGCCTCCTGACGGCGACCGCCGGGAAGCCCTCCGGTTAAGGTCGTGTAACAGTATTCCGATATTCACGTGCATCGCGAGTGTTTGGGACGACGGCGAACTAACCTCCCCTTTATGACACGCCGAAAGGCGAAAGGAGCACCATGAAAGGCACCACCAAGCTGACGGGCGTCATCGCCCTCAGTGGGGCCCTCGCACTCGCGATCAGCGGCTGTGCGTCGGGCACTGGAGACAGCGGCACCGATGGCGGCAACGAGCCCCAGGAGACGAAGGCGTCGGACTACAACCCGCAGCCCCGCGAGAACCTGCAGGAAGGAGGCGAGGTCAACTTCGGTATCAACGAGGTCACGCCGCAGATGAACGCGTTCAACGGCAACGGCAGCGCGGACACCCAGCGACTCGCTTCCTGGTACACCCCTCAGGTCTTCCTCATGGACCCGGACGGCACCGTCTCGGCGAACCCCGCCTACCTCGACGCCTGGGACATCAGCGAGAAGGACGGCAAGACCGTCGTCACGATGAAGGTGAACGAGAAGGCCACCTGGAACGACGGCACCCCGATCGACTACACCGCGTTCGAGGCCACCTGGAAGGCGAACAGCGGCACGGACGAGGCTTACGAGGCCAACGCCACCGACGGCTACAAGGAGATCGAGTCGGTCACGGCCGGCGAGACCGACAAGGATGTCATCGTCACGTTCAAGGGCGAGTTCGCCTGGCCGAAGATGCCGTTCCTCACGGGAATCATGCACCCGGCCGTCAACACGCCGGAGATCTTCAACACGGCATTCATCGAGAACCCGCACCCCGAGTGGGGCGCAGGGCCGTACAAGCTGACGGACTACGACGTGAACGGCCAGTCCGTCACGTTCGAGCCCAATGAGAAGTGGTGGGGCAACGCGCCGCTGCTCGACAAGGTCACCTTCACCGGTCTCGACGCCTCGGCCTCGATCAACGCCTTCAAGAACGGCGAGATCGACATGGTCGGCACGAACACCAAGGACCGCCTCGCGCAGGTCGCCGACATGGAAGACGTCACGACCTACCGCTCGCAGCAGACCGCCAAGACCATCGTCATCCTCGACGGTGAGAAGCCGCAGCTGTCGGACCCGGCGGTTCGTGAGGCCTTCTTCATGGCGATCGACATCGATCAGCAGAAGCAGATCGCCTGGAACGGACTGGACTACGAGGAGGCTCCGGCCGGCTCGCTGAACCTGTACGACTTCCAGGACGGCTACAAGGACTCGTTCGCCGAAGCAGGTCTGAAGTTCGACGTCGACGCCGCCAAGAAGCTGCTCGACGACGCCGGCTGGACCGAGGGCGAAGACGGCATCCGCGAGAAGGACGGCGAGAAGCTCTCGATCGTCTTCCCGGTGCACAGCGACGACCCCACGCAGGAGGCGCTCGCCAAGGCGCTGCAGCAGCAGCAGAAGGCGATCGGCATCGACCTGACGATCGAGAAGCGCGCACCCGCGGACTTCTCGACCGACTTCAGCACGAAGAACTGGGATGCGTTCTCGCTGCGCTTCACCGACTCCGACCCGTTCGGCCCGCTGTGGTTCTGCCAGCTGTACTGCTCTGACAGCGGCCTGAACCTCTCCGGCACCGGAACTCCGGAGATCGACGAGAAGATCGCGGACCAGGTCGAGTCGCAGACGACGGCCGAGGACTGGACCGCCGCCACGATGAAGCTCGAGCCGGAGATCATCAAGGAGACCTGGGGCGTCATCCCGCTCTACAACGGTCCCTCGATCTTCACGGTCAAGGACGGCCTGGCCAACCTGACGCCTGAGCCCTACGTGGGTCTCGACCTCTTCGGGGTCACCCCCGTCGAGAACGTCGGCTGGGAGAAGTAAGCACTTCTTCCTGTGAGAGCGGGGTCGGTGGTTCATCCACCGGCCCCGCTTTCGTATGCTGAACCCGTGACCGTCCAGATCGTCCTCGTGCACGGCATCCGCACGTCCGCGACGATGTGGAGGTCTCAACTCGCGTTCCTGCAGGAGTCCGGCATCCCGGCCACCGCCGTCGACCTCCCGGGTCACGGTACCCGGATGCAGGAGGACTTCACCCTCCACGAGGCGCTGCACACGATCGACGCTGCGGTACGCGACGCCGCGACGCGAGGACCGGTGCTTCTCGTCGGCCACTCGATGGGCGGGCTGCTGACCCTGGCGTACACCGGAGGAGCGCAGAGACCGCCGGTGGCCGGACTCATCGCCGCCTCGTGCACTTCGCTCCCCCGGGGCACCGGCCTCGCCGCCTATCGTTTGATCGCCCGGGCCGTCGACCGCCTGCCGGACAGAGGCATGTGGCTCACAGAGCGCATCCTCGAAGCGACGATCCCCGAGGAGACCCGTTCGGACTTCGCCGCCGGCGGCTATGCGCTCGACACACAGGACACCGCGCTGAGAAACCTCGCAACGCTCGATCTCGCCTCCGCGGTCGCCCGCATCGACGTGCCTCTCTGGTTCGTGAACGGTCAGTACGACCAGCTGCGTCTGAACGAGGCCCTGTTCCAGCGTCTCGCCCCGCGCGCCGAATTGATCGTCGTACCGCGCACGACGCATCTCGTCACGGCGATGCGTCCGGGGGTCTTCAATGCGATTCTCCGCCTGGGAATCGCGACTGTCGAGGCCGACGCAGTGCTCAGCGAACGGGCTG
>NZ_DALZXX010000002.1:34308-129100 GCF_031988965.1 Microbacterium sp.
ACGCGCGCGAGCCGTGAGCACCCCGCCGACGACCGAGAGCACCGCGGCCGCAACGAACACCAGCCAGAAGCCGCCCACGAGGGCGACCAGCCCGGCGCCGAGCACGGGTCCGATGAGCTGACCGAGCGCCGCGGTGACGTTCACCACACCGAGGTCGCGGGCGTGGTCCTGTTCGTCGGGGAGCAGATCGGCGGCGAAGGCCAGGCCCACCGTCGAGAACGCCCCATAGCCGAGACCCATGAGCGCAGCAGCGACCATCGTCGCCTCGAACGTCGGCACGAGGGCGATGACGACGCCCGAGCACGCCTGCACCAGGGTCGCGGCGACCGCCAGCCTCCGGCGACGACCCGTGCGATCCGACACGATGCCGGTGACGACCGACGCGATCACGACGAACACGGTGTAGACGACGATCAGCAGCAGAAGGTTGTCCTGCGCCTCGACGGAGCCCTGCTGCAGTCCGTGCAGAAGGAAGAAGAGGAACAGCGACGTGCCGAGCGCGTTACCGATGTTCGTCACCAGGCGCCCGGACAGCATCCAGGCGAAGTCTCTGTCGTGCAGTGACGCGAGCACGTGGCGCGCCGGGCGAGAAGGTCGCTGCGCATCGAGAGCGGGCTCGTCCGGCAGGAGGAGAGCTGCCCCGGATCCGACCACGGCGATCAGAGCGGCCAGCAGAAGGTAGCCGTCACGGATGCCGAGCCCGAGCAGCACCACGAGGCCGACTCCCAGGACGATCCCGACCGCCTGGCTCGATCCGACGGCGGCCGAGGCCGCGCCGCGTTGGCGAGGGGGAAGCTGGTCGGCGATCAGTGCGCCGAAGGCCGCAGAGGCGACGGCCACACCGATCGAGACGCCCACCCACGACACCCCCACGGCCCACGGCCCCTCGGCGACACCGGTGACGACCAAGCACACGGCCGTGAACCACACCGCACCGAGCGCCCACGGTCGTCGCCGACGGCGGCCGGCAGGAGTGCGGTCCGAGAGAGCGCCCGCCACAGGGCCCGCGATGATGCCGGCGAGCCCGCCGATGCCGAGCACGAGGCCCGACGACACCACTCCCCTGATCCAATCGTCCTGAGGCGTGTCGAGCTGCAGAGGAAGAAGAAGCTGCACGGGGGTGAGCTGCACCGTCCACACCGCGAGCCAGGCGAGGGTGAACAGGGTCATCCACCGCGCGCCGACCCGCCCGCGCGCGGTCATCGGGGGCCTGCGGTGTCGGGACAGCGGATCATGGGACTCCTCGATGTCGTCGCTCACGGTCGGCCGCACACGCTCCGGCTGAGACGATTGTGCACCTCTGAAGCCGTTTAGGGCGAACGACCCGAGTGCTGGTAGAGTTGGTTCTTGGCTTGCGTGTGGGTTCTTCCCTCACGACCGCCGTGTGGAAGCCCTCTTCTTCTGCCGGCACTCCCATCAAATCCTGTACAGAAAGCGTCCACACGTGGCAAACATCAAGTCGCAGATCAAGCGCAACAAGACCAACGACAAGGCTCACGAGCGCAACAAGGCCGTGAAGAGCGAGCTGAAGACGCACATCCGCGCGACCCGCGCCGCTGTGGTCTCCGGTGACAAGGCTGCGGCTGAGGCCGCGCTGAAGACCGCCGCCCGCAAGCTCGACAAGGCCGTCAGCAAGGGTGTCATCCACCAGAACCAGGCTGCCAACCGCAAGTCGGCCATCGCCAAGCAGGTCTCCGCTCTCTGAGCTCAGACCCCGCAAGGGTGTGAAGAGCCCGTCCCGTTCGCGGGGCGGGCTCTTTCGCGTCTGCACCAAGACCCGCACCCGCGGGGTCGGGATCGAGGCGCGAGGCGGCGTCGCTACTCGCCGAACGGTCGGCGGGTCGCGATCACGGTCAGCATCCGCTCGAGCGCGAAGATCGGGTCACGAGCGGCGCCCTTGACCTCGGCGTCCGCTCGTGCGGTCGCCTGGATAGCCAGCCCCAGCGAGCGCTCGTTCCAACCTGCGAGGTCGCGTCGCGCGCGATCGACCTGCCAGTCCTTCATGCCGAGCCGCTGCGCGAGCTGACGACTGGGTTCGCGGTTGCCGGCCACACGCGCCATCGTGCGCAGCTTCATGGCGAAGGCCGCGACCATCGGCACCGGATCGGCGCCCGACGCCAGCGCGTGGCGCAGCGCCACGAGCGCTTCGCCGTAACGACCTGCGATCGCCGTGTCGGCGACGACGAACGCCGAGACCTCGACGCGGCCGCCGTAGTACTTCGTGACCACCTCTTCGGTGATGTCGCCCTCGACATCACCGATCAGCTGCTGACAGGCAGCGGCGAGTTCGGTCAGGTCGTCGGCGAACGCCGAGACGAGTGCCCGCAGCGCGGGTGGGGCGATGCGCTTCTTGGCCGCCTTGAACTCCCCTGCGGCGAAATCGACCCGGTCACCGTCGCGCTTGATCGCCGGCGTCGCGATCTCGATCCCCCCACCGGTGCCGGCCCTGAGAGCATCGAGCAGCTTCTTGCCGCGGACGCTCGCGCCGGTGTGGCGCAGGATGACGGTCGCCCCGTCCTGCGGGTGGTCGAGATACGACACGGCCTCCTGCAGGAACGCATCGGAGCACTTCTCGACTCCGGACACGCGCACGAGTCGCGGCTCGCCGAAGAGCGACGGCGACGTGAGCGCCAGAAGGGTGCCAGGCGCGTAGTCGTCAGCACGGACATCGGTCACCTCGAGGGCCGGGTCCTCCGCGCGGAGATAGTCGCGCACCCCGGCGATGGCCCGCTCGGCGCAGACCTCTTCGGGGCCGAAGACGAGCACCAGGGGTGCGGGTCGGGGCTCGCGCCACGAGACCTGTGCGATCTTGGTCGCCTTCGCGCCACCACGGGACGGAGTACGCGAAGCTGCCATTCCTCCAGCCTACCGGCGAGGTCGGACACCGCCCCGTCCGTCGCGGTAGCGCACGACTGAACGTCTATTCAGTCACTGTTCTCCTACTCCTCGGTCCAGACCTGCAACTCGCCCTCACGTTCGGCGAGCAGGACGCGACCCTGCAGGTCCGTCCGCAGTACGTGGGCTCCGACCGCATCGAGGATCGCGAGAATCTCGGTCCGCGGATGCCCGTAGTCGTTGCCCTCCCCGACGCTGATGAGCGCGGCGGCGGGACTCAGAGCCTCGTACAGCCCGGCATCCTGATCCGCGCTGCCGTGGTGCGCGACCTTGACCACGTCGAACGCGCCGCGGATGTGTGCGGTGCGCAGCAGCATGCGCTGGGCTTCGGCCGACAGGTCTCCCAAGAATACAGACCGCGGCACCGCTCCCCCTCCGAACTCCACCACCACACTGAGGTCGTTGCCGGGCGGGAACGCCGCCACCGCACGCTGCGGCCACAGCACCTTCCACTCCGCCCCTCCGACCTCGCCCCGCATGCCCGCCACGGCCAGCGTGACCGTCGCGCCTCCGTCTGCCAGTCGGTCCAGCGTCCTCTCATCGCCGCGCTCTCCGATCGGTCCGTGCACGACGTCGTCGACACGGCCCTGAAGCGCCTCCACGCCGCCTGCGTGGTCGAGATCGAAGTGCGTGAGCACGAGAAGATCGATCCTGTCGATGCCCAGCGACCTCAGGCACTCGGCCAGCGGCTCGGGCTCCGGCCCCGTGTCGATCAACGCCACCTCCCCTGCGGAGCGCACGAGCAGCGCATCGCCCTGGCCCACGTCGCACGCGGCGATCGACCAGCCGTCGGGGGTTGTCGAGCTGGCCAAGGGTCCGTCGAGCAGCATCCGGGCACCGAACACCGCCACGACGACCGCGACGACCAGGCCTGCGAGGGCGCTGAGGCGGCGACCACCAGCGCTCGGAGAACCACCGATCAGCACGATCGCGATCGCAGCGCTCACCGCGCCGACCGCCGCGGCGCTCAGGATGAATCGGGGCGGCGAGGCATGCCAGCATCCCGATCACGGTGGCGATGGGCGCGGCCGGAGCGGCCAGCAGATTCGCGGCGAGACCCACCAACGACTGCTGATCGGCGAACAGAGCGATGATCGGTCCGCACGCGAGCTGAGCGGCCAGGGGAACGGTGATCGCGAGGGCCAGCGGACCCGGCATCCAGCGTCGCATGCCCCGCGCCAGATGCGGCGCGAGCAGGATCAGCGCGCCGGATGCCGCGACCGAGAGCGCGAATCCGGCACTCGCCGCCAGCCACGGATCCACGAGCAGGATGCCCGTCGCGCTCAGCGCGAGCATTCCGGCACCGGCGCTCGGACGCCCGAGCAGCACGGCAAGCATCGCGACACCGGCCATCACGCCCGCGCGGATGACGCTCGGCTCGGGAGTGACGAGGACGATGAAGCCACTCAATCCGAGAGCGGCGACGACCACTCGGGTGCGCCGTCCCCCACCGCACAGCGCGGTCAGCCAGAACATGGCACCGACGACGATCGCGCAGTTCGCACCGCTCACCGCGGTGAGATGGCTGAGCCCGCTCGTGCGCATGTCGTCGCTCAGCTCGGTCGACACCGCACGGGTATCGCCGACCGCGAGCCCGGGGAGAAGACCGGCTCCGGGCTCGGGAAGGCCTGTGGACCGCTCGACGAAGGCACTGCGGACGTCGGCCGCCACCGCGAACACCCCGGATGCCGGCACCTCGACCGAAGCGGTACTCGCGAACACCACGAGGGCCGACCTCTCCCTAGGAGCCGTCGACGCTGCCTCGCCCTTCACCCTGACTGTCGCACCGAGATCGAACCCATCAGCCGGATCGATGCCGACCCGCACCGGGGCCGATGCCGCCCGCACCGACCCCGGTGATCCGATGCCCGTGAGATGCACCTCCATCCACAGACGCCCGTCGCGACCGACAGACGCCGACGACGTGACCTCCCCCGTCGCCTCGACCACACGCCCATCCCACGACGCCGCGCTGTCGCGAGCCGGCATCGCGGTCATGGCTGCGATGGACACAGCCGCAGCGGCGGCAAGAAGCACCACGATCAGTCCGGCCCTCGACGCGGTCGCGGTGCGTTCGCGGCGCTTCAGCACGACTCCGAGCACCGCGCCCGCTCCGAGCGCGCTGCCGCATGCGCACCATCCTGCTGCAGCAGGGACGAATACGCAGAGGAGCGCGACCATCCACACAGCCACCGCGATGGGCAGCATCCGCAGATCGCGCCTCATGCCGGCACGACGTCACGGATGACAGCGAGCATCTGTCGGTTGCTCACGCTCTTCGCGGATCCTCGCATGAGAAGAACCTACGGTCCCCCGACGCGGCCTCGTTGACGTCGGCCCGATCACTGTGCACAAGCGTCAACGATGTTGCGGTGTGCAGAAGCGGCTTGCGACTTTACGGCTCCTGCACGATCGCGAGGAGACGCGCAAAGCCGCCGAAAAGCCCGGACGCGAAACCGGCGGTCGGCGAGCTGCGTCACCGAGCTGGCTGTCGAAGCGACCGACCCCCAAGGGCATCATTGGCTGCACCGGACCCCGCGATTCCGCGGTGATCCAGCAGCGCCGTCAGCAGCTTGTAGACACACTATAAGAGCCGCCGTCGCGTGAGCGTGACGGATGCCATCGCGATCAAGTCTCTCGATAACAAGAACTTTACGCCGTGCGGCGGCGGGTCACTCTTGTCGGCGTCGCCGCGCGCCGACGAACAGCAGCACCAGTCCTACACCGAGGATAACCAGCCCCAGCATCATTCCCGCCATATCCTGGGGAAGCGCAACGCACCCTGCAGCAACGTCGTCCTCGGGGCACTCCCGCCACGGCTGAAGCGCGAAGACGACGGCCATCACAACACCCGCTACAGCGGCCTTTGCCCCGCCGAGCGCGTACTTGGATGCGCGGATTTTGGCTTGTGATTGACTCATAGTCATTGTCCCCTTATCTCGGGTGTAGGTTCCGTCTTGCCAGATCCCTAATTAGGGAACCGTCGGTGACGTGATGACCGTGTGAGGTGACCTGATCTCGACCGCTACCGGAGCCATGTCGGAGGCCGCTCAGAAGAAGCATGTTCGTGCAGTTCTCACAGAGAATGGGTGCCTGCCGAGCCAGGTCATCGACCGATAGGCCCCGAACCGGATTTGCCCCGGCGACTGAGTTCCTGGGGGCTGTTGCCGGGAGAATCGCAGCACTCGTGGACCGCGGGAACGACGAAACACTGTAGACCGATCGGAACGCACACGGTGTTGGAAACCGCCCGCTGAAAGTTGATCAGTCGGCTGGGTGCAGACTCGGTCTCGACTGGCTTCGCGATTCACGCCAGCTACTCTGAGCACAACGCCGGTACGGCACTAGGGGGAAAAAAGTGATCGTCAAGCTGGACATCGTCCGCACGCAGTGGGCAGTGGGGAACGGGTTCTTCCACAGTGGGAGGATTTCGAATGACTCCGACTCCATCACCTACGTATACGACTGCGGAGCGCTGAGTGCCAGACGAAGTCAGGACGCGCTGAGACGAGAGGTCGAAACGTTCAGCGGTCGGGCGAACCGTCTGGACCTGATGTTCATCTCGCACTACGACTACGACCACGTTTCGGGCGTCGCCAACCTTGCTTCCCGGCTGCCGATCAACAGATTCATTCTTCCCCTCATCCCAGATGCTGAGCGTCTGTTCTACTTCGCCGCGCACGTCGCCAATGAACCACCCGCACTTCGAGATGCCCTCGGCGCGGGCTTCTACGCAGACTTCATCACGAATCCCGAAACGACACTGCGCGAAGCAGCGTTAGGTCTCTCACCCAACGTTGAGGTCCTGTTCCTCGTCCCTGCCTCGGAGCCACCGCCCTCCGACCCGGCCGTACCTGAGATTCAGCGAATCGCCCCCGCCAAGGTCTCGCCAGCCGATGCGGGCGTAACCCTCCAGATCGCGCGCAGCGGGGACACGACGCAGGTCCAGACAAGCAACGGCGACGTCGTCTGGGAGTGGTATCCGTACGTCGGCGAGCTTGCTTCGAAGGGAATTGCTGCTTTCGCCAAGGCGCTGAAAGACGCGGGGCTGATTGCTCGAAGGAAAGACCTCGGCGACCGCGGGATCATTGAGAACCTCGTACGGAACCACCCGTCTGACCTTGCCGATGCGTACGACCAGGCGTCGCGCGCTGCAGGGAAGTCATTCAATCGCAACCTCACTTCCCTGATGTTGTACTCAGGACCCGTCGAAGGTGCCCGCCACCGGGCTTATCGAACCGCGAGTGACGATTTCGAGCGACCGGAGATCGGAGCATGGAATCCGAAGCCGGGCTGGTTGGGACTCGGGGACGCCAACCTTCGAGCTCGAAAGCGTGTGACGGAAGCCAACGACGTGTTTGCCACTCGCAAACCACTGGTTGGGACCTTCGCTCCCTCTCATCATGGCTCGGTGCTGGACTGGAACGACAGCCTGATGGCGGGGTTCGATGATGCCGAGCGCATGCCCACTTATGTGTTTGCCGCGTCAGGTGCATATAGATCGCGGCGGGACAAGGCGGTGCTCCATCCGAGCGGTGACGTGCTATTAGCGATCAACAACGCCGGCGGCACTGCGGTGACTGTCGGCCTGGACGAAGCCTCACGTTGGACCGAGAGGTTGACGGTCTATATCGAAGTCTGAGCGGTCGATCACTGCCCCTCGTGTATGACTCACCGTTTGCGCGACGTATCTGACGAGAGGGTCAGGGTCTCCACCGAGTTCTTCGAGAAGGCTGTCTGGCGTCGCGGGATTCAGGCTGACCAATAAGGCGAGGTCGAGGCTTCGATTGGCAAGATCCTTGAGCGTATCGACGGGGGTTCCTTCGTTGAAGCCGATCGACTTCAAGACGTCCGCGTCAGCCTCAGAGGCGAGTGATGCCAGAACCTCGGGTGGAGTTTTCGGGTTCGCAGCTACCACTCGCCGCACCTGAACGCTCCGTCGCTCACCACCGAGGAAGGCAAGCACGTCCGGTGTTGCAGCAGGGCTGTAAGCAGCGTCCATGCGCACCTTCGCATGCTTGCTCGCTGCCATCTGATGAATCTGCTCTGGGGTGAGGGATGCCGGCTGTGGTCTGTCCTCACGAGCACGCTCAGCCTTCGGTGGCTCGATCGACGGGTTCTTCGCGGCGGCGTCCCGGACGCGCTGGTCGCCGTCAGCGAGCAGCATCGTCAACAGCTCAGCGGGCGTGTTCTCGTTTCGCGCCACGCTCGCACGGACGCGTGCGTCGTCATCCCGCGCGAGCAGGTCCAAGCTGGCAAGGGGTGCTCGCAGGTGTTGGGCGATGGCCAGCCGCACGTCCTCCTCCACGTCGCTGACCAGTCGTTTCAAGGCGGCCGAGGGTGCGTTAGGGTTCTCCGCGCATGCTTGGCGCACAGCCGCGGATGTGCTCTTTGAGAGTCGAAGGATCGTGGCACCTGCCGTTCTCGGGTGTCCAGCAGCGAAGACTCGGTCTTCCGTGCGCCCCCTCGATAGCCGGTCTAGAGCTGCTTCCACCATGCCGCTGAGGGAGGACAGGTCTTCACGCCGGGAGATCGTTGCTATCGATTCTTGGAGGTTGTCCTCTTTGCTGCGTCCCAGCAGGGTTCGGGCGATGTCGAGCGCGTCGGCCGACAACGTCGACGGGTTGTCCACGACAGCACGTCTGACGTCGGGAGATCGATCGCGCCCGAGACGGCGGAGTGCGTCGGCCGATGCGCTTGGGTTGAGGGCGACATCAAGGCGCACGGCGGTGAGGCGGTCAGATGCGAGCGCATCCAGCACTGCGGCGGGGGTCGCTGAGGACATCGCGAACCATTCGCGTGCTTCCACAGACCGAGAGGTCTGCATGCGCTCCTCCACCGTCGCTCTCGAGGATGCCGGGAGTGAGCCGTTGACCAGCAGAACGGTCAGTGCTCTCGGGGATGCCTCGTCGATGATCGAAGCGAGTGACTCCGGCGCTGTCAGAGGGTGGCCCGCGATGAGTTCGAGTATGACGCGGTCGCGCTCAGCTGCATTATTTTGTGACCCACGGACGGTATTACCGCCGCCTAGAAAGATCATGCGACGGTCGCGAGAGGCCGCCATTTCGCTGAGAAGAACACGAACATGTGCCCCTGAAGCAGTGTCGGGGAGAACACTGTAGGACCGTTCAAGAGTGCGCAGACGAATCTCTGGATCCGGATCTTCGAGGAGCATTCGAAGGATCGCTTCATCATCGACAGGCAGGCTACCCGCCGCCAACGTACGTAGGTAAGGCGGGCGATCATGTCGCAACAAATCCGTGGTGATCTCGGGCGGCAGACCGTACCTCAACGCCGCGGGAATGCAGACCGACCGGCCTTGACGGAACGCCCACACCTGGCTCGGCACCGGAAGTGACAAACGCCACGCGCGATCATCGAACGCTGTCAGGTTGTCCGTCGTCCGACCACCACTCGCCAGCTTCGCGACGACGTCGTACAGCCACGCAGAGTCCAGTGCTTCGTCAGACCGACGCGGCACGACCTCGATTGACGCGGCACACTCATCCCGAACAACGGCCTGTTGCGCAGTGGCAGTGACACCACCACCCCAGGCCGAACCGATAGCCGATGGGACGGCCGAAACCGGTGCTCCCGGGTTCGAGGCAACGGCCCGACGCACGCCAACGCTTGAGTCGTTCTCGAGCACCGCGAGCACATCCGCTGGGGCCGCCTCATTCCGAGCGACGCCTTCCCTGACACGCGCGAGCCGATCATGCGCGAGGATGCGAACCGTCTGTTCGGGCGTGACAACGTTGCGGCCCACACGGAACCGAATATCGGGGTCCGCACTCCGAGCGAGCTCAGTGAGCATCACGAACGGGGTGTGCCGATTCTCGGCGAGAAGTTGGTGACGACGACGCTCCGCAATCGGGACGGACGCGGCCAGTGCGCTGCCTTTCAAGGCCCGCGCGAATCCTTCTCGCAGCGATGGCAGAAGCTCGTCAGGGTCTCCGCTGAGCAGCTCCGTCAGCGACCATACCGGTGTGAGGCCCTGACGCGGGAGCCAGACACCGACCGAGCGGATATGCAACTCATCGTTGAGGTCAAGGAGAACATACCCGAGGAGTTGACGGAGGAAGTCGCGGAGCTTTGGAACGCTCAGCGAACCGTAAACCTTGCAGTCGATGAGTGTCTCTCCGACGAGCCAGTCGGCGTCAGCGCCTCCCACGAGTGCCGCTCCGGAGAACGTAGGGTTGGGCGCGAAACGTTTGCCTGCGGTGATCTGCTCACGCCACGCTGTCACCTGATGTCGTCCCACAGCTTCCAGGGAACCGATTTCGAAGACGATGGACGGGTCGATCGCGTCGACGAATTCCTGACCGTCCGCGGCACGGTCACACGCGTCACCGACTGATCCGATCAGCCCTTTCGCGCCCACCCGGTAGACGGGCTCCAAATAGCCGAGCACGACGGACGCCCGGTCAAGGTCAGTGTGATCCCGTGGGTTCACGAGGAGGCGCTGCGCGACGTCGAATGCGCCGCTCAGCACTGCTGCGCGATGGGCGCCATTCTTGACGCTGTCCACGTACGCGGGTAGAAGGATTCGGCCGATTGCTGCCGCCGAGTCAGTTGGATCGAACCCTCCGAGAGCGATGCGGGCACGGAAATCGAACGCAGTGCCAACCAGCTGGTTCGGGAGACCCGGACGCGCGGGCACCAGCGCAGGGGCTCCGGCGAGCGTCGTTAGACCCAACGCATCCGCGACGCTGCGCGCACCAATCCCCTGCCTCTGGATACCCGCGATTCGCGGCGACGCCCCGTCGAGATACTCACGAAGCGGTGAGTCAGGGTCGTCCAGAAGTTTCGTGAGGCTCACTGTTCCCCCAGTTCTCGGCTCGCTAGAACCATACCGATGCGACACGTCGCGTCAGCTTTTTCAGCGTACGCACTTTTGTGTTGTGAGGGACTGCCACGAGAGGAGCGCGCATGGAGGTAGTGATTCTCGCGGTTGAACGCGCTGCGCTCGCATCCATGTGGTGACTTGTCACGGACAGGTCGCGTTGCGCGAGAGCAGCTTCCGTTGAGGGGTGGGCGGAGGCGTTGCCGCTACGAAGGAGTTCCGCGGGTGTCATCCACTGCCACGTCGCGCGTTTCGTTGCTGGGCTCATACCGGCTGAGGGCTGAGCCGCAGGGGAAATGACTCACGGTCAGCGCACATCACCAGCAGATCACGAGCCCACGCGAACGTCGCTCTGGGGCTCGTGAGATCCTTGCCATCATGGAGCTCAAGATCCCGACTAAGCCGCGGGAGAAGCATGCATGGGCCCTGGCAGCTGACGCAGCCGGGAAGCCGCCTTGCGAGTTCGTCGAAGCCGGGCATCTGGGTCCGGGCGTAGTCCCTTTCGAGCCGAACAATGGTCAGGGCGTGGCATGCTTCGCCACATCTCGGGGTCTCCGCAGTGATGCGCGGTCGTGGCTCCCGAGAGAAGGTGGCGGACGTTCATGGAGGAGGGGTGGGTGAGGCGGGAAATCCACGAACTCAGCGTCAGTGCGGGCGTGCTGTATAGCAGTGTATTGACCTCGGCTACGGCAGCGCTGCCAGAGTCAGTCGACTACGCTCGTCGGCTTCTGGAGCCAATCGCTGGCGAAGTGTGGATGGGGAGGTTGTCCCTCCACGCTGGGAGTAGCGTTGCCGGCACTGGGGTGAGCTCACGTCAGGTCTCCGATCGCACACGGGCGGAAGTCTTCCTTCGCGACGGCTTCGTCTGCTCGTATTGTGGTGGCCGGACGATCCCTCGCTGCATCCTTGTCGCGATCAGCGACGTGTTCCCTGACGAGTTGCCGTACCACCCCCACTATCGTCGCGGCAGCGTCCCTCCCGTCTATTGGGAGCTTGCGCCGGAGGCTGATCATGTTGTCGCCCACTCCAGTGGCGGGTCGAGCGAGGCGGGGAACCTCGCAACCGTGCACGCGATGTGCAACACGCGAAAGTCGAGCCTCGCTGCTGATGCTCTCCCAGTGATTACGCGTCGTCCGCATGACGTCAGGTGGGATGGTCTTCTCTCGCGCTATGCCGATATTGTCGTCGCGGGTGAGACTGCGGGGCGTCGACATTCCGCACCTGGCTACCATCGAGCCTGGCTACGTCGCTTCGGTCGACTGGCTGATGCCGCAGGCATCATCTAGAGCGTCATCGGACTCGGGTTGCCCTGGTGTTAGATGAGGGTGACCGCCCGAAGGAGCTCAACTGTGCCACTTATCCCACAACAGACCATCGTCGTCGTGACGGGCCCGTACGACCTCAAGCGGGGTCAGGAGCCGGTGCAGGCTGCGGCGGAGAAGCTGCAGGAAGCCATTTCGAACTATCCGCCCTGCCGGATTGTGAGTGTGACAGGGTCAGGGAATTTGCACGGCTATTCGCTGACTGCGGTCGTGGAGACGGTCTGATGGTCGAAGAGCGCCCTTACGACCAACGTCCGGCTGCTCGACCGTTGCAGCCGCCGCCTTCACCTTCCTTGGCCACCTCGGATGAAGCTCCTCCCCTTCAAGCGAAGAAGCGCGTCATGGCGCCGCTGTTCAGCATCGTTGGTTTGGCGGCAGCAGTCGTCGGTGTCATCCTGATCGTGAACCTGAACCAGGAGTTAGCACCGGAAGCTACCACCCCGAAGTGTGACGACGCATTCGCTGCGGCCAGCAGCGCAATGAACCAGCACTACGCCACGCATCCCCTGTTTGGTCCGGAGTACGACGCGATCTATGCCGACGGCGCCGTCACTGACGAAGAGCAAGTAGCCCTCGACGCGATGCTCGCCGACGAAGAAGCACGATTCGTTGCGCTGATCGATCCGATCTATGACGCATGCTCCGGAGTTGAGGACTTGTATGCAGGAGGTTTCGCTCACCGAGAGGATGCCGATTGGGCGCTCGTTGACGTTGAGTCGATGAGTCGCGAGAAAATCAAGGCCGGTTTCATTTTCTCGCACTGCTACGAGAAGGAGGCACGGCCCGCATGCTCAGACTTCGTTCTCGAGGACTGGAACCGCAAGCTCTGACGATGACCAGGATCTAGTTAGCGGGCTTGCGCTCATCCCGAGCACCTGACGTCGCACATCCGCGTGAGGGGGCGCCGGGGCGGCACTCTAAGTGATGTGAGGCCCCCGGCGTAGCTCGCCGGCGCTACTCTGATGGCGTGGTCTCCAACATCTTCCTGCACCTACTCCGTCAGGAGGCTCGCTTCCAGCGGACACGCGTCTCAGGGGCAGCGAGCGGCGGGCAGGGCCGATGAGCACAGAGTCTGAGGCCGTCGCCGAGATCACGAAGATCATGAACCGCTGCAGTCGCCTCGAGGCGATCATCGAGAGCTTCGACCGTGTGCCGCTGACCGACGGGCACATCGATGTGTATGACTCGGCGAGAAAGGCGAACGCGAACTGGCGCGCACGTGTCCCGGTCCAGGTGAAGGGTCGAGTCGCCAAGCGCCGAGCACCCTTGTCCTACCCGTTGCAGACTCACGTGCTCCGCGCACACCAGAACAACAACGGGGTCCTACTCTTCGTCGTCGACATCGACCCGCGAAGCGGAAAGAACGACCCGAAGTACGCAGTCCTCACACCGTTCGAGATCCGACGGATTCTGGACCCTGTGCCCGAGGATCAAAAGACCGTGTCAATCGCGCTCACGAAACTTCCCAGGCTTCCCAAAGAGGTCGAGCGCATCGTCGATGTCGCGGTGGCCGGAACCCGTCAGAATCCACTGCAGCGCAACACTATGCGAGTCTTCGAGACGATGAAGAAGATCACGCTATTTACGGTCGAGGAGCCTACCTTCCGCGAGCCCACGAGCCTCACTCCAGGCGACACCGTCTTCGCGATGGAAATCACTACAGAAACCGGTGACCGAGTGCCTGTCGACGGAGGCATCGAAGTGGTGCCGCAGGACTATCTGCCCCGCGACGGCCGCGTCAGGATCTCGTCAGGAGCCGCTGTCTTCGAAAGGGCGACCGTACAGCGCCTCACGCCTGTCACCTCGCGCATCACTCTCGACGGAGGTCTCTCGCTGGAACTGGGAGAAACGTCAGCGAACCCCGATCTTGAGGTCACTGTCGAGTTCTCAAGCAACTTCGCCGCGCGCAAGCGCACCATCGAGTTCCTCGTCGGCCTCGTCGACAGCGACGAGCTGCACATCGGAGACCGCGTGCTACGCCATCATGGTCTCTCCGCGGAAAAGATCGCCGAGACAGAAGAGCTCCGCGATCATCTCGCCTTCCTTACACGCCTCGACGAACTGTTCACCAAGCTGTCGGTCGATGGGGCGCTCGTCGATCTCGATGAGCTGACCGACGAGCACTACGCGCAGCTTCGCGGACTCTACGACATCTTCGTCCGTGGAGAGTCAGCGGGAAACTTGAGCGACGAGCCCGGACGCATGTTCGTCAACTTCGGCACCTGGGGTGTCCTCATCCTTGCGCTCGAGGGCGACGCGCCCGGTACATGGCGCTTCATCGACCCTTTCAACCCGTCGTCTGCGCAGATGCTCCGATGGAGAGACGAACTCGAGACGCTGACGATTCCAATCACGGCATACGACATGATCGACCGCGACGTACTGCCGAAAATCCTCAACATACGACTGGACCTGATCACCGATGCGTACGAGCGGATCGTCGACGCTCCCGAAGCCGTCGGCCTCGCCAACCAGCGCGTCCGAGACCTCCTGCTCTGCGTCGACGCGGATCCGGAGAGTCCACGCCGGAACGACTTCCTCGACGCAGCGCAGCGACTCAATGAGTGGATCATCATGCACGATGAAGACGTGGATCCGCATCTGCTGAATCGCTGGCAGATCACGTGGCGACTGGGCGGCCTCTCCGATGCGGAACGTCACGAGATCCGTGTGCTCCGACGCCGTGCGGCGCGGGAGTCGGACGCGCGCGCATCGCAACGAGAGCTCGCGGCCTCGTTGCTCCTCGGGGAGCACGAGGAGGTCGATTTCCTCAGCGAGCAGATGGCGGATGACACGCTCGCAGAGATGCGCAGCTGGCCGATATGGACGCTCCGAGAGGGCACGGCAGCCAGCAGGCACCAGTAGCCGATCCCCAGCCGACGAGTCGGTGTCAAAACCTTGCTTCGCGAAAGCAATCTCGGCGCGCCAGTGAATGGATTTACGATTCGCTATCTGCCCGCCTGACTATGACCAAGACCCACCCCTCCTCTCAGAGTTCGCCCCGGTATAGAGCGTGGCGAAAGAGACCTCTCGCTGGACACGCTGTCTAACCTCGCCGAGCAGCTCGGGTCGATCCGATGGCGCTCCTGGCGGAAGACGAGTAGCCCGGAAGCAGCATCCTTCGATGCTTTGTGCGCGGACCCAAACTCTTTACTCGCTCTGCTTTCTCCGCTCTGAGAAGAACTGCGCCAGAGACTTACGAGCGACGAGACGACGATTCTCTACAGTAGCCGGGCGCTCGTACCCGAGCTCGATGTTCGCGTCTTCAGCATCAAGTTGAAGTCGCTCCTCGAACTCTCCCCAATCAACCAGTTGTCCCAGGAAGTCCAAGTCAAAGTCCCCGGTACGACCCGTCGGATTCTTCACGCCAAGTGCGATCATCACGGTCACGAAGCGAGCAGCCAGATCGAGAGGATCCCAGTTGTGCTCGTCGAGACCCGAGCGTACCCACTCCCGCGCAGCTTTGATGTCGATACGAGCCCAGTCCCATACAAGCCCCCAGAGCAGTCGATCCATGTCGAGCGGCGGAGTCGTGATGTGTGCCCAGAGACTGTCGTGGATTGCTGCTGAGAAGGCTTGATCAGCAAGATCAGGCACGGTCGGCCCAAGCTTGTTCGCCTCGTCGCCTGACCCGGAACGAGCAGCGTGGCTTAGATAGGAGAAGAAGAACAGGCCCGGCTGCGTTAGTTTGGCCTCTTCGAGGACCTCCACTCGCTGAGTCTCGTTCATGCCCACATAGAGCCCTCCACCGAACCACCTTGTCCGCTGATGCGCATCTGCGATGTCAGTGTGCTCGGGGACACAATGATAGTGGCGCACCAGCCACTTCAACACCTCGACACTGTTTGCTGCTCCAGGTGCGCAAAGCGACTCGAGCTTGCCGAGGATCAACTCCGTTCGCGTGCTGAATGACGATTCGACCAAGTCGAGCTCCGCGCCCCGCGTCCGCGATCGAATCTGATCGAAGGCCGCGGCCACGACAAGATCAGAGAGATCTTCAGCGGGCACCGCGAAAGCGAAGTAACGATCAAAATAGTGAGGATGAGCGATGCGAGTCGATGCCACTTTGTCGCCGCCGTATGCATAGTTCCTCGCCGACCATTGATGTTCGAACCTCGGGAATAGCTGCCCAACTAGCTGCGCCACACCTGCGCGGTGCTCTGGGGCGACACGGGCATCGACAAGAACTTCTTCCCAGAAGGCACGCTCCGCTGAAGCGTCCCGCTTCCCTGCGACCCACTCAGAACTGATCGTCGAGAAGTCACCGAGAAGACGACCTCGATGATTGACGATGGCGCGGTACAGGAGCGGCTCAGCCGATCTGATCCAACTGATCAGCAGGAAGTCGACAAGATCGACCTCCTGCAGCAACCCCGCTAAGAAGACATCCACCTGTGCGAAGTATCGCTTCACCCCACGCGGGGTGGCCAGACGTTGACGGAGATGACCGAAGTAAGCGCTACTGAAACGCCGACTCACCTCGTCATCGAGACTAAAGCCGTGCTCATCTGCCAATCGCTCAAGAGCGGAGTTCACCCAACTCGATAACTGTTCGTCCCGCACCGGAGGCATATCGAGCCTTATCTGAACGATCTTCTCCAAGTAGTCGATTGCGCGGCGTGGATCTTGGTTCCCCACCAGACCGGTCCTGCTCAGCGCATCAAGAAGCGTAGTTTCGTCGTAGGCGAGGAGGTAATGCACGTTGGGCAGGCGCCCAATCAGACGTATCAGCTTGAAAAGCAAGAGCAGTTCCGGCGGATCGAGTCGATCAACATCGTCGATGACCACGAGAACCGGAGAATCTGCCTTGCGCAACGCTTCTTCGGCCACTCGCCGTTTGCTAGCAACCCCCTGGTCGGTGGCGATGGCATTCGCCAACCCATTCAGCGGCCCAGTCGCATCGAGCCCCACGAGGCCGAGAAGCGCGCCGAAGGGCGCAACAGCTCGCCCCAGGCCGGCGATGGAATCGCGCGCTTTGTCCCACGACGCACGCGAAGGTAGCGCGTCTCGCAGCTCACCGAAGAAGCCCGTCTGCAGAGAGGCAAGATCCTGGAAGTACCAAGGATTGAAAGCGATGGTGACCCACGTCCGCTCACGATTCTGATCCGCACTGCCTGACGGCACCTCGATCATCGAGGTCAGTTGAGCGAGAACGCTTGACTTGCCCGACCCCCAAGCACCGATGAGCGCTAAGACCGACGACTGCTCGCTGCCGTGCACTTTGAGGAGTACCGACTCGAGGCCACTGAGGAACTTCGCACGGTCAAGATTGTCATCGTCCAATGACGAGATCGGGTCATCGGCGTACCAGTTCTCGGAGGCCAGGATACTCATATTGTCCATTCCGATCTTGACAGCGTTGCGCGCGTTTGTGCTGCCCACCCAACTCATGCAGTGCCCCAAACGTACAACGCTCAGTTCGCGACGAACCTAAGCGACATAGGGAGGTCCTCGATCACAGGCTCCCGCCGGCGACACGCGAGCGTCTTATGCTGGCACTGGCCGCTGGAGGTCGAGGACGTTGATATGCGGATCTGATCCAGGTCGGCGGCAACGACAACGCCAGGCTTCCCCCGCGACACCTAGATCTCGTCAGCCCGCAGGAGCCGAACCTGACAGGCCCTGTCGAAGGATGCGTAACTCGCCGCATCACTACCGACGGCAGCTTGGCGCTTCGCGCGCTGACTGCGGCGACATGGAGTCCGCCGACACTCGCTGCTGAGTTGGATGGAGGTCTCCAAGTGCAACGTCGGGCGCGCTGCATGGTTCGACTCACACGCGTCAGCGCAGGGTTGATCGCGCCGCACAGCTGCGACTTCCGTTTGTTGCAACGAAGTACGCGCTACCGTCTCGCTGAGCTGCACGCCAGTTCCTACACCGCGCCCTACATCAGTCAGCTTCTGATGCGTTGCCCAATAGGTCGAGGACTTCTCGGCTAACCAACTCTTGGGCTCCAGCAGCATCAGCTTCGACTAGGACAACCATGTGTTCTCGCAGGACCACACCCAATCCACCAGAAGCCTCATCGATCTCTGGAAGAGCGGCGATTATCTGGCATTGAATCTGTCTCAGCCCCAACGCAGAGAGAAGACCGGGAAGGATGGTGCGCTCGCCCCGCCGAGCGTACGTGCCGACCTCGGCCGCGGATGTGCCCTGAAGCACGTATGAGCGACGTGATTCCCCGAGCGCTCGGTTCAGCGCCCGTTGAGAGTCCGCGTCCAAGATCGTCCGGTCGACCAGGGGCTCAATCAGTTTGGCAAGCACCGCTCGCGGATGTACCTCATGCTGGGCGGGCCTCCAACCATGTGCCTTTCCCAGAACGTAATTGGCAAGAGTGCCCGGTTTCCCTTCCCGCCGCTGCCAAACGGTGAGAAAACCCGCGGTGGAAGAACGAGGTGCGCCGGGAGATCCGAGGCGGCTCTCGACAGCGTTCTGTACCATCTTGTAGGTTTCCGTGCTCAATTCAATCTCGCGCTCGGCAACGTGGGCCAACTGAACCAGCTTGTCGTCGCCCCAGTGATCGAGTATCCCGAGCGCCCGTCTCAAGAGCACGCGCCTCACCCTGGGAATCCGCTCGGCGAAAGCGTCATCGAGCAGATCAAGCGCAATCCGCTCGCCCGAAGCGACTTCCATCGCTATCTCGGAGGTAGTGTCAAGCTCTTCCAGCCGTAGGAGAAGCGCATCAATGATCTGCGGATTGGCATGATTCTGGAGCCGCCCCGCAGCGAGCAGGAAGGTTTGGCGCCAATGGAGCGCTGGACCGATCCGCGCCATCAGATCAACAATCTGGGCCTCCGGTCCTCGAGTTATGGCGCGAGCAGCAAAGTACTCCTGAAGAATCCGAACTTCGAAGCCCACCAACCCGTCCCGGATCCCCGTGATCAGCACGACTCGGTCGTGAACAGCCCGGATGATCTCCGCAGCAAGTCGATCTGCCTCGGAATCGTCGTACTCGTCAGCTTTCAGCCGTGCGAAGATCAACGGGCGAAGTGCATTACCTTCGATCAAAGGCTCGGAGATGCCGCCTTCGGCGGCCCGCGCATGCAGGAACAAAGCAACCTGTTCATGCAGGTAGTCGATCACTCGTTCATGTGCAGTGAGAATCTTCCCAAGTGATGAAGCTCGCGTCCGTTCTCTCGTGTATATGGCCCTGTAATAGGCGTCGAAGAGCGCATGACGGGTGTCTGGGACTTGGCTAAGGCGTTCCAGCAGGGTCGACATGATGGTGATCTGAAGCGGTGTAGTCATCAGTCGGCTAGTCGTTGAGTTCGATGCGGCCTCCCGAAGGCGCTCAACCACTCGATCGAACGCAATCGTGTCGCCGCCATTTCGTTCCGCTGCCAGTAGCTCCCCGTACCGCAACGCCTCTTCAGTCGACAGATACGCGAGATCGAGTTGCTGGAGTCCAAAGTCAGAGAGCTCTCCCCGATAGCCCTGAGGACGGGTCGTCGCGACAAGGAGCACGTCCGCGTCGTTCACGCTGCAATCGGTGAGGAACTCGTCCAGCGCAGCGCTAACTCGCTGTCGAATGACGGGGTGAACGACCTCGTCGAGCCCGTCGAGCACAAGCATCCACGGCCAAGCAGAACGCCAGCGCACGATGTCAGCCGTATCCATCCGCTCACCGTGAATGCGAGATGATTCTGCAATGTAGCGAAGCAACGAGTAATTCTCATCGGCTGAGAGTGCATCACCAAACGCAGAGAGATCGACGAAGACCGGCCACCGTCTAATATTCGGAGGCGTCACGCCCATCCTGCGCATTGCTGTCTTCAGCTGGCTCACAAGCTCTTGCTGCGGCTTCGAGAGTGCGCTCGATTGATCGATGAACGACGCTCGGTAAATCTGGCAGAGCACTTGAGCAATGGTGCTCTTCCCCTGCCCAGGGCCACCTACCAGTAAGACGCCGCGGTGCTCGGGCTCGAGCTTAGGACGAAGGCTTTCGTCACCCAGTCGCAACACGAAATCCAGGGCGCCCACAGCGTTCGATTCAGTCGGATCATCGGGCTCGATCCATCCTCCGCTCACTGCTGGAACGTCCACCACAACAGACGCAAGCTTGAACTTCTCCTCGCTCTCCACCCCTGAATCCCCCATGCGGGCCCACTGCCGCTGACTGAGGTCAGTGGCTGCTTGAGCGACGAGTTGCTTGCCGACGTCGAGAACTGGCTCGGCGCGATAGCCATCTTCCAGAGCCGCGAGAACATCGCCAGGAACAATCAAGTGAAGGTATGTTCGGCGAACATGCGTCTGACCGTCGAGGAGTCGCGAAATGCGTTCTCGATCCCACAGGTCCCAGTCCACCGACCCAAGTTGCTTGCAGAGATGCGCGAGCTCATCAACACACTCGTCGTAGCCCTCAGGCGAGAGCGTGGCGCTCGTTAGGAAAAGATAGTACTGCGGAGGATCGACTCGAACGGGATCTTCACCATGCTCGCCGGGCATCCACTTGCGTAGTTCCTCACGCATGCGCGCCTTTACCCAAGCAGGATTCGCACTCGTATCGCGATCTCGAGCTAAGTGCTTCGCCTGGATTACACCGTACCCGTCCCAATCCCCTGATCCGCCGCGACGACCGTACGAGACTCGACCGTTGAAGAACGCGTCACGGCCGCGGTCGCGCCCAACGCCTGTCGGCTGAACGTTGTTGCCCAGTTCGGCGATAGAAAGCGCCTGCGCTAGGCGCTCGAAGGCTTCGGTGCCGAGATTCGCAAACGAGTAGTCCATCCCAGCATCTTGGCAGGCAGAAGTCGCTAACCCGAGGCGCGACTCCTGTCGCCTGCTCAAAAGGCCGAAAGCAAGGACAGAAGATTGCGATGAGGAGAATCGCGAATCCAGATCGCAGCCCGAGGCTCGGTCGGTTCCCCGGGCTGGCAGAGAGAACCGCCAGTCGTCATCGCGCTTCCTCGTCATGAGAAGGCGGTGGGTATCGTGGTCCCCTACGCACTCGCCCCGTCTGGTCACCCATGGGTGTTGAGGACTCCACGGCTTACCTGATGGGTTCTCAGTCTGCGGGGTCAGCCGTATCGTCCATGCTATCCCGCCGCACTCATCCCTCGGTTTAACATTTGCACCGGAGACCGCCGTCAGATGGCTGAGGCCGCTGGCCTTCATCTGCTCGGTGAGTTCCTGAGACACCGCGCGCGTGTCGCCGACGGCGAGGCCGGGGAGCAGGCCCGCTCCGGGCTCGGGCAGCCGCTGCGCTCGATCGATGAAGATGCTGCGCAGTTCAGCCGCGACAGCGAAGACCCCGGATGCCGGCCGCTCCACCGACGCAGAGCTCGCGAACACCACGAGCGCCGCGCGCTCCCCCGGGCCTGTCGCCGCCGCCTCACCGATGACGCTGACTCTCGCGCCGAGATCGAAGCCGTCGGCCGGGTCGATCCCGACCCGCGCCGGGGCGGATGCCGCGCACACCGATCCCGGCGACCCGATGGCCACGAGCTGGATCTCCATCCACAGACGCCCGTCTCGGCCAACCGACGCGGACGAGGTTACCTCGCCCGTGGCCTCGACCACCCGGCCGTCCCACGAGGCCGCGCTATCACGGGCCGGAAGCGCAGTCAGGGCCGTGACGGACACAGCCGCAGCGGCGGCAAGGAGCGTCACAATCAGTCCAGCCCGTGACGCAGTGCGTTCGCGGCGCTTCAGCGCGATTCCCAGCACTGCGACCGCGCCGAATCCACCCGCCAGTGCGCACCATCCTGCCGCAGCAGGCACGAATACGCAGAGAAGCGCGGCCGCCCACACCGCTCCGGCGACAGGCAGTAGCCGAACATCGCGCCTCATGCCCGCACGACGTCAAGGATGACGGCGCGCATGCCTCGGTTGCTCACGCTCTTCGCGGGTCCTCGCATCAGAAGAACCTACGGTCTCCCACCGTGGCCGCGTCGGCATAGACCGGCCACCGTGAACAAGCGTCAATGACGTGGCGGTGTGCAGAAACGGCGGCGACTTTGCGGCTCCTGTCATCAGCATCAGCGTCCCGGTGGTCGTCTCCGGAGCAGGCGGCCCTGCGGCCGCGGGCATCGCCCTGGGGATCTTCGCCGGAGGAAGTGCCCTCGGCGGGCTCGTCTACGGAGCGCTTCGGGTTCCCGAATCTCCCATCCGGCAGCTTCTCGTTCTGACCACAGCGCTCGTCACGATCAGCTCGCTCATCGCCCTGGTGACCGGGGCGGTGTCCGTGACGATCGTGCTGGCCACTGCAGGCCTGTTCTTCTCACCGGTGATGATCGTGGCCTACTTCGCCGCCCACCAGGCGGGCGGCGAACACCGCCAGAACTCGGCAACGACCTGGGTCAACACCAGCCACAACATCGGAGCGTCACTCGGCAGTGCCCTGGCAGGCATAATCATCCAGGCCACAAATGTCCCCGGCGCCACCATCGGAATCGTTGCCGGTGCAGCCGTTCTGCTCATCGCGAGCGCCGCGTCGGGCAGAGGAAGCACGAACGCGAGACGATGAGCCACCTGCGGGGGTGAATGACCGCATCCGCCGCCGCATACTCTCGCAAGCCATGGGCCCCGTGCTCCGCTGTGATCTCACCAGCCGCCAACAACCTGCCTCCGAGAGGCGTTATGGCGGACGTTTGCGGGGTTCTTCCCCGGCGCCGCGGACGTTCGCGCCGTAAACGATCGTTTTCGGCTGGCTGGACCGTCAACGGTCAGTTGGCCGGGATGTGATCCGGGAAGTCCGTCTCCCCGATGCCGCCGGGTCCATAGAAGACGTCGACGAACTGGCGCGCCTGTGCAGTGAGTTCCGCCGCTGTAATCTGACCAGACGGCAGAGCCACGGTGAACCCATAGGTGCCGCCCGCTGGGCCGTTGAGCCACGCAAAGTCATAACTCATACCGCCGCCTGGTTGGGTTCGCTGGCTGACGCGAAACAGCTCGCCCTGGACAACAACCTCGAACGGATCCATCCCGCGATTCTAGGTCTGCCTACCTCGAGCTCGACTTGAGGAGTGCTCGGCACACAAGCCCGCCATGGAGGGTCCGAGCACGCCGACTGAGTTTCGCGAGGTGGCTATACCGGTCGCGCAAGCCGCACGGGACGCTCATCGAGAACGGAACAGGCTCGTGCATGACCAGTGGGTACAGTCCCCTTGGTCGCCCGGCGAGGTGCGCGCGCTGCGGCGGCCTGAGCGGAGATCGAACCCGTCGGCTGGCACCACTGCGATGTGCAGAACCACCGATACGCGTCCGACTCACCCGCGACCTCGCGGAGACGCCGATGGCTCTTCTACGGCACGACATCGGCGAGCTGGTTGCTCCTACGGGCCCCTGAGAATCAGGATTGTGGAGCTCGAGTTCGACGCGACGGACCAACGCGTCAGCCGGCCGATACCGCATTCCCACATCTGCTCAGCCTGTCGCAACTTACCCACAGATAGCTATCTAAGTGTTGGCATAATGGTGTGATGTCCACACCTCCCCTAGGCACCCGCATCGCGATCGATGCGGTGTCGAGCGAAACACTCGATTGGGCACCGCGCGCGCCGGAGATGTTCTCCCGCGCAGAGGTTACGCGTCAGACCGGGCCGTACGAAGCGACGATCGCTCAGCCGATCGCGGACTGGAGCCCACGGGTGTCCAGCGAGGACACCGCTGACATCGAAGATGCCACCCGTCAGCTGGTCATGTTCAATGAGCACGCGCGGAGCACCCTGGGCACCGACAATCCGGCGCTGGGCCCGATGACCGCGATCCTGCTGCGCACCGAGTCCGCGTCCAGCTCCCAGATCGAGCAGCTCACCACCTCGGCGAAGCAGCTTGCTCTCGCCGAGATCGATGAGGGCGACAAGACCGACGCTCTCACCGTCATCGGCAACGTTCGCGCCATGGAGGCAGCCCTCGCCCTCGCGGATGAGATCTCCGAGGGCTCGATTCTCCAGATGCACGAGGCGCTGATGCGCCACCAGACCGGGCTCGAACACGAAGCCGGACTGTACCGCCAGGAACAGGTGTGGATCGGCCCCGGCAACGCCGGCCCCCGGCAGGCAGAGTTCGTAGCGCCCCACCACCACCGGGTCCCCGGTGCGATGGCAGACCTCGTTCGCTTCGTGAAGCGGCAAGACGTGTCCGTGCTCGTCCAGGTCGCGGTCGCGCACGCTCAGTTCGAGACCATCCACCCGTTCGTAGACGGCAACGGGCGCACCGGGCGCGCCCTTGCGCAGTCGATCCTGCGCAACAAGGGTCTGGTCCGTTCGACGGCCGTGCCCATCTCCGCAGGTCTCCTCGTGAACACCGGGCGCTACTTCGCAGCGCTCACCGCCTTCCGCGCCGGCGACGCCGGACCGATCATTCGAGAGTTCGCCATGGCGAGTCGGATCGCCGCCTCGACGGGGACGCGGCTCGTCGACGACCTCGTCGCGCAGCTGGACGAGTCCCGCGCTCTGCTGCACGGCATCCGCTCCGATGCTGCCGTCTGGAAGATCCTCCCTGCACTCGTCGGGCAGCCGGCCGTGAACGCGAAGTACCTCAAGAGCGCGCTCGGCCTCGGCGAGATGGCGGCATTGCGTGCGCTGGACACACTCACCGACCGCGGGGTGCTCACCGAGATGACCGGCCAGGGACGCAACCGAGTCTGGCAGCACCGCGGCATCCTCGACGTCCTCGACGGCTACGCCGAGAAGATCCGACGGATGACCGCTCCAGACTGACGCGAGCGGACTGGCAGGGTCATACACCCCGCTAGGAGATCACCGTTTCTAAGCTCGATCGAAGTTCTGCACTCATGCGAGCGCTTTGCGACGCGGTGCCCGGCGGCACGAATCGCAGCCACGAACTCGACTCACTGGCAGACTGAGGTGCATGCTTCTCGACCGCGTGCTCCACCTCACGTCGACGATCGGCCGGCGCGCGTCGGCGATCCGTCGAGGGGAAGTGGTCGCGAATGCATGACGTCGTTGTGGTCGGAGCCGGGCTCGCAGGCCTCCGCTGCGCCGGACTGCTCGCCGCACGCGGGCTCGATGTGGTCGTCCTCGAAGGCGCGGATGCCGTCGGAGGACGCCAGCGCACCGACATCATCGACGGCTTCCGGCTGGATCGCGGCTTCCAGGTGCTCAACCCGGCGTACCCGGCGCTCCGCCGCAGTGTCGACCTCGACGCGCTCGCGCTGGGGAGCTTCCCCGTCGGTGTGCGGGTACGCACAACGGACGGGGTGTCTGAACTGCGTCATCCCCTGCGGCATCCGCTGTCGATCGCCACCTCGCTGCGCAGCGGTCTGGTGAGCTCTCGAGACGCTGTCGCGCTGGCACGCTGGGCCGGTCCGGCTATGGTGCGTCCGCTCTCACGTCTCGCCCGACACGACCTCACCCTCGGTGAGGGATGGGATGCCGCGGGGCTCCGCGGCCCGCTCCGCACCGCTGTGCTCGAGCCTTTCCTCGCCGGGGTGCTGGCCGAGAGCGACGGTGAGACGTCGAACGCGTTCGCCCGGTTGCTCGTGCGGTACTTCGCTTTCGGTCGCCCGGGTGTGCCCGCTCAGGGAATCGCTGCGGTCCCCGAGCAGCTCGCCGCTCACGCGCGCACGGCGGGCGCGGATATCCGACTCGATGCCCGCGCCGATCGGGTGTCTTCGCAGGGGGAAGGCATTCGGGTGGACCTGATCGACGGCGACTCCGTCGGCGCTTCTCGCGTGGTCGTCGCGGTCGGCCCCGATGCCGTCGCCGGCCTCACCGGGCTGGCCGCGCCAGCGACGAACGGCCTGCAGACATGGTGGTTCGCCGCTACCGAACCGCCCGCCAGGTCTGCGCTGCTCACCGTCGACGGCCGCGTCGGACGCGGCCCCGTCGTGAACACCGTCGTGATGACGCACACAGTGCCCTCGTATGCTCCGGCCGGACGCCACCTCATCGCCGCGACATGTCTGTTGCCGAGTGACAGTGCTCCCGCCGACGAGAAAGATGTCCGTCGCCACCTGGGTGAGATCTGGGGCACCGACATCAGCGCGTGGGAGCTCATCCGGCGCGACGACATCGCCGACGCGCTCCCGGCCCAGCCGGCACCCCTGAGCGCTCCGCGATCACCGCGCTACGCCGATCGGTCATACATCGCCGGCGATCATCGCGACACCGCGTCGATCCAGGGCGCCCTCGCGTCAGGTGAAAGGGCCGCGCGCGCGATCCTGGCTGACATGGGTTCGTGAAAGCGCTCCACATTCCGGCACAGCTGAGGATGCCTTCAGCGGTAGTGATCTCACCGGCGGGTGATCGACGGCGAGGCGCCGATCACCAGTCACACCCGCACCGCCTCACGAATGCCCGCGAGCAGCTTCTCGCCGATCCCGGGCACCGCGAGCAGGTCGTCGACCGACTGGAAGCCGCCGTTCTCCTCGCGCCACGCGATGATCCGCTCGGCCAATGCGGGCCCGATGCGGGGCAGCGTCTCGAGGGCGGCCTGGTCGGCGGCGTTGAGGTCGACCCTGTCGTCCGCAGGCTGGGCTGCCACCGCATCTCCCCCGCCGCCCGCCACCCCCGCGACAGGCACGATGATCTGCTCCCCGTCTTCGAGGGTTCGGGCGAGGTTGATGCCCGCCAGGTCGGCGTCATCGGTGGTGCCCCCGGCCGCTGCCACGGCGTCGACCATGCGGGAGTCGAGGTCGAGGACGTAGAGTCCGGGATGCTCGACTGCGCCGAGCACGTGGACATAGAGCTCTCCCGACGACCCCGACTCATCGGCATCCGCGGCGATGGCCACCGATTCGGTCGGCGCCGCCTGCCCCTTGAGGAGTCCGAGGCCCACTGCTCCCGACAGAACGACGAGCCCGACGACCACGGCCGCGCCGACACTCAGCTGCAACCGGCGTGGCCTCGGCGGGGGCGGCGGCAGCGTCTCGGGCATCCCGCCACGCTAGGGGCTCTCGATCACCCGCAGAACGCCGCGTGCCGCTGACCGTGGAGAATCACGGGCAGCGGCACGCTGTGCAGGACTGTTCAGTTCTTGACGACGATGCTGACGATCTTCGGCGCGCGCACCACGACCTTGACGATCTCACGGTCGCCGATCGATCGGATCACGCGCTCGTCGGCACGGGCGAGCGCTTCGAGCTCGGCCTCGCCGATGCGAGCGGACACCTCGAGCTGCGCACGCACCTTGCCACCGACCTGTACGACCGCGGTGACGGTGTCTTCGACCAGGAGCACCGGGTCTGCGGACCGCCACGTGACCAGTCCGACCGACGGCTCGTGACCGAGCGCCTCCCACATCTCCTCCGCAGTGTGCGGAGCGATGAGATCGAGCATCACGGCGACCGTCTCGGCGGCTTCACGGACAGCCGGGTCTCCAGCTCCGCCGGCGCCGTCGATGGTCTTGCGCGTGATGTTCACGAGCTCCATGAGGCGGGCGACGAGCACGTTGAACTTCGTCTGCTCCACGAGGCCGGGCGCCTCGGACAGCAGCTTGTGCGTCGCGCGACGCAGTGCCGCGTCGCCTCCCGCGAACACGACGTCGACAGGGCTGGAGACCTCGTGCGCGATGCGCAGCGACCGGGAGAGGAACTTCTGAGCTCCGGTCGTCGAGACGTCGGCCCAGTCCTTGTCGTCTTCGACGGGGCCGGCGAACGCGAGGCCCACTCGCAGCGCGTCGGCGCCGTGGGCGTCGAGCTCCTCCTGGAAGAGAACGAGGTTGCCCTTGCTCTTCGACATCTTCTGCCCGTCGAGCAGGACCATGCCCTGGTTGATCAGGTTCGAGAACGGCTCGGTGAAGTCGATCAGCCCCATGTCGAACAGCACCTTGGTGATGAAACGCGCATAGAGCAGGTGCAGGATCGCGTGCTCGACGCCGCCGATGTACGAGTCGACCGGCGCCCAGCGAGCCGCCTGAGCGGGATCGAACGCCACGGTGTCGCTGTTCGGCGACAGGAACCGCAGGAAGTACCACGAGCTGTCGACGAACGTGTCCATCGTGTCGGGATCGCGCAGCACCGGTTCCCCGGACACGGGATCGACGGTGCGCACCCAGCTCTCCGCGCCGCCCAGCGGCGAGGTGCCCTTCGGCTTCAGGTCGAGGCCCTCGACGCTCGGCAGCTTCACCGGCAGCTTGTCTTCGGGCACCGGGATGATGCTGCCGTCTTCGGCGTGCAGCATCGGGATCGGGGTGCCCCAGAAGCGCTGACGCGAGATCAGCCAGTCACGCAGACGGTAGTTCTTCGCTGCGCGGCCGGTGCCGGACGCCTCGAGCTGCTCGATGGCGCGCGCGATCGCGTTGCGCTTCGAGAGCCCGTTGAGGGCGCCCGAGTTGATCATGCGACCCTCACCGGTGAGCGCGATGCCGGTCGATGCCGGGTTCTGCTCGTCGATGGCGGCGCCGGTGTCGATCGGCACGCCCTCGTCATCGACCTCAATCACGGGCATGGCGCCGGTGATCGGAGCGGTCGTGTCGACCACGACCTTGACGGGCAGGTCGAAGGCGCGAGCGAAGTCGAGGTCGCGCTGGTCGTGCGCGGGCACGGCCATGACCGCGCCGTGGCCGTAGTCGGCCAGCACGTAGTCGGCAGCCCAGATCGGCAGCTTCTCGCCGTTGACCGGGTTGATGGCGTAGCGCTCGAGGAAGACGCCCGTCTTCGGACGATCCGTCGACTGACGATCGATGTCGGTGGTCTTCTGCACGTCGCCCAGGTACTTCTCGAAGCGCTCGCGCACCTCGACCGGAGCCTCGGCAGCCAGCTCGGCGGCGAGATCTCCATCAGGAGCGACGACGAAGAACGTCGCGCCGTGCAGAGTGTCGGGGCGGGTCGAGAAGACCGTGACCGGCTCCTCGCGTCCCTCGATGCGGAAGTCGACGTCGGCACCGACCGAGCGGCCGATCCAGTTGCGCTGCATCTGCAGCACCTTGTGCGGCCAGCGCCCCTCGAGCTGGTTGAGGTCGTCGAGCAGACGGTCCGCGTAATCGGTGATGCGGAAGTACCACTGAGTCAGCTTCTTCTTGACGACCTCGTAGCCGCACCGCTCACAACGGCCGTCGACGACCTGCTCGTTCGCCAGCACGGTCTGGTCGTTGGGGCACCAGTTGACCGGACTCTTCTTGCGGTACGCCAGACCGCGCTCGGACATCTTGAGGAACAGCCACTGGTTCCAGCGGTAGTACTCGGGGTCGGAGGTGTGCAGCACCCGGCTCCAGTCGAACGAGACGCCGTAGGCCTCGAAGCCGACCTTCTGCTGTGCGATGTTCTGGTAGGTCCACTCGCGCGGGTCCGCCCCCTGGCGGATCGCCGCATTCTCGGCCGGCAGACCGAACGAGTCCCACCCGATCGGGTTCAGAACGTTGTGACCGCGGTGGCGCCAGAAACGGGCGACGATGTCGGAGTAGAGGTAGTTCTCGGCGTGCCCCATGTGCAGGTCACCGGACGGGTACGGGAACATCGCGAGGACGTACCGACGCGGCCGGGTGTCCTCATCGCCGCCGGTGAGGAACGTGCCGTTCTCCGCCCAGTACTTCTGCCACTTGGCCTGGATGGCGTGCGCCGAGGAGGACTCCTCGTCGACGGGAGAGGTGGACAGGTTCTCAGACAACGAACGCACGACCAATCTGGAAGGAAAAGGGGATCAGTTCAGGATATCGGAAGCCCAGGCGCCGGGCATTTCCGCCCCGAGAGCGGTCAGCGGCGCTCGCGCCTTGGTCGCCACCTCCGCCAGCTCGGAGGCCGCGACCGACCGCCACGTGATCCCCCCGCCCGCACCGACCCGCGCACGGGAGCGATCGAGCACGATGCTGCGGATCACCATGGCCAGGTCGAGCGTCCCGTCGTCGCCGATGTAACCGAAGCATCCGGAGTACACCCCGCGCGGCCCGCCCTCGAGCGTGTGCAGCTCGGTCATGGCCGACAGCTTGGGCGCACCGGTCATGCTCCCCGCGGGGAACGCCGCCGCGAGCAGGTCGCCGACAGTCGTGCCCTCGGCCGCTGTGCCGCTGACCGTGCTGACCAGCTGATGCACCGCCGGGTAGGTCTCGACGGCCCAGAGCGCGTCGACACGGATCGACCCCGGCACGCACACCCGCGAGAGATCGTTGCGCATGAGATCGACGATCATGACGTTCTCGGCGCGCTCCTTCGGATCCGCCGCGAGCTCCGCGGCGAGTGCGACGTCCTCGGCGGCATTCCGCCCGCGCGGACGCGTGCCCTTGATGGGGCGGGTGAGGATCACACCGTTCTCGGCCTGCAGGAACTGCTCGGGACTCGCACTGAGCAGTGACTCCCCCGCCATCCGGAGGAAGCCGCCATGGTGAGCCGGGGTGGCTGAGCGCAGACGCCGGTACACAGCCACGCCGTCGTGAACGCCAGGAACGGTGAAGCGCGTGGTGAGGCAGAGCTGGTAGGCGGTCCCCGCTCGGATCAGCTCACGGCAGCGTTCGATGAGATGCGCGTACTCCTCCGGCGTATGGCGGGCGACGGCTGCAGCGCTCGAGGGAGCGGAGGGCATGTCAGGTGCTGTGCCCACGGATGCGACGTAACGTGCCCAGTCGTGCTGGCTCCCTTCATCGGTCAGCGCCCACACGCGTCCCGTCGCATGGTCGAACGCGGCCATCCGGGTGATGCGCAGCCCCGTGGTGACGGGCTCGCCAGTGGTGCGCGCGACCGGTGCCCCCGCGGATTGCGCCCCGCTCTCGTAGTCGAACCAGCCGACCCAGCCACCGCGCAGAGGGGGCCCCGTCGGGTCCGCCGACGGCGCAGCGATGTCGAGCCGGATGTCATCGGGCGCGGCGGCGATGTCACCCGTGCCGATGTAGCTCCACCCCTCGGACGCCCCGGCTCCGGCATCGAGCCAGAACAGGTCCTCGGCGTCGGCCTCCAGGGCGACGAAGAGGGCGTCGGGATCGACCGCGTGGGGCAGGACGCGAGCGGTCAGACGGTCGGGCACGTTCTCAGCCTAGGCCTCTCCTGCTCCCGTATTCTCAAGGAGTGGATGACCTGCTGCTGTGGCTGTTCGACCTGATCCAGTCGATCGACCCGGTCGCGCGCACGCTCATCGCCGGCGTCGCGGTCATGCTCGAGACGAGCATCCTGATCGGACTCGTCGTCCCCGGCGACACGATCGTCATCATCGCCTCCATGGGAGTCTCCGGACTTGTGGAGGCGATCGCCATGGTCATCGCGGTCGTGATCGGCGCGCTGATCGGCGAGAGCATCGGATTCTGGCTCGGACGCTGGGTCGGACCGCACATCCGCCATTCCTGGATCGGTCGCCGGGTCGGTGAGGCGAACTGGGTCCGGGCGGAGAACTATCTCGCCCGCCGGGGCGGTATCGCGATCTTCCTCTCACGCTTCCTACCCGTGCTGCACTCCCTGGTGCCGCTCACCGTGGGCATGAGCCACTACTCCTACCGCCGCTTCATCGCGTGGACCACCCCCGCGTGCCTGCTCTGGGCCACCGCATACGTGAGCATCACGTCGCTCGCCGCAGGCAGCTTCCGCGAGCTCGTCGACCGGGTCCATTTCGCCGGATACGTGTTCGTCGGAATCATCGCGCTGTTCCTCGTGCTCGCCTTCGTGGGCAAGAAGGTGCTCGCCCGCCTCGAAGCGCGCCACCTCGAGACCGGAGACACCGACACGCAGAGCAGCGCGGACGTGAAAGACTGAAGCAATGGCTTCCGCACCCCCGGCGCCCCGGATCCACTGGTTCGCGCGTCTCGAACACCGCTTCCACGTGTGGCGAGAGGGACGAGCGCGCCGCAACGGTCGCACGGCGACCATCCTCCCCTTCCCTGGATACGGCGGTCCCGGATGGGTTCGCGTCGTCGGACGTGTCCTGATCGTTCCTCCCCAGCGCCGGACGAAGAACGGTGAGCCGGCCAGCGTGCGCGGCTGGCGGAGCTTCGTCGGGATCCCGGTGAGCTTCGCGAAGGTCACTGTGCGGATCGGCGACTCCGTGCACCACGTCATCGCCGACCGCGGCGGAGTGATCGACTCCGTGGTCGAGTCGACGCTCGAGCCCGGATGGCAGACCTTCACGTTCTCCGTCGAGGGTCAGGAGCCCGTGGAGACGACAGCGTTCATCGTCTCTGAGTCCACCCGATTCGGCATCGTGTCCGACGTCGACGACACCGTGATGGTCACCGCTCTCCCCCGCCCCTTCATCGCGGCGTGGAACTCCTTCGTCGTCGACGAGCACGCCCGCCTCCCCGTGCCCGGCATGGCCGTTCTGCTCGATCAGGTTCTGCGCGAGCATCCCGGCGCCCCGATGATCTATCTGTCGACGGGTGCATGGAACGTGGCACCGACGCTGACACGCTTCCTCGGACGTCACCTCTTCCCCGCCGGCTCGATGCTGTTGACCGACTGGGGCCCGACCCACGACCGCTGGTTCCGCAGCGGCCGCGAGCACAAGCTGACGAACCTGCGGCGTCTGGCCACCGAGTTCCCCGACATGAAGTGGCTGCTCATCGGCGACGACGGTCAGCACGACGAGGCGATCTACTCCCAGTTCATGGACGAGCACCCCGACTCCGTGGCCGGCGTCGCCATCCGGCGTCTGCTTCCCGCCGAGGCCGTGCTCGCCGGTGGTCGTGCGGGACGCGAGCCGCACTCTGAGGACGTCGCCCCGTGGGTCAGCGCCGAAGACGGTGCGGGCCTGCGCGATCTGCTCGGCGAAGCCGGCATCCTGCGCTGAGATGATCCTCTCCCGGACCGAGTGGCAGCGCCGCGAGGCCGCTCACCACGAACGGGCGGACGCGCTCACCGCCGCGCATCGCGAACGAGCGGCACGCGGCGAGAAGCATCCGGTCTGGGACTTCCTCTTCACCTACTACTCCTACAAGCCGTCGCAGCTGCGTCGGTGGCACCCCGGTGCGGGAGTCGAGCTCGAAGACGCCCCAGACCGAGCGAGCTGGCGCTGGTACTCCCGAGGCACGACGCCCGACGGGGTGGTTCCGGATGCCGCCGCGTTCGCGCACGAGAAGCCGGAGCTCGCCGGGCTGGTCGAGCGGATGCTGCGGCGCACCGCCTCTCGTCCCGGACAGTTCGGATGCTTCGGACTCCACGAGTGGGCCATGGTCTATCGCGCGGATGAGCACCGCCACCCCGTGTCGCTGCGGCTCGGTCAGTCCGCCACAGACGCCGTCGTCGAGAGCCACGACCTGCGATGCACGCACTTCGACGCCTTCCGCTTCTTCACTCCCGAGGCGGTTCCCCTCAACCGTGCGGCCTTGACCCGCGACGAGCAGCCGCTGTTCGAACAGCCCGGCTGCCTGCACGCCGGAATGGATCTGTACAAATGGGCTCTGAAGCTGGGGCCGCTCGTGCCGGGCGAGCTGCTGCTCGATGCCTTCGAGCACGCACGCGACATCCGTCTGCTCGACATGCAGGCCGCCCCCTACGACCTCGCTGACTGGGGCGTCGTTCCCGTGCGCATCGAGACCGCCGAGGGCAAGGCCGAGTACGTGCGCCGCCAGCGTGCGTTCGCCGACCGCGGTGCAGCGTTGCGAGCCGCCCTACTGGAGTCCTGGCTCGGTGCCGATCGACCGATCGCTCTCCGCGTCGCCGTCTGACGCCTGCCCGGTACTGCCCCGGTTCACCCCCAGCCGTCAGTCGACCGGAGCGCAGTCGCCGCAGAGTGCCCAGTCCGCGCTCGATGCGCTGGATTCCAACCGCAGCGCCATGACGCGTGTCGCGGCATCGGCGAGCCGTTCGGCGGGCAGAGCACCGGACTCCACGGCCGTGGTCACTCCGCTGACGATCTGCCCGGCCGTCTGATCGGTCGAACCGGCGATCATGAGCACCAGGTCGGTGCCCGCCGCAAGGGCGGAGACCGCGTTCTGCACCGGATCCGCGTAGTCGGCGACTCCGGAGGACTGGAGCATGCCGAGGTCGTCGCTCACGATCACTCCGTCGAAACCGAGCTCATCTCGCGCGATCTCATGCCAGCGCGGCGACAGCGATGCCGGCGCAGGATCTATCGCGGTGTAGGCGAGGTGGCCGAACATGAGCACCGAGGCGCCCGCGTCGATGCCGGCGGCGAAGGGAATCGCATCGGATGCTCGCCACTGCTCGAGAGTCTCCGTCGTGCTGGGGATGGCGTGGTGCGAGTCGCCGGGGGCCGCGCCGTGGCCGGGAAAGTGCTTGAGGGTCGAGGCGAGGAACTGCTCCTGCGCGTCAGTGGCAGCGGCGACGCGGTCGGCGGACGATCGCGGATCCGTCCCCAGGGCTCGCCCGTGGATGAACGACGACGGGTCGGCCGTGACGTCCGCCACCGTCCCGAAGTTGACGGTGATGTCGGCCTGCGCGACGAGCGATGCGCGGGCGGAGAACGCCGCCGATGTCTGTTCGACGGGCAGTGTCTTCAGCGTCGTCGATGACGCATATCCGTCGCCGGAGAGTCGGGAGACGATCCCTCCCTCCTGATCGATCGCGATGAGCGGCGGCAGGTCGGGATCGGGCGCCAGCGCGGCCGTGATCGTCTTCAACTCCGCGCCGGGCGCCGGGATGTTCCCGCCCATCAGGATGAAGCCGCCCAGCCCCTGCGCCATGTAGGCGCGCAGCGCGACCGGGTCGGTCGTCGAGATGTGTCCCATCACGACGCTCGCGGCCTGCTCTGCGGTCGTCATGTCCGCCACCATCTCGGCTGCCCGATCGCTCGGGCCGGATGTCGGGGCATTCGCGCTCTCGATGCTCCCGGCCGTCGTCGCGCGGCTCAGGCCGGAACCTGCCGCCGCGGCCGCGGGAACGACCGCCACCGAGAACGCGATGAGCGCCACCGCTCCCGCAGTCCACGCGCGGCGACGCGACATGGAGCTCAGGCGCTGAGCGCGTCGGCGATCGGCGTCGAGTCGTCGCCGCCGTTGCCGAAACGGATCGTGCGGCCGAAGGTCGAGGGGTTTCCGAGAGACTCGGCGATCACCGCGGCGACGTCGGCGCGAGACACCTCGGCCTTGCCCTCGGCGTCGAGCAGGATGCGGCCGGTCGGCTCGTCGAAGGTGAGTGTGCCCGGTCCGAGGATCGTGCCGTCGAGGTCGGTGCCGCGCAGGTGCTCGTCAGCCGCCCACTTGGCGTCGGCATAGGGGAAGAAGTCGGCGTCCTCGGGCACGCCGTGGTCGGCTTTCGAACCGATCCAGGAGACCATGACGTACCGCGTGACGCCCGCGTTCGCCGCGGCATCCATCGTGCGGATGGCGGCGTCTCGGTCGACCGCGTACGTGCGCTCCGCCGAGCCGCCACCGGCTCCGGCCGACCAGACCACGGCGTCATGCCCGCGGATGATGTCGGCGAGCTCGTCCGTGCCGAGCTTCTCGATGTCGGCGACCAGCGCGTGCGCGCCGCCCTGCTCGACCTCTGCGACATGATCAGGATTGCGGATGACCGCCGTGACCTCGTCGCCCCGGGCGACGAGAATCGGAGCGAGCAGCAGTGCGATGCGGCCGTGGCCGCCGAAGACGATGATGCGCGACATGTCATCCACCCTACGCGCCGTCACCGACACCGGGTCCGGGGGTTGCGGTCCCACTCCGATCGTGCCATGGCGACGTCTCTCGAGGTCGTCGCCATCAGTGCAGCATCGCGATGCTCAGACGGACCGGCTGCGCGCGGATGCCTCGCGAAGTGCCCTCTGCACGCCCGTCGCCGCCGAACGTCCGGCCCGGTTCGCGCCTATCGTGCTCGCGGAGGGGCCATAGCCGACGAGCTGGATGCGATGGTCCCTCACGGCCGTGGTTCCCCGCCCGTCCCGATCGAGCTGAATCCCGCCCGCCTCACTACGGAGGTGCAGGGAGGCCAGATGGGCGATCGCAGGCCGGAACCCCGTCGCCCAGAGGATCACGTCCACCCGTTCGAAGGTGCCATCCGCCCAGCGCACCCCGTCCGGTTCGATGCGGGCGAACATCGGTCGGCGAGCCGCGTAGGCACCCAGCCGCTCGGCCTCGCGCTCCTGATCCCGCAGCATGAGGCCGGTGACACTGACCACGCTCTCGGGTGGCAGTCCTCGGGCGACCCGCTGCTCGACGAGTGCGACGGCCGCAGCGCCGGCCTCCGGTGTGAAGTCGTCGGTGCGCCAGACCGGCTCTCGGCGAGTCGCCCAGAGAGTGTCGGTGATCGGCGCGAGCGCGCCGAGGAACTGCACTGCCGAGGCGCCGCCGCCGACGACGAGCACGCGCTTGCCGCGGAAGTGCTGGGGTCCGGGGTAGTCGACGGTGTGCAGCTGCTCACCCAGGAACGTCTCCATGCCGGGATAGTGCGGCAGGAACGGATGCGTCCACGTGCCGGTCGCGTTGATCACGGTGCGCGCGTGCCACTGCCGCTCCCCCGCACGCACGACGAGGATGCCCTCCTCGTCGTCGACGCGGTCGACCCTGACCGGGCGGATGACCGGCAGCCGGTGCTCGCGCTCGTACGCGGCGAAGTACTCGGGAACGGCCTCGTTCGCCCGCCGGTCGTCGCGGGGCGGCGGGGTGTCTCCCGGCAGCTCCGCGACACCATGGACATCGCGCATCGTGAGAGCATCCCAGCGATGCCGCCATGCCCCACCCGGCTCGCTGTCTCCGTCGAGCACGACGTGCGAGATGCCGAGACGCGTCAGGTGGAACGAGGCCGAGAGTCCGGCCTGCCCTGCACCGATGACGATGCTGTCGAGGAGATTCACACTGGACTGAACGTGAGCGACGGCACCGTTGTTCCGCACGCCTCAGCCCGCTCAGGTCGCGTCAGAGGGCGATCTGATAGTGCGTGTATCCGGTGTGCGTCGCGACGCGGTCGTACAGCGCTCGGGCGGTCTCGTTTCCCTCTTGCGTCAGCCAGTACACCTTCGCGCATCCGCGCGCGGCCGCCCATTCGCGTACGTGTGCGATCAGCATCCGTCCTGCGCCCGCACCGCGCGACTCGGGATCGACGAAGAGGTCCTCCAGGTAGCAGTACTCGCCGCGACTCCAGGTCGCCGGATGCGTGAGCCAGTGCACGACTCCTACCGCTCGACCGTCATCATCACGGGCGATGGCGCCGTGCAGCTCCTCATCCACGACGATCCGGGCGAAGGTCTCCGCAGTGACCTCACCCTCGATCTCGGCCCCGTAGAACGTGAGGTAACCGGCCCAGAGGCCGGACCATTCATCGAAGTCGTTCTCAGTGATGGGGCTGATCGTGGTCATGTCCTCCACACTATTCATCCGCTCATGACGACGCGCCCGGGAGACCAGCCCCGATTGGTGCTGCGCGCGATCCGTGTAGTACTCTGATCAGGTTGCTTCGGGAGTTCACGAAGCGATTCTGGGCCTGTGGCGCAGCTGGTAGCGCACCTGCATGGCATGCAGGGGGTCAGGGGTTCGAGTCCCCTCAGGTCCACAATGAAACCCGCGAGAGATCGCGGGTTTTCTTGTTTTCTTCTCGGCTTCCCCGAGCAGGAGCCGCCCGCGGACGCGACGACGGCGCAGCCACGGCGCCCAGCAGCGCTAGCGGCGCGCCTGACCGTCGTCAACCCGGCCACATGGATCCCGCACGCTCCGTAGGGTGGGAGGAGAGCACCGACGAACGTCCGTGCGGGCGACGTCACGGGAGGCGCACGGATGCCGGAGCTGTCGGTCGATGCGGAGCACCTCCGAACCTCGGTGGTCATCCCGGTCAAGGACGATGCCCCGCTGCTCGCCCGCTGCCTCGACGCGCTCGCCGCGCAGACCGTTCCGCCCGATGAGGTGATCGTCGTCGACAACGGCTCGACCGACGACTCGGCTGCCATGGCGCTCGCCGCCGGCGCCCGTGTCATCCCGTGCCCCGTCCCGGGCATTCCTGCCGCAGCGTCGGCCGGATACGACGCCGCGCGGGGAGCCCTCGTGCTGCGCCTCGACGCCGATTGCGTGCCGGCACCGACCTGGGTCGCAGAGGTGCGCGAAGCCTTCTCGAGCGCAGAGCAGGTCGCGGCGTTCACGGGACGCGCGCACTTCACCGACGGCCCGCGCGCTCTCCGCGCTCCGCTCTCGCTGCTCTATCTCGGCGCGTACGCAGCGATGACCGGCGTGGCGCTCGGTCATCTGCCGCTCTTCGGGTCGAACCTCGCCTTCCGCCGTTCAGCCTGGGAACAGGTCAAGGGCGACGTGCACCGGGAAGACGCCGAGGTCCACGACGACCTCGACCTCGCGTTCCACCTCGGCGACGCGTTCACGATCGCCCGACTGCCCGGTTCGTCGATGGGCATGTCGATGCGACCGCTGACTCAGGGCGCGTTCGGCCGCCGCGTGCGTCGAGGGTTCCGGAGCGTGATGATGCACTGGCCAGAGGACTTCCCGCCCCGCCGCTGGCGTCGTCTCGTCGCACGCCGTCGTCTCGCCGCACGACATCGACGTGCGACGCCCGTTCGCGCATCGGCAGGGATCGCAGCGTGACGGCATCCGACCCCGCGAGCCCCGTGAGGAGCGGCGAGACGCCCGTGGGAGCGATCGATCCCGACGATCTGCACGTGATGACCTTCAATCTCCGTCGTCCGACGGACAGCGCCCTGCAGCGGCGAGCGGATCGGTGGAGCACCAGGGCTCCGGCGGTCTCGGCACTGCTGCGCACCAGTCGTCCCGCCGTGCTCGCCCTCCAGGAGGCGTTGCCGCACGCCCTGCCGACCGTCCGCGATGCCCTGGGCGCCGCCTACCGCAGCCTCGGTCGCGGTCGCGGACCCGAAGGACGCGGCGAGGGCACACCACTGCTGTTCGACAGCGCCAGGCTGAGCGTGCGGACGTGGAGGCAGGAAGCCCTGTCCGACGAGCCGGACCGTGCGGGGTCCCGAGACCGGGGCACCCCATTCCCGAGGATCCTCGTGTGGGCCGAGTTCGAGGACCGACGCACGGGGTCGGTGTTCCTCGCGGTCAACGCGCACCTCGATCCGCTCTCCGCCCGGTCCCGCGACCGGTCGGTCTCCCGCACCCACGCTCTGCTCCGGGACCGGATGCTGCCGACTATCGTGCTCGGGGACTTCAACGCCGGACCCCGTTCGAAGACTCTGCAACGGATGCTCGACGGTGGGCCGTTGGTCGATGCTTGGACGGCCGCGCACACGCGACGCACTCCGGAGTGGGGCACCCACGCCAACTACCGGCGGCCACGGACCGGCGCGAGACGTATCGACGGGATCCTCACCACGCCTGACATCGACGTCCGATCAGTGGCCATCGACTCGCGGCGCTTCGACGGAGTCTCCCCGTCCGATCACCTGGCCGTGCACGGCATCCTGCGCATCGGGGGAACCGCGTGAAAGACGACTTCCTGCGACCGCCGGCGACGCTCGGCGACTGGCTCGCCGATGTGCTGCGCCTGATCGGCGTGCTCGGGCTGATCGCCGCCGCGATCTGGCTGAAACCCACGGATGCCGGGATCGCCGCGCTCGCGCTGCCCGCGCTCATGCTCCCCCGGATTCTGGGCCTCGCAGCCTGGTTCGACGTCACCGCCTGTGCGACAGTGCTCGTCGCAGCGTGGAGCAACGTCTTCGACCTCTACCGCACCGTCACCGGCTGGAACCTCGTGCTGCACTTCCTCTGCACCGGAGTGCTGGCGGTCATCGCCGCCGTCATTCTCACCCGCACGGGCGTCGTCTCCCTCGCGGCGGCAGTCGACGGGAGCGGGCCCTCGCTGCGGCGACGCACACCGGTCGTCCTCGTACCGCTGGTCGCGCTCGCGATCAGCGCGGTCTGGGAGATGATCGAGTGGCTCGGCTGGAGGTATCTCAGCGAAGACATCTTCGTCACTTACCAGGACACGATCGGTGACATGGTGCTGGGCGGGCTCGGTGGCATCGCGGCCGGTATCCTCCTCGCGCTCGTCCCGGTGGGGCGGCGATAGAGAGCTGCATCGCCGCCGGTTCGCCCGACCGCTCCCGCCGACTCACTGGCGGCATACACGAACGGTGCGGCTTCCGCGACCCGCGCGCCAGGGGCTTGCTATCGGAGTCGGGCCTGGATAGAAAGACGGGGCGATCGTTCGTCATTCCGGCGTCGGCGCGTACAGCAGGAGGCGCACGTGATGGGACTGTTCCGACGACCGGAGCCGACGACAGCAGACTCGACGACCCCGGGCGCTAGCAGCCTCTGGGCCCGAGGGTGGGGACTCGCTGCCACACGCAGCCTGCAGACCCTCGCCGTCCTCGCCCTCGTGGCGGTGGGCGTGCTGGTCATCACGCAGCTCTCACTCGTGTTCATCCCGGTGACGATCGCGCTGATCCTCGCATCCGCCATCCATCCGCTCGTGGCGTTCATGCGCCGGCGCGGAGTGCCGTCGATCCTCGCGACCTGGATCGCGCTGATCGGCATCCTCGCCATCCTGGGCGGGGTCGTCTGGGTGATCGTGCTGACCGTGCGCTCGCAGTGGGACGACCTGGTCGAGTCTGCGACTGACGGCATCGCTCAGGTGACCGCCTGGCTCGACACACTCCCCTTCGACATCGCGGCGATCGACCTCGACGACCTGTGGGCCAGCGCCGGGGATTTCCTCACCAGCGCGTCGTTCGGGCGTGGTGCGCTCGCCGGCGTCTCGGCGACGGCGAGCTTCTTCACCGGACTCGCTCTGATGATCGTCGTGCTCTTCTTCTTCCTCAAGGACGGTCCTCGCATCTGGGAGTTCCTCCTGCGCCCGTTCACAGGGGCCAGCTACGAGCGGGCCCGCCGCATCGGCGACAAGACGGTCGACGTCTTCGGCGGGTACATCCGCGGAACGTCGATCGTGGCCGCTGCGGACGCGGTCGGTATCGGCGTGGGTCTGGCGATCCTCCAGATCCCGCTCGCTCTCCCCCTCGCGGTCATCGTCTTCCTGACGGCGTTCATCCCGCTCGTCGGCGCGACGGCGGCCGGCATCCTCGCCGCTCTCGTCACACTCGTGACTCACGGACCCCTCGCCGCTCTGATCGTCGTCGGAATCGTCGTGCTCGTCAACCAGCTCGAGGGCAACTTCCTGCAGCCGGTCGTCATGGCGCGGTCCCTCAAGCTGCACGCGCTCGTGATCCTGCTCGCCCTGACCACGGGCACCATCCTCGGCGGGATCGTCGGCGCTGTGCTGTCGGTGCCGATCGCCGCGGTGGCGTGGGGCATCATCACCGTCTGGGACGGTCCGCACACGGCTGCGCGACCCTTCCGCAAGAAGCGAGAAGAGACCGTCTGAGTCGAGCGGGCGCCCTTGCCGGGGCGACCGCTCGATACTCCTCTCGCTCTCTCCGGTCAAGCATCTGCCGCCCGAGACCGAGGCTCTCTATCGTGGGCGACACCGAAACGAGAGGAGACGACGATGTCCACACCCATTCCCCCGCTGGTGCCGCTGCCCGATGACGGTGATCCGCACGACAGCGTTCCCCGTCAGGAGGTCGACGGAGAACGAGTTCTCGACGCCGACGCCAACCCCGATGCGATCGACAGCGCCGCTGCCGATCGCATCGCCGCCGAGAACGGCGACGCCGACCAGGACGACGAGTGAACGACGACGCGTGAACGACGACGCGGCAGGCTCCGAGGGAGCCTGCCGCGATTCGTCATGTCGCCAATAACGGCGGCAGATGCGGGATGACGATCGGCCGCGTCGCGCGGCTCGGATCCTGCACCCGCGCGACCTCGGACAACACCTCGTAGGCGTTCGCGTAGCGGACTGCGAGAGGCAGATCGCGTAGCCACACGACCTCGACCTCGGTCTCGGCATACTCATAGACGCAGGCGACGACGTGGCGAGGATCATCCGCCGCGTAGCGCAGATCGTTGATGACCCACTCCGATGGCGTGATGCGTTTGAGCACGTATCTGGGCTCTGGATCTCCGGACATTAATGACCTCCACGACTCTCTCCCCCACACGAATACTGGGCGAGAAGAGGGGATGCCGATAGGGCCTTGACAGCTCGCGGCACTCAGGCAGTGCCGCAGTCGTCAGCCCCGGGGCCGGATCGTGAGGTCGGTGAGTGCCGCGTCATCCGGCAGATCGAGCGCGGTCAGGATCGTCGTCGCCACGGAATCCGCCGTGATGAACCGGGACGCGTCGTAGTCGCGTCCCTCCTGCTGGTGGACGCGCTCCTGCATCGGGGTCGCCGTGCGACCCGGATAGATCGATGTGACCCGCACGCCGTGCTCCGCCTCTTCGGCGCGCAGGGAATCGGCCAGCGCCTTCAGACCGTGCTTCGACGCCGCGTAGGCCGACCAGTCGGCATGCGCGTGCAGGCCTGCCCCCGAGTTCACGAAGACGACCCGTCCCTTCTGCATCCGCAGGAGCGGAAGCAGGAGCCGCGTGAGCTCGGCAGGACCGACGAGGTTCACGGCGAGCTGCCGCTCCCAGAGCGTCGCGGGCAGATCAGCCACGGGCCCGAGGTCTACGACACCCGCCGCGTGCACGATCGAGTCGATGCGATCGGGCAGAGCCTGCTTCGACAGCGCCCAGGAGAGACGCCCCGGCTGTGCCAGGTCGCCCACGATCGTGGAGGCACCGGGAAAGGACCCTGCGATCTCCCGCGCCCGACCGGCGTCACGCGCGAGCAGGACGATCTGATCACCGCGATCGAGCAGGCGTCGAGCCACAGCCGCCCCGATGCCGGAGCCGGCGCCGGTGATCAGATGAACCGGCACGTCAGGCGTGATCCGCAGGGGCGGGGTCAGCGGTCTCGAACGGAACGACGGGGCAGTCCTTCCAGAGGCGCTCGAGACCGTAATAGACCCGCTCCTCCTGGTGGAAGACGTGGACGATGAGGTCGCCGAAGTCCAGCAGCACCCATCGAGCCTCCGCGCGGCCCTCGCGGCGCACGCGCTTGTGGCCCGACTCGATGAGCTTGTCTTCGATCTCATCGGCGATCGCGGCGACGTTGCGCTCGCTGTTCCCGGTGACGAGCAGGAAGATGTCGACGAGCGGAAGAGGCTCCGACACGTTCAGGGCGACGAGGTCTTCACCGCCCTTCGAGACGGCTGCGTCGGCTGCGAGCTGCAGCATCTCTACGGCGGTTTCAGGTGACTGCATCAGATTCAGAACACATTTCCGGTGAAGGCCACGATCAGGGCGACGCCCAGCGCGAGCGCGAGACCACCCGCCACGATCGCGAGGATGAGCATGAGTTTGTTGCCCTTTTCGGGGGCCGGAGGGCGGATGACCTCTCCGGCGGGCTTGATGGTGCTGACCGCGGCGCTCGCTGCGATCGGCGTCGGCGAGGATGCGGGGGGAAGCTCGCCGTCGATGAGGACGGCGTCCACCTCCTTGCCGTCGGTCGTTCCATGAGCGTGTCCTTGCGAGCCGAGACCCTTGGGAAGCTCGTACGAGCCCGTGACGAGGATCTCACCCGTCGACGCGACGGGTCCGGAGAGCGAACCGTCGCCGGGCGCGGGGTTGAAGATCAGGGTGTTTCCGCCGCGATGCTGCGACCCGGTGGAATCGCCCACCGTGAGGAGCTCGTCGAACGACGGGGTGAACGGCTTCGCAGGCTCAGCCTGGTCTTCCAGAACGCCCTGCCCGAAGGTCGAGCTGACCACGGGACGCGCCTCTTCGGCGTCGTCCTCGGTGGCAGGCTCGGCGTCAGAGACGGCTGCATCGGACTCGTCCGAACCGTCGTTCGGCTCAGGGACCACGGAGACGTCCGAGATCTGGTCGGCACGCGCTGCAGCGCTCACGGGCGCGGCGACGATCTCTTCGTCGATGTCGTCATCGGCGTCGTCCACGTCATCCGCGGGCACCGAATGCGTGTCCTGCTCAGCCGCCGGTTCGTCGGCGTGAGCATCGGTCGATGCGACGTCTGCAGGAGACTCGTCGGAATGCGCACCGTCCACATCGTTCGACGAGTTCGGCTCCGCATCCGCATCCGCATCGGTGTCGGACTCTGAGTCCGAGCCGGATCGCGAACGCTCGAGTTCGCGCACCTGGCGACGGGTCAGCCGAGTGGCAGCTCCGGCACCGGCATCGGACGGGGCGGGCACAGGCGTCGGATCGGCCGGCTCGGCGGCGCGCGGCTCAGGTGGGGCCGGGGGCACCGATGCAGCCGCCGCGGCGGCCTCCTCGGGCGTGATCACCGGCGTGGAACCGGTCAGCCGGATCTCACGCAGCTGCTTTCGCGTCAGCGGACCCTGCTCATGCCGATCCGATGTACTCATGCCTTGCTCCGATACAGATGATGCTTCGCGATGTATTGAACGACTCCGTCGGGAACCAGGTACCAGACCGGCTCGTCCTCGCGAACCCGCGCGCGGCACGCCGTCGACGAGATCGACAGGGCCGGCACCTCCAACTGGCTGACGTTGTCGCTCGGGAGGCCGTCTGTGCTCAGGATGTGACCTGGACGTGAGACCGCGACGAAGTGGGCCAGTTCCCACAACTCATCATGGTCCCTCCAACTGAGAATTTGCGCTACGGCGTCCGCTCCGGTGATGAAGAACAGCTCCGCATCGGGCCGAGCCTTCTTGAGGTCACGGAGCGTGTCGATCGTGTACGTCGGTCCCTCACGATCGACATCGACGCGGCTGACCGTGAACTGCGGGTTGGATGCGGTGGCGATGACCGTCATCAGGTAACGGTGCTCGCTCGGCGTGACTTCGGCCTTCTGCCACGGTCGTCCCGTCGGCACGAACACGACCTCGTCGAGATCGAAGGAGTGCGCGACCTCGCTGGCGGCGACCAGGTGCCCGTGGTGGATGGGGTCGAAGGTGCCGCCCATCACTCCGATGCGCGCCGGACGCGAGGTCGTGTCGTTCATAGGGGCCTAGTGGCCGTGCCCTGCCTCGTGACCGTCCTTGCCGTGCTGCGCTGCCCATGCCTCGGCCTTCGCGGAGTGGCGGTTGGCGACGTTCTTGTACGACAGCGTGACCAGACCGAGGAACGCGAACAGGATGATGGCGATCACCCCGAAGATCAGCGTCTCTGCCTGGACGTTGCCGTGGTGTTCGGTCTCGGCGGCGACCATCGCGATCTGTGCGACGAGGTTCATCCTGACTCCGTTTCGTGGCTGGTGGGCGGGCGCGCATGACGCCTCAGCGCCACCTAGTCTAGCCCTCAGCCGCGGGTCTGCCCCGCTCCACGCGCCAGCCACTTCGTGCTGGTCAGCTCGGAAAGCCCCATCGGCCCCCGAGCGTGCAGCTTCTGGGTGGAGATGCCGACCTCGGCGCCGAATCCGAACTCGCCGCCGTCGGTGAAGCGGGTCGACGTGTTCGCCATCACCACGGCCGAGTCCACCTCTGCGAGGAATCGCTCCACGTTCCGCGCATCCGTCGTGATGATCGACTCCGTGTGCCCCGTGCTGTAGCGGCGGATGTGATCCAGCGCATCGTCGAGCGAATCGACGACCTTCATCGCGATGTCGAGGCTGAGGTACTCGGTGGCCCAGTCGTCCTCGGTCGCGGGGATCACGTTCGAGACGAGACCTGCGACGATGTCGTCGCCGTGGATCGCGACGCCTTCGCTCTGCAGCGCGCTCGCGACGAGCGGGATCAGACGCGGTGCGGCCTGGCGCAGCACCAGCACGGTCTCCACCGCGTTGCAGACGCTGGGGCGCTGAACCTTGGCGTTCACGACGATGTCTCGCGCCCACTCGTCGGGTGCACTCTCGTCGAGGACGATGTGGACGTTGCCCGCCCCGGTCTCGATCACGGGGACGGTCGATTCGGTGACGACCGTCTCGATGAGTCCGGCACTGCCGCGAGGCACCAGCACGTCGATGAATCCGCGTCCGTGCATGAGCGCCTTCGCGCCGTCGCGGCCGAAGTCGTCCACGGTCTGAACGGCCTCCGCCGTGACGCCCGCGCCCTCGAGTGCGTTCCGCATCACCTCGACCAGTACGGTGTTCGACTCCTTCGCCGCGCTGCCCCCGCGAAGGACGACGGCGTTGCCGGATCGCAGAGCGAGAGCGGCGATGTCGACCGTGACATTGGGGCGAGCCTCGTAGATCGCGCCGACCACGCCGAACGGCACACGGACCTGCTCGAGCGCCACACCGTTGGGCATGCGGTGGCCACCCACGACCCGCCCCACGGGATCGGCCAGTGTCGCGACCTGACGGACCGCCGAGGCGAGAGCGGCGACACGCGTCTCGTCGAGACGCAGACGATCGATCAGCGACTCGCCGATGCCTTCGGCCCGCCCCCGATCGATGTCGATTCCGTTGGCCTCGATGATCGACGTGGCGTTCTGCTCCAGAGCCACGGCGATGGCCTCGAGCGCGCGTTCCTTGTCGTCGCTCGTGAGCGCGGCGATGGCGCGGGACGCCTCTTTCGCGCGCTCCAAGCGCACCTGCGGAGTCTGGTCGGTCATCCGCCCAGTCTAGGAGAGGGCCGGCTCGAACCAGGTCCCTATTTCAGCCCCGTCGAGGGCCTTGCCCACGAGATCGGCGCTCGTCACGAGCACGCCGATTCCGGATGCTGCGGCGAGGCGCGCGGCGGAGACCTTGGTGGCCGCTCCCCCGGTGCCGACGCTGTTCACGACCGTGGAGCCGAACTCCAGGCCCGAGAGGTCGGCATCCGGAGCCACGACATCGATCGGCTCGGCCGTGGGGTCCGACGGCGGCTTCGTGTAGAGCGACTCGATGTCGCTCAGGAGCACCAGCGCGTCGGCCTGTGTGAGCTGTGCGACCAGAGCGCCGAGTCTGTCGTTGTCACCGAACCGGATCTCCTGCGTCGCGACCGTGTCGTTCTCGTTCACGATCGGCAGCACGCGCAGACCCAGCAGACGCTCCATGGCGCGACGGGCGTTGCTGCGGGAGGTGGGATTCTCGAGATCCCCCGTCGTCAGCAGCACCTGGCCCGCGACGATGTCGAACGGCCGCAGTGCCTCCTGATAGCGATAGACCAGGATGTTCTGGCCCACGGCTGCGGCGGCCTGCTGCGTCGCGAGATCCGTCGGTCGGGCATCGAGCCGGAGGAAGGGGATGCCGCTGGCGATCGCACCCGACGAGACGAGGATCACCTCTGCGCCACGCGCATGCGCGGCCGCGAGAGCCTCCACGAGCACGGGGATGCGCCACGACGCCTCGCCGCTGATCGACGACGAGCCGACCTTCACGACGATGCGCGACGCGGTCGCGAGGTCCGCGCGCGTGCGAGCCGTCACGCCTCGCCCTCGTCGCGGGTGGCGAGACGACGCGTCTCGGCCTCGGCACGCGCCTCGGCTTTGGCATCCATCCGCTCGTAGTACTGCTCGCGACGCTCGGACGTCGTACGACGCGAGTTCGGCGCGAGCCGCGGGTCGGTGCCTCGCGGAGCAGTCATCAGCTCGGCCGCGGAGGTCATGGTCGGCTCCCAGTCGAAGACGATGCTGTCGCCCTCGCCGATGACGACGGTGGATCCCTGTACCGCACCGAGGCGGAACAGCTCATCCTCGACACCGAGCTTCTCAAGACGGTCCGCGAGGTAGCCGACGGCCTCTTCGTTCTGGAAATCGGTCTGCTGCACCCAGCGGACGGGCTTCTCACCGAGGATCCGATACAGGTCGCCGTAGGAGCCGCCCTCGACACGGATCGTGAATTCCTTCTTCGATCCGCGAGGACGGATGACGACGCGCTCGCGCACGGGCTCTGCAGCCGCCAGCTCGGCACGGTACTTGTCGACGATCTCGCCGAGCGCGAACGTGAGCGGACGGAGCCCCTCGTGCGAGATGGTCGAGATGTCGAAGACCCGGAAGCCGCGCGCCTCGAGGTCGGGGCGCACGAGGTCGGCGAGATCGCGGGCCTCGGGCACATCGACCTTGTTAAGCGCGATGAGCTGCGGACGCTCGAGCAGAGGGGTCTGCCCCTCGGGAACCTCGTACGCTGCGAGCTCGGCGAGGATCACGTCGAGGTCGGAGATCGGGTCGCGCCCGGGCTCGAGGGTCGCACAGTCGAGCACGTGCAGCAGTGCGGAGCAGCGCTCGACGTGGCGCAGGAACTCGAGCCCGAGGCCACGGCCCTCGCTGGCGCCTTCGATCAGACCGGGGACGTCGGCGACCGTGAAGCGGAAGTCACCCTGCTGCACGACACCCAGGTTGGGGTGCAGCGTGGTGAACGGATAATCGGCGATCTTCGGCCGAGCCGCCGAGATCGCGCCGATGAGGCTCGACTTGCCGGCGGACGGATAGCCCACCAGAGCGACGTCGGCGACGGTCTTGAGCTCGAGGACGACGTCGCCCTCGTAGCCGGGGGTGCCGAGCAGCGCGAATCCGGGCGCCTTGCGCTTGGGCGTGGCGAGTGCGGCGTTGCCGAGCCCACCGTGGCCGCCCTTCGCGACGACGAATCGCTCGCCGGGCTCGATCATGTCGATCAGCACTTCACCGGCGGTGTTCTTCACCACGGTTCCGACGGGCACCGGGAGTTCGAGGTCCTCGCCCATGAAGCCGGCGCGGTGGTCGCCCATTCCAGGGCCCCCGTTGCCGGAGCTGCGGTGCGGCGAGTGGTGGTACGAGAGAAGCGTGCCCGTCTGCGTGTCAGCCACGAGGACGACGTCGCCACCGTCACCACCGTTGCCGCCGTCGGGTCCGCCGAGCGGCTTGAACTTCTCTCGGTGCACCGAGACACAGCCGTTGCCGCCCTTACCCGCGCGCAGGTGCAGCGTCACGGTGTCGACGAAGCTGACCATGTCTCTCTCCTCGATAGTGAACCGCGCGTGACGCTGCGGTTCGGCCTGATACAGCAATTCGGGACGGGCCGAAGCCCGCCCCGAATCGGATGTCTACTGTCGTGCTGTGATCACTCAGCAGCGGCGACGATGTTGACGACCTTGCGGCCGCCCTTCGCGCCGAACTGGACCGCGCCGGCGGCCAGAGCGAACAGCGTGTCGTCGCCTCCACGGCCGACGTTCACGCCGGGGTGGAAGTGCGTGCCGCGCTGGCGGACGATGATCTCGCCGGCGAGAACCTGCTGTCCACCGAAGCGCTTGACGCCAAGTCGCTGAGCGTTGGAGTCACGACCGTTACGGGTGGAGCTTGCGCCCTTTTTATGTGCCATGTCCTGGTCTCCTCGGTCTTTACTTGATGCCGGTGATCTTGACGCGCGTGAGCTCCTGGCGGTGGCCCTGACGCTTCTTGTAGCCGGTCTTGTTCTTGTACTTCTGGATGATGATCTTCGGGCCGCGCAGGTTGCCGATGACCTCTGCCGTGACCTTGACCTTCGCCAGCGAATCAGCGTCGGTGGTCACCGTGGCGCCGTCGACGAGCAGCACTGCGGCCAGCTCGATCTTCTCGCCCTGGGCAGCCTTGACACGGTCGAGCTGAACGATCGTGCCGACCTCGACCTTCTCCTGCCGCCCACCGGCGCGCACTACTGCGTAAACCACTTCATACCTGTTTCGTTGGGGAGCTCGCGGCTCCGAGATCTCACGGGAAGACTGTTGCTTGCATGCATCGCGGGGGCGACGGGCACGAACGCAAGACTCTCCGCTTCGACCGTCCAGGACGACGCGGCATACGCACCAAGGGACTACTTTACCGGATGCAGGACACTGTGGCAAAACGTACCGCCCGGTGTGTCCGGCCGTAGGCTGACGGGATGACCGTTCTCGTGGATGACGCCCGCTGGCCCGCGCACGGGCGACTCTGGGCTCATCTCGTGAGCGACGACAACCTGGACGAGCTGCACGCCTTCGCGAGGTCGCACGACGTGCCTGCGCGCGCCTTCGACCTCGACCATTACGACGTCCCCGAAGAGCTCATCCCCCGGCTCATCGCCGCCGGCGCGGAACACGTCGACGGCAAGGAGCTGGTCCGGCGGCTCATCGCATCAGGACTGCGAATCCCCGCCCGCGACCGGCGCTGACGGCTCGGAGTTGACGGACACCGGGGTACCCGTCAGAGCCGCCGTGGAGACGCGGCGACGGCCACGCCCCTGACCCGGCGCCTTCGGCTCCGGGAGTGCGTCGAGAACCGAGTCGAGAAGCGCTTCTGCGGGCGACTTCGGAGAGTTCCGATCGGAGCCGCGCTTCTTGCGAGGCTTCTTCGGGCGCTCCTGAACGATCGGCGCCTCGACAGACTGCTCCGGCGCGACGGCGTCGGACGCCGCATCGTCCGCGCTCGGCGCGCGCGTCGACGCAGCGATCTGGGCGAGCGCCGACTTGGCTCCTTCGGGGATGCTGTGGGTCGTCACGGATGCGGGAGCCTGATTCTGGCTCTGGTTGTTCCCGCCCCGCTGGCGACGGTTCGACGACGAGTTGCCGTTCCCGTTGCCGTTCCCGTTGTTGCTGGCACGGTGCTTCACGACGGGATCGTGGTGCACGATGACTCCACGCCCGGCGCACACCTCGCACGCCTCGCTGAACGTCTCGAGGAGTCCGAGGCCGAGCTTCTTACGGGTCATCTGCACGAGGCCGAGCGAGGTGACCTCGGCGACCTGGTGCTTCGTGCGGTCGCGGCTGAGGCACTCGATGAGGCGACGCAGCACGAGATCGCGGTTCGACTCGAGCACCATGTCGATGAAGTCGACGACGATGATGCCGCCGATGTCGCGCAGACGCAGCTGGCGGACGATCTCCTCGGCAGCCTCGAGGTTGTTCTTGGTGACGGTCTCCTCGAGGTTTCCGCCGGAGCCGACGAACTTGCCGGTGTTGACGTCGACGACCGTCATGGCCTCGGTGCGGTCGATCACGAGCGAACCGCCCGAAGGCAGCCAGACCTTGCGGTCGAGCGCCTTCTCGATCTGCTCGGTGATGCGGAACGCGTCGAAGGGGTCGGCCTCGTCCTCGTAGGACTCGACGCGCTCGAGAAGGTCGGGGGCGACGCTCTCGAGGTACGCGCGGATGGTGCGCTGCGATTCCTCACCCTGGATGAGCATCTTCGTGAAGTCCTCGTTGAAGACGTCGCGGACGATCTTCACCAGAAGGTCGGGCTCTGCATGCAGGAGCGCGGGCGCCTGCTGGTTCTCGACCTGGGTGCGGATGTGCTCCCACTGGGTCGTGAGACGCTGCACGTCACGCGTGAGCTGGTCTTCCGTGGCGCCCTCCGCGGCGGTGCGGACGATCACGCCGGACGACTCCGGGAGCACCTCCTTGAGGATCCGCTTGAGGCGCGCGCGCTCGTTGTCGGGCAGCTTGCGGCTGATGCCGTTCATCGATCCGCCCGGCACGTACACGAGGTAGCGGCCCGGGAGCGAGATCTGGCTGGTCAGACGAGCGCCCTTGTGGCCCACCGGGTCCTTCGTCACCTGCACGAGAACGCGGTCGCCCGCCTTGAGCGCGAGCTCGATGCGACGCGGCTGGTTGCCGGTCTCGACACCGTCCCAGTCGACCTCGCCCGAGTACAGCACGGCGTTGCGTCCGCGACCGATGTCGACGAACGCGGCTTCCATGCTCGGCAGCACGTTCTGCACGCGACCGAGGTAGACGTTGCCGATCAGCGATGCATCCTGGTTGCGTGCGACGTAGTGCTCCACGAGCACACCGTCTTCCAGAACGCCGATCTGCGTGCGTCCGTTCTTCGAGCGCACGACCATCTTGCGGTCGACGGATTCGCGGCGGGCGAGGAACTCGGCCTCGGTCACGACCGGACGGCGACGCCCTGCATCGCGACCGTCACGCCGACGCTGCTTCTTGGCCTCGAGTCTCGTCGATCCCTTGATCGCCTTCGGCTCGGTGATGTACTCGACGACGCGCTGACGCGGCTGGCGGGGTTCATCGCGCTGTTCGCGCTGCTCGCCCTCGTCGGATCCTCCGCGACGGCGGCGGCCGCGACGGCCGGATGCCGGCTCGTCCTGCTGCTCGCGCTCGGCGATGCGATCGAACACGCGTTCGCGCCCGGGACGTGCCGGAAGCGGAACGATCTCGGGTGCGTAGAAGTGCAGCTGGGTCGAGACCTGGGACACGAACACCTCAGGCAGCAGGCCGAGCGACACCGCGGTCAGCGGCTCCGGAGCGGAAGGCACCTCGGGCTTCACTTCCTCGACAGCAGGAGCTTCCTCGACAGCGGGAGCCTCCTCGACAGCGGGAGCCTCCTCGACAGCGGGAGCCTCCTCAGCAGCAGGAGCCTCCTCAGCAGCAGGAGCCTCCTCAGCAGCAGGAGCCTCCTCGACAGCAGGAGCCTCCTCAGCAGCAGGAGCCTCCTCGACAGCAGGAGCCTCCTCAGCAGCAGGAGCCTCCTCAGCAGCAGGAGCCTCTTCAGCGGGCGAATCCTCGACGGTGCCGGGCTCCTGCGGAGCGTCGGTCGTCACCTCTGCGGGCGCGTCAGCATCCGCAGGGAAGTCGAGGGTAGGGGCGTCGTAGTCATTGTTCTCATCGGCCATCTCTGGCTTACTCCTCGCGCGGTGCACCTGGTGCCCCGCGAATTCTCATGCGGCATCCGTGGATGCTGCGAACTCACTCGGTGTGCGACCGGCTCATGGCTCTGGTCGCGAGGGGCATACGGCCCCGAAGTCTGCGTCGATGCCGGCCTCGACAGGGTCGAGCGGTGCATCACAGGCCATTATCGCACCAACTGGCCCGGTTCATGGCATCATCCCCGTCTCCGCCTCATTTTTGCCGGTGCGCTCTCGCCCGATCCATAGCGATCGCTGGGATAATCCACATATGAGCGAGCAGCGCACCCGCCCCGTCGTCTACGCCGTCTGGCTGATCATCGCCAGCGTGCTCGGGTGGTTCGCCGCCTTCCAGCTGACGATCGACAAGTTCATCCAGCTCGAGAATCCCGACGCCGATCTGAGCTGCAATGTCAGCGTGATGATCCAGTGCGGAAAGAACCTCGGCTCCTGGCAGGGCGAGATCTTCGGGTTCCCCAACCCGCTGATCGGGCTCACGCTCTGGACGGCGCCGCTCGTCATCGGCGTCGCGATCCTGGCCGGTGCGCGATTCCCGCGCTGGTTCTGGGGTCTGTTCGGCGTCGGCGTCACGTTCGCCTTCGGCCTCGTGTGCTGGCTCATCTGGCAGAGCCTGTACGCCCCGAACCTCGGCGTGCTGTGCCCCTGGTGCATGCTCACGTGGGCGGTGACCATCCCGACCTTCTTCGCCACCCTGGTGCATCTCGCGCGGAACGGCACATTCTCACGCAACCCCAAGGCCATGGACGCGGGCGCGAAGCTGATGCCCTGGGTGCCGCTCGCGACGATCCTCGCCTATGCGCTCGTGATCCTGCTCGCGCAGCTGCGCGGGCTCGACCTGCTCGGCGAGGTCGTCGGCATGATCTTCTGATCGCATCGTCGATCGACGACGAAGCCCGCCCCACGAATCTGTGGGGCGGGCTTCGTCGTCTGCGCGGTGCGCGCGGCGTTCTTCAGGTCAGTCGAACCAGATCGCCAGTTCGCGCTCGGCCGACTCGACGCTGTCGGAGCCATGCACGAGGTTCTGCTGCACCTTGAGACCCCAGTCACGGCCGAAGTCGCCGCGGATCGTGCCGGGCGCGGCGGTGGTCGGATCGGTCGTACCGGCAAGCGAGCGGAAGCCTTCGATCACGCGGTTGCCCGCAAGACGGATCGCGACCGAGGGCCCGGAGAGCATGAACTCGAGGAGCGGCTCGTAGAAGGGCTTGCCCTCGTGCTCGGCGTAGTGGGCGGCGAGCAGGTCGCGGTCGGGCTCGACCAGGCGGATGTCGACGAGCGCATAGCCCTTCGACTCGATGCGCGCCAGGATCGCTCCGGTGAGGCCGCGGGCGACACCATCGGGCTTGACGAGGACGAGGGTTTCTTCAGTGGCCATGTCATTCACTCTCTGTCTGAGTCTCGGTGGCGGGCGCGGCGGGACGTCGTGCGTCCAATCGAGCCCCCATGATCGTCGCATACGCCCACATGCCGCCGAAAATCACGACGACCAGCAGGATCGCGGGAACGAGGATCGCGGAGAGGGCGATGATCACCTGGATCACCCACCCCGCAGTGATCGCCCAGGGCTTCGTGATCATGCCGGCGACCGCGATGCATGCGAGACCGACGATGCCACCGCCGACGATCCCCCACCACGGCGGGACTCCGGCAGGCAGCGCCTTCAGCCCGAAGACCGTCAGACCGGCGAGGAACACGACGATCGACTCGAAGCCGAGCACGATCGGGGCCAGTTTCTGAACCAGCGTGCGCGGAGGACGCGGCGGGCGAGGCGCCCGAGCGGGTGCGGATCCGTCGCTCACGCGCGCCACCCGGACTTCCAGTCCTCGTCTTCCGAGAGGGCGATCGCCTCACCGGCCAGCACGACCGAACCGGCGATCACGACCGCGCGACGGTCCGTCGAGGCCGCCCATTCGCGTGCCGCATCCGCGGCATCCGCGAGCGTGGGGTGCACGGTCGCACGGTGACCGGCTGCCTCGACGAGGTCGGCGATGGCATCCGCATCGCTCGCGCGATCCGAATCCGGCGCGGTCGCGAACACGTGCGCAGCAGCCGGAGCGAGCTTCGCGACGATGCCTGCGGCGTCCTTGTCGGCGAGGATGCCGAGCACGACCCCCCATTCGTCGAAGTCGAAGCTGTCGTCCATCGCCTGCGCGAGCGCCGCGGCACCGTGCGGATTGTGCGCGGCGTCGACGATCACCGTGGGTGAGATGCCGAGCAGTTGAAGTCGTCCCGGAGAGGTCGCGCCCTGCAGACCCTCGGAGATGATGTCGTCGGCGATCCGCTGCTCCGCCCCGCCGATGAGCGACTCGACGGCTGCGACAGCGAGGGCCGCGTTGTGCCCCTGATGTGCGCCGTACTGCGGCAGGTACTCCTCGAGGTACTCGCCCGCGAGTCCGCGAATGGAGATGAGCTGGCCACCCACCGCGAGCTTCTGATCGGTCAGACCGAACTCGTCGCCCTCGAAGGCGATCGTCGCGCTCTTCTCCGCGGCGACGCGGCGAAGCACCTCCGCCGCCTCGGCCGGCTGCTGCGCCGAGACGACGGCCGCACCCTGCTTGATGATCCCCGCCTTGACCGTCGCGATCTCGGTGATCGTGTTCCCCAGGCGGTCGGCGTGATCGATGTCGATGGGTGCGAAGACCGCGACATCGCCGTCAGCCGTGTTCGTCGAGTCCCACTCGCCCCCCATCCCGACCTCGAGCACGAGCACGTCGACGGGCGCGTCGGCCACCGCGACGAAGGCGAGCACCGTGAGCAGCTCGAAGAACGTGAGCGGCTCCTCTCCCGCGGCCTCGAGCTCGCCGTCGACGATCTCGACGAAGGGCTCGATCTCGTCCCAGGCGTCAGCGACCGCGGCGTCCTCGATCGGCTCACCGTCGATCATGATGCGCTCGGTGAAGCGCTCGAGGTGCGGGCTGGTGAAGAGCCCCGTGCGCAGTCCGTGAGCCCGGAGCAGGCTCTCGATCATGCGCGCCGTCGACGTCTTGCCGTTGGTACCGGTGATGTGCACCACGCGATAGGTGCGCTGCGGATCGTCGAGGAAGGCGAGGATGCGCGCGGTGCGCTCCTTGCGGGGCTGCACCCAGCGCTCGCCTGCGCGGCTCAGAAGGGTCTCGTAGACGGCATCCGCCCTGTCCCGTGCACTCATCAGGCCGCTCCCCCCTTCGTCGCTTCCCGCACCACAGCGGTGGCGTCGATCGTGACGATGACCGGTCCCTTCGCCGATCCGAGCGCGCGGGCGCCGGAGCGGAACACGCCGTCGCCCGGGCTCGCGACGTCGTCGACGACCGCGTCCAGTCCGTCCGTCGGCTGCGCGGCGAAGGCGATCGCCAGGGTCTCACGAGAGATGAGGTCCGCGTGGGCCGTCAGCGCCGCAGCGTCCTCCGGGGTCGCGTTGAGGGCCAGCACGATGCGATCGCTTACGTCGAGACCGGCGTTCTTGCGCGCCTCCTGCACGACTCGGATCGCGTCACGGGCGAGTCCTTCGGCCTCGAGTTCGGGCGTCGTCTGCGTGTCGAGCAGCACGAATCCGCCCGTCGGCACCAGGGCGAGCGCCTCGCCCTCCGGCCGCCCGGTCGTCTCGAACGCGAGCTCGTACTCGGCGGGCTCGAGCGCGATCCCGCCGGCGGTCACGACCCCGTCGGACTCCGACCAGTCGCCTGCCTTCGCGGCCTTGATCACCGTCTGCACGTTCTTGCCGAGGCGCGGACCTGCAGCGCGGGCGTTGACGCTCAGGCGGTGGCTGATGCCGTACTCCCCTGCCGTCGTCTCCGACTGCTGCACGAGCTCCACGGACTTGACGTTGAGCTCCTCGCGCAGGATGTCCTCGAACTGGCCGAGCGTCGCCGCCAGCGGCGACACGACCGTGAGACGCGCGAGCGGCAGACGCACGCGCAGCTTCTCCTTCTTGCGCAGGGCGTTGCCGACGCTCGACAGCTCGCGCACGGCATCCATCGCATCGCGGATCTCGTCCGCCGCGGGGAATGCCGAGGCATCCGGCCAGTCCTGCAGGTGCACGCTGCGTCCGCCCGTGAGCCCCTGCCACACGCGCTCGCTGATGAGCGGCACGAGCGGAGCCGCGACGCGGGTCGAGGTCTCGAGCACGGTGTAGAGCGTGTCGAACGCCTCGGTGCTGGACCCTTCCCAGAACCGGTCGCGCGAGCGGCGGATGTACCAGTTGGTGAGCACCTCGGCGAAGTCGCGCAGCCGCGCGGAGGCCGTGGTGGAGTCGAGCCCCTCGAGGTCGGCGCGCACCTCGCGCACGAGGTCGCCGAGGCGGGCCAGGATGTAGCGGTCGAGAACATCGGTGGAATCCGTGCTCCACTTCGCCTCGTATCCGCCGGGCTTCGCCGCGTTCGCATACGTCGCGAAGAAGTACCACGAGTTCCACAGCGGAAGCAGGAATTCGCGCACGCCCGAACGGATGCCCTCCTCGGTCACCGCGAGGTTGCCTCCGCGGAGCACGGAGCTCGACATGAGGAACCAGCGCATCGCGTCGGAACCGTCACGGTCGAGCACCTCGGAGACGTCCGGGTAGTTGCGCAGCGACTTCGACATCTTGTAGCCGTCGTTGCCGAGGACGATGCCGTGGCAGCTCACTCCGGTGAACGCCGGGCGGTCGAACAGCGCGGTCGACAGCACGTGCATGACGTAGAACCATCCGCGGGTCTGCCCGATGTACTCGACGATGAAGTCGGCGGGTGCATGCGTGTCGAACCACTCCTGGTTCTCGAACGGGTAGTGCACCTGCGCGTACGGCATCGACCCTGAGTCGAACCACACGTCGAAGACGTCCTCGATGCGGCGCATGGTGCTGTTGCCGGTCGGGTCGTCGGGGTTCGGACGCGTCAGGTCGTCGATGTACGGGCGGTGCAGGTCGATCTCGCCCTCGGGGTTGCGCGGCAGCGTGCCGAAGTCGCGCTCCAGCTCCTCGAGCGAACCGTACGCATCGACGCGCGGGTACTCGGGGTCGTCGCTCTTCCAGATCGGGATCGGCGAGCCCCAGTAGCGGTTGCGGCTGATCGACCAGTCGCGTGCGCCCTCGAGCCACTTGCCGAACTGGCCGTGCTTGACGTTCTCGGGCACCCAGGTGATCTGTTCGTTGTTCGCGAGCAGGTCGTCCTTGATGTCGGTGACGCGGATGAACCAGCTCGACACGGCCTTGTAGATCAGGGGGTTCCTGCACCGCCAGCAGTGCGGGTACGAGTGCACGTAGCTCTGCTCACGCAGCAGGCGGCCCTCGGTGCGCAGCAGGCGGATGAGAGGCGTGTTGGCGTCCATCCAGAGCTGGCCGGCGACGTCGGTGACGTTCGGGAGGAACTTTCCGCCGTCGTCGAGCGACAGGATCGTCGGGATGCCGGCGGCCCCTGCCACCCGCTGGTCGTCCTCACCGTAGGCCGGAGCCTGGTGGACGATGCCGGTGCCGTCGCTGACGGTGACGTAGTCGTCGACGAGGATGCGCCAGGCGTTCTCGGTGCCGTAGGTCTCGGTGTCGGCGTAGTAGTCGAAGAGCCGGTCATACGTGACGTCCTGCAGGTCGGCACCGCGCACCGTGGCGTCGACCGCGGCGAGCGCGTCATCGAGGCTTTCGTAGCCGAGGTCCTTGACGTAGCCGCCGAGCAGTTCGCGGGCGAGGAGGTAGCGGTGCGCGGACGCCTCGATCGCGGCATCCGTGGTTCCTGCCGCCGCGTGCACGTCGGCGGCTCCGTTCGGGCCTGCGGGAAGCACGACGTACTCGATGTCGGGTCCGACGGCGAGCGCGAGGTTGGTGGGCAGGGTCCAGGGCGTGGTCGTCCAGGCGAGCGCGCGCACAGCGGTGAGCCCGAGGGCTTCGGCCTTGGCACCGGTCAGCGGGAACGTGACGGTGACCGACGGATCCTGACGGTTCTGATAGACGTCGTCGTCCATGCGCAGCTCGTGCGCCGACAGCGGGGTCTCGTCACGCCAGCAGTAGGGCAGCACGCGGTAGCCCTCGTAGGCGAGACCCTTGTCGTAGAGGGTCTTGAACGCCCAGAGCACGCTCTCCATGTACCCCAGGTCGAGGGTCTTGTAGCCGCGCTCGAAGTCGACCCAGCGAGCCTGACGCGTGACGTAGTCCTGCCACTCGTGCGTGTACTTGAGAACCGAGTCCTTCGCCTTCGCGTTGAAGACGTCGATGCCCATGGACTCGATCTGGCTCTTCTCGGTGATGCCGAGCTGCTTCATCGCCTCAAGCTCGGCGGGCAGTCCGTGCGTGTCCCATCCGAACACCCGGTCGACCTTCTTGCCGATCATGGTCTGGAAGCGCGGGAAGACATCCTTCGCGTAACCGGTCAGCAGGTGTCCGTAGTGCGGCAGGCCGTTGGCGAACGGCGGGCCGTCGTAGAACACCCACTCGTCGTTGCCCTCCCGCTGCTCGATCGAGGCACGGAAGGTCTGGTCGGTCTCCCAGAAGTCGAGCACGTCGCGCTCGATCTCGGGGAACCGAGGGCTCGGGGCGACGGAGGCAGCCTGGTCGGCGGCGGGGCCGAAGGAGGAACGCGGATAGGTCATGTCGTCTCGCAGGAGTCGTGGCGGATGCTGCTGCGAGGACGATCCGTCCGGCTTGTCGTTCCGGGGACCGCGGTACCACCTCGCGTGCCGCGCCTCACGGCGGAGCCACTCTCACTGCGGCTGTGACGGGCCTGCCCCGCTCGGTTCTACTAAGTCCGCCCTTGCGGGGCCGACCGTTCTTCCGAGAGCTCCCCGGTGATATCGGATCACAGCTCGTAGGTCCATTGTACGCGTCAACCGGGACACCGCAGGCGGTTCGCCCGCGCCGCACCCTCACCCCACGAGGTAGTGCACGGCTGCGGCCGCCATCGCGACCTGATCGTGATCGACGCCCTCGACCTCGTGCATCTCCCACCGGAGAGCCACATCCTCGCGAGCCGACGCGCGCAGCGCCCGATCGAAGAACTCCCTGCCGCGTTCGAGACGTGTGTCCCCCTGTGCCCGGGCCTCGTCGTCCCGCCGCAGGTTCTTGGTCCCGACGTCATCTGTGCCGAGCAGGATGACCAGGTGCCGGCCGAAGGCCGCGGAGGCATCGAACCGAGGGGCGTCCCCGTCGAGACCGAAGGGGAACGGTGCCGACTCGTCCGGCATGGTGTACCACCCCGCGTTGGCGGCCACTGCGACATTCACGGGAGCGTGCGGCACGAACTCCACGTATCGATGCACGAACTGCGCGCCCGCAGAGTGCCCGAAGATCGAGAATCCTGCCTGCTCGCCACCGATCCTCGCGCGCACGCTCTCGAAGAGCGGCTCGATGTATCCGTACGCCCCGTCGAGCACGCGCGAGTCGTCGTCGTTGTCGCCATCGATGTCGGCGAGACCGCCGAGGTTGTACCCCTCGGCATCGGGAAAGTCGTCATCGCTGAACTGCGGCGCCACCACCACCACATCGCGGTCCCGCACGAGTTCGGTCCAGGTGTTCCGGTACTCGGCGGCATTGCGCTCGACTCCGTGCATCACGACGATGATCGTCGCCTCCTCGGTCGCACGGGCTCCCGTGACGTAATACACCGGGATCGACTCCCGCCCCTCGATACGGAGCTCGAACTTGCCGCTGCCGAGCAGACCGGAAGCCGGCGGCGACGGAGAACAGGCGGCGAGCGCGCCGGACAGCACGAGTGCCATGATGATCAGGATCCCCCACCGTCGGCGCATCAGAAGCGCAGCACCGCGCCATCCGCGCGCCAGGTCACGGCATCGCCGATGATGGCTTTCGCCGTAGCCAGCTCGGCGTCCGGCAGCGGGCGAGCGACGTAGTCGACGATCTTGTTGTCCGTCTCGATCACGCGGAGAGTGATCGAGCCGACCCCGCTCTGGTTCCAGCGCAGGCCGACGATCGCGCCGAGACCCGGTTTGCCGTAGCTCGCGAAGCGACCCGGAGCTCCGAACACGAAGTTGCCGATCCCATAGACGACCGGAACACCGCCGATCATCTCGACCGCCTGCAGGGTATGCGATCCACTGCCTATCACGGCGTCATAGCCGGCGTCGGCGAAGACCCCGGCCCAGTAGCGCTGCTGCGCGTTGACGTCTTCGTAGTTGTTCCCCCAGTGCACGAAGGCCACCACCTTGTCGGCGCCGTTGTCCCGCGCCGCGCGCAGCACCTGCTCGACGCGATCCAGACGGAGAGGAACCATCCCGGGCGTCGTCTCGGTGCTGCGATGGAGCGCGCCGAAGTCCTCGCCGAACGACACCACGGCCATATCGAGCTGCTCAGAACGCACGAGCAGCGGCATCGACGCCTCGGCTCTGGTCGCACCGGCTCCGAACGCGGCGAGTCCGCCCTCGCCCGCATGGCGGATCGTGTCGTCGAGTCCCGCTCCGCCTCGGTCCATCGCGTGGTTGTTGCCGAGGTTCAGGGCGTCCACGCCGATCTCGCGCAGAGCGGAGAGGTGGGCGGGATCGCTGGCGTAGGTGTACTTCGCGCCGGGGTTGGCCGGCGTCTGGATCGTCGTGAACGGAACCTCCGCGTTGACGATCGTGTAGTCGAAGTCGTCCAACAGCGGTGCGACCCCCGCCAGCAGCGGTGCCGCGCCGGATGCCGCGAGCTTCTCTTCGGAGCCGTCGCCGAACATCGTGTCCCCGGCGAACCCGAGATCGAGGACACCGTCGTCGAGCGCCGGCGCCTCAGCCGCGACCACCGGCGCGGGCTCCGGAGCGGCGAACGCCAGCTGGCTGCCGAGCAGCCCCGCGGAGCCGACCGCGAGCACGAGGCTCCCCCCGATCAGACGGCGGTCTCGCCGGAGATTGCGTCCTGCGCGGCGCCTTCGCGTCCTGCGAGAGGTCGTCATCATGCGCTCGCCGTCCATCTCTTGCTCCTCGTATTTCGGTTGCGCCAGAGGTGATCTCGATACTCCTCACCGGTGAGCGTCGTCGCCGTGCCGTCCTCCGCCATCACCCAGATGGTGTCGGCCAGCGAGAGCGCATCGGGGTCCTGCGTGACCATCAGCACGGTTCCTCGGTGACGCAGGATGGCTTCGCGGGCGAGAGACCGCGCCTCGGCGCCCATCCCGGCCAGCGGTTCGTCCAGCAGCAGGATGCGGGGCGTCCCCATCATGGCCCGGGCGAGCGCCACCAGCTGGCGATCGCCGGCGGGGAGATTCGCTCCGCCCTCCATGACCCAGCCCATGACCCCCTGGTCATCGTGGCGCCTGAGAGCGTCGTCGAGCCCGAGCGTCTTCACGATCCTCTGAACCTCACCGGGGGCGACCCTGCGGTCGGCATACCTCAGATTGTGAAGCACGGTCCCGCGCAGCAGAGGAAGATCCGGCCCCGCGACGCCCATCATCGATCCGATCGACGACGGTGCCGTGTCCGACAGCGGCTGTCCGTCGATCACGACGCCACCCGAGGTCGGCTCCACCATTCGGGTGAGCAGGTCGAGCACGGCCGACTTGCCTGCGCCGGACGGACCGGTGATCGCGATGAACTCCCCACGGTCGGCCACGGCGGCGAAGCCGACCAGTGCGCCGGGAACCGTGACGTCGACGAACTCGATGCGCCCGCCCCTGACCACCAGCGGCGGCTTCGACTCCTCCTCGATGCCACGGCTGGAGCTGGTCAGGAAGTCCACGACCTTCTGGCGTGAGATCAATCCCCGATGCCAGTAGTCGTGAGCGAGACCCAGTGTGCGCACGGGCCGTGCGAGATAGCGGGCGAGCAGGACTCCGACCACGACGACGCCCACGGTCGTCGCCCCGCGCTGCACCTGAATGACACCGACGGCGAGGACGGCCACCACGCTCACCAACGACGTGGCAGCGGATATGCCCCGCAGGCTGCCTCGCAGTCCGGCGACCCGGGAGAGGGAGACCGTGAGCGCGTCGTTCTGGCGAGACAGTCGACGGAACTCGCCGCGCACACGCCCTGACACCTGACTGACGCGGATGGCATTGATCTGCTCGTCGACCGTGCTCATGAGCGACGATCTGCGCCGCCGCATCGATCGAGTCGCATCGCGCATCGACCGTCCGAGGCTGAGCGAGAGAGCCGCACCCGACGCGAGCACGCTGACGACCGCGAGCGCGAGCCACAGGTCCAGTACGACGAGCACACCGAGTGCAGCGATGAGCACGATGGCGGCCGAGAGCCCCTCGAGGAGCCCGCGGCTCAACCACATGCGCAGCATCGACAGATCTCCGGTGAGACGCAGCAGGAGTCCCCCGCGAGCTCGATGCCGCAGATGCTCGGGGCGCATGCGCTGGAGGTGCGCGTACATCTCCATACGCAGCCTCCGCACGACGTCGTAACCCGCACGTTCCGCCCAGGTGAACTCCCAGGACCGAGCCAGGCCCAACAGGACGGCGGCCCCGGCGAGCGCCGCGCAGAACCAGAGCGACTGCTGATACGTCGCCTCGGCGGCATCGCCGACACCCGAGGGAACGAGCTGATCGATCACGAGCCGGGTCAGCAGGATGAAGTCGACCAGCAGAGCAGCCTGCAGGAAGCCCAGCAGACCGACCACGAGGAAGTCTCGGCGGCGCAGTCGGAACAGGTGGCGGAGACGGCGCGGGGCCGATCCACCCGCGGCATCCATCTCATCGATGTCATCGATCTCCATCGTCATGAGAGCACCATCGACGATGCGCGAACATGTTCGATCAGTTCGCGCGAATCGACGAACCCGCCCCGACGACCTCCCAGTTCGGCGACCTGGGCGCTCCGCGTCAACTCCGACACGTTCGCAAGACCGTCGAGGTCGATCGGCCATGCGGGCTGCGGCAGCGGCATCGGCGGGCTCATCAGGGCGGGATCGATGCCCAGCACCGGTGCGACGAGATCGGGATTCTCGAGCTCCGGAATCCCCCAGATCGGGAGGCCGAGTTCCTCCGCGGCCTCCTGCATGGCGAGCGGCGATTTCGTCAGGGTGCCCGACAGCGCCACGACGTCGAAGCCGTGATCCGTCAGCGATCGAAGACCCTGCGCCGCCCCCATCGCGTCGGATGCCGCCAGCACGACGCCGTCGATGAGTTCGTGCACGACCGCCGATTCCAGCAGGCTCTTGTTGTCGCGTTGGAAGACCCCATCGGCGATCTCGACGAAGTTCACCCGACTTCCGCCCAGGGAGAGGTTCGCCACCAGCTGCGTCATCACCTCTTCGAGCACGGACGTGGGCTGTCGGAAGGATGACGCGAGTCCTGCGTCCGTGAAGTCGAGCATCATGTGCGCTCCGGCGTCGAGCATGACCCAGTAGTCGTTGCCCGATCCGGTGCCCGTCACCTTCGTGACCCCCGGTCGCATCCCGACCTTCGACAGCCCGTGCGCCATGTAGTGGATCGTCGTCGTCTTGCCCGCATTCATCGAGGTGCCCAGCACGCCGATCGTGCGTGGCCTCTCGTCGGGTGGCGTCAACGTCGGCAATCGGAAGTCGGCGACGTTGAGCGGTCGACCTGCCTCATCGCCGATGAGTCCGATCGGCACGATGTCGGTGGCGGCCCGCACCGATCTGCTCCGAGAAATCACCGCTGACGCGATACCGCCGCTCGCGACGAGGTTGACCGGCCCCAGGTGCCTGGGCACGTAGGACTCGAACTGATCCGTCGCGTAGCGGTCCGCGTAGGCGACGATGATCAGATCGCCGACGTGCAGAAGGCTGCGACGACCGTGCGGCTGCTCGACGTGGCGATGGTGGCCGAGCCTCTCGATGCGGGCGACGACCACATCGCCCGAACGCGGACGGATCGCACCCCCGACGAGCGTCCGCATCGACTCGAGCGGAACGCGTCGAGTCGCGAACGACTGCTTCGCGGTGATGCGCATCTCGTGCGGCAGAATCCGCACCCAGGTCTCGCGCCTCATGGTCTCCCCTTCAGAATTTCGAGGAGATGGGCCGTTCGCCACCGGGCACGATCGACGCACCCGTCCTGCTGTCGTGTCGAGTCATCTCCGTACCCACAGGCGATACTCACGAACGACGTCGAGGTGACATGCCCCAGCCGTCACTTCCCCAAATCCCCAGATTGGTCAGCAACGTTACTCCCCGCTCGGGCCCCCGATCCGACGAAAGCGCTGAAACCGGAGCGCGCATTCCGGCATTCCGTTCCTGCGCCCGGAAAACGGTAGCCTCCGAGCATGGCCCGCACCACGCAATCCCCCGCCGCGCCCCGCGTCTCCCCTCCCGATCTGCCACCGCGACTGGACCCGGTCTCACCCGCCCGCGGGGCGGATCTGCTCGCCGCGCGACTCGACCTCACGGGCACGGTCGACCTCGCCTACGCCTCGCTCGAGCAGTGCACGATCTCCGCAGACGCAGAGTCCGTCGACCTCCAGGGCGCGACGATCATCGATGCCGAGATCGTCGGAGCGCGCATCGCATCGCTGCGCCTTCGGGATGCGAGCATCCGCCGCCTGCGGGTCGTCGGAGGGCGCATCGGCACGCTGGACCTCAGCGGCGCACGCATCGACGAGCTCGAGATCGACGACGTGCGCATCGACTACCTGAACCTGGGCGGCGCGCGCGGTGTCGACCTCGACATCTCGAACTGCGGCATCCGCACACTCGACATGCCACAGGCCGAACTCACGCGCGTGCGCTTCTCCGAGAGCGTCTCGGACGAGGTGGATCCCCGAGGACTGCGCGCCAAGGACGTCGATCTCCGTGGCCTCGACGCGAGATCGTTCCTCGACGCCAACAGCCTGCGCGGCACGACCCTCAGCAGCTTCCAGGTGCAGCAGCTCGCCCCGCTCTTCGCGGCAGGCCTCGGCATCCAGGTCAGGGACTGACGGGACGGTTCGCCTCCAGCAGCTCCCGAGTGAACGGATGCTGCGGGGCCGCGAACACGTCCGTGACCGCCCCCTGCTCGACGATCACACCGTCCTGCATCACGAGAACCTCGTCTGCGATCGCACCCACCACATCGAGATCGTGCGACACGAACACCATCGTGAGGTGTCGCTCGCGTTGCAGTCGAAGCAGCAGCTGCAGCACGCGTTCGCGCACCGAGGGGTCCAGCGCCGAGACGGGCTCGTCGAGCACCAGGACCTCGGGCTCGGCCGCCAGAGCTCGTGCGATCGCCGCACGCTGACGCTGCCCGCCCGAGAGCGCGAGAGGCCGTCGGGCTGCCAGCGCCGGGTCGAGGTCGACCTCGGCGAGGAGTTCCGCGACCCGCGCGGCTCGCCGGTCGCGGGGAACGCCCCCTGCGGCGAGCGCCTCTCGCAGCGATCGTCCGATCGTCCACCTCGGGTCGAACGCGCCGAGGGGATTCTGGTGCACGAGCTGCACCCGGTGCCCTCCGATCCAGCGCAGGTCACCCGCGTCCGGCGGTTCGACTCCGACGATCATCCGAGCGACAGTGGTCTTGCCGGATCCCGACTCCCCCACGATGCCGAGCGTGCGCCCCCGCGGGAGGGCGAATGACGCGTCCTGCACGGCCACGAGATCACCGAATCGCTTGGTCACCCCCGTTGCGACGAGCACAGGTTCGGCGGATTCCTCGGCTCCCTCGCGCGGCTCGTGCATGGTCGCGGCGATCAGCTGACGGGTGTAGACGTGCGCCGGCGCTTCGAGCACCTCGGCGACAGAGCCGGACTCGATCACCGCACCGTGGCGCATCACGAGCACGCGATCGGCGATTCGGCGCACGGCGGCGAAATCGTGGCTGATGAAGACGACCGCGGTCCCCGCATCCGCGATGTCTCGCAGAAGGGTCAGGATGCGCGCCTGCACGGTCGCGTCGAGCGCCGTGGTCGGCTCGTCCGCGACGAGGACGGCCGGATCGGCGGCGATGGCCGAGGCGATCAGCGCCCGCTGCCGGAGCCCGCCGGAGAGCTGATGCGGGTACTGCCGCGCTCTGCGCTCCGGGTCGGGCATCCAGACACGACGGAGAAGACCCTGCACGCGCGCACGCACAACCCCTCTACCCGATGCGAGTCCGTGGATCCGCAGCGGCTCGGCGATCTCCGATCCCACCCGCTGCAGGGGATCGAGAGAGACGAGAGCGTCCTGCGACACCAGTGCGATGCCGGTGCCCCGCACCGAACGCCACCGCCGCTCACCGAATCCTGCGACGTCCGTTCCGTCGACGATCAAGCGGTCGAACCGCACCCGTGCCGTCTCGGGGGTCAGGCCCAGCAGCGCCCGCGCGGTGAGCGATTTCCCCGCCCCGGACTCGCCGACGATCGCGACGCACTCGCCAGGCGACACCGTCATCGAGACTCCGTCGACGACGCGGGCTCCCCCGAAGTCGATTCGCAGACCACTCAGCTCCAGCGCCGCGCTCATGACCGCCGCCCCTCTGCCCTGGCTCGCAGGATACGTCCGACGATCGTGGCGGATACCACTGTGAGGGTGATCGCCACCCCGGGGAACACGGCGATCCACCAGGCCTGACCGAGCACGTTCCGCCCGCCCGAGAGCATCAGCCCCCACTCGGGAGTCGGCTCCGACGGGCCGAGCCCGAGGAAGCTGAGGCCGGCGGCGGCGAGGATGCTCGATCCGATCCCGATCGTCGCGATCACGCTCAGAGAGCCGACCACCCCGGGCACCACGTGCCGGACGAATGCCTGTGCCGGACGGACTCCGAGGATGTGCGCGGCTTCGACGTGCTCGGCGCGACGCAGCGTGCGCGTCTGCACCCTCGCGAGACGGATGTAGACGGGCACCGCCGCGAGAGTCACGGCGATCGCGATGTTCACCGGGCCCGGCCCGAGAACCGCCACCACGACGAGCGCTACGCCAGACCCGCCAGCGCGCCGACGACGAGCCCGGCGACGAGCGCGACCCCCGTGGCCAGCAGACCGATGCCGATCGAGCGTCCCGCCCCGTGGACCACCCGTGAGTACACGTCGCGACCACTCTGATCGGTGCCGAACAGGTGATCGGCGCTCGGCGGCAGCAGCGCTGCCCGCACATCGGTCTGGAGGGGGTCATGCGTGGCCAGCAGGCCGGGAAAGACGGCGGCGACAGCAAGCACCATCAGCACGGCGGCCGCACACCAGAGCAGCACGACCTGAGCGCGCCTCATCGGACGCCCTCGCCGTCGCGTCGCAGACGAGGATCGATGATCGGGTGCAGCAGCTCGACGACGAGGTTGACGATGACGAACACGATCGCGCTGAGCAGGATGATGCCCGTGATCACGGGCAGGTCGCGATTGGTGATGGCGGCGAGCGTGACACGGCCGAGGCCGGCCCGCGCGAAGACCGTCTCGACGAGCACCGCTCCCCCGAGCACCGATCCGGTGAGGTAGGCGGCGAGTGTGATCGCGTTCGCTCCGCCGTGCCTCAGGCCGTGTCGGAGTGTGAACCACGACGGACCCGCTCCGCGCGCACGTACGGTCTCGGCGAACGGCATCCGCTCGGCCTGCACGAGTCCGTCGCGCAGCACCTGGCTGAGGAGCGCCGCGACGGGCAGGGCGAGAGTGATCGCCGGAAGGACGATCGTCGCGGGGTTGCGGGCCCCGGAGACGGGGAACCACCCGAGTCCGAAGGCGAAGACGCTGAGCAGGATCAGCCCGATCCAGAACACCGGAGACGACAGGATGACGAGTTCGACGCCCGCAGCGACCGCACGCCCGGCCTGACCGCGGACGAGCAGCGCGACGGCCAAGGCCAGCAGCACGGCGACCACGAGGGCGAGGGCGGAGAGCTGCAGCGTCGAACCGAGTTGACGGCCGATGACCTCGGTCACCGGCATCCGCAGCTGGTAGGACTCGCCCAGGTCCCCGCGAGCGAGCTGCCCGATGAAGGAGATGTACTGTTCGAGCGGCGGGCGATCGAGCCCCAGCTCGGCGCGGATGCCGTCCTTGACGGCCTCTGAGACCTGAGCCTGGGGGCCGAGCATCACCGATACCGGATCGCCGGGTATCACGCGGAACGCGAGGAACACCAGCGTCGCCGCTCCCCACAGCACGACCACGACGGACGCCACGAGACCGGCGATGCGGAGGAGCGCTGCCTTCACGGTTCTCGCCCTCTCGAAGACTCCTGGGCGCCCCTCGGCTCGCGGCGCTCGCTCAGGAACGATATCGCGCAGAGCCGAAGGGCGCTCGACGGCGCAGGCGTCAGCCGACGCTCACGTCGTAGAACAACGGGCGCCCGTACAGGTCGTAGTCGAGACCGCTGACACGCTCACCCACCGCGGTGATGGCCGACGGGCTGTACAGCGGCACGATGGCCGTGTACTGGGCGTTCCACTCCTGGAGCTGCGTGTAGATCTCATCGCGCTGGGCCTGGTCGCTCGACGCGACGGCCTGATCGAGCAGCGAGTCGATCTCGGGGTCCGTGACCTGCGAGGCGTTCTGGAATCCGTCGGTGTGCAGGTGCGCGCGCAGGAAGTCGGGGTCGACGCCCGAGAAGCCCCAGTCCGTGAGGTCGAAGGTCTTCGGACCGTACTGCTCGTTGTAGGCTCCGGGCTCGAGCACCTCGCGGACGACCTCGAAGCCGATTCCCTTCAGGTCCGACTGGATGGCGTTCGCGAGAGCCGCCTTGTCGTCGGGAACCGGCGTCCAGGCGATCCAACGCGCGGAGAGGCGCTGCCCGTCCTTCATGCGGATGCCGTCGCTGTCGCGCTCCGTCCAGCCCGCCTCGTCGAGCAGTGCGCTCGCCGCGTCCTGATCGAAGGCCCACGTGCCCTCGAGCGACGCGTCGTATCCGGGAGTGGTCGAGCCGAGCACGCTCCACGCACGGGGGAACTGGTCGAAGAAGATCTCCTCGACCGCCGCATCGATGTCGATCCCGCGTGCGAACGCCTGACGCACCTTCTCGTCGGCGAAGACGCCGTACTTCTCGTTGAGGTACAGCGAGTACGGCAGCCCCGGGTACTCGATCGAGTCGACCGTGATGCCGTCGCCGAGGCCGCCTGCGAGGTTCGGCGGGATGTTGCTCGCGAGATCCGCCTCACCGCTCTGCACGACGCCGGTGCGCACGGAGGCCTCCGGCTGGATCTCGACGCGCAGCGTCTCGACCTTCGGCGCGTCCTCGCCGTGCGGGCCCCAGGCGTAGTCGTCGTTGCGGGTGTAGACGAGCTCCTGATCGGGCGTGTACTCGGTCAGCTCGTACGGACCCGTGCCGACCGTGACGCCGGGGCCCCCGGCCTTCAGCTGGTCGGCGGACTCGGCGAGGACCGCCGGTGAGTAGAAGCCGAGCTGCGGTGTGCTGGCTGCCTGCAGGAACGGCGCGTAGGGCTGCGTGAAGCTCACCTTCACGGTGTGCTCATCGACGACCTCGGTGCCCTCGTAGAAGTCAGCGCCGAGCATCGCCGCGGCCTGGGCCGACTCGGTCTCGGGGTCCACGATGCGGTCGAAGTTGGCCTTGACCGCCTCGGCATCGAAGGGCTCGCCGTCGGTGAACGTGACGTCGTCACGGAGCTCGAAGGTGTACTCGGTGCTGTCGGGCGACACGGTCCACTTCTTCGCGAGCCAGGGGGTGAACGACCCGTCGTCCTCCTGGAACACCAGCGAGTCCAGCACGGCGCGCTGCACCATGCCCGAGACGTCGAGTTGGCTCACCTGCGGATCCATGTGACCGGCCGAGAGGTTCGCGCCCTCGATCGACCAGACCAGCTCGCCGCCGTCGGAATCGGATGCGGGGGCCGCGCAGGAGCTGAGCAGAAGTGCGCTCACGATGGCGGTGGCGCCGAGCGGGATCGCGCGGCGCAGGAAGGAGTGGGGCATGCTGTTCCTCGGGAGGGAATGCGGGAGATGACGCGGATGCATCGGTTCTTGGACTCGATCCAATTCTAGATCCTCCGCGCCGAGACGGGCTCGCCGCGACCTTCGCCGCTTCATCGGCTGCTCCTATAATTCGAGGACACCGGAGGAGGAGGTAGCAGTGTCGACCGAGGATCTTTCTGACACGATCGCCGCGCTGAACGCGAAGATCGACGCCCAGATCGCGCATGCACAGGAGTTGGCAGCAGAGTCAGCGAAGCTCGAGGATGAGGCCGCTCAGACCACCGCGACGGTCTCGTCTGCGGACGGTCGGGTCACGGTCACCGCACGCCCGACCGGCGGGATCGAATCGGTGCAGCTGACCTCGATCAGCACCTCGACGGACGCCGCAGCGCTCGGCGGGCTGATCACCGCGACGATCGCGAAGGCGCAGCGCGCGGCCGCAGAGCAGGTGCTGGACTCGATGAGCCGGACGCTCGGGGAGACCTCACCGCTCGTCGCAGCGGTCCGCGTCGATGTCGACGCAGCCTTCCCTCCCGTCGACGGCGGCACGATCGAGTACCGGTGATGGGAATCATCGAGGTCAACCCCGCCCAGGTCGCGAAGGCCGCGAAGGAGATCAGCGCCGCGTCGCTGGCCATCGACACGGCACTCGACGAGCTGACGACGCACGCGGGGATCCTCCGCGGATCATGGTCGGGCGAGGCGCAGATGGCATTCGACGCCGCACAGAGCCGGTTCGACGGGCTGATGCGCGAGCGCACCGCACTCGTCGTGGCGATCTCGGACGTGCTCGGCGAGCTCGCCACCCAGTACTCCGACGCGGACCTGGCCGGCCAGCGCGTCCTCGGCGGCAGCTGACGCCACCTCACACGACAGACACTCGGGGGGAACAGATCATAATGACCGCAGCCAACCAGCAGATCATCATCGATGAGGACGAACTCCGCGCCCACGTGAAGTCACTGACGTCGGCCGCCGAACTCCTCGGCGCCGCCGCGAAGACCGCGGCGGGAGGTGTGGGACAGTCAGCTTTCGGCGCGATGTGCGGCCCCCTCCTCGGCCCTGCCATCGACGCCCTCGCGGACGCGTCCGAATCCACGCTCACGGCGGCGACCGCGCTCGCTGACGCCACAGGCACCGGACTCCGGGACATCGTCGACGCGTTCGGCACCATCGAGGACGGCGCCGTCGCCTCCTTCCGCACCGTCGAGGGAGAACTGTGAGCGCGATCGCCGGCATCAGCAGCCAGGTGCGCTCCGGATCCTGGGCCGCCGGCGCCCCAGGGCCCAGCGCCTCACAGGCCGACTGCGCGAGCATCCCCGGTTTCGCCGGCATGCTGATGCAGTACATCGCTCCGCTTCGTGAGTGGTTCGACGATCTGCTCGGAGATCCGGGAACCGTGGGCGGATTCGCCTCGCGGTGGGAGGATGCGGAGAGGTCTCTCCTTCGGGTCGTCGAGACGCTGCGAGATGCGGAGCCGAGACTGGCGGACATGGACGGGCGGACCGTCCGTGCGCTGCGCGCCCGCTACGACGATCTGCTGTCCGTCGCCGAGGATGCCGCCCAGTGGACCGGCGCCACCGCGAGTGCGGTGCGTCTGGTCAGCCAGATCATCGAGTCCACACGGGTCCTGATCTGCGACTTCCTCGGCAGCCTCAGCCGCTTCGCCGACGACCTCTTCAGCTTCAGCCTCAACCCGTTGAAGAAGATCGATGACATCAAGCGCTTCGCGTCGTCGGCGGCCGACTTCATCACCTCCGCGGGAGCCCTGGTCAAGAGCCTCACCGGCGCCGTGGTCTCGCTCGCGCAGCTGCTGTACAAGCTCGTGCCGCTCATCGGAGATGCGCTGGCGAAGCTCCGCGACCTCCTCGTCGACATGCTGCCCCTGGTCGGATCACTCACGGGAGGACCCCTCGGGCTCGTTTTCGGCAACGTCCTGCACGACTTCCTGACCGATGACGCACAGGTCACCGAGATCGACCCCGCCACGCTGACGGACGAGCAGCTCGAGGCATGGAAGGACGCGCACGGGGTCACCTCTCTCGACTCGCTCTCGGATCTCGTCTCCGTCAACGGCACGACCGACTCGATGGGTGGAGAGAGCTCCACCGCGATCGACATCAAGCAGGTCGTCGCGCCTGACGGCTCGACTCACTGGGTCGTGTCGCTGCCCTCCACACAGGCCTGGGAGTTCGGCGGCCCCGCCGGCGCCATGAACGACCGCGACAACAACCTCGCTCTGATGCTCGACAACCCGCTCTTCCGCACGCAATACGAGCGAGCCGTGCTGGATGCGATGCAACAGGCGGGCATTCCGGCGGGCTCCGACGTCGTGCTGACGGGGTTCAGCCAGGGCGGCATCATGGCGGCGAACCTCGCTGCGGACTCGTCGTTCCCGTACAACCCCATCGGCGTCGTGACGAACGGGTCGCCCGTCGACAACTTCACCGTGCCTCCGAACGTCCCGGTCTATGCCTTCCAGCACGCGACCGACGTCGTGCCGATGCTCGACGGGAGCACGATCGGGGTCCCCGGACTGCCAGGGCAGTCTCCGATCGACATCCCGAACACCCCCGTGACGGTGCTGCCCCCGAACATCCACCAGATCACGCTTCCGGACCCTGAGGGGGCGCACGGGTTCGACGCCCACGACAACAGCCTGTACGCGGATTCCGTCGGCACTTGGGAGAACGGTTATCACGCAGCCAACGACGGCACCGACCCGTGGGACCTCGCCGGTCTCGGCGGTACCGTCGTCGATCATCAGATCTATCAGGGAGTGGAGCGCTGACATGGGCACGACGAAAGGCGAGCGTCGACTCGCGCGCGCGATCTCGATCCTCGCGCTGGGAGGCGCGATGGTCGCGGTGACCGGGTGCGGCCCTCTCCTGAAGGAGACCTCCGACGGGGACTTCGCCGAGACGATACCGGCGGCTCTGGCAGCATCCGATATCGGGATCACTCACTCGTATGCCGAGAAGACGATCTCCGGGTTCACCTTCTATCTCAGCGTGGGAGTCGATCTCGACCACGACGAGGCCTCGGCCGACGATCTCGCCGGAATCCTCCGGATCATTCTCGAGAACAACGACCTGCCCAGTGACAAGATCGACCTCGGCGTCAACGGAAGTGATGAAGAATCCATCGACCTCGAGGCGCTCGTGCAGAGCATCTCGCCCGAACTCGAGTTCTCGTCGAGCAGCTACGGAGACATTCAGGTCACGAACGACCAGGCCATCGCGATCGTCGAGGCCGTCTGGGGCGAGTGAGAGGAGCGCCGCCGCCCGAGGCGATTAGACTGTGGGACACAACCCACACTCAGGCACGCTCACACAGTGCCGCATACATCGCTCGAGGAGACCTCCATGTCTGTGATTCCCGACAAGCCCGTACTCGAAGGCCTCGAAGCGAAGTGGGGTGAGTCGTGGTCCGAGCAGGGTACGTACCTGTTCGACCGACTCCGCGCCGCGCAGTCCGGCCGTGAGGGCGTCTACTCGATCGACACTCCCCCGCCCACGGCATCCGGCAGCCTGCACATCGGTCACGTGTTCTCGTATACGCACACTGACGTCAAGGCGCGGTTCGAGCGCATGCGCGGCAAGAACGTCTTCTACCCGATGGGCTGGGACGACAACGGCCTGCCCACCGAGCGCCGCGTGCAGAACTACTACGGCGTGCGCTGCGATCCGACGCTGCCCTACCAGGCCGACTTCACCCCGCCTTTCGAGGGCGGCGACAACAAGTCCAGTCGCGCCGCCGACCAGGTGCCGATCAGCCGTCGCAACTTCATCGAGCTGTGCGAGCGTCTGACCATCGAGGACGAGAAGCAGTTCGAAGCCCTCTTCCGCCAGCTCGGCCTCTCGGTCGACTGGACGCAGACGTACCGCACGATCTCCGACGACACGATCCGTCAGAGCCAGCTCGCTTTCCTGCGCAACCTTGAGCGCGGCGAGGCCTACCAGTCGCTCGCCCCGACCCTGTGGGACATCGACTTCCGCTCGGCCATCGCGCAGGCTGAGCTCGAGGACCGTGACCAGCAGGCCGCCTATCACACGATCGATTTCCCCTTCGCCGACGGCTCCGGCTCGATCACGATCGAGACGACCCGCCCCGAGCTGCTGCCCGCGTGCATCGCGATCGTGACGCACCCCGAGGGGCCGCACAAGCACCTCATCGGCACGAAGGTGCGCACGCCGTTCTTCGGCGCCGAGATCGAGATCCACGGACACCACCTCGCCCAGCCCGACAAGGGCACCGGCGCGGCCATGGTCTGCACCTTCGGCGACGTGACCGACATCATCTGGTGGCGCGAGCTGCGCACGACGACCGGCGCCGACCTGCCGAACATGACCACGATCGGCCTCGACGGGCGCTTCCTGCCCACCGCACCGTCGATCGTCGCGAACGCCGAGGCCGTCGACTGGTACGCGTCCGAGCTCGCCGGCAAGACCGTGTTCTCGGCCCGCAAGGCGATCGTCGAGAAGCTGCAGGAGACCGGCGACATGACCGCGGTCGGCAAGCCGTTCAACCACGCGGTGAAGTTCTTCGAGAAGGGCGACCGCCCTCTCGAGATCGTGTCGACGCGCCAGTGGTACATCCGCAACGGCGCCCGCGACGCGAAGCTCCGCGACGAGCTGCTCGCCCACGGCACCGAGCTGGCCTGGCACCCGGAGTTCATGCGTGTGCGGTACGAGAACTGGGTCGGCGGCCTCACCGGCGACTGGCTGGTGTCGCGTCAGCGCTTCTTCGGCGTGCCGATCCCCCTCTGGTACGGACTCGACGAGAACGGCGAGCGCGACTACGACCGCGTGCTCGCTCCGGACCACGCGTCGCTGCCGATCGACCCCACGACCGACGTGCCCGCCGGTTACACCGAGGACCAGCGAGGAGCAGCAGGCGGCTTCGAGGCCGAGGCCGACATCCTCGACACCTGGGCCACGTCGTCCCTGACCCCTCAGCTCGCCGGCGGCTGGCAGCGCGACGAGGAGCTCTGGCAGCTCACCGCCCCGTTCGACCTGCGCCCGCAGGGTCAGGACATCATCCGCACCTGGCTCTTCTCGACCATGCTGCGCTCGACGCTCGAGGACGGCCGCTCGCCGTGGCGCAACGCCGCGATCTCCGGCTTCATCGTCGACCCCGACCGCAAGAAGATGTCGAAGTCGAAGGGCAACGTCGTGACCCCGGCGGACATCCTCGACACCCATGGATCGGATGCGGTGCGCTACTGGGCCGCCTCCAGCCGACTCGGCATGGACGCCGCCTTCGATCCGCAGAACCCGACGCAGGTGAAGATCGGCCGCCGCCTCGCGATCAAGGTGCTCAACGCCGCGAAGTTCGTGCTGTCGTTCCCGGTCCCCGAGGGCGCCCAGGTCACGCACGCGCTCGATGCATCGATGCTGACGGCTCTCGACGCCGTGATCGTCGAGGCGACGAAGGCCTTCGAGAACTACGACCAGGCGAAGGCGCTCGAGGTCACCGAGGCGTTCTTCTGGACGTTCTGCGACGACTACCTCGAGCTGGTGAAGGAGCGCGCGTACAACCAGAACGACACCGGCCAGGCATCCGCGGCACTCGCCCTGCGTCTGGCTCTGTCGACGCTGCTGCGTCTGCTCGCCCCGATCATCTCGTTCGCGACCGAAGAGGTGTGGTCGTGGTTCGAAGAGGGCTCCGTGCACACGGCCGCCTGGCCTCAGCCCCTGGGCATCGAGGGCGACACCGCTGTGCTGTCGGCAGCGAGTGAGGCTCTGATCGGCATCCGCCGCGCCAAGACCGAGGCGAAGGCGTCTCAGAAGACGCCGGTCTCGCGCGCGGCCATCGCAGCGCCGGCCGCCAAGCTCGAGTCGCTGCGGGCGGCGGCAGACGATCTCCGCGCCGTGGGTCGGATCGCCGAGCTCGAGTTCACCGAAGCCGAGGCGTTCGCGGTCACCGCGATCGAGCTCGCGCCGGTCGAGGGCGCCTGATGCAGCTGGGCACGCGGTGGGCCACCGGGTCCGAGCCGCCGGCATCCGTACCTGCAGCTCTGCGACCGGCGATCGCGGAGGTCGAGTCTCGAGAGCTCACCGGCCACTGGACGCTCACCTGGCTCGAGGGCCGCGCGATCGCCGAACTCGACGCCGGCTGGGAGGTCATCCAGACCCCGACCGGTGACGTGATCGCCCGCCCCTTCCAGGACTGATCGACCCGCTCCGGTCATGATCGAGACCCTTCGCTGCCCTGGGCGACGGAGGGTCTCGATCGTCGTGGGCTGCCGATCATTAGGCTCGACCCATGACCGAAGCCTCGAATCCGCTGCTCCAGCCGTCAGAACTCCCGTACGGGCTCCCCGACTATCGCGCGATCAGGCCCGAGCACTATCTGCCTGCCTTCGAGGCCGCGTTTGCGGAGCACCTCCACGAGATCTCGCGCATCACCATGGTGCGTTCGATGCCGACGTTCGAGAACACGATCGAGGCGATCGAACGGTCGGGAGAGCTTCTCGACCGTGTGGCCCACGCGTTCTACACGGTGAGCTCCGCTGACGCGACGCCCGAGATCCAGGCGGTCGACGAGCAGCTCGCACCGTTGATGGCCGCTCACAATGACGCGGTGACTCTCGACGGCGCGCTGTACTGGCGGGTGCAGCAGGTGCACGCACACCTCGCGGAACTCGATCTCGACGACGAGCAGCGGTACCTGGTCGAGCGGCACCATCGAGAGATGACGCACGCCGGAGCCGCCCTCGACGACGAGGCGAAGGCCCGGCTCACTGCGCTGAACCAGCAGCTGTCGACGCTCGGCACCACGTTCGAACGCAATCTGCTGAACGACACGAACGACCTCGCGGTCGTGTTCGAGTCCGCAGACGAGCTCGCGGGGCTCAGCACGGGCGAGCTCTCGGCAGCGTCGCGCTCGGCCGCGGAGCGCGGCCTCGACGGGAAGTTCATCGTCTCGCTACCCCTGTTCACCGGTCCCCCCCACCTCGCGCAGCTGCGCGAGCGCGAGTCACGGCGGCGCATCATGGATGCCTCCCGGGCGCGAGCATCGCGCGACAATGCGAACGACAACCGGCCCGTGCTCCGAGAGATCGTGCGGCTTCGCGCCGAGCGCGCCGCGCTTCTCGGATATGACTCGCATGCCGCCTACGTCACGGCGGACGAGACCGCGGGTACACCCGAGGCTGTCGAGCGGATGCTGCGTGAGCTCGCCGCTCCGTCAGCGCGCAACGCCCGCGCTGAGCGGGATGCCCTGCAGACGATCGTCGACGAGACCGAGAACACGCCCTTCACCGTGGAAGCGCATGATTGGGCGTTCTACACCGAGAAGGTGCGCACCGCGCGCTACGACATCGACACGAGTGCGCTGCGACCGTGGTTCGAGGCCGAGCGGGTGCTGCAGGATGGCGTCTTCTTCGCCGCCACCGCACTCTACGGGGTCACCTTCAGCGAGAGGCACGACCTCGTCGCATACCACCCCGGCGCCCGCGTCTTCGAGGTGCACAACGCCGACGGCTCCGACCTCGGGCTGTACGTGCTCGACCTCTACACGCGCGACTCGAAGCGCGGTGGCGCGTGGATGAACCCGATCGTCAGCCAGTCGCGCCTTCGTGGCACTCTGCCGGTCGTGGTGAACAACCTCAACGTTCCGCTCCCCGGCGACGGCGAACCGACCCTTCTCACCCTCGACGAGGTCACCACACTGTTCCACGAGTTCGGCCACGCGCTGCACGGTCTCTTCGCGGTCGTGACCTACCCGCACTTCGCGGGAACCAACGTCTTCCGCGACTTCGTCGAGTTCCCCAGCCAGGTGAACGAGATGTGGATCCTCTGGCCCGAGGTGCTCGACAACTACGCCCGTCATCACGAGACCGGTGAGCCGCTCGACCCGGCGATCGTCGAACGCCTGCGCGCGACGGAGACCTTCAACCAGGGACACGACACGAGCGAGTATCTCGCGGCCGCCTGGCTCGACCAGGCATGGCACCGGGTGGGTCCTGAGGCCGATGTCGCCGATGTCGCCGCGTTCGAGGCTGCCGCGCTCGCCGACATCGGGCTCGGTGACCCGGTCGTGCCTACGCGCTATTCGTCGACGTACTTCGCACACGTGTTCTCGGGCGGGTACAGCGCCGGCTACTACTCGTACATCTGGAGCGAGGTGCTCGACGCCGACACCGTGGACTGGTTCCGAGAGAACGGCGGTCTCACGCGCGAGAACGGCGATCGGTTCCGCGCCCGACTCCTCGGGGTGGGCGGCTCGAGGAACCCGCTCGACGCCTACCGCGATTTCCGTGGACGCGACGCCGAGATCGCACCCCTGCTGAAGCGGCGCGGGCTCGATGCCTGATCGGCTCGATCGCATTCGGTCGGCATTCGATCAGCGCGCCGAGCGCTACGACGACAGCGCGATGCACCGGGGTGTGGCTGACACCGTGGCCCAGGGCCTCGACCTCGTCGGCGTCGAGACCATCGTGGATATCGCGACCGGCACCGGACTCGTGCTGCGCGCGCTGGACAGGTCCGGCAGTGCTTCAGGCATCCGCCTCGTCGGAGTGGACCTCTCTCCTGAGATGCTCCGCGTCGCGCGGCGCGAGCTTCCGTCCGCGGAGTGGATCGAGGCCGATGCGTCGCACCTGCCTCTCGCAGACGGATCCGTGGACATCGCCACGTGCGTCACCGCACTGCACATCATCCCTGATGTGTCCGCTGCCCTCGACGAGTGGGCGCGCGTGCTGCGGCCGGGCGGGCATCTCGTCACCGCGAGCTTCGCCTCCCCGCATCTGAGCGGCATCACATCGCCGACCTCCGCTCGCCCCTACCCGACGGATCACGACCCGTATGCCGATGCTGAGGCGATCGCCGCGACGTTCGCGCTGCATGGCTTCACCCTCGCGAGCCACACGACATGGACTGACGGGACGGACACGGTCCTGATCGCGGACTTCCTCAGCGCCGCCGGGTGAGAGTCCCGGCCGTGCCCCGCTGACGGTCAGCGGGGCAAGACGAAGGCCGCACGTTCTTCCTGCCGAGAACGGTCTCGCTGTCGACGACCAGCCAGGGCGCGGGAGTCGAACTCACGCGCTCTTGCGCTTGCGCTCCATCACGATCGTAGGAGGCGCACCCTCGTCGACGGCCGCACGGGTCACGATGACCTTGGCGACGTCCTCTGCAGAAGGGATCTCGAACATGATCGGACCGAGCACGTCTTCGAGGATCGCGCGGAGGCCGCGGGCGCCCGTCTTGCGCTCGACCGCGAGGTCGGCGATGGACCGCAGAGCGTCATCTTCGAATTCGAGCTGCACGCCGTCGAGCTCGAACATGCGCTGGTACTGCTTGACGAGCGCGTTGCGCGGGCCTGTGAGGATGTCGATGAGCGCGTCCTGGTCGAGCGGCGAGACGTTCGTGACGACCGGAAGGCGTCCGATGAACTCGGGAATGAGACCGAACTTGTGCAGGTCCTCCGGGAGGACTTCGCTGAACAGATCGAGGTCTTTGCCCTTGTCGTGCAGCGGGGCGCCGAAACCGATGCCGTGCTTGCCGACGCGTGCCGAGACGATGTCCTCGAGGCCGGCGAACGCGCCGGCGACGATGAACAGCACGTTCGAGGTGTCGATCTGCAGGAACTCCTGGTGCGGGTGCTTGCGTCCGCCCTGCGGCGGCACCGAGGCGACCGTGCCCTCGATGATCTTGAGCAGAGCCTGCTGCACCCCCTCGCCCGAGACATCACGGGTGATCGAGGGGTTCTCGGCCTTGCGGGCGATCTTGTCGACCTCGTCGATGTAGATGATGCCCTGTTCGGCGCGCTTGACGTCGTAGTCCGCGGCCTGGATCAGCTTGAGCAGGATGTTCTCGACATCCTCACCGACGTAACCGGCCTCGGTGAGCGCCGTGGCGTCAGCGACCGCGAACGGCACGTTCAGGCGCTTCGCGAGAGTCTGCGCGAGGTAGGTCTTTCCGCAGCCGGTCGGCCCGATGAGCAGGATGTTGCTCTTGGCGATCTCGACACTCTCGGCCTTCTGCTCGGCCGTCTGCAGGGTGCCGTGCGCACGGATGCGCTTGTAATGGTTGTAGACCGCGACGGCGAGAGCCTTCTTCGCGGGTTCCTGACCGACGACGTACTCCTCGAGGAACGAGAAGATCTCGCGGGGCTTGGGCAGCTCGAAATCTGCATTCCCCTCGGCGGAGGACTCGGCCATCCGCTCCTCGATGATCTCGTTGCACAGTTCGACGCATTCGTCGCAGATGTACACACCGGGTCCAGCGATGAGCTGCTGCACCTGCTTCTGGCTCTTTCCGCAGAACGAGCACTTGAACAGGTCAGCGCTTTCACCGATACGGGCCATGCGCGTCCTCCTAGGGGGATCCAGAGATCGTCTACTGAGCCTAACCGCTGCATCCGACACCGGGACGCATTGGCGCGGCGCGCGCATCTCGAGTCGATATCGACTCGCAGAGCGAGAGGCCCGCCCGCGCGATGCGCGGGCGGGCCTCTCAAGAACGTGCCGTCAGACCATGCTCTTCGTGTGCCACACGGTCTTGATCTCGGTGAAAGCGGCGATCCGCTCGAGTGACGCCGTGACCTCGCCGGGCGCGAGGACGCGCTTCAGCGTCTCCGCCGCGGCGATCTGCAGGTCCACCCATTCCAGCGCCCCCGCACCGGCGAGGTCGAGAGCATTGACGTCCTGGTGCGACGCGAGCCACGGTGCCATCTCCGCGGGCGATCCGGTGAGGACGTTGACCACTCCCCCCGGCACGTCGCTCGTTGCGAGCACCTCGGCGAGGCTGATCGCCGACAGCGGATGCCGCTCACTGGCGATCACGACGACCGCGTTGCCCGCAACGAGTGCGGGCGCCACGACCGACACGAGACCGAGCAGCGCGGAGTCCTGCGGTGCGACGATCGCGACGACACCGGTCGGTTCCGGAACCGAGATGTTGAAGTACGGCCCCGAGACCGGGTTCGCGTTGCCGGCGACCTGGGCGTACTTGTCGCACCAGCCCGCGTACCAGACCCAGAGGTCGATCGCCTCGTCGACCTGGGCTGCAGCAGTCGAGGCCGACACGCCTTCCTGTGCGGTGATCTCGTCGATGAACTGCGCTCGACGCCCCTCGAGCACCTCGGCGACCCGATACAGCACCTGTCCGCGGTTGTACGCGGTCGCACCCGACCAGCCCTTCACAGCGGCACGGGCGGCGACGACGGCGTCGCGGGCATCCTTGCGGGACGCCTGCGCGGCGTTGGCGAGGAACGTGCCCTTCGCCGAGAGCACCTCGTAGGTGCGGCCGGACTCGCTGCGCGGGAAGGCACCGCCGATGGCGAGCTTGTACGTCTTCGGAACACTGAGTCGCTTGCTCATGCTGCGGCTCCCTTCAGGTACGCGGTGAGGCCCTGACGTCCGCCCTCACGGCCGTATCCGGACTCCTTGTATCCGCCGAACGGGCTCGACGGGTCGAAACGGTTGAACGTGTTGGCCCACACGACTCCGGCGCGGAGACGGTCGGCCACGGCGAGGATGCGCGATCCCTTGTCCGACCAGATGCCGGCCGAGAGACCGTACGGCGTGTTGTTGGCCTTGGCGATCGCCTCGGCGGGCGTGCGGAAGGTCAGGACCGAGAGGACGGGACCGAAGACCTCATCGCGGGCGATGCGATGAGAGGCCTCGACACCGGTGAAGATCGTGGGCGCGAACCAGAACCCCTTGTCGGGGATCGCGCAGTCCGCAGTCCAGCGCTCCGCACCCTCGGCCTCGCCGATGTCGCTGAGCTCGCGGATACGCGCCAGCTGCGCTGCCGAGTTGATCGCACCGATGTCGGTGTTCTTGTCGAGAGGGTCACCGAGACGGAGCGTCGACAGGCGGCTCTTCAGACGATCGATGACCTCGTCGTGGATCGACTCCTGCACGAGCAGACGACTGCCCGCACAGCACACGTGCCCCTGGTTGAAGAAGATCCCGTTGACGATGCCCTCGATAGCCTGATCGATGGGCGCGTCATCGAACACGATGTTCGCGGCCTTGCCGCCGAGCTCGAGCGTGAGCCTCTTCGTGGTGCCGGCCACGGCACGGGCGATGTCACGGCCGACGCCGGTCGACCCCGTGAAGGCCACCTTGTCGACGTCCGGATGCCGCACGAGGGCGGCGCCGGTCGAGCCGGCACCGGTCACGATGTTGACCACACCTGCCGGAAGATCGGCCTGCTGCAGGATCTCCGCGAAGATCAGCGCCGTGAGCGGCGTGGTCTCGGCGGGCTTGAGCACGACGGTGTTGCCGGCGGCCAGGGCGGGAGCGAGCTTCCACGCCAGCATCAGCAGCGGGAAGTTCCACGGGATCACCTGACCCGCCACGCCGAGCGCGCGCGGGTTCGCACCGAGTCCGGCGTAGTCGAGCTTGTCGGCCCACCCCGCGTAGTAGAAGAACCAGGAGGCGACGAGAGGAACGTCGACGTCGCGGCTCTCCTTGATCGGCTTGCCGTTGTCGAGACTCTCGGCCACTGCGAGCTCGCGCGCCCGCTCCTGCACGAGGCGCGCGATCCGGAACAGGTACTTTCCCCGATCGCGGCCGCTCATCTTCGACCACGTCTTGTCGTACGCGCGTCGTGCGGCGGCGACGGCCCGGTCGACGTCCTCGTCGCTCGCCGAGGCGATCTCAGCGATACGGGTCTCGTCGGCCGGCGAGATGGTGGTGAAGCTCGAGCCCGACCCGTCGACGAACTCGCCGTCGATGAACAGACCGTAACTGTCCTTCAGGTTCAGGACTGCCTTCGACTCCGGAGCCGGAGCATATTCCAGGAATGACATATCGGGGTCCTAGTCGATCGTGACGTAGTCGGGGCCGGAGTAGTGGCCGGTGGTGAGCTTCTGACGCTGCAGGAGCACGTCGTTCAGCAGGCTCGACGCGCCGAAACGGAAGAGGTGCGGCTGAAGCCATTCCTCCCCCACGGTCTCGGCGACGGTGACGAGGTACTTCACGGCGTCCTTCGACGAGCGGATGCCGCCGGCCGGCTTCACCCCGATGCGCTCGCCCGTGCCGCGGTGCCAGTCACGCACGGTCTCGAGCATCAGCAGTGTCGTCGGAAGGGTGGCCGCGGGCTGCACCTTCCCCGTGGACGTCTTGATGAAGTCGCCGCCGGCGAGGATGCCGAGCCACGATGCCCGCTTGATGTTGTCGTAGGTGTTCAGCTCGCCGGTCTCGAGGATCACCTTGAGCGACGCGTACGAGCCGTCGGCACGACGGCACGCCTCCTTGACCTGCGCGATCTGATCGAAGACGAGGCCGTAGCGTCCGGAGAGGAACGCTCCGCGGTCGATGACCATGTCGATCTCGTCCGCACCGGCGGCGACCGCCTCGGCGGTATCGGCCAGCTTGATCGCCAGCGACGAGCGTCCGCTCGGGAAGGCCGTGGCGACGGCCGCGACCGAGATGAGTCCGTCGTCCGGGTCGCCGTGCAGAGAGCCGAGGGCCTCGACCGCGTCGCCCACCATGTCACCGTAGACGCAGACGGCGGCGACCTTCGGAGTCGACGGGTCGGCGGCATCCGGGTTCTTGGCCTTCGCGACGAGCGAACGCACCTTGCCGGGCGTATCCGAGCCCTCGAGGGTCGTGAGATCGATCAGTCTGATGATCGTGTCGAGGGCCCAGGCCTTCGACGTCGTCTTGATCGATCGCGTGCCGAGTCCGGCAGCGCGCTGCTCGAGACCGACCGCATCGACGCCGGGAAGGCCATGCAGGAAGCGGCGGAGTGTGGCGTCGTCCGGCTCACCGCCGAGAACGTCCACCGCCGATCTGCGGCTGAGTTCTTGGGTCGTCATCGTTCCTCCAACAATGCTCGTGCTGTGTTCTCATCTGTCACCAAAACGCTGCACAGGCCGCTGGTCACGACTGTACGCGCGATGTCATGCTTGGCGTCACCCGCGGTGACGAAGACCGCTCGGCTCGCTCCGCGAAGCCTGCCGAGATCGACCCCGACCGTCCGCGCATCGAGCTGCGGATCGACGATGTTGCCGTCGGCGTCGATGTATCGGCCGAGGACGTCTCCCACGGCCCCACGCCGCGACAGCTCCTCGACCTCGGACGCCGAGAGGTAGCCGTTCTCGACATGGGCCGAACTGGCGTCGCACGGTCCTGCCGTGAAGAGGAACGCCTGTGCGTCCGCGGCCTCTTCGAGCACGGCCGCGACGGTGCGGTCGGCCTCGATGGCCTGCTTGGTCTCGACGCGCTCGAGGATCGCGGGGCTCGGAAGCAGCGAGACCTGGCCCGAGGCGCGCTGCGCGATCGTGACGGCGAGACCGGCGGCTCCTCCCGACCTCCGGTTCAGGCTCACGCCCCCGTTCAGCTGCACGACGGTGACTCCGGTCGCCCAGCCGTCGGGCAGCGCCTCGGCCACGGCGCGCAGAGTGCGCCCCCAGCTCACGCCGAGGGTGCGGGGCACCGGGCGCATGGCCGTGAGGTAATCGGCGGCAGCCTGCGCGACGCGTTCGAGCGTTCCGTCGTCACCTTCGGGCGCCGGAACGACCACGGCTGCCGCGAGACCGTGTCGATCGACGAGCTCACGCTCGAGCCCGAGTCGGCGGGCACGGGGATGGATGATCTCGATGCGGACGATGCCTCGCTCGCGAGCCTGGATCAGCAGACGCCCGACCTTCCATCGGGAGAGCCCGAGGAGTGCTCCGATCTCGTCCTGCGTCTTCTCCTCGTCGTAGTACAACTCGGCGACGCGGACCATCGTCAGCTCGTCATCCACAGCATCCTCCTCGTTCTCAGAGTACGCGGGCTGCGGCTTTCGCGCATCCACGTGCTCATATGAGCAATCCTAGGAGATGATTCGCACATCTGCCGGAAACGACGAAAGGACGCCGGCCCGGAGGCCGACGTCCTTTCAGATGCGGGTGATCACATGCGCTTGCGCGAGGTGAGAACCTGATCGACGATGCCGTAGTCGAGCGCCTCGGCGGCCGACAGGATCTTGTCGCGGTCGATGTCACGGTTGACCTGCTCCACAGGCTTGCCCGTGTGGCGGGCCATGGCCTCTTCGAGCCAGGTGCGCATACGGAGGATCTCCGCCGCCTGGATCTCGATGTCGGATGCCTGACCGTGTCCGGCCTCCCCCATCGCCGGCTGGTGCATGAGCACACGGGCGTTGGGCAGAGCGAGACGCTTGCCGGGGTGTCCGGCGGCGAGCAGCACGGATGCGGCGGATGCCGCCTGGCCGAGCACGACCGTCTGGATCTGCGGCGCGACGTACTGCATCGTGTCGTAGATCGCCGTCATGGCCGTGAACGAGCCGCCGGGCGAGTTGATGTACATCGTGATGTCACGCTCGGAGTCCTGGCTCTCGAGCACGAGCAGCTGCGCCATGACATCGTCGGCCGACGCGTCGTCGACCTGCACGCCGAGGAAGATCACGCGGTCCTCGAACAGCTTGTTGTAGGGATCCTGGCGCTTGAAGCCGTACGCGGTGCGCTCCTCGAACTGAGGAAGCACGTAGCGGCTGGAGGGCAGGTTGCCGGCAGAGCGGAAGGTGGGTGTGTACATGAGAGTCCTTTCGCTTTCCGTTACTTGGTGTCCTGGTCGGTTCCGCCGCCGCCGACGACGTCGGTGGCCGAGTCGCGGATGTGGTCGACGAAGCCGTACTCGAGCGCCTCGTCAGCGGTGAACCAGCGGTCGCGGTCACCGTCTGCGTTGATCTGCTCGACGGACTTGCCGGTCTGCGAGGCCGTGATCTCGGCGAGGCGGTTCTTCATCGAGGTGATGAGCTGCGCCTGCGTCTGGATGTCGCTCGAGGTTCCGCCGAAGCCACCGTGCGGCTGGTGCAGCAGCACGCGGGCGTTGGGCGTGATGTAGCGCTTGCCCTTCGTGCCGGCCGTCAGCAGCAGCTGACCCATCGATGCGGCCATACCGATTCCGACCGTGACGATGTCGTTCGGCACGAACTGCATCGTGTCGTAGATCGCCATACCGGCAGTGATCGATCCACCGGGCGAGTTGATGTAGAGGTAGATGTCCTTCTCGGAGTCCTCTGCGGCGAGAAGGAGGATCTTCGCGCAGATCTCATTGGCGTTCTCGTCGCGCACCTCCGATCCCAGCCAGATGATGCGGTCCTTCAACAGCCTGTCGAAGACGCTCGTAGCGAGGAGGGGTTCTGCAGCCATGTCAGCTCCTGATTCCGTGTTTCAGTGATTCGAATCTACCGGCGACAACGCGGCGCCCAGGCCGTGTTCGCCGTCGGCATATCAACCGTCGAGCTCGGCGATCTCGTGGGCGTAGGCGGTCATGGAGCGGTGATACCGGGGCAGGTGCGGCACCAGGGCCAGCAATGCGACCGACAGTCCCTGCGCAGGCCTGCCCGCGCTCGCGAGGATCAGGGCGTGCACGGTCGCCACCGCGTCTCGGTACGGCCCGTCGGCGGAGAGCTCCCCCTCGGCGCGGATCACCTCGAGCGCCTCGTCGTACTGACCGAGGTTGCGCAGCGAGCTGGCCAGCTGGATCACGCACTGCGGGCGGTGCTCGTCATCGAGGCCGAGGGTGAGCGCGCGCCGATAGAGCCGCACGGCCTCAGCCGGCATCCCGGCGGAGTCCCTGGCACCGGCTCGCTCGAACTCCGCACGCGCATCGTCTGAGCTACGCTCGGCAGCCAGTGCGTCGATTCGGGCGATGGTGTCGGCGCCGACCTCCTCGCCCGACGCATCGGCCCACACCTCGTCGATGCGCTCATCCCAGGTCTTCGTCATGTCCTCGCTCCTCTTCCGGTCCGGTGACGAGAAAGGGGCGGATGCCTCAGCATCCGCCCCTTCCTCAGAGATCGTGTTCGGTCACTCAGCCTTGTCGGCCGCCTTCTTGGCCGGAGCCTTCTTGGCAGCGGGCTTCTTCGCAGCGGGCTTCTCGGCAGCCTCGGCGTCGTCGGCCTTCTTCGCCGGAGCCTTCTTGGCAGCCGGCTTCTTCGCAGCGGGCTTCTCCGCAGCCTCGGCGTCGTCGGCCTTCTTCGCAGCGGCCTTCTTGGCGGGCGCCTTCTTGGCCGGCTTCTCCTCGGCGGGAGCCTCGGTCTCGGCCTCGTCGTCGGTCACGACGAAGTCGGACAGATCGACGGCCTTGCCGTTGGTGTCGACGACCTTCACCTTGCCGAGCGCGATGGCGAGGGCCTTGTTGCGGGCGACCTCACCGACGAGAGCCGGGAGCTGGTTCGAGGACTGCAGCGCCTCGACGAACTCCTGAGGCGCCATGCCGTACTGCGATGCGGACTGGATGAGGTACTGCGAGAGCTCCTCCTGGGAGACCTGCACGTCAGCCTGCTCGGCGATCGTGTCGAGCAGCACCTGCGTGCGGAACTGCTTCTCGCTCGCCTCGGTCACCTCGGCACGGTGCACGTCGTCTTCGAGGCGGTTCTCGCCCTCGAGGTGGTTGTGCACCTCGTCTTCGATGAGCTGCGGCGGGACCGGGATCTCGATCTGCTCGAGAAGCGTCTCGACGAGCTTGTCGCGCGCGGCGGAGCCCTGCGTGAAGACGCCCTGCTGTGCGACGCGCTCGGCGAGACTCTCGCGGAGCTCGGCGATCGTGTCGAACTCGCTGGCGATCTGCGCGAAGTCGTCGTCGGCCTCGGGGAGCTCGCGCTCCTTGACGGCCTTGACGCTCACGGAGACCTCGGCCTCGGAGCCGGCGTGGTCGCCGCCCACGAGAGCCGAGCGGAACGTGGTGTCCTCACCGGCGGTCAGCGACTCGATGGCATCGTCGATGCCCTCGAGCAGCTCGCCCGAGCCGACCTCGTACGAGACGCCCTCGGCGCGGTCGATCTCGGCGCCGTCGATGGTGGCGACGAGGTCGAGCTCGACGAAGTCACCCTTCGCGGCGGGACGGTCGACGGGAACCAGCGTGCCGAACCGGGCACGGAGCTTCTCGATCTCCTCGTCGAGTGCGGCGTCGTCAGCCTCGACGGCGTCGACCGTCAGGGTGATGCCGTCGTACGCGGGGATCTCGATCTCGGGGCGGACATCCACCTCGATGTCGACGAGGAGGTCTCCGGAGAAGTCCTTCTCGTTCGGCCACTGGGTGATCTCGGCCGCGGGGCGGCCGACGATGCGCAGCTTGTGCTCGGCGGTCGCCTCGCGGAAGAACTTGTCGAGGCCTTCGTTGACCGCGTGCTCGATGACCGCGCCGCGTCCGATGCGCTGGTCGATGATCGGTGCCGGGACCTTGCCCTTGCGGAAGCCGGGGATCTGGACGTCCTGAGCGATGTGCTCATAGGCGTGCGAGATGCTGGGCTTGAGGTCGTCGGGGGTGACCGTGATGCTGAGCTTGACCCGGGTCGGGGTCAGCTTCTCGACGGTGCTGTTCGCCATGCTGGTGTGTTCTCCTTGTGGTTTCCGCGCTGAATCGCGGCTGTCAGGCCGTTCGAGCCGTGTCGGGGCGACAGGAGTTGAACCTGCGACCTCCCGCTCCCAAAGCGGGCGCTCTACCAAACTGAGCTACGCCCCGGGGAATCTGCACGCAGATTCAGCCCCACCGAGTCTAACGGACATGAGCACGTCCGACAGTCCGCTATGATCGATGAGTCGGCACAGTTCCTCCGGGTTCACCGCCGACATCGGGGCTGTAGCTTAGTGGTAAAGCCTCTGTCTTCCAAACAGATGATGCGAGTTCGATTCTCGTCAGCCCCTCCGACGAAAAGGCCCCCGCGATGCGGGGGCCTTTCTGCGTTGTCACATCCTCCAGATCAGGCACATCTGGCAGAGTCTCAGTACGCAGGTTCCCCTCGGAGGTCCATCGCATGACCGCACCCGTCGACGTGGTCCGCTCCGCCAGCGGCAGCCATTCGCTCCCCGTGCGTTTCACGAGCGCGGTGGGCGGGTCACCGCGACCCCGCCGCGCGCGCACCGGAGCCGTCGTAGGCGTCCTCACCGTGGCGGTCGCGGCGGTCATGGTCGGCGCGATCCAGATCACGGCGAACATCGGCTATGACGAAGCGCGTGCCGGCTTCGACGACGCCCTGGCTTCCACCGAGAGCAGCGCGACCGTCGTTCGGCAGGACGTGGAGGAGCTCACTGCGGATGCCGACGTCGCAGAACTGCTCGTGCAGACGGACTCGGGCATACTCGCCCTCCCCTCCACACGAGACGAGCTGTCCGCTGCAGCGACCGCGGCCGACGAGGTCTCGGGGCCGGCACAGGACCTGCTCGGCGCCGATCTTCCCGTCGCCGGGCCGAAGCCCGACGCGTTCTGGGACCTCTTCGCCGCATCGAGTGAACTCGCCGCGCAGACGGGTGATCTTCAGAGACTCGACCGTGATCTCGGCGACGTGGCACCATCGATCGCTGACACGGCCACACGTGTGACGGACGCCGGTATCGCTCTCCTCGCTTCGGCAGCCGAAGCCGCTCCGGCTTTCGAAGCCGCGCACCTGTCGGCGAAGAACGACGCCGTGGTCGCGCTCCGCAACGCGGCGTCGGCCGCATCCCTCACCACCGCGCTCGATGAGTCCGCCGTCGGCGCGCTGGTGGCGATGCAGGATGCTGCGGCCCAGGTCGTGGCGACCGAACAGGTCGAGCTCGCCGAGAAGTCCGGACCGCTGGAAGGGGCCCGCCTGGAGATCGAGGCCTTCGCGCGCTCGCTGGCACCCGGGGTGCTGCTGGAGTTCGACTGGAATCAGATCGTGAACGGCGCCGGATACAACGGCAGCATGGGCGGTCTCACGCGATGGTGGTGGGACGACCCCGATCGCGCGACGATCGAGCTGTCGAACTCGGTGGCCGAGCAGTGGCCGTCCGAGCGCAGCCGGGCACTCGTCGCGCATGAGGTCGGCCACGCGATCAGTGTCAAGTGCGAGGACATGTACGACTCCTCGACACAGGACAGCATCGAGAAGTGGGCCACCGCGTGGGCCATCAGCATGGGGTTCACCGACGACGCGAACGGGGTCTGGGCGTACGGCTACCCTCCGCAGTCCTACATCGACGCCGCCTACGGCTGCCGCTGACGTGGGCTCTGAGCACAGCGGGCACAGAAGAAGCCGCCGCGAACGGATCGCGGCGGCTCCATCATGAGCTCAGATCGAGGTCACTGACCCCGACGTTCGCGCAGCTGAGTGAGCGCGTCCTCGAGGAGCTGGACGGCTTCCTCGTCGGTACGACGCTCCTTCACATACGCGAGGTGAGTCTTGTACGGCTCGGTCTTGGCGAGCGCAGGAGGATTCTCCTTGTCGCGACCGGCCGGGAGCCCGGACTGCGGGTGATCGATCGTCTCGGGGATCTCCTCCTCCGGCAGGCCGGCGGCGAAGTAGCGGACCGTCTCATTGCCGAGACCGTCCCAGTAGGAGACCGCGATGCGGTCGGCGTGGTAGCCGTGGTCCTGTTCGCCCATGGGGCCGGAACCGACGCGGGTCCCACGAATGGCGTTTCCACCGGTAGCCATCAGATCACCTCGAACTTCGTGATGAGACCGAGCGCGACGATCGCCACGAACCACGCCAGGGCGAGGATCACCGTGAAGCGATTGAGGTTGCGCTCTGCGAGGCCGGAGGATCCGACCGCCGATGTCATGCCTCCGCCGAACATGTCGGACAGGCCGCCACCGCGACCCTTGTGGAGCAGGATGAGGAGAGTCAGCAGGACGCTGGTGATACCCAGCACGACCTGCAGGACGAACTCGAGAATTTCCACGAGGAAGAGCCTTTCGCTGGGGCAGGATTGCCCCGGTAACGGTCAAGTATACGGTGCGGCGGGGCCGGAGCCCCGCCGCACGCGCTCACACGCCGACGTGCTTCTCGAAGCGGATGATCGCCGCGAACTCGTCGACGACGAGGCTCGCGCCTCCGACGAGTGCGCCGTCGACATCGGGCTCACGCATGAAGCTGGCGATGTTCGCAGCCTTGACCGATCCGCCGTACAGGATCCGGGTGCGCGCCGCAGCGTCGTCACCCAGCACCTTGGCGATGACGGTGCGCAGTGCGGCGCAGACGTCCTGCGCCTGCTGCGGCGTCGCCGCCTGGCCAGAGCCGATGGCCCAGACAGGCTCGTACGCCACGACGATGTCCGCGTCCTTCGACAGGCCCTGCAGGGCCGCCTCGAGCTGCCCGGCGGGCACGGCGCTGGCGCCGAACTTCTCGAGATCCTCAGCCGTCTCGCCCACGCAGATGACCGGCGAGAGGCCGTGCTTCAGCGCCGCCTTCGTCTTCGCGGCGACGACGTCATCCGACTCCGCGTGATACTCGCGGCGCTCGGAGTGTCCGATGATGACGTACTTCGCGTCGAGCTTGGCGAGGAAGGCTCCCGACACCTCACCGGTGTAGGCACCGGAGTCGTGGGCCGAGATGTCCTGCGCGCCGAGCGCGAAGGGGATCTTGTCCGCGTCGATCAGCGTCTGCACGCTGCGGATGTCGGTGAAGGGCGGGAAGACCGCGACCTCGACCGACCCGTCCTCGTGCTTCGCGTCCTTCAACGTCCAGTGCAGCTTCTGCACGAACGCGACCGCCTGCAGGTGGTCGAGGTTCATCTTCCAGTTTCCCGCGATCAGCGGGGTACGGGCGTTCAGGCCCATCCGAGCACCTCCAGGCCGGGTAGTTTCTTGCCCTCGAGGAACTCGAGGCTGGCGCCGCCACCGGTCGAGATGTGACCGAAGCGATCGTCGGCGAATCCGAGCTGGCGCACCGCCGCGGCGGAGTCGCCGCCGCCGACGACGCTCAGGCCGTCGACCTCGGTGAGCGCCTGCGCGACGGCCTTCGTTCCCTGCGCGAACGCCGGGAACTCGAACACGCCCATCGGGCCGTTCCAGAACACGGTCTTCGAGCCGCGGATGACCTCCGCGAACCGCGCGGCCGTCTCAGGTCCGATGTCGAGGCCGATCCCGGACGAACCGAAAGCGGTGCTCTCGATCGCGTCAGCGGCGGTGACCTCGTGGTCGGCATCCGCCGAGAACGACGACGCCACGACGACATCGGTCGGGAGCACGAGCTCGACGCCGCGCTTCTCGGCCTCGGCGATGTAGCCGCGAACGGTCTCGAGCTGGTCCTCTTCGAGCAGGCTGGATGCCACGGCGTGGCCCTGAGCCTTCAGGAAGGTGAACAGCATGCCGCCGCCGACGAGGATGCGGTCGACGCGCGGCAGCAGGTGCGAGATCACTCCGAGCTTGTCGCTCACCTTCGACCCGCCGAGCACGACCGCGTACGGGCGCTGCGGGTTCTCGGTGAGGCGGTCGAGCACGTCGAGCTCGGCTGCGATGAGCAGACCGGCGGCGGACGGCAGCAGCTCGGCGAGGTCGTAGACGCTCGCCTGCTTGCGGTGCACGACACCGAAACCGTCGGAGACGAGCACGTCGCCGAGCTCTGCGAGCCGAGCCGCGAAGGCGCCGCGCTCGGCGTCGTCCTTCGAGGTCTCCCCCGGGTTGAACCGCAGGTTCTCGATGACGACGATGCCGCCGTCCTCCAGCGAGGACACGGCCTCCTGAGCGGACTCGCCGACGGTGTCGCGCGCGAACGCGACCGGCTTGCCGAGCAGCTCGGACAGGCGCTGGGCGACCGGCTCGAGGCTGTACTGCGGGTCGGGCGCACCGTCGGGGCGTCCGAGGTGCGAGCACACGACGACGCGGGCGCCCGCGTTGATCAGTGCATTGAGGGTCGGCAACGAGGCGCGGACACGGCCATCGTCCGTGATGATCCCATCCCGCAGGGGGACGTTGAGATCACAACGGACGATGACGCGCTTGCCCTCGAGCGAACCCAGTGAATCCAGGGTGCGCAGAGTCATGGGAGGTGTCTCAGAGACGCTCTGCCACGTACTCGGTCAGGTCGACGAGACGGTTGGAGTAGCCCCACTCGTTGTCGTACCAGCTGGAGACCTTGACCAGGTTGCCGCTGACGTTGGTCAGCGTCGCGTCGAAGATCGACGAGTGCGGGTTGTGCACGATGTCGCTCGAGACGATCTGGTCTTCGTTGTACTGCAGGAAGCCGGCGAGGCGTCCGTCGGCAGCAGCCTTCTTGTAGGCCTCGTTGACCTCGTCGACCGTGAGGTTCTCGCGGTCGGTGATCAGCGTGAGGTCGACGATCGAGCCGGTGGGAACCGGGACGCGGTACGACGAGCCGCTGAGCTTGCCCTGGAGTTCGGGCAGAACCTCGCCGATCGCCTTGGCAGCACCGGTCGAGGCCGGCGTGATGTTGATCGCGGCGGCGCGGGCACGGCGCAGGTCGCTGTGCGGGCCGTCCTGCAGGTTCTGGTCAGCGGTGTACGCGTGCGCCGTCATCATGAAGCCGCGGTCGATGCCGAAGGCGTCGTTGAAGACCTGCGCCAGCGGTGCGAGGCAGTTGGTCGTGCAGGACGCGTTGGAGATGATGTGGTCGGTCTCCGGGTTGTACGTGTCCTCGTTCACGCCCATGACGAACGTGCCGTCGACGCCGGTTCCCGGTGCCGAGATGAGGACCTTCTTGGCGCCTGCCTCGATGTGCTTCTTGGCGAGCTCGGCCTTGGTGAAGAAGCCGGTCGACTCGATGACGATGTCGACGCCCAGCTCGCCCCACGGGAGGCCGGCGGGGTCGCGCTCGGCGAACGCCTTGATCGCCTTGCCGTTGACCGTGATGCTCTCGTCGTCGTAGCTGATGTCAGCGTCGAGGACGCCGCCCACGGAGTCGTACTTCAGAAGGTGGGCAAGGGTCTTGTTGTCGGTGAGGTCGTTGACCGCGACGATCTCGATGTCCGCTCCCTGCGCGAGAGCCGCGCGGAAGTAGTTGCGTCCGATGCGGCCGAAGCCGTTGATACCGATCTTGACAGACACTCAGGTCTCCCTGTTTCTCGTGCGCGGTGCGCAGCAAAAGTGCATACGCGATGCGCGGGGGTTTTTGGCTGAGATGGCGTCCCGACGAGACTGAGCCCGTCGGGACGCGACCCGATTACGACAGTACCAGCAGGCCGTTCGTCTTCTCGCGGGCGACCTCGAAGCGCTGGGCCACGTTCTCCCAGTTGGCGATGTTCCAGGCGGCCTTGACGTAGTCGGCCTTCACGTTGAGGTAGTCGAGGTAGAAGGCGTGCTCCCACATGTCGAGCTGGAACAGGGGCACGGTGCCCTGAGCCGTGTTCGACTGCTGGTCGAACAGCTGCTGGATGATCAGGCGCTGACCGATCGAGTCCCAGCTGAGCACCGACCAGCCGGAGCCCTGGATGCCGAGCGCGTTGGCGGTGAAGTGAGCCTGGAACTTCTCGAACGAGCCAAAGAACTCGTCGATGGCGGCCTTGAGCTCGCCTTCGGGCTGTCCACCGCCGGTGGGCGACAGGTTGGTCCAGAAGATGGAGTGGTTGACGTGACCGCCGAGGTTGAACGCGAGGTCCTTCTCGAGCTTGTTCACGTTGGCCAGGTTGCCGGTCTCACGAGCCTCGGCGAGCTGCTCGAGTGCCGTGTTCGCGCCCGCGACGTAGGTCGCGTGGTGCTTGTCATGGTGCAGCTCCATGATCTTGCCGCTGATGTGCGGCTCCAGTGCTGCGAAGTCATACGGAAGGTCGGGGAGCGTGTAGGTCGCCATATCGCTTTCATCCAATCCGCGCCGCGCCGCGGCGCTTGCCGATCCTCCGCGCCACCGAAGTGCGGTGCGGAGCGGACGTAACTCATCCTAGTGACGACAACGCGTCGTCGACCCTGATCCTTCCCCGATATGACGAAGCGAGGCGACCCCTTGACAGGGATCGCCTCGCTGGTGTCCACGGACGTCTCAGACGTCGAGTCCGGCGGGGACCGCGGCCTCCGTGCCGGGGATGCCCTCCTGCTGCGCGCGCTTGTCGGCCATCGCCAGGAGGCGGCGGATGCGACCGGCGACGGCGTCCTTGGTCATCGGCGGGTCGGCGTGGTGGCCCAGCTCGTCGAGGCTGGCGTCGCGATGAGCGAGACGCAGCTCGCCTGCGACCTTGAGGTGGTCGGGCACGTCGTCCGCGAGGATCTCGAGAGCCCGCTCGACCCGGGCGCACGCGGCGACCGCGGCCTGCGCCGAACGGCGGAGGTTGGCGTCGTCGAAGTTGACCAGGCGGTTGACCCCCGCGCGCACCTCGCGGCGCTGACGCA
>NZ_DALZXX010000003.1:0-76655 GCF_031988965.1 Microbacterium sp.
CCCGCGGTCGCCGCGGTGACGCTCGCGAGCCTTCCCCGCACGGCGGATGTCGCCGTCGAGCGCGACGCCATCATGGGCGCGCTCCAGTACGGCCACCGCATCGACCAGGCCCTGCTCACGCGTGCCCTCGAGCAGCCGTTCCGCACGCCCGGTCTCGACGCTGTTCGCGAGGCCGTGGCCGCAGCGCCCGACCGCACCCGTGCTGGCTGGGTGACCGAGGCCGTGAACTCGGTTCGTGAGCCCTATCGCTCTCTTGCCGGCGAACTTCTGATGACCCCGTTCCCGGCGCGCAACGAAGAGGGCGCGGTCGTCTCGACCACCGACCTCGCCCGGCGACTGATCCTGCGTGCTCTCGAGCGTGAGAAGCAGGAGCTGCTCGGCGCGGTGCAGCGCGTGCCCGCCGACTCCGACGGCGGTCGCGCGCTGCGCATGCGACTCCGCGACATCGACGTCGAGCGTCAGCGGTTCACCGAGTCGTAACGAGGCGCACGCGCCGCCGCGGTGCAGGATGGGAACATGTCTGTCCGGCACGAATCCACCAACGCGATCGACTGCTCCGACCTGGTGATCGACCGGATCGGGCACAGCGGTCCGACCCGCGCGATCGACGGGGTCACATTCTCGCTCGCACCCGGAGGGCTCATCTGCGTCGCGGGCCCGACAGGCTCGGGGAAGTCCACGCTCGTGGCGGCTCTCGCGGGGTCGACGGACGCGTCGGTGCGCGTCGTCGGCGGCAGTGCCCAGGTGTGCGGGGTCGATGTGCGTCGACCGGGGCGCAAGCATCGGGTGCTGACCTATCGCACAGGATTCGTCCCGCAGGGAGCTGGCGCCGATCTGCCGCCGCAGCTCACCGTCAACGAGGTGATCGCGGAGCCCATCCTGATCCGCGAGAAGCGTGTCAACGCCAAGGCACTCTCGATCCGCATCGCGACCCTGCTCGACGAGCTGCATCTTCCTCTGGGACTTGCGGCGAAGTTCCCCTACGAGTTGAGCGCGGGTATGCGTCAGCGGGTCGCGATCGCGCGGTCCTTCGTGCTCGAGCCCCGCGTCCTCATCGCCGATGAGATCCTCGCGAACCTCGACCTCGAGGTGCGCCCCGTCGTCTTCGACGCCATCACCCGCCGCCGCAAGGAGGAGGGGATGGGAGCGCTTCTGGTGACCAACGACGCCGACTTCATCCGCGAGCTCAACGCCGAGACGCTGATGCTCCGTTCCGGCCACGTCGTGGCCCGTGGGGTCGGCAAGGACCTGCTCTGGGCACCCAACGCCGAGGCCGATTCACAGCCGTGATCGCCTCGGTGATCGCGTCAGCGGGCGACACGCCCGATGTGCGGACGATGTCACGAGCAGCCTCGGGAGTTTGCTAGGATTGACGAGTTGCCCGCGCAGCGGAGCACATTCCTCGGTAGCTCAATTGGCAGAGCAGCCGGCTGTTAACCGGCAGGTTCTTGGTTCGAGTCCAAGCCGGGGAGCCAATACCCCCGACCTTCGTGTGAAGGTCGGGGGTTTTCCCTTTCCCGGGGGAGTATCGGTTCTCCGGACATCGGCACTGCACGAAGAAGGGGACCCCGCCCGGTGGCGGAGTCCCCTTTTTCTGTGTCGTGGTCAGATCAGCGCGCGGCGCCCTTGAGCGATCCGGTGGTCTGTCCGGCCTCATCGAAGATGATGCACTGGATGACGCGGTCGTTCAGCTCGTCCCAGGTCTGCTGGGTCGGCGTGATCGTGGTCACCTGCAGAGCGGAGTCCTGGTAGCCGACGCCGACGAACGTCGTGTACGCGTCGCCAATGCACTCCTCGGACGCTGCGTCCACGGACTCATCGGAGAACTCGCCGTCCTCCATGGTGATCTCGTGGTAGACCTCCATGTCGTGCGGCTGGTCGCACGGCACGACGTCGATGTCCTCGAGCTGTCCGGTGCCGCTGTCCATCGTGCAGTCGCCGAGCTTCAACGAGAAGATGTCGATGTTCGCGCTCTCGGTGACCTGTCCGGTCTCCTCGTCGCGGTCGGCGTCTCCCGAGCCACCGCCCAGGATCCCGTCGAGTGCGCTACAGCCGGTCAGAGCGACCGACAGCGCCACAGCAGCACCCGCGAGTGCCAGCGCGCGTCGTGTGCGCAGTTTCATCATGATGTTCCCCTCCAGAGCGTCTTGGTGAGCGGGCGCAGAGAAGCCCGCCTCCAGCACGCTATCCGTCTCCGAGTCTGTGATGCAACTCGGAGGAGCCTGTGATTGGGCTGAAAGGTAAGGTCAGCCTTCCAGGTCGTCGACGCCGGGCATCCAGCTGGCGCCAGGACGTCCCCATCCCCGCTTCTTGGCGATCTTCTGCACGGTCTTCCAGTCGCCGTCCGAGAGGCGGTCGATGTAGAGGATGCCGTCGAGGTGATCGAACTCGTGCTGCATGATGCGCGCGCGCCACCCGTCGACCGCGATCTCCACGGGATTGCCGTCGAGATCCGTGCCGATGACACGCACCCGCTCCGACCGGCGCAGTGCGAAGCGCTCTCCCGGGAAGGACAGGCATCCCTCGGACTCGAGGTCGTCGTCGGGGGCGCCGGGCTCCAGCGGCACCATCCACAGTTCCGGGTTGATGATCACGCCGCGCCAGGGCTGCTCGTCGTCGTCCACATAGGAGTACGTGTACAGCCTCAGGGGAACGCCGACCTGAGGTGCGGCGAGACCGACGCCGGGAGCGATGTCCATGGTCTCGAACATGTCGGCGACGAGCGTTCGGATGTCGTCGGTGATCTCCTCGACGACGGAGGCGGGGGAGTGCAGGACGGGGTCGCCCATGATGCGAATCGGAAGTACAGCCACGCCATAACCCTACTCGGCGCATGTCGCCGGGTAGGGTCGTAGGGTGAGCATTTCCGTATGGATGACCGGGGCGGAAGACGTCACCGAGCAGCTGGTCGGTGCATTCCAGAACCCCGGGCTGCTCCTCGGCATCCCGCTGGCCCTCGCCGGCGCCGTCTTCATGTCGCTCGGCGCGCAGTATCAGCACCGCGGCGTCGAGAAGGTCGAGCGTCTGAGCGGGTCGACCGGCACGAGCGGGCTGACCTTCGCGCAGGTGAAGGCGTTGATGACTCGTCCGTCCTGGATCGCCGGGACGTTGATGCTGGGTCTCGCGATCGTGTGTCAGCTGGCTGCGCTCGTGCAGGCACCGCTCATCGTCGTCCAGCCTCTGGGCGCCATCGCGCTCGTCATGACGACGCTGTTGAACGCCCGCATCTCGGGCCACACGCCGACACGGCAGTCGATCACGGCGATCGTCGCCTGTGTGGGCGGCATCTTCCTCTTCGTCTTCTTCGCCGCGATCTTCGCGACCGAGAAGGATGTGACCGATACCGAGCTCTTCACGATCCTGGCGATCCTGCTGGTCGTCATCATCGTGCTCGGAGCATGCTGGCTCGTGCTCCGCCACCGCATGCGCGCGCTCTTCTACGTCATCGGAGCCGGCATCCTCTACGGCTTCGTCGCCACTCTCGCGAAGGTCGTCATCAAGCGCGTGCAGGCGGGCAACTTCGAGTGGATCACGATCGTCTGTGTGATCGCGCTGATCGCGGCCGCGGCGGTGGGAGCCTACTTCGTGCAGACCGCATACAGCTCGGGTCCGCCCGACCTCGTCATCGCCGGACTGACGGTCGTGGACCCTCTGATCGCCGTTCTGATCGGTATGACGATCCTCGGTGAGGCAGCCGCAGCCCCGCCGTGGGTGCTGGTCATCTTCGGCATCGCCGGCGCGATCGCGGTCTGGGGAGTCGTCGGTCTGGCCCGATACCACCCGCAGGTGCTGAGCGACAGCCAGGACCTCGGCATCCCCCGAGGAAGCGACGCCCCGGCGGACGGTCCGTCGAAGGACGCCGACGCCTGACGGGCGCAGCGAAAACGCCGAGGCCCGGAGGCGCTCGGCGTTTCTGCTGGACGACGGTCAGTACGACTGGTCGATGAGGTCGGGAGAGACCTCGGATGCCGCGGCGTCGTCGACGAAGAAGACCGTGCGCTTGCGGCCCTTGGCTCCGGCCACCGGCACGCTGGTGTAGCTCGCGCCGGCGAGAGCCAGGCCCAGAGCCGATGCCTTGTCGGCCCCGGTGAGCACGAGCCAGACACGCTTGGACGCGTTGAGGACCGGGCGCGTGAGCGTCACACGCTCGGGCGGCGGCTTCGGCGAGTTGCGCACGGGCAGCGCGGCGACGTCGGTGACGGTCACCTCCTGCCTGTCGGGGAACAGCGAGGCGATGTGACCGTCGGGGCCGACCCCGAGGAAGCACACGGCGAAAGACGGCCACGGGTGCTCGTCGGTGCCGAAGCGCGCGAGTTCCTCCGCATACGCCGTGGCGGCCTCGTCGAGGGTCAGGCCCTCGCCTGCAGCCGCGACCTCATGCACGTTCTCCGGCGGGACCGGGATGTGATCGAGCAGAGCGGCTCGTGACTGCACGGCGTTGCGATCGGCATCCGTCCGGGCCACGAAGCGCTCGTCGCCCCACCAGAAGTGCACCAGCGACCAGTCGATCTCGTCGGACCGTGGGTCCTCGAGGGTCGCACGCAGGACCGCGCCGCCCATGGAGCCGCCGGTGAGGGCGACGTGGGCGATGCGGCCGTTGCGAGTGCGTGCCCGCAGCCGAGTGAGGAACCGGTCAGCGACCCGAGCCGCCAGGGCCCCCGGGGTGCTCTCGACCACGACCCGCTTCTCTGCGGGCGTCGGCTGCGTCGACATCATTCTCCTGTCTCGGGCGGGCCCAGCTTTTTCCAGCCCTCGGTGATCACTCGACCGTACAGGACGTCGGGGTCGAGGCGACGCAGCTCCTCTGCGAGGCACTCGCGCAGAGTGCGACGCGGCAGGTGCAGGTCGTGATCGGGCTGTTCCGGCTGCGTGAGGACGGCGACGCCCGGCTCGGGACGCTCGAGGAGGATGTCACCGGACGCACGTGTCAGGCGCACCGACTTGATGCCCTCTTGCCAGTGCTCGGGGTCCTCGTAGTGCCACGTGACCGTGATGTCGAGTGCCATCTGCAACCAGGCCGCGAGCAGGGCCGTGGACGGCGATGCCGATCCGCCGCGCACCTCGACAGCGGTGACCTCTTCGAACGGGGGCTGGTCGAGCACAGCGGCGAGCTGCTCGCGCCAGTGCGTCAGACGCGTCCAGGCGAGGTCGGTGTCGCCGGGGGCGTGCGTCTCGCCGAGCAGTGCGAGCCGGTCGCGCACATCGGGAGCCGTGGCGGCATCCGTGATGCGACGCTGCGCGATCTTGCCCAGCGGCGAATTGGCGGGAGAGGAGGGAGCCTCTTCCGGCCACCACGCGACCACCGGTGCGTCAGGCAGCAGCAGACCGGTGACGAGGCTCTCCTCGTTGCTCGCGGCGTCGCCGTAGGCGTGGAGGACGACGACCTCGCTCGCGCCGGCGTCACCTCCCACTCGGATCTGCGCGTCGAGGCGAGCATCGCCGTCGCCCGTGGTGAGCACGATGACACGCATCGGGTGCTCGCGGGATGCGTCGTTCGCCGCATCGATCGCTGCTTCAGCGACGCCGTTGCGCGCCGAGATGATCAGCGTGAGCACGCGACCGAGGGCGACGGCGCCGCCGTCTTCGCGCACCTTGACGAGCTGCTTGGCGACCTGGCTGACGGTCGTGTCGGGAAGGTCGATGATCACGGGCGTCTCCAGACTCGTCCGTCACGGGCAAGGAGGTCATCGGCGGATGCCGGACCCCACGAACCGGGTGCGTACTGGTCGACCGGGCCGCCTTCGGCAGCCCAGAACTTCTCTACGGGGTCGAGGATCTTCCAGGAGAGCTCGACTTCTTCATGCCGCGGGAACAGCGGCGGGTCGCCCAGCAGTACGTCGAGGATCAGTCGCTCGTACGCCTCAGGGCTCGCCTCGGTGAACGCGTGGCCGTAGCCGAAGTCCATCGTGACGTCGCGCACGTTGGTGCCGTTGCCCGGAACCTTCGACCCGAATCGGATCGTCACTCCCTCATCGGGCTGCACGCGGATGACGAGAGCGTTCTGCCCGAGCTCCGAGGTGTTCGAGCGGCCGAAGAGATGCTCCGGTGCCTTCTTGAACACGACGGCGACCTCGGTCACACGACGACCGAGGCGCTTGCCGGTGCGCAGGTAGAACGGCACGCCCGACCAGCGGCGTGTGTCGATCTCTAGCTTGATCGCGGCGTACGTCTCCGTCGCGGACTCCGGGTTCATGCCGTCTTCATCGAGGAATCCGGTGACCTGCTCGCCGCCCTGCCATCCGCCGGCGTACTGACCGCGGGCCGTGGCGAGGGAGAGGTCGTCGGGCACGTGCACCGCGGCGAGAACCTTCTCCTTCTCGGCGCGGAGGTGCTCGGCCGAGAGCGAGATCGGCTCCTCCATCGCGGTCAGCGCGAGCAGCTGCAGCAGGTGGTTCTGGATGACGTCGCGCGCTGCGCCGACACCGTCGTAGTACCCGGCGCGGCCGCCGACGCCGATGTCCTCGGCCATCGTGATCTGCACGTGGTCGACGTAGTTGCGGTTCCAGATCGGCTCATAGAGCTCGTTCGCGAAGCGCAGCGCCAGGATGTTCTGGACCGTCTCCTTGCCGAGGTAGTGGTCGATGCGGAAGATCGAGTCCGCCGAGAACGCCACTTCGAGAGCCGCGTTCAGCTCGCGAGCCGATTCGAGGTCGTGACCGAACGGCTTCTCGATGACGACACGACGCCAGCGCTCGTCATCGTCGTCGTTCGCGCCGACGAGACCGGAGTCCTTGAGCTGCTTGGCGACGAGCGGGAAGTCCTTCGGCGGGATCGACAGGTAGAACGCGTGGTTCCCCATCGTGCCGCGCTCGACATCCAGCTGGTCGACCGTCTCGCGTAGCTTGCGGAACGACTCGGGGTTGTCGAACTCGCCGCTGACGAAGCGGATGCCCTGCAGAAGCTGCGCCCACGTCTCCTCGCGGAACGGGGTGCGGGCGTGCTGCTTGACGGCGTCGTAGACGACCTGGGCGAAGTCCTGGTCCTCCCAGTCGCGGCGGGCGAACCCGACCAGCGCGAATCCGGGCGGCAGAAGACCGCGGTTGGCGAGGTCGTAGACGGCGGGCATGAGCTTCTTGCGTGACAGGTCACCGGTGACGCCGAAGATCACGAGGGCACTGGGCCCTGCGATTCGGTTCAGCCGGCGATCATCGGGGTCACGCAGCGGGTTGTGCCCGCGCGAAATGGGAACAGACATCGGTGGGGGATTCTCCTGGCTGTTACTTCTGTGCTGCTTCGAAGAGGGTGAGGACGTCAGCCGACGAATCGGTGATCGTCAGTGACACGACCGGCCGGCCGTGCGCGGCGAGGACACCGGCGTCGCCGGCGGCCTGAGCCTCGATGAGCTGGCCGAACGTGAACGGTCGTTCGGGGATCTCGAGATCCACCTCGGTGCGCTCCAGGATCTGCAGGAAGACGCCCTGGGCGGGGCCGCCCTTGTGATACTGGCCGGTCGAGTGCAGGAAGCGGGGGCCCCAGCCGAAGGTCGTCGGCCGGCCGGAGTCGGCTGCGACGAGCTCGCGAATGCCCTGCAGCTGCGGCACATCGAGACGGTTCACGTATGCCTGGATCGACACGTAGCCGTCGTCGGCGAGGCGTGCCCAGAGTGCGTCGAGCACTCCCTCGACGGTTCCGGACACTGCGAGAGCGGGGTCGGACACGCGGACCTCGACGCCATTCTCGACGAACGCCGGGTCGGTCGGGGCGGGACGTGCGTCGAGCAGACCACGCGCGGCGACCTTGGCCGACTCGACGTCGGGCTGGTCGAACGGGTTGATCCCGAGCAGATATCCCGCGATCGCCGTGGCGTACTCCCAGACGATGAGCTGTGCGCCCAGCGATCCGCTGACGAGGATCTCGCCCGCATGACGCTCGCGCAGGTGGAACTCGTTCGCGTCGTCGACCAGGCGCACGATCTGCAGGTCGGCCGGCTTCGAATCGAGCTCGGGTGAGACCGGAAGCAGGACGACGGGAAGGATCCCGGTGCCCGCCTTGCCCGTGGACTCCGCAATGAGCTGCTCGATCCAGTCGGGCAGTCCGTTGATGTGCGTGCCATCGGTGATGAGACCGAGCTTGTCGCGGCGCGGAGTCGTCGAGGCGATCGCCGCGGCGAGACGCAGAGCCGGGTTCTCGGCGGAGTCGACGGCGACCTCGAGGAGCGAGGCCTCGGCCTCGTTCAGGAGCTCGTCGATGTCGGCGCCCGCGAGGCCCGAGGGCACGAGCCCGAAGGCGGTGAGAGCCGAATAGCGTCCGCCCACGTTCGGGTCCGCGTTGAAGACGCGGTACCCGGCCTCGCGAGCCGAGGTGTCGAGGGGGGATCCCGGGTCGGTGACCACGACGATGCGGTCGACGGGGTCGATGCCGACATCACGGAACGCCGCTTCGAAGGTGCGACGCTGCGAGTCCGTCTCGACCGTGGAGCCGGACTTCGAGGAGACCACGAGGACGGTGCCCTCGAGTCCCTCGTCGAGCGCGGCGAGCACCTGTCCGGGGGCCGTCGAGTCGAGGATGGTCAGCGGGACACCGCTCGTCTGCGCGATCACCTCGGGGGCGAGCGACGAGCCGCCCATGCCTGCCAGCACGACCCGAGTGACGCCCTTCGCGTGCAGCTCATCCCGCAGGGCCGCGATCTCCGCGACCAGCGGGCGCGAGATCGACACGGCCTCGACCCAGCCGAGGCGGGTGGCCGCCTCGGCTTCGGCCTCGGGGCCCCACAGGGTGGCGTCGCCACCCGTGACGCGCGACGCGATGAGATCGTGCACGAGTGCCGGCACGGTCTCATCGATCGCCGCGCGCGCCGCGCCCGAGGCGTGGATCGCGAATGTCATCGCTGCGCCTCGAGCCCTTCGCGCACCTGGGTGAGCAGGTCGTGCCAGGAGTCGATGAACTTGGCGACACCCTCGTCTTCGAGCACCTGGGTGACATCGGTGAAGTCGATGCCGAGGTCTGCCAGGCCGGCGAAGACGGCGCGCGCCTCCTCGTAGCCACCCGTGATGGTGTCTCCGGTGACCACGCCGTGGTCGAACGTCGCCTCGAGCGTCTTCTCGGGCATCGTGTTGACGACGTCCTTGGCGACGAGCTCGGTGACGTAGAGGGTGTCCGGCAGCGCCGGGTCCTTGACGCCGGTCGATGCCCACAGCGGGCGCTGAGCGTTCGCGCCGAGCGCGATCAGGTCCTGTGCGCGCTTCTCCGCGAACTTCTGCTCGTAGAGCTCGTAGGCCAGACGGGCGTTCGCGAGTCCTGCCTTGCTCTTGAGGGCCTCTGCCTCGTCGGTGCCGATGGCGGAGAGACGCTTGTCGGTCTCGGTGTCGACGCGCGACACGAAGAACGACGCGACGGAGTGGATGCTCGACAGGTCGAAGTCGGCGCTGTGCGCCCGCTCGAGTCCGGTCAGGTACGCATCGATGACCTCGGCGTAGCGCTCCAGGCTGAAGATCAGGGTCACGTTGACGCTGATGCCCGCGGCGATCGCCTCGGTGATCGCCGGCAGTCCGGCCTTCGTGGCGGGGATCTTGACCAGCAGGTTCGGACGGTCGACCTTGGCCCACAGCTGCTTGGCCTGGGCGACCGTGCCCTCGGTGTCGTGCGCGAGATCGGGGGAGACCTCGATCGAGACGCGGCCGTCGACGTGACCCGACTTCTCCCAGACGGGGCGGAAGACGTCGAGCGCCGCAGCGACGTCCTGCGTGGTCGCGGCGAAGACAGCCTCTTCGGCCGTCGCGCCGGACGCGGCGAGCTCGGTGACCTGCGCGTCGTACGACGTGTTGTTCTTGTCGGTGATCGCGTTGGCGAAGATCGTCGGGTTCGTGGTGACGCCGACGACGTTGCGGGTCTCGATCAGCTCGGCGAGGTTGCCGGAGGAGATGCGGGTGCGGGACAGGTCGTCGAGCCAGATGCTGACGCCGGCTGCGGCGAGGTCTGCGGTGGGGGTGCTCATGCGTTCTCCTTGATGGTCTCGCGGGCGGCCGCGATGACGGCCTCGGTGGTGATGCCGAACTTCTCGAACAGGGTCTTGTAGTCGGCGGAGGCGCCGAAGTGGTCGATGCCGACCGAGCGGCCGCGGTCGCCCACGATGCCGCGCCAGCTGAGGACGGAACCGGCCTCGACCGAGACGCGAGCGGTGACGGCCTTCGGGAGCACCGACTCGCGGTACGCCTCGTCCTGCTCGTCGAACCACTCGAGCGACGGGGCGGAGACGACGCGCACGTTCACGCCCTCTTCGGCCAGCGCTGCACGTGCGTCGACGGCGAGCTGCACCTCGGAGCCCGTCGCGATGATGATCACGTCGGGGGTGCCGTTCGGAGCCTCGGCGAGCACGTACGCGCCCTTCGAGACACCGTCGGTGGAAGCGAAGATGTCACCGTCTGCCGCACCCTGGCCGCGCTCGAACACCGGAATGTTCTGACGGGTCAGGGCAATGCCTGCCGGGCCTTCGTGGCGACGCAGGATCTCGAGCCACGCGGCCGAGGTCTCGTTGGCGTCCGCCGGGCGCACCAGGGTGAAGTTCGGGATGGCGCGCAGCGTGGCGATCTGTTCGACAGGCTGGTGCGTCGGGCCGTCTTCGCCGAGTGCGACGGAGTCGTGCGTCCACACGAAGATGCTGGGGACATTCATCAGTGCGGCCAGACGCACCGGCGGGCGCATGTAGTCGCTGAAGATGAGGAACGTGCCGCCGAAGGCGCGGGTCGGGCCGTGCAGCGCGATGCCGTTGACGATCGCACCCATGGCGTGCTCGCGGATTCCGAAGTGGAGAACGCGGCCGTAGGGGTCGCCCGACCATTCGTGGGTGGACCACTCGGCGGGGATGAAGGACTTCGAATCCTTGATCGTGGTGAGGTTCGACTCGGCGAGGTCGGCCGATCCGCCCCAGAGCTCGGGGAGCTCGGCGGCGAGGGCGTTGATGACCTGACCGGATGCCGCGCGGGTCGACACATCCTTGCCGCTCTCGAAGACCGGGAGAGCAGAGGTGATGTCGGAGGGCAGCTCCTTGGCCTCGAGGCGGTCGAGCAGCGCCTTGCGCTCGGGGTTGGCCGCAGCCCAGGCGTCGAACGAGGTCTGCCATGCGGCACGGGTCTCAGCGGCACGGTCGGCGAGCGCGCGGGTGTGGGCGATCACGTCGTCTGCGATGGCGAAGTGCTCCTCGGCGTCGAAGCCGAGGACCTTCTTGGTCGCGGCGAGCTCGTCGCCACCGAGCGCGGAGCCGTGGATCTTGCCGGAGTTCTGCTTGCCGGGCGAGGGCCAGCCGATGATCGTCTTGAGGATGATGAGCGAGGGCTTGGACGTCTCACCCTTCGCGGCCTCGATGGCGGCGTGCAGCTCGGCGACGTCCTCGACGTACTCGCCCGTCTTCTTCCAGTCGACTGTCTGCACCTGCCAGCCGTATGCCTCGTAGCGCTTGGCGACGTCTTCGGTGAAGGCGACGTTGGTGTCGTCCTCGATGGAGATCTGGTTGGAGTCGTAGATCGCGATCAGGTTGCCGAGCTCCTGGTGACCGGCCAGCGAGGACGCCTCGCTCGTGACGCCCTCCTGCAGGTCGCCGTCACCGGCGATCACGTAGACGAAGTGGTCGAAGGGGCTGGTGCCCGCTGCGGCCTCGGGGTCGAACAGGCCGCGCTCGTAGCGGGCGGCATAGGCGAAGCCGACGGCGGAGGCGAGTCCCTGGCCGAGCGGGCCGGTGGTGATCTCGACGCCCTTGGTGTGTCCGTACTCGGGGTGTCCCGGAGTGAGCGAACCCCAGGTGCGCAGCGCCTTGAGGTCGTCGAGCTCGAGTCCGAAGCCACCGAGGTAGAGCTGCACGTACTGCGTCAGCGAGGAGTGTCCGACCGAGAGGATGAAGCGGTCACGGCCGAGCCAGTCGGTGTCGGTCGGGTCGTGACGCAGCACACGCTGGTACAGCAGGTACGCGGCCGGGGCGAGGCTCATCGCGGTGCCGGGGTGTCCGTTGCCGACCTTCTCGACGGCGTCCGCGGCCAGCAGACGAGCGGTGTCCACCGCGCGCCGATCGATTTCTTCCCACTGCAGTTCCGACACGGTGAAGCCCTTCTCAGACAGTTCGAGAGCGCCCGGAAAGCAGCATCGATGTCCGCGTCATTACGGAAGGAATGTGATGTGCACCGGGCACGCGAGTCTTTTCAGCATAGCGCTGTGACCAGACTCGTTACCTCCCTTTACAACGTGCGGCGAGGCGTGTAATTCCCGGTTCGAGAGCTCGTCTCCCGAGCCCTTGGAACCACGGCTCACGACGCGCGGAACGCCGTTCCACCGTATGTCCCTGAGGGCGCCGGAGACCGTGGGTCAGCATCCGATGCCGTCGGGATCTTCGGAGCAGGTGTGGGCGACGAGGGCGGTGTGGGCTTCGAGGATGCGGATGGTCTGCGGGGTGCCGGTGGTGATGATCTCGCTGGGGAGGGGGATCCATCCGGTGCCGAGGTCGATCTCGACGGTGTAGTGGACGTCGACCTGGGCAATGTAGTCGCCGCGTTGTCGGTAGGTGTGGCTGGTGGGGGTGGGGGAGAACTGCGGCAGCCCGAGTGCTTCCCAGGTCTGGCCGGGTGCGGTGAGGGTGGCTGTGGTGCCGTCGCCGTAGTCGTACGCGTAGGTGGCGGGAGTGAATCGAACGGTGAGGGGGATGCCGAAGAGCTCGTCGGCCTGCATTTGGGATTGCGTCGATGCGGTGAAGTTGGTCGGGAGGTCGGCGATACCGACGTTGCCGGGTTCGGCCATGGCCGAGACGGGCGGGGGCGCGAAGCGTGCCAGGTCGGTGATGGTGATGGTGGGTGTTGCGGGTGCTGCGGGCGCTCCGTCTTCTCGAGTCGGGGACGACCCGCCCGGACTGGTGGGCTCATGGCAGCGGACGGTGCCGGAGTCGTCCATGCAGTCGGCGAGGCGGATCGCGCGGTCGCTGGGTCGTGCGGGTTCTACGGGGGTGTCCGGTGTCTCGGTGTTGCGGGTTCCGGGGATGCCGGGGGTGTTCGGGGTCGCGGGGGTGCCGGGGCGCTGCTGCGTGCCCGAGATCGTCAGCGAGCCTCCGTTGCTCCCGATGACTACATCGGCGCCTCCCACTCCACCTCCGTCTTCAGCGCTCCCCGGAGCGAACAACAAAGCGGCGAGGGCGATCCTCGATATCAACCGGCGCACTCTGACTCCTCAACGCGATCAGCGTGGTCGATCAGAAGCCCGCTACTCGACTCGATGAATCGGACTCGCAAGGCGTTTAGGTCAGGTCTCGACTCCGGCAGGACTGAGCGTCCGTCAGCCCCCGTGACGTCCGACATGCTCACATCCACGCAGATCACTGCGGTCACTATGTCCAGGAGTGGTGACGTGTCCAGGGCCTTGAACGCGACGACTGTGGTTGATCCGATGAAGGAGTACCCCTCGGCGTGAAGCTCCGAAAGAGTGGTTCGATCAGCCTTCTGAAAGTCCCCGGTGGCGAGTTCGAAGACTGCTTCAAACGTTCCGGGATCTCCGAGGTCGATGGAATTGAAGGCCTCGTTGTACGCCCGGTACACCTCTTCTGCCGCGGCGAAGGCCTCGGCCTCGCTCGCGAACGCGGGAGTGGGAGTCGGCGTCCGCGCCGGCGCCGCTCCGGGCGCGCAGCCGACGAGCAACAGGACGAGTGCGGACGCCACGACGACCGCGCCGCGAGAGACCATGGAGGAGCGATTTGGGCGACGGCGTGGATTCACCCGGTCACGGTAACCGCCATCGCGGCGCTCGCGTGGGCGTTATCCACAGCACCGCTGTGCCTTAGACTGGAAAAGCTGTCGTGACGCGTGCGGAGGAGGCGATCGAGATCTCGACGATGTCTGATCAGACCGTTGTGAAGAAGTCCATCGGTCGTACCGTGAAGGCGTACGTCGCCCTCACCAAGCCGCGCGTCCTCGAACTGCTGCTGGTGTCGACCGTCCCGGTGATGTTCCTCGCCCAAGGCGGTCTCCCCGACATGCTGCTGGTGCTGGCCACCGTGATCGGCGGGTCGTTGAGCGCCGGTTCCGCCGCCGCGTTCAACATGTATCTCGATCGCGACATCGACGCGCACATGCACCGCACCGAGAATCGTCCGCTGGTGACGGGCGAGATCACGCCTCGCGGGGCGCTCATCTTCTCGTGGACTCTGGCGATCGTCTCGACGGTCTGGCTCCTGGTCACGACCAACTGGCTCGCCGCGGCGCTGTCTGCCTTCGCGATCTTCTTCTATGTGGTCATCTACACGATGATCCTCAAGCGTCGCACCGAGCAGAACATCATCTGGGGCGGCATCGCCGGATGCTTCCCCGTGCTGATCGGCTGGGCTGCTGTCACGGGTTCGCTCGACTGGCCGGCCTTCATCCTCTTCGCCCTCATCTTCCTGTGGACTCCGCCGCACTACTGGCCGCTGTCCATGAAGTACAAGGACGACTACGAAGACGTCGACGTGCCCATGCTCGGCGTGACCCGCAACGCCTCGCAGGTCGGTCTGCAGGTCATCCTGTATGCCTGGGCGACCGTCGCCTGCTCGCTGCTGCTGATCCCGATCGCGAACATGGGCCTCGTCTACGGCGTCTCCGCCGCGGTGTTCGGCGGATGGTTCATCTATGAATCACACCGTCTGTACAACCAGGCGGTGCGGGGGAACGAGGCGCGGCCGATGCGAGTCTTCCACGCCTCGATCACCTACTTGACGCTGATCTTCGTGGCCGTCGCGGTCGACCCGCTGCTGCCCTTCTGAGTCTCGTCGTCCTCGTCGTCGACCTCCGATGCGGGAGTCGGGATGTAGGCGTTCGCCGCCTGCGCCTCGGTCTCGTCTTCCGACTCCGACGTCCAGTCGATGGGCTCCACCACGACGGGCTTCGCTGACGGCACGAGTGCCTGCACGGCGGTGAGCGCTACGGCCAGAAGGATGCCGATGACGCCGGCGCCGAGCAGAGCGGCTCCGACCACGACGAGCGACTGTCCCACGTAGACCTCGATGCCGGTCGCGGTGCCGTCGAGCAGTGTGCTCGTCATCGTTCCGACCTGTCCGGCGACGAGCCATCCGCCGACTCCCGCCGAGGCGAGCGAGAGGACGAGGAGAAGCCAGAAGCCGATGCTGCGTGTCAGTGACTTGTTCATGTCAGCCACGGTGCACGACGAAGTGATGAGCCCGTGATGTCGCAGCTATGCATCCACTGTGCGCGGCGCTGACCGCCGCCGTCTTCTCAGCTCTGAGCGTCGACCGGCTTCTTGAGGTGGAGCACCACGACGGTGTACGCCGCTGCGGAGAGCGAGGCCAGCACCATGTGGATGCCGACGAGCAGCGGCGGAAGGCCCTCGCGTGCCTGCCAGACGCCGACGCCGACCTGCACGAGGATCGCGATCACGAGGACCAGAAGCCAGCGGCGCGGTTCGAGGTGCAGGACCCAGGCCGAGACGGTGAGGGCGAGCACGAGCGCAGCGAGGATGTACCCGGGCCACGAGTGCACATGGGCGAGGACCGTCGCGTCGAACCCGTGCCGGAGCACGTCGGCATCGCCCGAGTGGGGCCCGGAACCGGTGGTGAGCACGCCGAACACGATCGTGACGGCGAGTGCGAGACCGGTGACGTGGGTGAGGATCGCGAACCACTTCGGCACCGCGCGCTCCCGCAGGCCCGTGGGCGCGTACAGGCGCACCAGGAAGGCGGCGGTGACGCACACGAGCAGCAGCGAGGAGACGTAGTGGAATCCGACGATGAAGGGGTTGAGCCCGGTGAGCACGGTGATGCCGCCGACGAGCGCCTGGGCGACGACCCCGGCAAGCACGAGCCAGGCGAGGATCACGAGGTCGCGCCGCTCTGGTGCGAGACGCATCGAGCGGACGATCGCCACGATCACCGTGATGAGAAGCGCGCCCATCGCGAACGGGGTCGCCGGCAGGTCGATGAGCGTCGCGATGAGGAAGACGACGCCGGCCGCGCCGATGCCGCCCGCGGCGAACCGCAGGGCGGAGAAGACCAGCTGCTTGCCGCCGACCCGCGCGAGCACCAGCAGCAGGACCGCGAGGGCGATGATGCCGACGACTCCGGTCATCACGCGGTTGCCGAACTCGATGATGCCGTGGATGCCCTGATCGGCGTAGATCGGCACGAGCGACTCGGGGGTGCAGAGCGGCCACTCCGAGCATCCGAGTCCCGAACCTGTCAGGCGGACGGCGCCTCCGGTGCCGATGATGATGGTCTGAGCGAGGAACGACAGCCATGCGAAGACCCGGAGTGCACGGCCCCACAGGGCGGCGTGGGTCGACAGTGCATCCTGTGCAATCGTGGGGGAGGCGATCGAGGTCTCGGGCATAAGTCTCTCCGAACCGCGGCGGACACGGCGAGCGGCCCTGTCTTCAGGCGGAACCTGTAGAATCGGATTGTTGTGATGAGCGCTGACCGCGCTGCACCATCACTAACAGTTTAGGCGCGATGGAAGCGCCGGTGATGAGGGCCCACCAACGGCACCCGCTCCCGCAGACTCGACGGGGATCAGGTGTGTCGGGGCGGATTACACCGTTTTGGGACCTGTGAGGAGAGTGTGTGATGTCGGATGTGCTGATCGACCGCCCGGAGCTCGATGGCCTGGGGGTGTACGAATTCGGATGGCATGATGAGGATGCCGCCGGAGCCATCGCCAAGCGCGGAATCTCCGAAGAGGTGGTCCGTGGGATCTCGGCGCTCAAGCACGAGCCCGAATGGATGCTGAAGACCCGTCTCAAGGGATACCAGCTCTTCGGACGCAAGCCGATGCCGACGTGGGGTGCAGACCTCAGCGAGATCGACTTCGACAACATCAAGTACTTCGTGCGCTCCACGGAGAAGCAGGCGCAGTCCTGGGAGGATCTGCCTGCGGAGATCCGTGAGACGTACGAGCGCCTCGGCATCCCCGAGGCCGAGCGCCAGCGTCTCGTGGCCGGCGTCGCGGCTCAGTACGAGTCCGAGGTGGTGTACCACCAGATCCGCGAGGACCTCGAAGAGCAGGGTGTCATCTTCATGGACACCGACACTGCTCTGCGCGAGCACCCCGAGTTCTTCGAGGAGTACTTCGGCACCGTGATCCCGGCCGGCGACAACAAGTTCGCCGCGCTGAACACCGCCGTCTGGTCGGGCGGCTCGTTCGTCTACGTCCCCAAGGGCGTGCACGTCGAGATCCCGCTGCAGGCGTACTTCCGCATCAACACCGAGAACATGGGCCAGTTCGAGCGGACCCTGATCATCGCCGACGAGGACAGCTACGTCCACTACATCGAGGGCTGCACCGCTCCGATCTACAAGTCGGACTCGCTGCACTCGGCCGTCGTCGAGATCATCGTGAAGAAGAACGCCCGCGTTCGGTACACGACGATCCAGAACTGGTCGAACAACGTCTACAACCTCGTCACCAAGCGTGCGGTCGCGCACGAGGGTGCGACGATGGAGTGGGTCGACGGCAACATAGGCTCCAAGGTGACGATGAAGTACCCGTCGATCTACCTGATGGGCGAGCACGCCAAGGGCGAGACCCTCTCGGTGGCCTTCGCGGGCCCCGGCCAGCACCAGGATGCCGGCGCGAAGATGATCCACATGGCTCCGTACACGCAGTCGTCGATCGTCTCGAAGTCGATCGCGCGTGGCGGCGGACGAGCCGGATACCGCGGCGAGGTGCGGGTGGACGCCAACGCGCACCACTCCGCGAACACCGTGCGCTGTGACGCCCTGCTCGTCGACACCAAGTCGCGCTCCGACACCTATCCGGCGATCGACATCCGCGTCGACGACGTGCAGCTCGGCCACGAGGCCACGGTCTCGAAGGTCAGCGAGGAGCAGCTCTTCTACCTGCAGTCTCGCGGCATGCCCGAGGACGAGGCGATGGCGATGATCGTGCGCGGCTTCATCGAGCCGATCGCTCGGGAGCTGCCCATGGAGTACGCGATGGAATTGAACAAGCTCATCGAGATGGGCATGGAAGGATCGGTCGGCTGAGATGACGGCCCAGACGACGACGCCGACGGCGTCGCATCATTCGAGCGCGCACATCGACCCGGCCGCGCAGGTCGCGGACGCCGGATTCGTTCCGGTGCAGACGCGTTCCGAGCGCCCGCATTCGTTCGAGCCGGCGGACTTCGGTGCGCCGACCGGCCGCGAGGTCAACTGGAAGCACACGCCCGTCGCGAAGCTCGCGCCCCTCTTCGAGGTCGCCGGCTCCGCTGAGGGCGTGAGCTACACGTTCGGCGCCGGACAGCAGTACGTGTCTGCCCCCCTGGCCGCCGGTGACGCACCCCGCGGTGAGGTCTTCCTCGCGGAGGACATCACCGCCGCCGTTGCATGGCAGGGGTCCGCCGAGGCACTGCACATCCGCATCCCGCGCGAAGAAGAGGTCGCCGAGCCGATCCTCGTCTCGATCGACGGACTCGGAGCAGAACTGCGCTCCGACGCCCACATCGTGATCGAGGCGCTCGAGCACAGCTCGGCCACCGTCGTGCTGCAGCACACCGGTGCCGCGCAGTACTCGCAGAACGTCGAGATCATCGTCCGTGACGGAGCGAAGCTCACCGTCATCAGCCTGCAGCAGTGGCAGGACGAGGCCGTGCACACCTCGGCTCACCAGGCTCGGGTCGACGCGGATGCCAATCTCAAGCACTTCGTCATCAGCTTCGGCGGCGGCGTCGTGCGGGTGAACCCGAGCGTCGAGCTCGCGGGCGCCGGTTCCGAGGGGTACCTCTACGGTCTGTCGTACGCCGACGCCGGGCAGCACCTCGAGAGCCAGGTCTACCTGCACCACAAGGGTCCGCACACCAAGGGTGACGTGCTCTACAAGGGTGCGCTCCAGGGCGAGGGCGCGCACAGCGTCTGGATCGGCGACGTGCTGATCGGCGCCGACGCGACGGGCACCGACTCGTACGAGGCGAACCGCAACCTGGTTCTCACCGAGGGCGCGCGCGCCGACTCGATCCCGAACCTCGAGATCGAGACCGGAGACATCCTCGGTGCCGGCCACGCGAGCGCGACCGGTCGTTTCGACGACGAGCAGCTGTTCTACCTGCAGGCTCGTGGCATCTCCGGAGAGGAAGCGCGCCGACTCGTCGTGCTCGGGTTCCTCACCGACATCGTCCAGCGCCTCGGAATCCCGGCGCTGGAGCAGGAGCTTCTCGCCGCGATCGAGACCGAGCTCGCCGAGGTGGATGCATGACCGCCGAGCGCGTCTGCGGTGTCGCCGAGCTCGAGCTCGACACCCCGATCCGGGTGGAGCCGAACGGCGTGCCGATCACCGTGATCAAGGACTCCGAGGGCGTCATCCACGCCATCGGAGACACCTGCACGCACGGCGACATCTCTCTCGCCGAGGGATTCGTCGAGGGTGACACGGTGGAGTGCTGGGCCCACGGCTCCGCGTTCTCGCTGCTCACCGGCAAGCCCCAGAATCTCCCCGCTTATGAGCCCGTTCCGGTCTACGTCGTCGAGATCGACGGCGACGACGTGCTCATCGACCCGACTGTGACGAAGGAAGTCTGAATGTCTGTTCTCGAAATCCGCGACCTGCACGTGACGGTCGAGACCGAGGCGGGGACCACCCCGATCCTCAACGGAATCACCCTCACCATGAACACCGGTGAGACCCACGCCATCATGGGCCCCAACGGCTCGGGCAAGTCGACCCTCGCGTACACGATCGCCGGTCACCCGAAGTACACGGTGACCTCCGGTTCGATCACGTTCGACGGCCAGGACGTGCTCGAGATGAGCGTCGACGAGCGTGCTCGCGCGGGCCTGTTCCTCGCGATGCAGTATCCCGTCGAGATCCCCGGCGTGACGGTGACGAACTTCCTCCGCACCGCCAAGACGGCGCTCGACGGCGAAGCCCCCGCGATCCGCGGCTGGACCAAGGACGTCAAGGCGGCCATGGCCAACCTGCGCATGGACCCGAAGTTCGCGCAGCGCAACGTCAACGAGGGCTTCTCCGGTGGTGAGAAGAAGCGTCACGAGATCCTCCAGCTCGAGGTGCTCAAGCCGCAGTTCGCGATCCTCGACGAGACCGACTCCGGCCTCGACGTCGACGCGCTGAAGATCGTCTCCGAGGGCGTCAACCGCGCCAAGGAGTCCACGGGCCTCGGTGTGCTGCTGATCACGCACTACACGCGCATCCTCCGCTACATCCGTCCCGACTTCGTGCACGTCGTCGTCGCCGGCAAGATCGTCGAAGAGGGCGGCCCCGAGCTCGCCGACCGGCTCGAGGACGAGGGATACGACCGTTTCCTCGACCCTGCAGCCCCCGTCGAGGCGTAGGCTGATTCGCATGACAGCCACCCTCACCGACGAGAAGTATGACGAGGTCACCGAGGCTCTCAAGGACGTCATGGACCCGGAGCTCGGGATCAACGTCGTCGACCTCGGCCTCATCTACGACCTCGCGTGGGATGACGAGAACGATGCTCTCGTCATCCACATGACGCTCACCAGCGCGGGCTGCCCCTTGACGGACGTGCTCGAAGACCAGACCGCACAGGCTCTGGACAGCGTCGTCGATCGCTTCCGCATCAACTGGGTGTGGATGCCGCCGTGGGGTCCGGAGAAGATCACCGACGACGGTCGCGACATGATGCGCGCACTCGGCTTCGCGATCTGAGGATGCTCGAGGTCACGGCTCTGCCTCTGGCGGAGCTCCGCGAACGAAGCAGCGAGAAGTGGCGGGAGTATCCGGCCGACGTGCTTCCGCTCTTCGTCGCGGAGACCGACTTCCCCCTCGCACCCGCGATCTCCGACGCCCTGCACCGCGCCGTCGAGGCCGGGGACACCGGGTACATCGCATCGCGAACGCCGCTGCCTTCGGTCTATGCCGATTTCGCCGAGCGGCGGTTCGGCTGGCACGTCGATCCGGCCCGCATGCGCAGCACCGCTGACGTCAGCATGGGGATCGTCGAGATCCTTCGCCGCGTGACGCAGCCGGGGGAGCGGGTCGTCGTCACGCCTCCGGTCTATCCGCCGTTCTACGACCTCGTCGCCGAGGCCGGTGCCGAGGTCGAGCGGGTGCCCCTGCGGGACACGGGATCGGCCTGGGAGCTCGATCTAGACGGCATCCGCGCAGCGTTCGCGGACGGTGCCACTGCGATGCTGCTCTGCAATCCGCACAACCCGACGGGCACGGTGCACGGTCGCAACTCGCTCGCGGCGCTGGCCGAGATCGCCGATGAGTTCGGAGTCGCGGTCATCTCCGACGAGATCCACGCTCCACTGGCGCAGCCCGGAGCAGGCTTCACTCCGTTCCTCGACGCGGGCGAGGCCGCCGAACGAGTGGGCTACGCCGTGGTGAGCGCGAGCAAGGCCTTCAACCTCGCCGGACTGAAGTGCGCGCTCATGGTCACGGCATCCGACGCCACGACGGCGCTCGTCCGAGGATTGCCGATCGAGGTCGAGTGGCGCACCGGTCAGTTCGGGCTCCTCGCCGCCGTCGCCGCGTTCTCGGAAGAGAGCGACGTGTGGCTCGATGGGCTGCTGCGCACTCTCGACGCGAATCGCGTCCTGCTCGAAGATCTTCTCGCGGCGAGACTGCCCGCAGCGCGTTACCGCATCCCCGACGCGGGATACCTGGCCTGGATCGATCTCTCCGGACTCGGATGGGGCGACAATCCCGCGCGACGGATCCTGAAGGATGCGAAGGTCGCGCTGCACTACGGGCCGGCATTCGGTGCGGAGGGCGCCGGGTATGTGCGCCTGAACTTCGGCACGAGTCCGGAGATCGTCACCGAAGCCGTCGAGCGCATCGCTTCGCTCGGGCATCGATGACCAATCCGCAGACGGTCCCATCGATCTGGGACCGGGAGCGGCTCTGGGTCACCGCGGGTGCCGTCGCACTGATCTTCCTCGCGGCGATCGAGGCACTCGCCGTCACGACGGTGATGCCCATCGTGAGCGACGCGCTCGACGGACGGGCGCTCTATGCCGTCGCGTTCGCCGGCACTCTGGCGACCAGCGTGATCGGCATGGTGGCGGCCGGGGCCTGGTCTGACGCCCGTGGTCCGCGGGGTGCGCTGTACGTCGCGGTGTCGCTGTTCATCGCCGGTCTGCTGCTGTCGGGTCTCGCGTTCTCGATGGATCAGTTCCTGATCGGTCGTCTCGTGCAGGGACTCGGCGCGGGCGGGCAGACCGTCGCTCTCTACGTGGTCGTCGCCCGGCTCTACCCGCCGCACCTGCACGGCCGCGTGTTCGCCGCGTTCGCAGCCGCCTGGGTCGTGCCTTCGATGATCGGGCCGTTCCTCGCGGGCGCGGTGGCCGAGTATCTCGATTGGCGCTGGGCGTTCCTCGGCGTCGCCGTGCTGACGGCGGCGGCCTTCCTGATGATCGCCGTGCGTCTGCGCGGCGTGGATCTGGGGCATGGTGAGCCGCAGGATCGGCGTGCGCTCGCCATCCGTCTGGTCCTCGCTGTCGTGGTCGCCGTCTTCGCCGTGCTGATCGGCTTGACCGCCGAGCTGGATGTGCGGCTCGCCTGGCCGATGGCGCTCGGGTCGGTGCTGGTGATCGCGTTCGCCGTGCTGCCGCTCCTGCCCCGACGCACGCTCCGCGCCGGTCGGGGCCTGCCCAGCGTCGTGCTGATGCGAGGGATCGCTGCCGGCGCTTTCTTCGCCTCCGAGGCGTACATCCCGTATCTGCTGATGGAGCGATTCGGCTTCACCGCGACCTGGGCGGGCATCGCGCTCATGCTGGCGGCCTTCGCCTGGGCAGGCGCCTCTCAGTTGCAGGGACGATTCGGAGAGCGTCTCGGCAACACGCGCATCACCCTCATCAGCCTGTCGCTGCTGCTCATCGCCGTGCTCTGCGTGCTCGTGGCTGCGGTGTGGGGCGTCTCACCGCTTCTCGTCGTGGTCGGATGGGCATTCGCCGGGGGTGGAATGGGACTGCTCTACCCGAGGCTCACGGTGCTCACCCTCGCGTACTCGAACGACGGGAATCAGGGCTTCAACTCGTCCGCTCTGTCGATCTCGGACTCCACCGGATCCGCCGTGGTGATCGCGTTGGCGGGGCTGGCCGTCGCGAGTCTCGGCGGCGAGGCGGATGCCTTCGGCGTGGTCTTCGCGTTCTGCCTCGGGCTGGTCCTGCTCGCGTTCGTGCCCGGCCTCAGGCTCGGTCACGCCGCGGAGTCGACGCCGCGCTGACCTCGTCGTCGATCGGAGCCCCCGCGAGCGCGGTGACGCCGAGATCGAAGACGCGGTCGAGTCCGGCGGTGATGTCGTGCGCTCCGTCGGCGCGGGCTGCGCCGTAGCTGTCGGCGTGCATGCGCTGCTGCACGAGTGTCGCGTGACCGAGCACGAAGTGCAGGAGTGCGGCTGCCCGCTCTTCGACGTCTGTGGCGCCCTGGCGATGCAGCGCTGACTCGAGCGCGGACTGAGCGTGCGACGAGCCGAGGCGAAGAGCATAGGTGCTCAGAACCAGCTCGGCCCCATCACGGTAGGTGAAAAGCGCATCGCGGATGCCGCGCGCGGTGGTCAGGAGATCGGCGTCATCGCGGGGGATCGTCGCGGTGATGCGGTCGGCGAGTTCTGCGAGCAGCTCCTGCTTGCTGGCGAAGTGCCAGTAGAGAGCGCTCGGCTGCACGGCGAGCTTCCCGGCGATCCGCCGCATCGACAGGTCGGCGAGGCCCACTTCGTCGAGGAGCAGCAGCGCCGCGCGAGCGACGCCGTCGCGGTCGTGTCTCGACGAGTTGGGATCCGGAACCATGTTCTCAGTATAGTGAACACCGTTCACGTGAACACTGTTCAGGAAGGAAGTTCGGATGGCTCTGCAGGAGACCAGGAAGCAGCGGGGAGACCTCGGCCGAGACCTTGCACGGGTCGCACTCCTCGCGGCACTCATCACCGTGCTCGGCACGGTCACCGTCCCGATCCCGGGTGGTGTGCCGATCACGGCGCAGACGCTCGGCGTGATGCTCGCCGGGGTGATTCTCGGTCCGCGGCTCGCACCGCTGTCGGTGCTGCTCGTGCTCGCACTCGCTGCGGTCGGACTGCCCGTGCTCGCGGGTGGACGGGGAGGCCTCGGGGTGTTCGTGGGGCCGACAGCCGGATACCTCGTCGGGTGGGTCGCCGGCGTCGTGGTCGTCGGACTGATCGTCCGCACCGGTCGCCTGACCTGGTGGCGGATCGTGCTCGCCACGGTGGTCGGAGGCATCCTCGTGGTGTACCTCTTCGGGATCCCGGTGCAGTCTCTCGTGCTGGGAGTCGACCTGCTGCCGACAGCTCTGTCGAGCCTCGTCTTCCTGCCGGGGGACCTGCTCAAGGCGGTCGCGGCGGCCGCGCTCGCCCTCGCGCTGAATCGCGCCTACCCGCGTGCGTTCGGAGATCGGATCACCCCCGTCGCCGCGTCGGCCCGTGCGGCCTGAGACGCAGACCTGCAGCGTCGCGCTCGACCGGGTGTCGGTGGAGCGCGACGGTCGGGTGATACTCCGCGACGTCAGTGTCGATCTCACGGCGTCGAGGATCGCGGTGATCGGGGCGAACGGATCGGGCAAGTCGACGTTCGCGCGTCTCCTCAACGGACTCGTGCTTCCGACCGCAGGACAGGTGCGCGTACACGGACTCGACACGCGGCGGGAGACCTCCGCTCTGCGCCGTCGTGTCGGCTTCGTGTTCACCGACCCGCAGTCGCAGATTCTCATGCCGACGCCCGCCGAAGACCTCGCTCTCTCGCTGCGCGGGTCGCCTCGCGCCGACGTGGAACGGCGAGTGGCTGCGGTGCTGGCCGAGCACGGCCTCGGCGAGCATGCGGATGTTCCGGCATCCGACCTCTCGGGCGGACAGAAGCAGATGCTGGCTCTGGCCTCGGTGCTCATCACGGAGCCGACGCTGATCGTCGCCGACGAGCCGACGACCCTGCTCGATCTGCGCAACGCGCGTCGCATCGCCGATCTGCTTCTCGCGGCACCCGCGCAGGTGATCCTCGTGACTCACGACCTCGATCTCGCCGCGCGATGCGATCACGCCCTGCTGTTCGAGGGTGGTGCGTTAGCGGCATCCGGTCGTCCGCAGGACGTCATCGCGCGATACCTGGCCTTGTGCACATGATCCAGCAGTACCGAGACGGAACGAGCATCGTGCATCGGATGGGGGCAGGCGTGAAGCTCGCGCTGCTCGCCGCACTGGCGCTCGTGCTGTCGGCCTATCCGCACGACGCGGGGAGCATCGCCGTCGCCCTGCTCGGCGTCGGTGGTCTGTATCTGCTCGCGCGCCTTCCGGTGCGCGCCCTCATCGCCGAGGTGTGGCGGTTGCGCTGGCTCGTGCTGATCCTCGGTGTCGCGCTGTGGTTCTTCGCGTCACCGCTCACCGCCTGGATCAGCGTCGCGCGCATCGTCGCTCTCGTGCTGCTCGCCTCGCTGCTGACGATCACGACGCGCATGGGAGACCTCCTCGCGGTGCTGTATCGAGGACTCGGTCCGCTGAGACGCGTGGGCGTCGATGTCGACGCCGTGGCGATGACGCTCTCGCTCGCACTGACGATGATCCCCGTCGTCGCGTCCTTCGCCGGTGCGGTGCGAGACGCCGAGCGGGCGCGGGGTGTTCGTCTCGGGGTGCGCGGCGTCGTGCCGCTCATGGTGCGGACGTTACGCCACGCGGACGACGTCGGCGACGCCCTCGCGGCCCGCGGACTGGTGTGAGCCACGGGCGAGGCGACGTGCGAAGAGGAGTCCGAGCACAGCGACACCGGCGGTCAGCACGCTCGTGCCGGCGACGAGCAGAAGCACGACCGCGAGCAGGCCGATCGTGACGGCAGCGGCGATGCGGCGACCTGAGCGCGAGAGCGTGGGCGCCGGGTGCGTCTCGATCGACGTGAGTGCGATCGCGACCACTGCCGTGAGCGCGAGCGCGGCCACGAGCCACAGCGGGCGGCTCAGCCACCACTCGAGGCTGCTCGGTTCGGGCAGAGGAAGGCCCGCGATCATCGCGGAGGCGGCCGAGCCGCCCGCCATCGCCAGCAGCACCGGCATGTGCCACAGGTAGACGGTCATCGTGCGCCGGTTCACGAACCTGCTGAAGGCCGCTGCCGCCGGGCGTCGGCTGACGTCCGAGATTCGGTCGCGCAGCAGCGAGACGGCGCACAGGTGCACGATGCCGACGAGGATCAGCGCGCACGTCGGTGGGTTGATGTTCGCGATGAGGTCGGGGGAGTAGACCCCGCTGAGGAATGTGGCGGTGAGCGCCGTCAGGGAGGCGGCCCCCACGATGCCGCGGATCCTGCGGCTGAGCCGATCGACGGTGCCGTCGGCGAGGAAGAATCCGACCTGCTGGAGTGCGAGCCAGACGAATGCGAGGTTCACGAAACCCAGGCCCTCGATACCCGTCTGTGCGCGGAGCGCGTCGATCCCCAGCGCGGCCAGCACGAGTGCGGCCAGCACGGTCTTGGGCATGCGGCCGTGCGCGTCGGCGAGGGCCGGAAGCAGTGCCTGGCAGAGCAGGAACACTCCCAGGAACCAGAGGGGCTGGCCGTAGCGGAAGCCCGCCGTCGCGACGATGTCGGCAGGGACACCGGCGAGGCTGAGCGCCGCCAGCGCGGCCCCCACGATGCCGACCACGACGGTCGCGGGGCGCAAGAGGCGGTGCACGCGGGAGGCGACGAAGGCGGATGCCGTGCCGCCACGCTCGGACTGGCGGCGGTATGCGATCAGCCCGGCGAAGCCGCCGATGATGAAGAAGAGCGGCATGACCTGCAGCATCCAGCTCACCGGAGTGATCCACCATGTGCCCTCGCTGGCGTTCGCGAACACCGGGCTGCCGTCGACGACCGTGACGCCCACCATGATCGCGTGCAGAAGCACGACACCGACCACGCAGAGGGCGCGGAGGAAGTCGATCCCGGTGTCACGGTCGCTCGACACCGAGGGGCGGTGAGCGGCAAGCGGGGGCGCGTCGACGACGGTCATTGGAGTCCTCCTCGGAAGTGGTGTCCGAGGAGCGTATGAACGCGGTGGCCTGCGAGGGATCACCCTGCAGGCTGGTTCGACCCCCTACCCAGGTGTGATCCCCGGGTCAGGAGGCGGGTTCGACCAGGCCGGCGTCGTACGCGAGGATCACCGCGTGCACGCGATCGCGAACCCCGAGCTTGGCGAGCACCTTGCCCACGTGCGTCTTGACCGTCTGCTCGGCGATGAAGAGGTCGCCGGCGATCTCACTGTTCGACCTGCCCTTGCCGATGAGCACCAGCACCTCGCGTTCGCGATCGGTCAGCTCGGCCAGCGCGGTCGCTGAGCGCGGCGCGCGTGGGCGGCGCCCGGCGAACTGCTCGATCATCCGTCTGGTCACACTGGGGGCGAGCAGCGCGTCGCCGCCCGCGACGACGCGCACGGCGTGCACCAGGTCTTCGGGAAGAGCATCCTTCAGCAGGAATCCGCTCGCGCCCGCCTCGAGCGCGTCGTAGACGTAGTCGTCGATGTCGAAGGTCGTGAGCATGAGGATGCGCGGGACGTGCGCGGCAGGGTAGTTCGGGCCGAGGATGCGTCGCGTGGCTTCGATGCCGTCGACCCCGGGCATCCTGACGTCCATCAGGATCACATCGGGATCGAGTCGAGCGGCGAGAGTCACCGCTTCGGCGCCGTCTGCCGCCTGCCCGGCGACGCGGATACCTTCGTGCGCATCCAGCAGGGCCGCGAAGCCGGCGCGGACCATCGCCTGGTCGTCGGCGATGAGCACGGTGATCGTCACGGGGTCTCCTCGATGGGGTGGGGATTCTCAGCGGAGTCGGTGGCAGCCGGTCGGCCAGTCGCGTCGATGAGCGGAAGGACGGCTGCGACCTCCCACCCGCCGTCTGAGGTCGGTCCGGCAGTGAAGGTTCCGCCGAGCAGTTCGACGCGCTCGCGCATGCCGCGGAGCCCATAGCCTCCACCGCCCGCCACGGGAGGGGCGGAGGCGCGTTCGTTGCGGATCCGGAGGCCGATCGCATCGGCATCCGCTCGCACCCGCAGGGTGACTGCGGCACCTGAGGCGTGTCTCACGGCATTGCTCAGCGCTTCCTGCGCGATGCGGAACGCCGCGATCTGCGCGGTCTGAGGCGCATCCGCCACGGAGCCCGTGATCTCGAGGCCCACCGTGACGCCCGCCCGCCTGATGCTGTCGACGAGGGCGGGGATGTCGGTGAGTCCCTGCTGGGGAGCGAGCTCGGCGGTCTGATCCTCTGTGCGCAGGACGCCGAGCATGCGACGCATCTCGGTGAGCGAGGAGCGTGCGGTGGCCGCGATGCTCTCGAACTCTGACACCTCGGCCTCGCCGATGTCGGGTAGCCGGTATCGCGCCGTCGAGGCCTGCACCTGGATCACCGACATGCTGTGGGCGATCACGTCATGAAGCTCGCGGGCGATGCGCGTGCGCTCCTCGACGAGAGCGCGGCGCGACTCCTCGAGTGCCGAATGCTCGCGCTCACGGGTGAGTTCAGCCGAGACACGCACCCGTCCGGCGACGAGGATCGCCACGAGATACATCGCGGTGGCGACGGAACTCGTCACGATGAGGTCGGCCGTGGCGCTGCCGGCTGTCGGAGCGGTCGCCACGGCCTCCGGTCGCAACAGCGGCGCCGTGAGTGAGAGAAGAACGCCGATGACGAGGAGGAAGGCGCCGAGTCGAGCGCCGTGTACGAAGGTCGTCACCCCGACGACGAGCACGAAGGTGAGGAGCGCGGGCACCGACCAGGGCCAGGGGGCTGTGGTCGCGAGCGTCGGATTCGCCAGCAGGGGGAGAGAGAATGCGGCGACGCTGAACATGGCGATGGCCAACCGCGGACGCGAGATCGCCAGCATCGGCGCCGCGCACAGTGCCGCTCCGAGGATGAACGCGAGAGGCAGCGGCGTGCCGTACAGGACGGTCTGGAGCGGCACCAGGATCGAGAAGAGCACGAGGCTGACAGCGCCGAGCGCCGCGAGCGCGAGAGTTCGGCGGCTGAAGCGGAGAGCGCGCTCGGGGCGCGGCCGACGACGTGCCATGACAGTCATCCTGCCAGTTGTGGAACGGGCACGCGTCGACGGCGAAGCGCGGTGACCCGATCGATGACGAGGCCGATGACGAGCGCGACCGCGATGCCGATTCCCGCGCTGACGAGCGGCTGGTCTCGGACCCACGAGCCGGCCAGGAGGCCGATCGCGAGGCTGAGCGCGCTCCAGCTGATCCCGGCCACGATGCTGAGGGGCACGAACCTGCGCCAGGGGAATCGCAGTGCGCCGGCCGACATGTTGACGGCGACGCGGCCGACCGGGATGTAGCGGGCGCCCAGGATGAGGGCGGCGCTGCGATTCGCGAGTGCGCGCTCTGCCTGGGCGAAGGCCCGCGCGATCCCCGGCCGACGCATCCATGCCCAGCGGGTGGTGCCCAGTCTGCGCCCGAGGGTGAACGCGATGTTGTCTCCGATCGTCGCGCCGAGGGCAGCGACGAGCCCCAGGGGCAGCAGCGCCCAGACGTCGCCGGTCGACGCCAGCACCGCCGCGGCGGCGACCAGCACCGTCTCGCTCGGAACCGGCGGGAAGAACCCATCGACGATCGTCACCGCCAGCAGCACGACGAACAGCCAGGGAGACGCGACGGTCTGCAGAATGAGCTCGTTGATAACATCCACCCGAGAAGGCTAGGAAGCAGGTGGCGGGTGGAGCATCACTCTGAGGTATCGACCGCATCCCTCTGGAGAGGGAGATCCGCCGGGCCCGCAGCTGCGGACGGCGGTGTCCTTGTGAGTGGGACGGCCGTTCACGGACTGCTCGTCGACGGTGAGACGCGCTGCGAGCACTACAGCGGGCCGCTCGATGTCATCGCCCTGCAGTTCGCCTGCTGTCGTGAGTGGTATCCGTGTCACCTGTGCCACCAGGAGGTCGCAGACCATGATGCGCGCCAGTGGTCGAAGGATGCGCGTTCGACGGAAGCAGTGCTCTGCGGTGTGTGCGGTGCGATGCTGACCATCGCCGACTACCTCGAGGTGTCCGCGTGCCCGACCTGCACCGCGGGGTTCAACCCGGGGTGCCGGCTGCACCACCGCCTCTACTTCGACTGAACACTCAGCCGAGCGATCTATACTGGGAGTTTGGCCGCTCGGCCGATTCCCCCTGAACGAACGGACATCCCGCTGTGCTTGCCGTGCACGAACTCGAGATCCGCGTGGGCGCACGCCTCCTGATGGAGAACGTGTCGTTCCGTGTGAGCGACGGAGACAAGATCGGTCTCGTCGGCCGCAACGGTGCAGGCAAGACCACGCTCACCAAGGTGCTCGCCGGCGATGTCCTCCCATCGGGTGGCAGTGTGACGCGTTCCGGTGAACTCGGCTACCTGCCGCAGGACCCCCGTTCGGGCAATCCCGAGGATCTGGCGCGCACGCGCATCCTCGACGCGCGCGGGCTCGGCCAGCTCAACCTCGGCATGTCCGAGGCAGCCCTGGCGATGGGATCCGACGATCCCGCGGTCGCCGACAAGGCGATGAAGCGCTACGCGCGCCTCACCGAGCAGTTCGAGGCGCAGGGCGGATACGCGGCCGAGGCCGAGGCCGCATCCATCGCCAACAACCTCTCACTGCCTGACCGCATCCTCGACCAGCCGCTGTCGACCCTGTCGGGTGGTCAGCGTCGTCGCATCGAGCTCGCGCGCATCCTCTTCTCCGACGCCGAGACGATGATCCTCGACGAGCCGACCAACCACCTCGACGCCGACAGTGTCGTGTGGCTGCGCGAGTTCCTCAAGAACTACAAGGGCGGGCTGATCGTGATCAGCCACGACGTCGAGCTCGTCGGCGAGACCGTGAACCGCGTGTTCTATCTCGACGCGAACCGTCAGATCATCGACACGTACAACATGAACTGGAAGAACTACCTGCGCCAGCGGGTGGCCGACGAGGAGCGCCGCAAGAAGGAGCGCGCCAACGCCGAGAAGAAGGCCACCACCCTGCAGTTGCAGGCGGCCCGATTCGGCGCCAAGGCCTCGAAGGCCGCAGCCGCGCACCAGATGATCGCTCGTGCCGAGAAGCTGCTCGCCGGACTCGACGACGTGCGTCAGGAAGACCGGGTCGCGAAGCTGCGCTTCCCGAAGCCCGCCCCGTGCGGCAAGACCCCGATGATGGCGACCGGACTCTCGAAGTCGTACGGTTCGCTCGAGATCTTCACCGACGTCGATCTCGCCATCGACCGCGGTTCCAAGGTCGTCGTGCTCGGACTCAACGGTGCGGGAAAGACGACCCTGCTGCGGATGCTCGCTGGCGTCGACAAGCCCGACACCGGCCAGCTCGAGCCCGGCCACGGACTCAAGGTCGGATATTACGCGCAGGAGCACGAGAACCTCGACGTCAACCGCTCGGTGCTCGAGAACATGGTGTCGGCCGCACCGCACATCACCGAGATGGAAGCACGCAAGGTGCTGGGTTCGTTTCTGTTCACGGGCGATGACGTGCTGAAGCCCGCCGGTGTGCTCTCGGGAGGCGAGAAGACACGGCTCTCTCTCGCGACGCTCGTCGTCTCGTCGGCCAACCTGCTGCTGCTCGACGAGCCCACGAACAACCTCGATCCTGCCTCGCGCGAAGAGATCCTCGGTGCGCTCGCGCATTACGAGGGCGCCGTCGTGCTCGTCTCGCACGACCCCGGGGCGGTGCAGTCGCTCAACCCCGAGCGCGTGCTGATCCTGCCCGACGGTGTCGAGGACATCTGGAGCCAGGAGTATCAGGACCTCATCGAACTCGCCTGACCGGGCCGACTCTCGTGGCATAGTCGATGACGTGACGCACGACGACCAGGACAACGATTCCGTCCCCATCAACGACTGGCTGAGGGGTCGGCATGCTCTCACCGGGAGCGCCCCGGAGTGGAACCTCAACGAGTTGCCCGTCGATCCGAACGACCTCTTCGCGTCGTGGCTTCGTGCCGCGGATGCAGCCGGGGTGCCGGAGCCGCATACCGTGACCCTCGCAACCGTCGATGCGGATGGATCGCCTGACGCTCGCACGCTCATCCTGAAGCGGATCGACGAACGCGGCTGGGCGTTCGCCAGCACACGGTCGTCCCGCAAGGGGGCGCAGCTCGCCGCCGCTCCGGCGGCGGCACTGAACTTCTGGTGGCAGCCGCAGGTGCGAGCGGTGCGGGTGCGCGGACGTGTGCAGGAGGCGACTGCCGAGGAAAGTGCGGCCGATCTCGCTGCGCGCTCCGCAGCCGCGCGGGCGGACATCGCTGATGGGGATTGGGTGCTGTGGCGCCTCGTGCCCACGCGGATCGAGTTCTGGCAGGGATCGAGGGACCGGCGTCACACACGCGTGGTCTACGACGCCGCCGATGCGGGGTGGACTGTGTCCGTCATCGGTGGTGCTGCTGATCGGGAATCGGCGTGATCCATGGAAGGGGCCCTTCCTGCGGCGCCGTCGCGGGTGCCCGTCTTCGTCGATGACTTCTCTCGCGGAGTCGACCCCCTGAAGTGGGTCGACCATTACCTTCCGCACTGGACCGTTCCGGAACGGTCTGCTGCACGATATGCGACCACCAGTTCCGGGCTGGAGTTGCGCATCGAGTCCGACCAGCGGCGCCGTCGCCCTCTACCTCGACCTGCTGGCAGAGCGTGCAGACGAGTCGCGTCTGCACACCAACGCACGACAGACGCTTGCGGAGGTCAGCAGCCTGGGGATTCGCCAGGTGCTGGCGTCGGCGACACTGCCGGACCTGCTTGAGGCGCAGATGGCTCCTCATGATCTGAAGGGAGCGTTCGAGGTCGTCCTCGGGATCGAAGACCCTTTTCGCGCATCGAAACGGGATGCGATCGCGCGATGGCTGGCGGCATCCGATCTGCCTGCAGAACAGGTGCTCCTCATCGGCGACACGAACCATGACTTCGAGATCGCGGAAGAGTTCGGAGCGTCGTTCCTCCACTTCAGTGGAGGCCACCAGGTGCACGGAGGACGGAGCCCGAGTATCTCCTCACTCGACCATCTGCCGCGTCTGCTCAGCGCCGTCCGCGCCGACATCCGTTAGGCGTCAGCGTGCGTCGAGCAGCTCGTCCTCGACATCGGCATCGCGGTCGCGGCGCCGGGACTTCTTGACCGGGGCTGGTACGCCCTCGAGCTCTTCACGGTGCTTGATGATCTCGGTGCGGATGATGTAACCGATGAAGATGAACCCCATCAGTGCGAACAGGATCCACTGGATCGCGTACGACAGGTGAGGTCCCGGATCGTCAGTGGGGGAGTCGAACCCGCCGAGCGCGACCTCTGGCGAAGGGCTCTCGCTGACGATCTGACCATACGCGCTCGTCACGACGTCTCCACCCACGATCGCCGCGATCGACGGGAGGTTGATGGTCGGCACCTGGCCCTCGGGTGCACCGCGCCCCGAGGCCGGCAGCTGCTCACCGGGTCGCAGACGCACGATGACCTCGACCTCGCCCTCGGGCGGCGCGGGCACGACATCCGGGGACTCGCCGTCTCCTGGCGGGACCCAGCCGCGGTCGACGATGACGATACGTCCGTCGGAATCGCGGAACGGCACCAGCACTTCGAACGCGCTCGTCCCGCCGTGCGGACGGTTTCTCACCAGCAGCTGCTGGTCGCTCAGGTACTCGCCGGTCAGCACGACCGGATGCCACACATCGCCGGGAGCGAGTTCGCCGTCCGAGCCGATCAACTCGGCGAGCGGCACGGGGTCGGCGTCGTAGTTCTTCTCGACCAGTTCGATCTGCTCGGCCCGCGACTCGTTGCGATCGAACTGCCACTGCGACAGGAAGGCGCAGCCGATGGCGAAGCCGATCGCGATCAGAACATAGACGGTCCAGCGGGTCAGGCGGGAACTCACGAAGGAACACCGTCTCTCACGGTCACGGGGAAGTCCCGGGCGGCCAGGTAGTCGCGGAGGAAGTCGACGTGCTCGGCGCAGGCGAGCCACACCTTCTCGCGATCAACGGAGTGGATGCGCGGATTCCTCCACACGACCTGGGCCGTCGCCGCGTTCCGGCAGCCGGCGCGCGAGCACTCCAGCTCGCTCACGCGTCGTCCCGGCCGCTCTCACGGATTCTGAAGACCTGAGGGTCTGACAGCGACGACGGCTCGTCAGCGACCACAGCGGGAGCTTCGAGCTCCTGCAACGGCGACTCCGCGGTCGTCTCAGTGCTGTCGCTCCCCGCGTTCGCGAACACGACGGCGATGTACGGCAGTACTGCAGCGGCCGCGGCGAAGACCCAGGTGTACCAGCCGTAGGGCTGCACGAACATCATGAGGGCGAAGCAGACGATACGGATGGTCATCGTCAGTGCATAGCGACGCACACGGTGGTCTGCCTCGGCCTGCGGCGACTGCGGCAGGGAGGTCACTGCAGGGACCAGGCGCTTGCTCTTCACGATGAGTCAAGCCTACGCCGCCTCAGCTCGAACGGCGCGCCGTTCGAGCCCTCAGCTGGCGAAGATGAACGGCAGAGCGAACGCCCCGAAGAACACGATGCTGATCAGCGTGATCGCCACGCTGAGCACCAGGAATGCCGTCATGACGTACCCCATGATCACGCCGGCGATGGCCATACCGCGACCGCCGAGGGAAGGATCCGCCTTGATCTGGCGAAGCGCCATGTGTCCGGTGATCACCGCGACGATCGACGCGAGCATGGGCAGGAACAGCCAGAACAGCACCACACCGGCGATGCCGCAGATGAGAGAGGTGACTGCGAGGCCGCTCGTCGGACGCGGCGCCGGCACGTACTGGCCCCCGTAGATCGGGTAGCCGGGCTGCTGCTGCTGCGAGGTCGCACCGTACGGCGGCTGAGAAGGAGCGTATCCATATGCCGGGGCAGCCGGCGGAGGGCTGTACGACGGAGCCGCACCCGGGTAGGCCTGCGTCGGCGCGGCGTCCACGCGCGGCGCGGGCGGAGCCGGAGGGATGGCCGAAGGCGGCGTCTCGCGCCAGGGAATGGGATTGCTGGTGTCGCTCACGTCATGCCTTTCGTCGCCCTCAGGGTTCCAGTGGCGGGCGGCATCTGTCAAACGTCGGAAGGAAGACGCGTCCGCATCATCGGTAGGATCGTTGACGACCCGGCCGCCGACCCCCGCGGGCCAGATCAGGAGTGGAAATGAGTTCTCAGCGCGTCGTCCTCGTCACCGGTGGAAACCGCGGCATCGGCCGTGCCATCGCCGAGCGTTTCGTGCGCGATGGCTACCGCGTCGCGGTGACCGCGCGCAGCGGCGAGGGCCCGGAGGGCACCTTGACGGTCCGTGCCGACGTCACGGATGCCGCTGCACTCGACGCCGCGTTCACCGAGGTCGAGCAGAAGCTCGGCCCCGTGGAGATCGTGGTCGCCAACGCCGGCATAACCAAGGACACCCTGCTGCTGCGCATGAGCGAAGACGACTTCGACAGCGTCGTCGCCACGAACCTCGGTGGCACGTTCCGTGTGGTCAAGCGTGCATCGAAGGGCATGCTTCGCGCGCGCTTCGGTCGCGTCATCCTCATCTCCAGTGTCGTCGGTCTCTACGGATCGGCGGGCCAGGTGAACTACTCGGCGTCGAAGAGCGCGCTCGTGGGCTTCGCCCGCTCTCTCACCCGCGAGCTCGGTGGGCGCGGGATCACCGCCAACGTCGTCGCCCCAGGATTCATCGAGACCGACATGACTGCTGAACTGCCCGAAGAGACGCAGAAGCAGTACAAGGCCAACATCCCCGCGGGCCGCTTCGCGACTCCCGATGAGGTGGCCGGTGTGGTCACCTGGTTGGCGAGCGATGAGTCGGGCTACATCTCGGGCGCCGTGATTCCCGTCGACGGCGGCCTCGGCATGGGGCACTGACAGTCGACAGACACACGGACGGAGCTCTGCGGGGTCACGACTTTCTGCGTGTCACGGCCGCGTCGATGAGCTCGGCCAGCCGATGAGGCACCGAGAACTGCGGCCAGTGGCCTGAGCCGATGCGCACCACCTCCGCCTCGGCGATGGCGCGGAATTCGTCCGCATAGGTTCCCCATTGATCGAGCTCGGACTCGAGCGTCTCGCGGTCGAGTCCGCCCATCAGCATCGTGACCGGCACGCGATGACGTGCGTCGTTGCGCAGATCGATCTCGTCAGTGGGAACACGAGCCGGAACGCTGTGCGTGAGCCGCGTCGTGCGTGCCCTCGTCTCGTCGTCGAGATCGTCGACGTCTTCGTCGGGGAAGAAGTCCCAGCCCGGAAACGGGATGACGCCCTCGACGACCTCGAACTCACTGATGCCGAATCCGGGTGGCGGCGGAACGGTGTCGACGAACACGACCCGCGACACGTCGTCGGGTCTCGCATCGGCGACACCCCAAGCGACGTTGCCGCCACCGCTGTGGCCGACGACCGCGACCGGTTTCGTGACGGTGTCGACCGCGGCGACTGCTGCTGCGACCCAGTCGGCGATGCCGATCTCGGATGATTCTGCAGCCGGGGCGCCCACGCCGGGCAGGGTCAGCGGATGCACGGTGTGACCGGCATGTTCGAGGTCGGCGGTGACGTCGCTCCAGCTGGATGCCTCGAGCCAGAGTCCGGGGATGAGGATGATGTCCATGCGCCCGACCATAGTCCGGGGCTCAGACATCCGTCAGGGGAGGAGCGCGATGACCTCGGAGAGATCCTGAGGGCCGACCACGAGGCTCGCGGCTGCCCGCACTGCGGGCTTGGCGTTGAAGGCGAGACCGAGACCCGCTGCCGCCATCATCTGCAGGTCGTTCGCGCCGTCGCCGATCGCGATCGTGGCGTGCCGGGGCACGCCGAGCTCATCAGCCCACTCGCAGAGCGATGTCGCTTTCGCAGCTGCGTCGACGATCTCGCCGTCGACGCGGCCGGTGAGCGCGCCGTCGACGACATCGAGTCGGTTCGCGCGCCAGCGGTCGACGCCCAGATCCGGAGCGACGTCATCGAGGATCTCGTGGAATCCGCCCGACACCACGCCGACCACGCCGCCGCGCTCGTGCACGGCCGCGGTGAGTTCGCGGACGCCGGGGGTCGGCTCGATGCGTGCGAGTACGCGCTCGAACGCGGTCACCGGGACGCCTTCGAGCGCGGCGACCCGTGACTTCAGACTGGTCGCGAAATCGATCTCTCCGCGCATCGCGGCCTCGGTGGCTGCCTGCACCTCGTCGCGGCGTCCGGCCTCGTCGGCGATCAACTCGATCACCTCATTGCGAATGAGGGTGGAGTCAGCATCGAGGACGACGAGGAAGCGCGCGGAGGTCACGGTCAGAGCCTACCGATCACAGCGTGCTGCGACGCACGCCCGGACACGCCAGGAGCTTCAGACGGCGTCGACGCGTCACCTTTCGATGAACAGTCCCTTGCCCACGACGGTGATGCCCGACTCCGTCACGGTGAATCCGCGTGCGAGATCTCGTTCGCGGTCGACGCCCACGGTCGCGCCGTCGGCGAGGACGACGTTCTTGTCGAGGATCGCGCGATGCACGCGGGAGCCTGCGCCGACCCGCACGCCGTCGAACACCACCGAGTCGGTGATCGTCGACCCGCCACCCGCGAGCGTCCACGGACCGACCACGCTGCGCTCGAGATGGGTGCCCGAGAGCACCGAGCCGAGCGAGACGATCGAATCGATCGCGTTGCCGATGCGCCCGACCGAATCGCGGACGAACTTCGCAGGCGGTGAGTTGACCGCCTGCGAGTGGATCGGCCACTCCATGTTGTAGAGGTTGAAGATCGGCAGCGTCGAGATCAGGTCCATGTGGGCGTCGAAGAAGGAATCGATCGTACCCACGTCACGCCAGTACGAGCGGTCACGCGGCGAGGAGCCGGGCACCTCGTTCTGCTTCATGTCGTAATACCCGGCCTCGCCTCGGTCGACGAAGTAGGGCACGATGTCGCCGCCCATGTCGTGGCCGGACGTCGGGGACTCTCCATCGGCCTCGACGGCGGCGATCAGTGCGTCGGCGTCGAAGATGTAGTTGCCCATCGAGGCGAGCACCTCGTGGGGGGAATCCTCGAGCCCGGCGGCATCCGTGGGCTTCTCGAGGAACTGCTTGATGCGGCCCGACTCGGTGTCGGCATCGATCACACCGAACTGCGATGCCATGGCGAGGGGCTGGCGGATGCCGGCCACGGTCGCCTTCGCGCCCGACGCGATGTGCGCATCGAGCATCTGTCGGAAGTCCATCCGGTAGACGTGATCCGCGCCGATCACGACGACGATGTCGGGCTTCTCGTCATTGATCAGGTTCATGCTCTGCAGGATCGCGTCGGCCGATCCCGAGAACCATCGCTTGCCGAGGCGCTGCTGTGCGGGTACCGACGTGACGTACGAGTCGAGCAGCGCCGACATGCGCCAGGTCTGCGAGATGTGCCGATCGAGGCTGTGTGACTTGTACTGGGTCAGGACCACGATCTGCCGAAGACCCGAGTTGATCAGATTCGAGATCGCGAAATCGATCAATCGGTACTGTCCGCCGAAGGGCACTGCCGGTTTGGCGCGATCGGCTGTGAGTGGCATGAGTCGCTTGCCCTCGCCGCCTGCGAGGATGATGCCGAAGATCTTCTTTGGTGCGGACATGCACCAACCATAGAGGCGAATCGGCCCGGCGAACTAGCATCTGGACAAGTGAGTCACTACCGTCTAGACATGCGCGTCGAGATGATCACGAAGGAATACCCGCCGGAGATCTACGGAGGTGCCGGAGTGCACGTCGCAGAGCTTGTCACGGCGCTGCGGCAGAATATCGATGTGCAGGTCAGGGCCTTCGGCTCACCTCGCGATGAGGCGGGCACTTTCGCGTATCAAACCCCCTCCGAACTCGCCTCCGCGAACGCCGCTCTGCAGACTCTCGGGACCGACCTCGAGATCGTCGCGGCCATCTCCGACGCCGACGTCGTGCACAGCCACACCTGGTACGCCAACTTCGCGGGGCACCTCGCGTCGCAGCTGCACGGCATCCCCCACGTGCTCACGGCGCACAGCCTCGAGCCGCTGCGTCCGTGGAAGGCCGAGCAGCTCGGTGGCGGATACGCGGTCTCGAGCGGCATCGAGAAGCTCGCCTATGAGAACGCCGCCGCGGTAATCGCGGTGAGTGCGGGGATGCGCGCCGACATCCTCCGAAGCTACCCGTCGGTCGACCCGGCGAAGGTTCGGGTGATCCACAACGGGATCGACGTGGAGCGCTGGCGCCCGGTGCAGAACCCTGCCTTCCTCGAGTCGGTGGGCATCGATCCCGCTCGGCCGTCGGTCGTCTTCGTCGGTCGGATCACCCGGCAGAAGGGTCTGCCGTACCTGCTGCAGGCAGCTCGTCTGTTGCCGCCCGAGGTGCAGCTCGTCCTGTGCGCCGGTGCGCCGGACACCCCCGAGATCATGGCCGAGGTGCAGGAGGGCGTGAAGCTGCTCCAGCAGACGCGCGACGGGGTCGTCTGGATCGAGCGGATGCTGCCGCGCGACGAGCTCTCGGCGATCCTCACCGCCGCGACCACGTTCGTGTGCCCCTCCGTCTACGAGCCGCTCGGCATCGTGAACCTCGAGGCGATGGCCTGCGGCGCCGCGGTGGTCGGAACGGCGACCGGCGGCATCCCCGAGGTCGTCGCCGACGGCGTGACCGGACGACTCGTGCCGATCGAGCAGCTGCAGGACGGCACGGGCACGCCGGTCGACCCTGAGCGATACATCGCCGACCTCGCCGCCGTATTGACCGAGGTGACCTCCGATCCGGAGCGCGCGCGGGCCTACGGCGAAGCGGGGCGGGAGCGCGCGAGGGACGAGTTCAGCTGGGGTGCGATCGCCGACACCACGCGCGCGCTGTACGCGGAGCTGACCGGCTGAGCCGATAGGCTGGACGCATGTCGAGCGCTCTGGAATTCACCGACGTCGTCGTGCGCCGTGAGGGCCGCAACATCATCGATCACGTGACCTGGCAGGTCGACGATGATCAGCGATGGGTGATCTTGGGGCCCAACGGCGCGGGAAAGACCACGCTGCTGCAACTGGCCGACACCCTCATGCACCCGACCTCCGGAACCGTGACGGTGCTGGGGGAGACCCTGGGGCGTACCGACGTGTTCGAGGTGCGTCCGCGCATCGGCTTCGCGTCGTCGGCGATGGCGAAGCGCGTGCCCCGCGACGAGACGGTCCTCAACACCGTCCTCACCGCCGCCTACTCGGTGCTGGGTCGATGGAACGAGAACTACGAGGACATCGACGAGCGCCGCGCGCTGCGCGTTCTCGGCGACTGGCGGCTCGACCACCTCGCGGATCGTACGTTCGGCACGCTGAGCGACGGTGAGCAGAAGCGCGTCCAGATCGCGCGAGCCGTGATGACCGACCCGGAGCTGCTTCTGCTCGACGAGCCGACGGCATCTCTCGACCTCGGGTCGCGGGAAGAGCTGCTGGCGCTTCTCAGCGGATACGCATCGTCGCCCACGACGCCGGCCATGCTCATGGTCACGCACCACGTCGAGGAGATCCCCGTCGGTTTCACTCACGTGCTTCTGATGCGCGAGGGCCGGATCGTCGCCGCGGGACCCGTCGCCGAGACCCTGACTGCCGAGACTCTGAGCGAGACGTTCGGCATGCCGATCACGCTGACCAGCGAGGACGGGCGCTACGCCGCGCGCGCAGCATCCTGACGACGATCTGATAGAATCGATCCTTGGTGCGTCTGCACCACAGACTTCCCTCGTCCCTGGCACAATCCAGGGCAGCAACTAAGGAATCCCATGAAGACTGACATTCACCCCGAGTACAAGGCAGTCGTGTTCCGCGACCTCGGTTCGGGAGAGACGTTCCTCACCCGTTCGACGGTCACGAGCGACAAGACGATCGAGCTCGACGGCGTCGAGTACCCCGTCATCGACGTCGAGATCTCCTCGGCCTCGCACCCGTTCTACACGGGCAAGCAGCGCATCATGGACTCGGCCGGTCGCGTCGAGAAGTTCAACCAGCGCTTCAAGGGCTTCGGCGGCTCGTCCAAGTAACGACCTCCGCACGACGAAGGCCCCGGTTCCTCGGAACCGGGGCCTTCGTCGTGCGCGGGCGACGTCGGGAGATCCTCAGATGTCGAGGACGATGCGGTCGCCGTCGATCCTGCTGGGCGGGTCGCCCGGAGCCGGTGCGGGAGCTGTGCGCTTCGTCTGGCGGTCGCGCTCCATGCCTGCTTCATGCGCCGACGGCATCCAGACCGCCTCGAAGGATCCGCCCAGTCCGCCACCGGCGCTCTCGTACTTCTTCTCGAGGGGCACCCTCGCGTAGACGGTGACGATCGTGATGACGATCGCGATCGCGGCGACGATGAGGAGCGTGATCATGAGCAGCATCCCGAGTGTGTCGGTCATGAGATCAGGCTAAGGGGATGCGGCCGAGTCCGACATCCACCTCAGGGATGATCCTCAGCGGATGCGTCGATCGTGGGCGAGGTCGATCAGTCGCGACAGCACCGGGCCGGATCGCAGACCGTTGTGCTCGTGCTCGCTGGTGACCCAGAGCTTCACGTCGGGGAGCAGTCGTGCGGTCTCGAGCGAGTACTCCATGGGCACGTACACATCGTTGACATAGACGGCTGCGGCGCCGCGCGCTCCGGATGCCGAGATCGCGACCTCGTCGTAGATCCGTGGCCATTCGAACTCGGCCAACTCGAGCGCGACATCGCGCCACGGCTGGAAGGCCGGCACCGTCTCGGTCCAGTCGCGACGGATGTGCTCTCCCGTGAAGAGCGTCACGTCCGCGCGGAAGTCATCGGGCTCGACGCGCTCGGCTGACCACCGCGTCGCCTGTCCGTTGGCATAGCTCGACTCGTGGAAGGCGAAGTAGAGCGGGTTGCGACCTCCGTACGGCATCGCGTGCATGAGGTCGTGGCGGAAGGCGTTCGATGTGTGGTCGCGCTCGAGAATCGACCACAGGGTCTGCCAGCCGTCGTTCGTGCCGAGGGCCGAGCCGACCGAGCGCAGTCGCGACGGCGAGACGACTTCACCGTCCGGCAGGACGATCTCGCCCGCCGCGGCGCGATCGACGAGACGCCTCATCACGTCGCGGTGCTCGGGGAACCGACGGTAGTACCGCTCGGACGCCGCGCGCATCTTGTCGTAGCAGAGCGCGTAGACCTCGTCGGGGTGGCGGTTCACGGTGCTGAGCCCGCCGGTGATGTAGACATCGGCCAGCGAGTCCGCATCCGTCGACAGGTAGGCCAGGGTCGTGAAGCCGCCGAACGACTGGCCGAGCACGCTCCATGTCTCGGCGCCGAGGTGCTCGCGCATCGCCTCGCAGTCGCGGACGATCGAGTCGGCGCGAAGGTGGGTGAGGTACTCGGCGACCTCGGCTGATCCGCGCTCGAGGTCTGCATCGCCGACGGGCGTGGAGAGTCCGGTGCCTCGCTGGTCGAGCATCACGACGCGGTGGTGCACGAGCGCCTCGTCGAGCCAGGCCGGCGATGCCGACGAGTGGAAGGGCCGCGGTGCCTCGTGGCCGGGGCCGCCCTGCAGGAAGACCAGGTAAGGGAGATGCTCGCCTCCCTCGCGCGAGACCACACGGGCGAAGACGTCGATGGTCCGGGTGTCGGCAGCGTCTGCCCAGACGAGCGGGACGGTGAGCGTGTGCTCCTCGACGGTGAGGTCGAGCATCCGGCGGATGGTGGTCGTCATGTCACATCACATTCCCGATATAGGAGTACTTGACGAACACCTCGGAGGCGATGCCCGCCTCCTGGAGCACGCCCTGCACCGCGTTCATCATGTAGTTCGAGTCCCACCCCATGTAGAGGTGGTGCGACTCGTCGAGCTGATCCCATTGGCCCTTCCACGCCATCTCGTCGTAGATGGGTCCGCCGTGGGTCGCGCAGTACGAGACGGCGGCGGCACGCGTGTCGGTCCAGGCCCGACGGAAGACGCGGTTGAAGAGGTACCGGACGTCGAAGACCTCCCAGCGCTCCCCGCGGTACTCCACGTACTCGAACTCGCGCTCCCACCCGGCCGGCCACCCTCGGCGCCGGACCGCATCGAGGATGGGCGTGAGCCCGTCGTCGTCGATCTCGGGGAGTGCGGGGCGCGCCCAGATGCGAAGAAGGTCGGCGGTGAGGCGGATCGTCCGCTGCGAGATCGCCGCGGTCCCCCAGGACTCCGTCGATTCGAGTTCCCTGGTCTCAGGCACAGAGCTGCGGGAGTAGGCGTCGTCGCGCTTCGCGGCGAACGACTCGCCGAAGACACGCTCTGCGAGGTGCTGCTCGAGCAGCGTGAGGTTGCCGAGTGTGGGGGCGAGCGCACGGTGCGCGTTGCGTTCGTCATCGGAGTACTCGATCCAGGGGCGGATGCCGTCGCCCGACCAACTGTCGCTGGGAACCGTGGGCACGATGTGCTCGACGTCGAAGTCGTCCGTGTCTGCGACGCATTCCAGCCGACCGAGGACGTACGCGGGATGCGGCAGTTCGCTGTACTTCAGTACGGCGCTCACTCGCTCATCCGAGGGGGTGATGCGGGCGAAGGCGCGTGCGAGCGCCTCCCGACCGTTCGAGCGCGCCCGGCACAGGCGCGCCACGAGACGCTCGTTCGGGAGGTTGACCAGAGTGCGACGCAGATACATCGTCTGGATCCACTCGAGCGTCTCGAGAAGCTCGTCGCGCGCGATGAGCCCGCGCGAGTGATCGCTGTAGACGCTCAGCACCAGGGGATACGACGCGCGGCCGAACGTGTTGACGAACCGCAACTGCTGCGCGATCTCGGGATCCTTCTCGAGAGAGGGATCGAGCAGGATGCCGTAGATCTCGGCGTAGTGACGCCAGACTGCGGCATCCGCCTGCAGGTGCTCGAGGTCGACGCGGGGGAAGGAGTGCCGGAACGCGCTGTACACGCCGTGCTCGCCGTTGGCGGCGACCTCGCGGCCCGTCGTCATGACGAGGTAGTGCCGCCAGAACGCGCCGATCGTCTCACCGGTGTGGCGTTCGATCGGCAACCAGAACCGTTCCTCGACGTCGAGCTGCTCGGCGTGCGTGAGGCCCATCAGGATGTAGTTGTGGATCAGCTCGTGATCACGCAGCGGTTCGCCCGTGGAGTTGAGGCTCTCGAAGATCTGCTGCGCGTTCGCCTCGGCACCGAGAGTGATCGACACATGCTCGAGCCGTTGCAGCCCGCGCCAGATCAGCGGCGCTTCGTCAGCATGGACCTGGCTGCGGAAGAAGGCGTAGTTGTCGTCGAAGCGCGACTCGCGGTCGGTGCGGTCACCGCGTTCGAGCACCACCGACTCGTACAGCTCTGCCCAGGCATCGTGCGGCCGGAGCTTGGTGCGGCCCGGGTCGTCGGGGCGCACGAGCACACGGTCGAGCTCTGCAGCGAGCTCGGGGGAGGAGTCCTGCACCGCGTGCCGCAGGGCCGCGACGAGGAGCATCAGCGTGGTGATGCGCTGCTGGCCGTCGATGAGCACGAGTTCGGTGTCGGCGTCGGAGTCGTCGGAGGCCGACAGGATCGAGCCGATGAAATGGCGATGCGATGCGTCTTCGCGGGCTACGGATCGTACGTCTGAGAGAAGCTGCTCGCAGCCGCCGATGTCCCAGCGGTACTGGCGCTGATACACCGGCACGACGATGGTCGTGGAGTCTTCTGCGAGCCACTCGATCGTGTTGACAGCTGTCGCCTCGACGTTGGTCGCAGTGCTCATGCTGGTGTCTCGTCCTCCCGTAACGCCCGGCGCCGAGGAGTCGCCAGGCGCCCGGATCAGTCTATTCGCTTATTCACGGCGGCCCCCGGCGGCGCTCCAGAGGTGCCCTGTTAGGCTTGCCTTATCAGGGCCTGTTAAAACGTGCTGGCCCCCGATGAAAGGATCTGGTTCAGATCATGGGATACATCAAGTCCGCCGCGCTCGAAGACAAGGGCTTCGTCGTTCTCGACAGCTACAACCAGGAGCTCGACCCGAAAGAGTGGCTCGACATCGAGTACAACGACTGGAAGTCGTCGGGTGACACCCGCTTCGCGCCGCTCGCGAGCGCCAAGGGCGAGATCGAGTGCAACGGCTTCTGGAACCACAAGCCGCCGCGCACCGACAAGGACGGCGTCTGGATCGACGAGCAGACGGCCAAGGCCCCGAACCTGACGCGCCGCGCGCAGGAGCCCGGTGCGAACGTCGGTCGTTGCCGAGTGATCGAGCTGCAGCCGACCCCGTACGGCGAATGCCTCTACAACCTCCACCAGGACGACAACAACCGTCTGAACCCCGACGGCACCGGCTGGGTCGTGCGTGGATTCTTCAACCTCAGCGACGACAAGGACAGCTTCTTCGTCCTGCGTGAGAACCGCACCGACCCGAGCATCGAGTACCGCATCGCGCTGCCGGCGGGAGCACAGCTCATTGTCGACACGCAGCGTCTGTGGCACGCGGCGACCCACGTCGGCACCGAGCCGCGGTACTGCCTCATCACCTCGTGGACGTCGGGGCCCGAGCTCGACGCCTACATCGAGAAGTACAACGGCACGCAGGACGTGCCGAACGTCGAGGTCCCGCAGGATGTTCTCGAGGCCGGCTACGCCGAGCAGGCTCGCCGCGATGCCGCGCGCGCCGCGTACTACGCAGCCAAGGGGCAGCAGGTCAAGCAGGCCATGAGCGAGGCCTGAGCCTCGCCATTACCCGACCAGTGATGGTCCGAAGGCCCCGGTCCCTGTGACCGGGGCCTTCGTCGTGGGATCACACGCTTGTTATTTGCCCTGGTCTGGGTGAGAATGGGCGCATAACCGCATATTCTCGCCAGTTCTCGTGGTTCAGGTCGTTGGGGAAGACGCACCTGATGAAACGGAGAGATCATGGCGACGGCTTACGCACGCGGAGTGGTGTTCATCCACTCTGCACCTCGCGCGCTCTGCCCGCACCTCGAATGGGCGGTGGGACGCGCTATCGGTCGTGCCGTGAACTTCGACTGGAGCGACCAGCCGGTGCTCGACGGCGCGCGACGGGCGGAGTTCTACTGGGATGGCCCGGTCGGGACCGGTGCCGCGCTCGCGACGGCGATCCGCGGCTGGGAGCACCTGCGCTTCGAGGTCACCGAGGATCCGACTCCTCGCAGTGACGGCGGACGCTGGCTGCACACGCCCGATCTCGGCATCCACTACGCGCAGACGGATGCCGCAGGGAACATCGTCATCGGCGAGGATCGCATCCGCTACGCGATGGAGATCGCGGCAGGCAGCGCCACTGAGCTGCAGCGTGAACTCGACATCGCCCTCGGCTCCTCCTGGGACGAGGAGCTCGAGCCGTTCCGTCACGCGAGTGACGACGCCCGTGTCGTCTGGCTGCACAAGGTGGGCTAGTCGACGGCACCGCCCAGACCTGGAGCCGGAAGGCGCGAGTATCGGATGCCGGTGAGTGATCCCGGGCGCTGAGAATGCGAATCCCCGCTCCACATGACGAAGACCCCGTCCCTGAGATCCAGGGGGCGGGGTCTTCGTCGTCTCAGATGACGGCCGAGCGCGGCATCTCGTGACGCGCGGAGGATCCGCCCGCCATGACGTCGTTCCAGGCGAGATGCAGCCGTGCCATCGCGTCGGCCGTCCGTTCGGGCGGAAGCGTGATGGGGATGCGCAGGCGGCGCTCCAGCACTCCGCCCGTCGAGAACCGGGGGCCCGGCGGCAGGATGAGCTGATGGTCGCGCGCGGCGAGCGACAGCGCTGTCGAGATCGGCGCACCCAGGTCGAGCCAGGCGGAGAGGCCACCGCTCGTCGACGGCATGGACAGTCCGCCGATGGATGCGACACCGGTGGCGACAGCCTCGCGGCCTGCTTTCAGGCGGGACGTGACGTGCGCGGTGAGCGCCGGCATGTCCTGCAGGAGCTCGACCGCGATGCACTGCTCCAGGAGCGCGGTTCCCAACTCGAAGGAGGGCCGGGTGGCGAGCAGACGGCTGATGAGCGCACGGTCGGCACGGATCCAGCCGATCCGCAGCCCACCCCACGCGATCTTGGACATCGAGCCGACGGTGATGATCTGCGGGCTGAAGGCGGCCATCGGAAGGGGCGACCAGCCGCGGTCGATGTCGAGCTCAGCCGTGGTCTCGTCGACGACCACGTGCGTGCCCGAGTTCCTGGCGGTCGTGGCGATGCGTGATCGCTCGGCGTCGCTCAGCGTCGCTCCGGTCGGGTTGTGGAAGTCCGGGATCAGGTACGCGACGTGCGGGCGACTGCGCAGCAGCGTGTCGGAGAGATGACGTTCGTCCCAGCCGGTGACGTCGACCGGGGTGGGGAGCAAGCGGTACCCGTGCCGGTGGAGTGCCTCGAGAGCGTGCGGGAATGTCGGCTGCTCGACGAGAGCGCGCTCACCGCGTCGACCGATCGTGGCGAGGACGAGGTGGAATGCGTTGAGCGCGCCCGACGTGATGATGATCTCGTCGGCATCCGTCTCGACCCCGCGTTCGGTGAAGCGGTGCGCGACCGCCTCGCGCAGCTCCGGGAGCCCGCGGAGCGAGTACCCGCTCGTCCCTCGGAGCGCGGCGAGTCGCGGGAGCGATCTGACCGTGGCGTCGTACAGCCCCGGAGTGGAGTCCATCGAGGCGATGGAGAGGTCGATGGCCTGCCCGTCGATCGTGTCTGTCGCCGGAGTTGTGGCGTGAGGGAGTGCCACTCGCGTGCTCCCGCCGTGCAGTCGTGTCACATAGCCGTCGCCCTCGAGGAGCCCGTACACGCGCGTGGTGGTCGAGCGCGAGCGGCGCAGCTCGAGCGCCAGTGCCCGCTCGCTGGGGAGCCGCTCACCGACGGTCAGCCGACCGTCGAGTATCAGGGCCCGGATCTGCTCGGCCAGCGAAGCCGCTGTGGCACCGGCGACGCTCTGGGTACCGAGTTGCTCGACGAGTCGGGAGGTCATCTCTCCAGCATGCCGCAAAGTGGACCGTTATCAGCAGGCCACTTTTCTGCGACTGGCCTCCGCGTCATGAAGGTGCGCAGCGCCACGATGGAACAATGCACCTCCGTTCCGTCTTCCTGCCGATCGCCGCCGTCAGCCGGCGTGACATCGTCGAGCGCATCGTCCAGCTACTCGTTGGTCTCTTCCTCTACGGCGTCGCGCTCGGTCTGATGGTGCGTGGGGGCATCGGTGTCGCGCCGTGGGACGTGCTCGCGCTGGGCATCTCCGGGCAGGCGGGAATCGGCTACGGCGTCGTCACCGTGCTCGTCTCCGTGATCGTCCTGCTCCTGTGGATCCCGCTCCGCCAGCGCGTCGGACTGGGCACGCTGCTGAATGCGCTGCTCGTGGGGCCGAGTGCCGACCTGGCTCTCTTCGTGATCCCCGCACCGCCGTCGATCTGGGTCGGCGCACCGATGTTCGTGGCGGGGCTGCTCCTGCTCGCGTTCGCCACGGGCCTCTATATCGCCGCGGACTTCGGCCCCGGACCGCGGGACGGCCTCATGACCGGACTCGTGGCGCGCACGGGCCGTCCCGTCTGGCTGGTGCGCACACTCATCGAGGGCAGCGTGCTTCTGATCGGCTTCCTGCTCGGCGGTCCGGTAGGCGTGGGCACGGTGCTCTTCGCGTTCGGTGTCGGCCCTCTCGTCGGCTGGTTCCTGCCCTGGACCACCCGACTGCGCGCGGCTCGCTCGCAGCAGCTCTCCCGCGCATAGGCGCGTCTGCGTCGGAAGACGAGAACGGCCCCCGGGATCACCCGGGGGCCGTTCTCTCGCGTCTGCGTGTCAGTCGGCGCTCGCGAAGACCGCGACGGCGTTATGACCGCCGAAGCCGAATGAGTTGCTGATCGCGTACAGCTGCCCGTCGCCGAGGGGCTGCGCCTCGCCCGAGAGCTTGAACGGCACGGCGGGGTCGGGTTCGGTCATGTTGATGGTCGGCGGCGCGACGCGGTCGCGAAGCGCGAGAAGCGAGAAGATCGCTTCGAGAGCGCCCGTGCCGCCGAGCAGGTGGCCGGTCGATGCCTTCGTGGCCGACACGGGGATCTCGTCGATCCGGTCGCCGAAGACCTTCTTGAGGGCGACGTACTCATTGGGGTCGCCGACCGGAGTCGATGTCGCGTGCGCGTTGATGTGGGCGACCTGGTCGGCGGTGATGCCTGCCTCTTCGAGAGCCTGGGTCACAGCGCGTGCTGCGCCGTTGCCCTCGGGGTCGTTGCCGGTGATGTGGTACGCGTCAGCGGTCACTCCGCCGCCGAGCACGTAGCCGTAGATCTTGGCGCCCCGAGCCTTGGCGTGCTCCTCGGTCTCGAGGATGAGGGCAGCAGCACCCTCGCCCATCACGAAGCCGTCGCGGTCGATCGCGCCGGGACGCGAGGCGGTGGCAGGGTCGTCGTTGCGGCGCGACAGCGCCTGCGCGGAGGCGAAGGACGCCATCGTGATCGGGTGGATGGCCGACTCGGTGCCACCGGCGATCACGACGTCTGCGAGACCGTCCTGCAGGTGGTGGAAGGCGTGGATGATCGACTCGGTGCTCGAGGCGCACGCGCTGACGACGGTCTGTGCGTAGGCGCGGGCCTGGAACTGCAGCGAGAGATTGCCTGCTGCCGCATTCGGCATCAGCATCGGCACGGTGAGGGGCATCACGCGGCGCGGGCCCTTCTCTCGCAGCGTGTCCCACGCGTCGAGGAGGGTCCAGAGACCGCCGATACCGGTGGCGAAGTCGACGCCGAGACGCTCGGGGGCGACCTCGGGGGAACCTGCATCCGCCCAGGCCTCGCGAGCCGCGATGAGAGCGAACTGGGAGGAGGGGTCGAGCCGCTTCGCCTCGTGGCGGGGCAGGACCTCTTCGGGGCGGACGATCGCCTCTGCGGCGAAGGTGACGGGCAGCTCGTACTGCTGAACCCAGTCGTGTTCGAGGGGGCGGGTTCCGGACTGTCCTGCGAGCAGGTTTGTCCAGTTCTCGGGAGCTGTCCCGCCGATGGCGGACGTGGCGCCGATGCCGGTGACGACGATGCGCTTGGTCATGTGTGGTTCCTTGTCAGGCGGGTCGAGCAGAAGGCGGGCAAGGCGGAGGATGCCACGCCCCGCGAGGGCGGGGGTGGCATCCTGCGTGGATTACTCCTGGCCTGCGACGATGAAGGAGACGGCGTCGCCGACGGTCTTGAGGTTCTTGACCTCGTCGTCGGGGATGGTGACGCCGAACTTCTCCTCGGCGTTGACGACGATCGTCATCATCGAGATCGAGTCGATGTCGAGGTCGTCGGTGAACGACTTCTCGAGAGCGACCTCGGAGGCGTTGATGCCGGTCTCGTCGGTGATCAGCTCTGCGAGGCCAGCGAGGACCTCATCGTTGGTGAAAGCCATGTGGTCTTCCTCTTTCTTACGGGTTGTATTCGGAACCGTGGAACAGTCTAGGGAAAGTCGGCGCGTTCTCAGGGAAGGACGACGACCTGGGCGGCGAACACGAGGCCGGCGCCGAAGCCGATCTGCAGTGCGAGGCCGCCGGAGAGCTCGGGGTGCTCCGCCATCAGGCGGTGGCTGGCGAGGGGGATCGACGCTGCCGAGGTGTTGCCCGTGGTCTCGATGTCGCGCGCGATGACCGTGGTCTCGGGAAGCTTGAGCTGCTTCGCGAACTCGTCGATGATGCGCATGTTCGCCTGGTGGGGGATGAACGCGGCGATGTCCTCGGGCTGGACGCCCGCACGGTCGAGCGCTTCGCGAGCGACCTTCGCCATCTCCCAGACGGCCCAGCGGAAGACGGTCTGGCCCTCCTGGCGCAGGGTGGGCCACGGCACATCGCCGTCGCGGAACTCCGTCAGCGTGCCGTTCATGCCGACTGCATCGGCCTTCGACCCGTCGGATCCCCAGACTGCGGGAGCGATCCCCGGCGTGTCGCTCGGACCGATGAGAGCCGCACCGGCTCCGTCGCCGAGCAGGAAGGAGATGCTGCGGTCGGTCGGGTCGACGATGTCGGACAGCTTCTCGGCGCCGATCACCAGCGCGTATCGCGCGGCGCCCGCCCTGATGAGGGCATCGGCCTGGGTCACCGCGTAGGCGTAACCCGCGCACGCGGCATTGATGTCGTAGGCGGCTGCGGGGTTCGCGCCGACCCGGTCGGCGACGATCGCAGACACCGAGGGGCTCTGCTTGGGGTTGCTGATCGTGGCGACGATGACCAGATCGACCTGGTCGGCGGGGATGCCGGCCTTCTCGATCGCCTCGGCACCGGCGAGGGCGGCGAGGTCGATGGCATCCGTGCCCTTGTCGGCGCGCACGCGGGTGATGATCCCCGTGCGCTGACGGATCCACTCGTCGCTCGAGTCGATCGGTCCGATGAGATCGTCGTTGGGGACCGCGTTCTCGCCGCGCGCCGCGCCGTACGAGAGGATGCGGGTGTACGCGGGGCCGGAGACCTGAGTGAGGGTGGCGGTCATGCTGCTTCTCCGTTCAGCAGCGCGACCGCTGCGTCGAGGTCTTCGGGGGTCTTGACGGCGACGGTCGGGACACCGCGCAGCCCGCGCTTCGCGAGGCCGGTCAGGGCGCCGGCAGGAGCGAGCTCGATCATGCCGGTGATGCCCTGATCGGCGAAGGACGCCATGCAGAGGTCCCAGCGCACCGGGGAGGACACCTGGTCGACGAGGTAGCTCAGGGCCTGCGCACCGTCGGAGACGACGGATCCGTCACGGTTGGTCCACAGCGTGATCTCGGGGTCCGCGGGCGTGACGGTCGAGACGGCGTCACGCAACGCCTCCACGGCCGATTCCATGTACGACGTGTGGAACGCGCCGGCCACCTGCAGCGGGATCACGCGGGTGCCCTTCACCGGCTCGCTGGCCAGGGCGTCGAGCCCGGCGAGTTCGCCGGCGACGACGAGCTGGCCGCCGCCGTTGTAGTTGGCGGGCGAGAGTCCCAGCTCGGTCAGACGCGTGAGGATCGTCTCCTCATCGCCACCGAGGACCGCGCTCATACCGGTGGGGGTCTGCGCCGCGGCATCCGCCATGGCACGACCGCGGATGCCGACCAGGCGCATGCCGGTCTCGGCGTCGATCACTCCGCTGCTCACGAGTGCGGCGATCTCACCGACCGAGTGGCCTGCGACGCCGTCGGCGCGGCGTCCGGCGCGTGACGTGAGCGCGTTCGCGGCGATGAGCGACGCGGCGACGATCAGCGGCTGGGCGATGCGCGTGTCACGGATCGTGTCGGCATCCGACACCGTTCCGTGCTGTGCGAGATCGACCCCGGCGGACTCGGAGTAGGCGGCGATGCTGTCGGCGACGCCTTCCAGCTCAAGCCAAGGAGAGAGGAAACCGGGGGTTTGCGAGCCCTGTCCCGGGCATACGACGACAATCACACCCCCAGTCTGCCAACGATCCGCGCAGAGTGGTGGATGATCCATCACAAGATTCCGAAGATCGCTTGTGTGTGGCGTACAGATCTCGCGATCTCGGTCAGCGCGGGGTGCGTCGGAGCGGCGGGCGTCGACGCACCTGCTCTGCGGCACCGATGGATCCGAGGATGAGTGCCGTCTGAAGGATCAGGGCCTCGCGAGGACCTGTGGCATCCCAGCCGATCACCTCGCTGACACGCTTGAGGCGATAGCGCACCGTGTTCGGGTGCACGAACAGCTCGCGTGCCGTCGCCTCGAGGGAGCGGCCGTTGTCGAGATAGCTCCAGAGCGTGGTCACGAGATCTGTGCGCCTGGAGGGGACGGTAGATGCGCTCGATGAGCGTCTGCTTGGCGAGCGGGTCGCCCGCGAGAGCGCGCTCGGGCAGCAGGTCGTCGGCCTCGACGGGGCGGGGCGCGCTGCGCCAGGCGCGAGCGACGGCGAATCCGGCGAGAGCGGCGCGTGCACTCTGGCTCGCATCGACGAGCGCTGCGACGGCAGGGCCCAGGACCACATAGCCGGGGCCGAAGGAGGGCTCGAGTCGCGCGGCGATCTCGGTGAAGCCGAGTTCGTCATCGTCTTCCTCGTCTTCCTGGCCCTCCGCACGTGCGCGGCCGATCACCAGGACGAGTCGGGATCCCTGCACACCGATCAGCACGTCGACGGACAGCTTGCGCGCCGTGCGGCGCACCAGGTCGACATCGAACTGCGGGGGAGTCGTGCCGACCAGTACCGCCACCTCGCCGTGGCCGTGCCAGCCGAGCGCGGCGATGCGACTCGGGAGCTCCTCATCGGCTTCGCCGGTGAGGATCGAGTCGACCACGAGGGCTTCGAGACGGGCATCCCACAGACCGCGAGCCTCCGCCGCACGGGCGTAGACATCGGCGGCGGCGAAGGCGACGTCGCGCGAGTAGAGCAGGATCGCCTCTCGGAGATCCTCGCCACGACCGGCCACGCGCTCTTCCGTGACCTCGACCGTGACCCGGATGAGTTGGAGGGTCTGCTGCAGGCTGACGCTGCGCAGGAGCTCGCGCGGAGCCGCAGCGAAGATGTCTGCGGCGATCCAGGGCGTCGACGTCGGATCCTCGTACCACTGGATGAACGAGGTGATGCCGGCCTGAGCCACCAGCCCGACCGCAGAGCGGCGGGCTGGTGGCATGTCGGCATACCACGGGAGGGTGTCCTCGAGGCGCTTGATCGTCACCGAGGCGATGTCACCGGAGATCCGGCGCAGCCAGGTGAGCGTGGCGGACTTGTCCATGCCGCGCGAAGAGGACTCTGTCACCGATGGCTCAGCTTTCGCCGCCCGCGTTGCCGCTGGTGCCGGCGTTCACGTCGTGCAGGCTGTACTTCTGGATGGCCTGCGCGGCGAGGGAACGGTCGACGACCCCGTCCTCGGCGAGCGACTGCAGCGTACGGACGACGATCGACGGTCCGTCGATCTTGAAGAAGCGGCGGGCAGCCGCACGCGTGTCGGAGAAACCGAAGCCGTCGGCACCCAGCGTCGCGAAACGCTGCGGGACCCAGGGACGGATCTGGTCCTGCACCGCGTGCATGAAGTCGCTGACCGCGACGACCGGGCCCTCGGCACCCTGCAGCTTCTGCGTGAGGTACGCGGTGCGGGGCTCTTCCTCCGGGTGCAGGAAGTTGTGCTCATCGGCGGCGAGCCCGTCGCGGCGCAGCTCGGTCCAGGACGTGACCGACCACACATCGGCGATCACACCCCAGTCGTTCTTGAGCAGCTGCTGCGCCTCGAGGGCCCAGGGGAGTCCCACGCCCGAGGCGAACAGCTGGGCACGGGGGCCCTCGCCCTCGCCGACCGAGACGCGGTGGATGCCGCGCACGATGCCGTCGACGTCCACGTTCTCGGCCTCGGCAGGCATCACCATCGGCTCGTTGTAGAGCGTGATGTAGTACATGACGTTCGGGTCTTCGTGGTTGCCGCCGTACATGCGCTCGAGACCGGAGCGCATGATGTGCGCGATCTCGTAGCCGTATGCCGGGTCGTACGAGATCGTCGCGGGGTTCGTCGCGGCGAGCAGGTGCGAGTGACCGTCTGCGTGCTGCAGGCCCTCACCCGTGAGGGTGGTGCGACCCGCCGTCGCTCCCATGATGAACCCGCGGGCCATCTGGTCGCCTGCGGCCCACTGGGCGTCTCCCGTGCGCTGGAACCCGAACATCGAGTAGAAGAGGTAGATCGGGATCAGCGGCTCGCCGTGCGTGGCGTACGAGGTGCCGGCCGCGGTGAACGCCGCGAGAGCGCCCGCCTCGTTGATGCCGACGTGCACGATCTGGCCCTGAGGGCTCTCCTTGTAGGCGAGGAGGAGCTCACGGTCGACCGACGTGTAGTGCTGACCGTTCGGGTTGTAGATCTTCGCCGACGGGAAGTACGCGTCCATGCCGAACGTGCGAGCCTCGTCGGGGATGATCGGGACGATGCGGTGCCCGAAGTCCTTCGAACGCAGCAGGTCCTTCAGCAGACGGACGAACGCCATGGTCGTGGCGATCTCCTGCGTGCCGGAGCCCTTCTTGGGCAGCGCGTACGCGGTGTCGTCGGGAAGCGAGAGTCCGACGTGCGTGGAACGGCGCTCCGGCAGGTAGCCGCCGAGAGCCTGGCGGCGCTCGAGCATGTACTGGATCGTCTCGTCCTGGGGACCCGGGTTGTAATACGGGGGCAGGTACGGGTTCTCCTCGAGCTGCGCATCCGTGATCGGGATGTGCATGGCGTCGCGGAACGTCTTGAGGTTGTCCAGCGTCATCTTCTTCATCTGGTGGGTCGCGTTGCGGCCCTCGAAGTGCGGACCGAGGCCGTAGCCCTTGACGGTCTTCGCGAGGATGACGGTGGGCTTGCCCTTGTGCTCGGTCGCGGCCTTGAACGCGGCGTAGACCTTGCGGTAGTCGTGGCCACCGCGCTTGAGGTTCCAGATGTCGTCGTCGGAGTAGTCCTTGACGAGGGCTGCGGTGCGCTCGTCGCGACCGAAGAAGTGCTCACGGACGTACGCGCCGGACTCGGCCTTGTACGTCTGGTAGTCGCCGTCGGGGGTGACGTTCATGAGGTTGAGCAGCGCGCCCTCGGTGTCGCGGGCGAGCAGGTCGTCCCATTCGCGACCCCACACGACCTTGATGACGTTCCAGCCCGCACCGCGGAAGAACGACTCGAGCTCCTGGACGATCTTGCCGTTGCCTCGCACAGGGCCGTCGAGGCGCTGCAGGTTGCAGTTGACGATGAACGTGAGGTTGTCGAGGCCTTCGTTGGCGGCGACCTGCAGCTGACCGCGGCTCTCGACCTCGTCCATCTCGCCGTCGCCGAGGAACGCCCAGACGTGCGACTGGGACGTGTCCTTGATGCCGCGGTTCTCGAGGTACTTGTTCGACATCGCCTGATAGATGGCGTTGATCGGGCCGAGGCCCATCGAGACCGTCGGGAACTGCCAGTACTCCGGCATCAGACGGGGGTGGGGGTACGACGGGATGCCGTGCGGCGCGTGCGACTTCTCCTGACGGAAGCCGTCGAGCTGGTCTTCGCTCAGGCGCCCTTCGAGGAAGGAACGCGCGTAGGTTCCGGGGGAAGCGTGGCCCTGGATGAAGATCTGGTCTGCGCCGCCGGGGTTGTCGGCACCCTTGAAGAAGTGGTTGAAGCCGACCTCGTACAGAGCGGCCGACGACGCGTAGGTCGAGATGTGTCCGCCGACGCCGATGCCGGGGCGCTGCGCGCGGTGCACCGTGATGGCCGCGTTCCAGCGGATCCAGGCGCGGTAGCGGCGCTCGATCTCTTCGTCGCCGGGGAACTCGGGCTCGTTCTCGGCGGCGATCGTGTTGATGTAGTCGGTGGTCGGGACCATCGGCACGCCCAGGTGCAGCTCCTTCGAGCGCTTGAGCAGGCTGAGCATGATCTCGCGGCCACGACCGTGGCCCTTCGCCTCGACGAGCTCGTCGAGCGACTGCTGCCACTCGCCCGTCTCATCCGGATCGCTGTCGAGCGGGCCCTGGGAATACGGATCCTGGTCGTGCACAGTCACGGGGGAGCCTTTCGTCAAGCTGGCAGGTCATGCCAATGAAACGGGAAGCGACGCGGGCAGCCTTGTCGGCTGTGCACAGCGCGTGCCGCCCTCAGCCTATCCCCCTTCCACGACATGCTCGCGCACTGCGACACCGATACACTGGGTGAACCAGGGCCTTTAGCTCAGCTGGTAGAGCGCCACGTTTACACCGTGGATGTCGTCGGTTCGATCCCGGCAGGGCCCACACCGTCAAGTCCCGCGCCCGTCTCGTGGGTTCACGCCTGCGGTCGGGTCAGCTCCTCCAGGATCTCGACGACATGGCGGTACGGCTTGCCTGTCGCCCGTGTCATGCCGATCTCGCACGTCCGGTTCGCCGACACGAAGGCATCGAATCCGTCGCGGGCGGCGTCCGCTGCGGTCAGCTCCGCGGTCTCGGCTTCGGTGGCGCTGGCGGTGAGCTCGGGGTGCAGCATCCCTCGGTCGCCGGCGAAGGCGCAGCATCCCCAGTCGTCGGGGATGTACACGTCGTCGGCGACCGCCGCGGCGAGCGCCGCGAGAGCGCCGGTGGCCCCGAGCGCCGTGGTCGAGCAGGTGGGGTGCACCGCGACACTGTGGAGCTTGGTCGCGACCGTCAGTCGGGGGAGCACCTCTCGGGCGACGTAGGTCGTGGCGTCCTCGATCACGAGACTCGAGTACTCCGGATGCGCCGCTGCAGCCTTCGCGAGCATGGTGTGCAGGCCCTCGGTGCAGGAGGCGGCGTCGCAGACCACGGGGATCTCGCCCTGCCTGCTCGCCTCCCAGAGTGAGGTGAGCACCCTGTCCGTCATCCGCTCGTATCCGGACAGATGACCTTTGGACTTCCACGGGGTGCCGCAGCACAGGCCGCCCGTGTCATCGGGGATCGCGGCCGGAATGTCGGCGCGGTCGAGCAGGGCGCGCAGGGCGTTCCGTGACCCTTCGCCACCGCCCTCGGCCCCGAACATGGTGCCGATGCACGCGCCGAAGAAGACGACCTCTGCATCGGGGCGGGTCGTCGGCTTCGGCGGCCTGGACCCGCCGCGGGGGAGGCCCCTGTCGTAGAGCGGCACGGTGTCGGAGCCGAGCACGGCGCGGCCGAGTGCTGTGACGCCGGTGACGAGTGGTGCGGGCATGGCGTCGGCGACCGTCAGCGCGACGCCGCCGACGCGGGTGATCGTTCCCCAGTTCTTGGACGCGACATCCCACAGGCCGTCCTCGAGTGTCGACGACTCCTCGGCGCGCAGGCGGCGCACCAGATCGCCGGTGTTGATGTCGACAGGGCACGCGACACCGCACATCCCGTCGACGGCGCAGGTCTGCACACCCTCGTAGTCGTAGTCGGCGCGCAGCTCGCGCGCGAGCTCGATGTCGCCCTTCTCCTCAGCCCAGGCCATGTCGCGCCGCAGCACGATCCGCTGCCTCGGCGTGAGCGTGATGCTCTTACTCGGGCAGGTCGGTTCGCAATACCCGCATTCGACGCAGCGATCGACCTCGCTCTCGACCGTCGGCACGCGCTTGAGATCGTGCAGATACGACTCGGGGTCATCCGACAGCACGACGCCGGGGTTGAGGATGCCGGCAGGATCGAGGAGGCGTTTGATCTCCCACATCATGTCGGTGAGGAAGTCCCCGTACTGAGTGCGCACGAACGGCGCCATGATCCGGCCGGTTCCGTGTTCGGCTTTCAGGGATCCGCCATGGCTCAGCACGAGGTCGACGAGATCGGCGGTGAACCGCCGGTACCGAGACAGGCTGTTCTCGTCGTCGAAGCGCTCGTTGAGCAGGAAGTGGATGTTGCCGTCCTTCGCGTGGCCGAAGATCACGGAGCCGTCGTAGTCGTGGACCGCGAACAGTTCGATGAGTCGTTCGCAGGTGGCCAGCAGCCGGTCGACAGGGACGACGATGTCCTCGAGCAGTGCCGTGGTGCCGCTCGGTCGGGCGCCGGCGACCGCCGTGTAGAGGCCCTTGCGCCCCAGCCACAGGGACGCGCGCTCGGTGGCGTCGGTGGTGAGGCGGGGCGGTGAGGCGAGCGGGAGCCGCGCGAACGCCGCGAGTACAGAGTCGGCGGCCGCCGTCAGTTCGACGCGGTCCGAGGCGTGCACCTCGACCAGAAGGGCGGCGTGCCCCTCGACCGCGATGCCGGCGATGGCCGCAGGGACATCGGCGAGCCCCTGCGCGACACGGAGGGAGGCAGCATCCATCAGTTCAATGGTGGCGAGTCCGTGCGTCACCAGTTCGGGAAGCGCGGCCATCGCGTCGGCGAGGGTCTCGAAGACGAGCAGGCCGGTGGCGATGTGGGGACGCACCTCGACCGTGCGGAATCGGGCCTCCGCCACGAACGCGAGCGTGCCCTCGGAGCCGATGACGAGGTGCTCGAGGATCTTCACGGGATCGTCGAAGTCGAGCAGGGTGTTGAGCCCGTAGCCCATCGTGTTCTTCATCGAGAACTGCTGTCGCACGACCGCCGCGTGCTCGGGCGAGGCGAGCAGCCGGGTGCGCAGCTCCTGGAGCCCGGCCACGATGGCGGGCTCAGCGGCGGTGAGACGGTCGAGCGCGTCGGGTGCTCCGGTGTCGATGACGGTGCCGCTCGGGAGGACCAGCAGCAGGGAGTCGACGGTGCGGTAGGAGTTCTCGGTGATGCCGCACGCCATGCCGCTGGAGTTGTTGGCGATGCCCCCGCCGATCGTGCACGCGATCTCGCTCGCGGGGTCTGGGCCGAGTTTGCGTCCGTACCGGGCGAGGCGTGTGTTGACCTGGCGCACCGTCGCCCCCGGCCCGACTCGGACGAGAGCGCCCTCGTGTTCCACGCGGATGTCGCGGAAGGCGCTCCGAGTGTCGACGAGGATGTCGCCGGAGACCCCCTGGCCCGAGAGGCTCGTTCCCCCGGAGCGGAAGGTGAGCGTGCGTCCGGCGGCCCGGACGGCCGAGAAGGCGCGCGCCACGCCGGCGGCATCCTGCGGCGAGAGGACGGCGTCGGGGATCAGCAGGTAGTGCGAGGCATCGTGCGCGCGCGCGAACCTGTCGATCGAGCGGGAGGCGACGACGGTATCTGCTCCGAGCAGGTCGTGGGAGAGCGGGGTGAGCAGTGTCGCGGACATAGGGCTCCTTCGCCAGATTGTCAGACAAGAGTACCGGATACCCATGGCCCCTTATCCTGATCCCATGACCTCTGAACGTCTCGCAGGACCCCTCGGAGTCGTGGGCGTCGTCGAAGCCGTGGCCCTGCGGCTGCGCGACGAGATCCTCAACGGCGAGATCCCCTCGGGAAGCGCGCTGACCGAGGCGCGCGTCTCATCGGCCTACGGCGTCGCCCGGCCGACGGCGAAGGCGGCGATCGAGCAGCTCGTCGGTGCGGGCCTGCTGGTGCGCACCGCCCACCGGAGCGCGCGAGTGATCCCGATTGATGCGGAGATGGTGCGCGACGTGTACCGCACGCGAAGCCGACTCGAGAGTGCGGCACTGAGAGAGCTGGCCCGGTCGCGAACGGTTCCCGACGCGGCTGTCGACGCCAACGCGCAACTGCTCGCGATGCCGACCGGGCCGGACCCTGCCACGGTCGATCCCGACCTGAGATTCCACACGGCGCTGATCGACGCGCTCGGCAGCGCGCGCACGTCGCGGATGTACCGGAGCGTGCTCGACGAGGTGCGGCTCTGCATGGCTCAGGTGCAGGACCGCAGACTGCTGGATGCGGCCGTCATCGCCGCCCAGCATGAAGAGATGCTCGACGCGCTCGGCGCCGGCGATGCTGAACTCGCGGCCGCCGTTCTGGCGAACCACCTGGCCTCGGCGGAGCAGCGGCTCGTCGACGCGATCACGCCCGGGGACGGCTCCTCGCCGCACTGATCGAGTTCAGATGGCCATGGACCGGCCGTCATGGCGCTCGAGCCACGAGAGGACGAGATCACGTGTGCGACGTCGATCGGTGTCGTTGAGAAGCTCGTGTCGCCCGTCGGGTACGAGCTCGAGCGCGACATCCGGTCCTGTCAGTTGTGCAGCCAGGCGCTCGCTGCCTTTCGGGTCAGTGGACTGATCCGCGGTGCCGTGGAGCAACAGAGCAGGCGCCATGCAGTGCGGCGCGAGTCGCCAGACATCCATCACGGTTCGCAGTGCAGTGTGGGCCGTGCGGTTAGTGAGTCCGCCGCGATACATCAGCGGGTCTGCCGCGATGATCTCGGCATTCCCGGGATCGCGAGCCAGCGACGAGGTCGGTGCTCGGCGCAGCGGCACCGGGGCGGTGGGCGCGATGGCGGACAGCGCGTGGGCGATGCTCCGAAGCCACCATCCCGTGTCGAGCGGAAGAGCCGCGCTGCTGAGCACGGCTCCGGAGACGCCCGAGGGATCATCGACCAGTGTGTGGGCGGTGATGAGCCCGCCGAGGGAGTGCCCGTAGAGCAGTACTGGCCCCCGAGCAGCCAGCGCGTTCTTCGCTGCGCGGTGGATCTCTGCGGCAGCCACCACATCGACCGTTCCCCGATGGCCCGAGGACCACCCGTGACCGGGGAGGTCGAAGGCGTACACATCGAACCCCCGATCGAGAAGCGTCGGGATTAAGCGGTCGTGCCTGTCGACGAAGCGTTCGGCGTACTCGCCGTACCCGTGCTGCAGCAGCACGGTTCCCCGAGGTGAGGTGGAGGCCCAGTGGTATCCCGTGACCGACTCGCCGAAGTCCCAGGTGGTGGCCTCGGTCATGCTCGCAACGTGTCCCAGGGGGTACGGCTCAGCTCACGGACGGCGCCGGTGAAGGCGACGAGCTGTCGACGCATCGCCTTCACGTCGATCAGGTCGGCGACCGGTTCGACGTTCAGCAGATGGTTCGGACCGGTGATGAAGTTCGCCGAGGGGAGTCCTGCGGTGTGCCAGAACGGGCCGCCGTCGCCCGGCCACGTCTTGCCGTCGGGGGAACGACCGGTGGTGTCGGCGACGAACGGACGCACGACGCGCGCCTCGGTGACACCGGCGGCGATCAGGGCGGTGCGCATCGCGTCGATCACGGGAGGGTGCGCGGTGGCGAAGCAGCATCCGAACTCGTACTCTTCGTCGTCGTCCGTCGAACGGGCGCCGAGGTGTTCGAGGCAGAGTGCGGCGGCGATGCGGGGTACGAGATCATCTCGGTGGGCGGCGAGGAAAGCCTCCATTCCCCACGCCTCCTCGAGCGCGAAGTGCCCCGTGGTGAGGAGCACGAGAACGCCACGATCGAGTTCCTCACGAGGGACCTGCGAGAAGTGGGCGGCCATGGCGACGATCGCCTCGGGCCCGTTGTCTTCGAGACCGTTCGTCCCGTCGGTGTGCGACTGCACGGCGACGAGCTCGTCGGATGCACCGGGGATGAGGCCGATGATGTTGTGTGTCTCGACCTCATCGACGGTCGCGTCGAGCGTCAGCGTGACCTCCTCGCCGAGAAGACCGCGGAGGGCGTCGCCCTCATCGCGTCCGACGAACAGGCTCGGCAGCCCGCGATGCACTCCGTCGTAGAGGAGGTAGGCGTCGGTGAGTGCCGCGGCCGGCATGTCGACCGCGATCACAAGCCCGACCGCCCCCGCCGCCGCGAATCGCGCGAGCTGGACGCGCATCTCGTCCTGGCTGAGCCAGATCCTCTCGTACGGCAGCGACGGGTCATAGCCCTCAGGATGCTCGGGAAGCGCGGGAGCTCCCCAGTCGAGGGAGTCGAACAGCCCTGCGCTGTACGGCGGCCGCGCCACGGAGACGAGACCGATGGTGCCGGCACGGGGCTCCGCGGACAGTACTGCCGTGACGCCCCCACGGGGAGTGGCACCCGAGTAGGACACGGGGGCGATCACGGGCACGTCGTCGCCGTCGACGCGCAGCGACCAGTCGCGTGGTGTCCACCGCCGCATCGGCACCGCTTCGGTGCGCACATCCTCGACCCCTGCGGCCGACAGACGGGCGACGAGGTCGTCGACGTACTCCGCATGTGCGGGCGACCCGGTGGCACGCAGCCCCCTCGCATCGAGGCTCCGCTGCCAGTCCTCGAGCAGTTGCGTCGTGAGGAATCCGTCTGATTCGGTGGGAAATGTCATGGGGTGCGCCTTTCGGTCAGCGGACGGATTTGATGGGGGCGATGCACAGGGCACCGAGCGCGCAGAACGCCATCGCCCCGATGAAGACGGGGAAGAAGCCGAACCCCACGGCGACCAGTGCAGCGCTCGCCGCAGGAGCGAGTGCCTGACCGCCGGTGTTGGCGATGTTGAGGATGCCGAGATCGCGTCCTCGCGATTCGTCGCTGGGGAGCACCTCGCTCGTGAGCGCCGCATCGACGGCATAGTACGAGCCGAAGGCCACGCCGCCGATGATCGCGAACCAGATCATGCCCTGGTGGTCGGAGCTGAGCATCGGCGCAGCCGCGGCGATCACAGCCAGAACGGAAGCGAGGATGACGGGGAGCTTCCGGCGACGCAGTCGATCCGAGAACGGGCCGGCGATCGCAGCGCCGATGAGTGCGGTACCGAGGAAGATCATGGAGTTCAGCCGCACGGCTGCCGCAGCATCCGCCTCCGTCATCCCGACGTAGTCGGTGAAGATGTACAGCTGGAACCCGTTGACCATGAAGTAGCCCAGCACGAGCACCAGCCGCCCCCACAGAACCCAGTAGAAGTCGGGTGCGTGCCGAGGGAAGCGGAAGGATGCGGTGACCTCGGCGATCCGGATCCGCACGCGGGACGAGTCGAGGTTCGAGAAATCCGGGGCGATTATCACCGTCGCGACCGCGAGGACGACAAAGAGTCCACCCACGACCTGGAAGCCGAGTGTCGTGCGCTCGGCGAAGATCGATCCCACGACGGCTCCCACTGCGTGGCCGAGGAGCAGTCCGATGCCGATCAGTGCGGCGATGGTCGCTCGACGGTGATGGGGCACGCGATCGGGGAGGATGGCCGCGACGGACGCCGCCGTGGCATTGATGGCGGCGGTGGCGAGGCACCACCAGAAGGTCAGCCAGCCGAAGCCCTCGGCGAGCGATACCGGAATGAGCAGGAGCGCGGTGGCGACGGCCCCGCCGAGGATCCAGGGGCTGCGAGCGCCGAAGCGGGTGCGGGTGTGGTCGGAGAGGGTACCGAAGATCACGTTCGCGAGCAGGGCGACGACGGCGGAGATGCCGGTGATCAGCGCCAGGAGCTGGACCTTCTCATCGGGGTTCGTCAGCGCGATCCGAGCGGGGAGCAGAATGCTGCTGCCGGCGCTGAACGGCATGATGAACGCGACCGTGCCGAGCATCATGGCGATTCCGACGCGGATCATGCCGGTGCGCGAGCGCGTGGCGCTCTCGAGAACGTTGGCGGTGGGTTCGACGGCCACAGGGACTCCTCGGTGACGACGCTGTACGAAGGATGACGATCCTTCGAGTCTTCGCCCCTCAGCCGTGCGCCGATAGCGACGCCTGGTGTGTCTTCGCGCCCAGCTGTTGTGAGATCTCCAAAAGTCGCGTCAGATGCCGTCGGTGTTTCGCACATGCAGCGCGGCGAGCACCAGGGGTCGTTGCGCGGGATCGCCCGCATCCAGCCCCGTCGCCTGTGCCATCTTCCGCAGTCGGTAATCGACGGTGTTCGGATGAACGTGCAGCGCACGCGCTGTTGCGGTTCGGTCCCAGCCCTGCTTCGCATACGTCTGCAGCGTCCGAAGCCAATGGGGGTGCTCGCCGAGCACTCCCAGGCGGTCGCGAAGCACGTCGAACGCGGCGCTGGGGCGTGTCAGCTGGTAGGGGAGGAGTACGTCCTCGAGGAACCATGCGCCGGCGGGCTGATCGATCGCGAGCACGAGGTCGAGGATCTCTTCCGCCTGGGACGCCGCATGAGACACCCCGGATGCCACGGCGACGCACGCGCCGGCATGGACGGGGAGTCCCAGTTCTGCGGAGAGACCGTCGATCGCCTCTCGCACTCGCTCGTGTTCGTCGGTGTCCGTCTTGTCGGAGAGCGGGATCAGGGCGGTGCTGCGCCCATCGCCGATGACGGCGAGGACCTCGCCCTGCGCCAGAGAGTCGAGCGTGCGAAGCAGCGCGTTGCCTCGCCGCATCGAGGCGATATGGCCGGCCTCACGCCCCGTACTGTCCTCGGGGGCGACGCGAATCGTCAGAACCAGGTATCGGTGTGCGACGGGAAGCCCCGACCGTGCGGACGCCTGGTCGAGGTCGGCGCCGGCGAGAAGCGCGGAGTACAGCGCGTAGCGGGCGTCCCTCTCTCCGAGTCGTACGCGCGAGGCTTCGCGGTCGTAGCCTCGTACGACCAGGGCCATGACTCCTTGCAGATACTCGAAGAGCGATCCGGTCAATGCGATGAGATCGGCCAGTTCCTCGGGGCGCACGTGAGCCGCAAGGTGCCGCCAGATCGCCGCGGTCCCGCCGACGTAGGTCTCGAGGAGGTTCTCGACCGCGAATCCCTCGGCAGCTCGAAGCGCGGCAGATGCGACGAGCTCTGATGCGGACGACTCGTCGAGAGACGCCACCCCGCCGAACACGCGGGTGAAGAGCGCGACGTTGTAATCGAGGATCCATCGGAGTTGCGCTGCACGTTCGGCATCATCGCCGACCGCATCGATGCGGAGCTCGGCCATCGCGGCATCGACGAGGACATGGCGATGCGCGGCGATCCACTCGACGGCTGGAACGCCGTCGATGCGCGGTGCAGCGTCAGTGCTGGGAGACTTCACAAGTACAGCATCCCGCAGAACGAACCGCGCTGTCAGGCCTTGACCGCGTACCGTGAGTCGGAGTCGTGGATGCGGCGTCGGATCGGGATATGAGGAGATGCGAGTGAGAACCAGGACGGCACCGGACCGGCATGAACGAGCCGATCGGCTGAAAGAGCGGATCTATCTCACCTTCGCCGCGCTTGCTGTGGTGCTCGCCCTCGCGACCCACGGCCAGGTCGAGGCGGGCGAGGCGCTGCGGACCCTGGCGGTGACCGTGTTCGGTACCCTGCTCGCCGTCTTCACCGCCGATCTGATCTCTCACCTGGTCGTGCATGAACGGTTCATGACCGCCGCCGAGTTCCGCCATGCCGTCGTCACGACGTTCGGTGCGCTCGGTGCCGTGGCGCTGCCGTTCATCCTGCTCGCCACGTCCGCATGGGAATGGTGGAGTGTCGAGTCGGCACTGCGATGGGCGGCCGTCGCCCTGGTCGCCGCGCTGGTCGGCATCGGCTTCCTCGCGGTGCGCAGGATCAGTCTGTCGTGGCAGGTGCGACTTCTCGTACTGGGTGGGGAAGCCGTGCTGGCGCTGGCCGTGATCGGTCTGCAGGTGCTCGCGCACGGTTGACTCCGGGCAGCTCGCCGCAGTTCTGATCGTGGAGGATCAGCCCACGCGGAGCACGGTGAACCCTGCGGCATCGAGAGAGCCGAGGACGAGGCGCTGTCGCAGAGAGCGATCGCGGGTGCCGGCCGAGATCGGCGACACCGCCACGGAGATCTGGAAGAGGATCTCGGAGGCGAGGAGTCGTTGCAGCTTCGCGGGTGCGATCCGTGCTCGACCACTGCGGATGACGGCGATCCGCAGAGCATCCGCGGCCACCGCCCCAGAGGCCGACCGGAGCAGCGTGTTGATCTTCAGCAGCGACGAACGGCCGTCGCCCTCGATCGCGAGGATGACGACCTGCGCGGGCTCCGTCGCGGTCGCGAAGGTCTGCAGCAGCACGCCGTCGTCACGTGCGCTCTCCCGCAGATCGTTCACGAGATCGTGGGCATCGCCCTCGATCACGACGGGGGTCGAATCGAGCCTGTCGACGATCTGGGCATCGCGGGATGCCTGCCGTCGCCAGGTGCCTCGAGGTCGCTTGCCCATGTCCCGATCATCGCAGACCACGGATCAGGAGTGAGGGTCAGTCGCGTCGCATGGCTCTACAGCGGCCACCGCAGGCGACGGAGCCCGCCGATGATGAGTGTCTGAACGCCGTCGGAGCGCACGGCGGTCAGCAGCGTATGACCGCATCCCCGGCAGAGGAGGATCATGCCGGCGTCGTCCACCTCGGCGACGGCATTCGCCAGCGGGCCCTCGTGCTCGCAGTGCGCACACGCCGCTCGCGCGCCCGTCATGTCCCGACCGAAGATGTCGAGCAGGATCCCTCCTGCGGCGTTTCCGTCGACGCGTTCGTGATGGCCGGGGTGATGTGCGCGCATCAGGCACCTCCGAAGCGCTCGGTACGGATTCGATCGGGGGAGTGACCTGCCGTGACGAGCAGGTCGGCGACCGCTTCGACGAAGCCTGTCGGTCCGCACACGTAGACCGACGGGTTCTCCGAGGCGGGGATCGTGGATGCCGCGATCGTCGCTGCGTCGACCCTGCCGGCGGGGCGGGCGGTGCCGGCGGGGGACGAGCGCGTGTACGCCCAGTGGAGAGCGAAGGTCTCGCCGGAGAGTGCGTTCAGCTCGTCGGTGTAGAACGCGTCGTCCGGGGTGCGCACGGAGTACAGCATCCGCATCGGCGCCCCGCTCGCGGCCAGAGCGTGCACGCGCGCCATCGCGAGCAGCGGTACGACGCCGGACCCGCCGGCGATGAGCTGAACCGACTCCTGCCGTTCGGGTGTCCACACGAAATACGCGCCGATGGGTCCGCGGACCTCGAGCTCGTCGCCCGGACGCACATCTTCGACGAGGTACGGGGAGACCTCGCCGTCCGGCACCTCGTCGACGGCGAGTTCGAGCAGGGGTGCGTCGCCGGATGACGCCAGCGAATAGGAGCGCACGGCCTGATAGCCGTCCTCAGCCGTGAGGCGCACGTCGACGTGCTGTCCCGCGAGGTTCCCGGGCCACCCGTCGACGGCGAGACGAAGCACTCGACCGTGGGCCGTGGCCTGTCGTACCTCAGCGACACGGGCGACCAGCCACGGTGACGCGGTCGTCACCAGTACCGCTCCTCTTTCCACGGATCGCCGTACATGTTGTAGCCGTTCTGCTCCCAGAACCCCGGTTCGTCGTTCTCGAGAAGGTCGAGGCCATGGACCCATTTGGCCGACTTCCAGAAGTACAGATGCGGAACGAGAAGACGCGCGGGCCCGCCGTGCTCGGCTCCGAGCGGCTCGCCCTCGAACTCGAAAGCGATCCATGCCCTGCCGTTCGTCAGATCGGCGCGCGGGACGTTGGTCGTGTATCCGCCGTACGAGAAGACGCGGGTGAAGTCGCCGTCACCGGCATCCGCGAGCAGATGGTCCAGCGAGACGCCGCGCCACTGTGTGCCGAGCTTGGACCAGCGAGTCACGCAGTGGATGTCGGTGGTGATCGTGTCGACCGGGAGCGCATGCAGCGCCTCCCACGACCACGTCCGCCGGATCCCGTCGAGCCCGACCACCGCGAACTCCCAGGTATCGGTCGTGACCCGAGGCGTGGGGCCGGCGGAGAGGACGGGAAAGTCCTCGGTGAGGTACTGTCCCGGCGGAAGCCGCTCGTCGGACTCTCGGCGGCGAGCGCCGAACCCGCGGGAGATCACAGCCATCGTCGTCCTCTTTCGTCGGTCCGCCCTGCACAGTCCGCCGTCCGCCGGATACCGTCGATGATCGTCCTGTGCGGTGACGCGTCGAGTCTAGTGAGCAGAGGACGCCGCGCACGAGAGGTGAATCTGACGAGGACCGCCTGCCGGTGCAGTCATGTGGTGCGCCATCGGCGCGACAAACAGTCTAAATTTTCTACTTGTATATGCGTAAATCCTGCTATGTTCCTGATAAACCAGTTGAACAAGCCACGGAGTCACATTGCCGCGTCATTCTGATGTTTTCGCTGATTCCGATTCGGGTCAGGCTGTCGCTCCGACACCGGAACAGCTCGCACGCGAGAACATGCCGCTCGCCACCTTCCTGGCGGTCGAGAAGGCGCGCTCGGCGACGCACGTCGATCTCGACGATCTGCTCTCGGCGGCGCGGATGGGACTCGCCCGAGCCGCGATGTCGTACGACGCCTCTCGCGGCATTCCGTTCGGCGCGTTCGCGAGCAGCCAGATCAACTGGGCGATGCTCTCGGAGATGCGTCGTGCAGACCCCGCGGGAGAACGCAGCCGAGACAAGATCGAGCGCCTCCGTGTCGCAGCCGAAGCCGTGCTCGCGCGGACGGGCCGCATCGCGACGACCGCTGAGCTGGCGCGGGAGTCCGGTCTCGACATCGATGCGGTCGTGGAGATGCAGAAGCTCGACGAGATGGTGCGCACGGCGACCAGCTTCGAGGAGCATTTCGACGTGGAGACCGGGCGTCAGGCGGCGGACCTCACCGACAGTGTGATCCTGCCCGAGCACGCTGTCGAACAGTCGGAACTGCGCACGATGCTCGCGCGGGTCATCGACGCGCTTCCCGAGGCTATGCGCCAGGTGGTGCGCGGCATCTACCTCGACGATCGCATGGTGAAGGACATCGCGGAGGAGCTCGCGGTCAGTCATGCCTACGTGTCGAAGCTGCGCTCGAAGGGACTGACGCTGATGCGCGAGGCCATGCAGGCGTGGGAGGACGGCACGACCGGAGACCGTTCGACGAAGGCCCGATCGGACTTCTTCGAAACGCTGTTCGGCGCCGCCACCCCGGCGGAGCACGCCCCTGTCGCGCGCGTGCTCGCCACCGTCTGAGAATTCTCCCCGCCCGCGGTTACGGGCGATCCGCACGTCGCGAATGTGGAGAGTGCAGGCCCACGGATGGGCCGGCATTCAGTCCCATCACCACGGAGGATAAACATGGGTCTTCAGATCGCAACCAACGTCGGCGCGCTCAACGCGTACCGCAACCTGTCCGTCAACCAGAACGACGTCTCGAAGTCGCTCGAGAAGCTCTCGAGTGGTCTGCGCATCAACCGCGCTGCCGATGACGCCGCCGGCCTCGCCATCTCCGAGGGCCTGCGCTCGCAGGTCAACGGCCTGAACGTCGCAGCCCGCAACGCTCAGGACGGCATCTCGGTCATCCAGACCGCGGAAGGCGCGCTCACCGAGGTGCACTCGATCCTGCAGCGTGTGCGTGACCTGGCGGTGCAGGCCGGTAACGACTCGAACAACGCCGACTCGCGCGCCGCGATCACGACCGAGGTCACCCAGCTGACCGACGAACTGCTCCGCATCGCCGACTCGACGAACTTCAACGGCATCGACCTGCTCAAGGGAGGCGCCGCTCTGAGCTTCCAGGTCGGAGCCAACGGAGACTCGTCGTCGCAGATCGCGGTCGACCGCGGTGACCTCAAGGCCGCTCTGGCCTCGATCACCGACATCACCTACGGTGCTGCCGGTGCCGCGTCCACGCACGCTGTCACTGCGGCGTTCTCGTTCGACTCGGCCACGGAAGCGGCCGCGGCCGTCACCGCGATCGACACCGCGATCACCGCGATCTCGTCGCAGCGTGCGGACCTCGGTGCGGCGCAGAACCGCTTCGAGTCGACGATCAACTCGCTGCAGGTCTCGGCGGAGAACCTGGGTGCAGCCAAGAGCCGCATCGCCGACACCGACATGGCTGCCGAGATGGTCAAGTACACCGCCTCGAACATCCTGGCTCAGGCCGGTACCGCCATGCTCGCGCAGGCGAACCAGTCGGGCCAGGGCGTCCTGCAGCTGCTCCGTTGAGTCGCTGCGCCTGAGGCGCACCAGGCGCCCGGGCGGATTCACCTCCGCCCGGGCGCCTTCCTGTAGGACACCTTGACCGCATCGCACGGAAGACGACCGGGATGAAACTCGACGGACTCGTATCAGGGCTCAAGACGGAAGAGCTCATCAAGGCGCTGATGGACGTGTCGGCGATCCCGAAGACGCTGATCACCAACAAGATCGCCGACCGCAACACGATCATCACGAACCTGCAGTCGCTCAACACGACGCTGCAGGACCTCGTCACCAAGGCCAAGACCGCGGCGACACCGACCTCACTCGCCTCGTTCACCGCGTCGTCCTCGTCGGAGAGCGTGACGGTGACGGCAGGATCCACTGCCAGCGCGTTCTCGACCGGCATCGTCGTCGATGCCGTCGCCACCGCGCACTCCGTCGTGACCGCCGCAGCCGGATCGTCGGCCTGGGGCGGCACCTTCACCGTGGTGGGAACCGATGGCGAGCCCGTCGAGATCACGCCGACCGGGACCGGGCCTCAGGACCTCGCGAAGGCGATCAACAATGCCAAGGCCGGCGTCATGGCGACGGTGGTTCCCGCCGGGACGGATGCCGACGGCAAGCCCCTCTCGCGCATCCAGCTGACATCCATCGAGACGGGCGAAGCCGGCGAGTTCGCCATCCACCGCGGATCCGCGGCTGACGTCACCGCGGGCACGTCCGTCGACATGGGGGCCGAGTCCGGTGCCGCCCTCCTCACCCAGGGTGCGGACGCTCGAGTGCGCCTCTTCGCGGGCACCGCGGCAGAGCAGACGCTGACGAGTGCGAGCAACACCATCAGCGTGGGCGAAGGCATCGACGTCACGGTGTCGAAGCCGAGCGCAGACCCCGTCATGGTGACGGTCACCCGCGACGAGAAGAAGCAGACGTCCACCGCCGAGGCCTTCATCAAGGAGATCGCGTCGCTGCTGACCCGGATCGACAACGGCTCGAAGGCGACGGTCGGCGATGTGGGAGAGTCGACCACCCTCGGTGTCTTCACCGGCGACAGCACCGTCCGCAACCTCCGCACGGCGCTCGCGAACGCGGTGCAGCATCCGGTGGACGGAATCTCGCCGTCGACGATCGGGATCACCATCAGTGACAAGGGAGTGCTCTCGTTCGACGCCGAGAAGTTCGCGGCGGCTGTCGCCGATGACCCCGAAGCGACCCAGGAGCTCTTCTCGGGGGTGGCGAGCAGACTCGAAGGCGTCGCCACGCAGTACTCCGACAAGTACGACGGGCTGCTGACCGCCCGGATCACCGGGCAGGAGTCCGAGGTCAAGACCCTCAAGACGCAGGTCGAGCGGTGGGACATCCGGCTCGAGCAGCGCCAGGCGACGCTCGAGCGCACGTACGCGCAGCTCGAGGTGCAGCTCTCGAAGCTGCAGTCGCAGTCCACCTGGCTCACGGGCCAGCTCGCCGCGATGACCCCCAGCTCGTCGTCCTGACCGGACGCCCCGATCTCGCATCCGCATTGGAGTCGAAAATCATGCCCATCACCTCGCTCGACCGTGCCAAGCAGCAGTATCTCGAGCAGCAGGTCGCATCCGCCTCGCCCGAGCGTCTGCTGATCCTGCTGTACGACCGCCTGCTGGTCGACGTCGACCGCGCGCGCGTCGCGCAGGACGCGGGCGACTGGATCGCCGCCGGCACCCACCTCACGCATGCGCAGTGGATCGTCGCCGAGCTGAGCGGCTCGCTCACCGATGTCTGGGACGGATCGGATGACCTGCGCGGCGTCTACACGTACCTGACCGGTCGCCTCATCACCGCCAACATCGATCGTGACGCGGCGATCACCGCGGAATGCCGCGACATCATCGCACCGCTCCGCGACGCCTGGCACGAAGCCGCCGCCTCGATGACCGGCTCTGCGCACGGCATCGCCTCGGCATCGGCCTGACCGCCCGTGCCCGACAACCTCACGGCATGGCTGGCAGTGCTCGACCAGTTCGAGCGTGCCCTCGACGCCGCCGAGCAGCTGGAGCCGACGGAGTTCGACAGGCCGGCCGGCCCCATCCCCGAGCCCCTTCGTGAACGAGCCGAGGCCGTGCTCGCGCGCCAGCAGCTGATGATCGGCGGCCTCGTCGCGTCGCGTGCCCACGTCGCGCGCGAGATCGCCGCGCTGCGTCGCGTGCCGACCACGAGCCCCGGCGACACTCCCGCCTACCTCGACGTCGAAGGGTGAGCCGACGCGGTTACGCCGCGCACACTCTGTCGCGATAGTCCCACCTGAGCACGGATAGCTCGACGATTGGCCAGGGATCGGCTTCTCCACCAACGTCCGGAGTGCCCCCGTGCTCGAATCGGTTACCTCTTCCGCGCTGATCAGCGCGCTCGACGGATTGGCCCTGCGCCAGCGCTCGATCGCCGAGAACATCGCCAACGTCAACACCCCCGGTTATCAGGCCAAGCGGGTGCAGTTCGAAGACGAACTCCGCTCCGCCGTCTCATCGGGTTCGGGCTCCGTCACCCCCACGGTCGAACGGTCGCTCGAGCCGACGCGGATCAACGGCAACAACGTGAACCTCGACACCGAGACGCTGTCGAACATCGACACGGTGCTGCGGTTCCAGTTCGCGAGCCAGGCGATCGGCGGGCAGTCCGCATCGATCACCAAGGCGATCGGCCAGGCCTCCGCATGACCTTCGACGCCATCGGCATCGCCGGCTCCGGTCTCACCGCGCACCGCAAGTGGCTCGATGCCCTCAGCGACAACATCGCCAACGTGAACACGGCCACGCCTGCGGGCGAGGAGGCCTTCCGCGAGAAGCTCGTCACCGTGCAGGCCGGCACCGACAGCCCGGGTGTGTACGTCGCCGGGGTCGTCGAATCCGAGGCGGAGGCGAAGCGCGTCCACGACCCCGAACACCCCTACGCCGATGCCGAGGGGTACGTGCAGTATCCGAACATCGAACTCGGCGACCAGATGAGCATGCTCATCGTCGCGCAGCGCGGTTATGAGGCGAACGCCGCCGTCGTCGACCGCGCCAAGACGACCTACGAGGCAGCGCTGCAGATCGGACGCAACTGATGAGCACTCCCATCGAGGGGATCTCGGCCGCAGGAGTCAGCCCGCTCTCCGCATTGAGCTTCGAGGGCGATGTCGACGCGCCGGCGACGACCGGTGGCGGCGCGTTCGCCAGCTCGATGACCGGAGCCGTCGAGAACCTCCAGCAGTTGCAGGCGTCGTCGAACGAACTCGCCGTGCAGGCGGTCACCGGCGATCTGCAGGACATCCATCAGGCGATGATCGCGTCCTCGCGCGCCTCCGTGACACTCGACCTGGTCGTCGCCGTGCGCGACCGCAGCGTGTCCGCCTTCAACGAGATCATGAGGATGCAGGCCTAAGCCATGCCGAAAATGCTCACGGGGTACTTCGACCGCGCCAAGCAGGTCGTCTCAGGCTTCTCCCTCGCCCAGCGGACGATCGCGATCATCGGGGTGGCACTGCTCGTCATGGGCGCCATCGCACTCGGATCGTGGCTCGCGCGACCGCAGATGAGTCCGCTCTTCACCGGGCTCAGCGCCGGAGACGCCTCCGCCGTGGTCGACCAGCTGAAGACCGCCGGCGTCTCGTACGAGCTCGCCGAGGGCGGCGCGACGATCCTGGTCCCGGACGATCAGGTCTACGCCCAGCGACTCGCCGCGGCATCCGCAGGTCTGCCCGGCGACTCGAGCGAGGGATACACGCTGCTCGACAAGATGGGCGTGACCGCGAGCGAGTTCCAGCAGTCCGTGACCTACAAGCGCGCCATCGAGGGGGAGCTCGCGAGCACGATCGGTTCGATGGACGGCATCACCGCGGCATCCGTGCAGCTGGCCATTCCCGAGGAGAGCGTCTTCGTGTCGGAGCGGCAGAGCCCGACGGCATCCGTCTTCGTCAAGACCCGCAACGGCTCGACGCTCGGCGACGAGAAGATCGCGGCGATCGTGCATCTCACGAGCGCCGCGGTGCCGGGCATGACCCCGGAGGATGTGGCCGTCACGGATCAGAACGGCGCCGTGCTCTCCGCCGTGGGTGCGGGGCTCACCGGCACTTCGTCGAAGCAGGCGACCGAGCACGAGGCGAAGGTCGCGGCATCCGTGAGCTCCATGCTCGAGACCATCGTCGGTCCCGGCAACGCGACCGTGACGGTCTCGGCCGACGTCGCGAACTCGACGTCCGAGCGCATGGATGAGACCTACTCGGCTCCCGAGGGCGCGCTCAGCGCGTCGGAGCAGACCAAGACGGAGACCTACACCGGCGGTCAGGCCGGAGGCACCGGCGTTCTCGGTCCCGACAACATCGCCGTGCCCAACGGCGCCGCAGGTGACGGTGCCTACGAGTTCGAGGAGACCTCGCGCGACAACGCCGTGAACAAGTCGACCGAGAAGACCGTCACGCCGGCGGGAGAGGTCACCCGGCAGACCGTGAGCATCGCTCTCAACCGCGGAGCGGTCACCGGGGTCACCGCCGCCCAGGTCGAGACTCTCGTCGCCTCGGCGGCCGGGATCGATCTGGAGCGGGGCGACGCGATCGCCGTCGAGTTCGTCGAGTTCAGCGAGACGGGCGCGACGGCGGCTCAGACCGCCTTGCAGGCCGCCGAGGCCGAGCAGGCGGCTCAGATGCAGCAGGAGCTGCTGCGGTCGGCGATCATCGGCGGATCGATCCTTCTCGCGGTGATCATCCTCGTGGTGTTCCTCGCCGTTCGGAGGAAGCTGAAGCGACGGGTGATGTACACCGACGAAGGTCCGATCGAGTACTTCGCGACGGTGACCGAGAGCGAAGAGCAGAAGCTGAAGTCGCTGAGGGGGCTGAAGGACGGGGATGCGATCCCGCTGCCTGCTCCGACACGCCCGCTGTCGTCGGCAGACGTCGACCTCGATGAGGAGCGCGAGCCCGACCAGATGCTCGTCGAGCGCCGTCGCCGCGAGATCGACGACCTGGCGAAGCGCGAGCCCGAAGCGATCGCCGGCGCTCTCGCGAGCCTGATGGACGAGGCGAGGGTATGAGCGCGCTGACCGAGCTGCTCGACGCGCAGGCCGACACGGTCGAGGTGTCCTCGGCATCGACCGCATCGTCGCCCGAGGCGCCCGCACAGGAGATGAGCGGTCTGCGCAAGGCCGCCATCGTGCTGATGAACATGGATCGCGCTGCAGGAGCCGAGGTGCTGCGTCATCTCGGTGAGGAGCGCTCCGAGATGCTGGCCGCCGAGCTCACGCAGCTCGGTGGTGTCGACGTGGCGTCCACCGCCCGCGCGCTCGGAGAGTTCCGCCGCATCGCGACCGGTGGCTCGGTGCCGTCGCGCGGTGGGCAGGAACTCGCGACCGGACTTCTCGAGACCGCCTTCGGGCGTGAGAAGGCGGTCGGAATGGTCGGGCGGGTGATGTCGCAGGGCTCGGTGTCGTTCGACTTCCTCAACGCCGCGGATCCCGCGCAGCTGGCCACGATCCTCGAGGGAGAGCTGCCGACGACCGTCGCCGTCGTGCTGGCGAACCTGCGCGCAGACCGCGCCGCAGCGGTGCTCGCCGCGCTGCAGGATCCGCTGCGCACCGACGTCGCCCAGGCCATCGCGACGATGGGCACCGCGACGCAGGAGGCGATCTCGATCGTCGCCGACTCGCTGCGCTCGCGCACCGGGGTGTTCGCGATGCGCGACAACCACGAGTCGATCGGGGGAGTGCAGCCGCTCGTCGAGATCATCAATCGCTCGGACACCGCACTCGAGAAGTCGCTCCTGGCCTCTCTCGAGGGGCGCGACCTGGCACTCGCGGAGGACATCCGGAGCCGCATGGTGACGTTCGCCGACTTCGCGCGTCTCGAAGATCGCGACGCGCAGCGTGTTCTGCGCGGCATCGATCTGCGGATGCTCGCGCTCGCCATGAAGGGCGCCGATGAGCAGATCGTCGAGAAGGTGCGCACCAACATGACAGAGCGCAACCAGGAGAACCTGACGGAGGAGACCCGGGTGCTCGGCCCGGTTCGCATGCGTCAGGTCGACGAGGCGCGCTCGGAGATCGTGCGGATCATCCGCGAGCTCGAGGCGTCCGAGGAGATCACGATCTCCCGTGAGGACGAGGACGAGCTCATCGAGTGATCCCAGTGCCGCGGCGGGACGCGGGGATGGTTACGCCATCGCCGCAGTGTCGCGATAGTGCCGGGGGAGCACGGATCGCTCGCCCTTCGGGCCACGGACAGGCCAGACCTTCGACTCCCGGGGTGCCCACCGTGCTCGATTCCGCCTTCACACCGCTGGTGGTGCCGCGTGTGGGCGAGCCTCCGATCGACCTCCGTGGGGAGACCGAGCAGGCGCGGGCGCGCGGCTACGCCGACGGCTATGCGGAGGGCCTCCGGCGTGCGCGTGCCGAGGCGATGCAGCAGGCCGACATCGCGGAGCATCGTCAGCGTGAACTCGCCGAGACCTACCTGCATCAGCGGGGGTCGGCGTTGCAGGCCCTCGACACGGCCCGTGCGGCACTCGACACCCGCGCCGATGCGATGCGAGCAGTCGATGCCGAGGAGCTCGAGAGGCTCGCGCTCGAGCTCGCGACGATGATCATCGGCACGGAGCTGTCGGATCCTGCGCGTGCCGCCGCGCACGCCGTGCGCAGGGCCGTCGCCGAGGTTGCCGCGGAGCGCTGGACGCGGGTCGTCCTGAGTGAGCAGGATGCCCGGACCGTTCACGACGACGACGATCTCAGCGAGCTCGTCTCCGGCGTCGAGGTGATCGGATCATCGTCGGTGGATGCCGGTGGGGCGCTCATCGAGATCGAAGACGGCGCGGTCGACACCCGCATCCGCGAGGCACTGCGGCGCGTGCATGCGGCCCTCGAGGGTGAAACCGACCAGGGCGAGGAGATCCTCCGATGACGACGAGCACCTGGTCGAGCGCTCTCGCCGCCGCGCGACCCGAGCACACCGGCGTCGTGCAGGCGGTGCGTGGACTCGGCGTCGAGGTGCGCGGTGTGACGGGCGCGGTCGGCGACCGCGTGCGCATCGACACGATG
>NZ_DALZXX010000004.1:0-34848 GCF_031988965.1 Microbacterium sp.
GCGGGAGCGTCAGCAGCGGGTGCTGCAGCGCTGCCGTCGCCGATGCGCGCGAGCAGCGCACCGACCTCGACGGTCTCGTCCTCGGCGACCAGGATCTCCTCGATCACACCGGTCACGGGGGAGGGGATCTCGGTGTCGACCTTGTCGGTCGAGATCTCGAGCAGGCCCTCATCCGCCTGGACGGTGTCTCCCACCTGCTTGAGCCAGCGGGTGACCGTACCCTCTGTGACGCTCTCGCCGAGAGGGGGGAGGACGACGGATGTGCTCATGACTGAGTCTCCTTCAAGAAGTTAAATGACGCGTGACTAGCTTAGTGAACTGCGCACCGGTTGGTGTTCAGAGGGTGTGGAGGGGCTTTCCGGCGAGAGCGAGGAAGGCTTCGCCGAGCGCTTCGCTCTGCGTGGGGTGCGCGTGGATCAGGGGTGCGATGTCCTCCGGATGCGCTTCCCAGGCGACGGCCAACTGGCCCTCCGTGATGAGCTCGCCCACGCGGTCGCCCAGCAGATGGACGCCCACGACCGGCCCGTCCTTCAGCCGCACGACCTTGACGAGCCCACTCGTGCCGATGATCTCGCTCTTGCCGTTGCCGGCGAGGTTGTATTCGTAGGCGACGACGGCGTCCGCGCCGTGTTCCGCGACGGCGGCTTCCTCGGTCACGCCGACGGAGGCGACCTCGGGACTGGAGTACGTCACCTTCGGGATCTGCACGTCGGGGACGTTCGCAGGCGAGAGCCCCGCGATCCGCTCCGCGACGGCGATTCCCTGCTGGAAGCCGCGATGCGCCAACTGAAGCCCAGGAGTGATGTCGCCGACTGCCCACACGCCGGGAACACCGGTGCGCAGATCCGCGTCGACCGTGACGAACCCTCGATCAAGGGCGACTCCCGCCTCTTCGAAACCGAGGTCGGCGGTCACCGGACCGCGACCGACCGCGACGAGGAGGTAGTCGGCCGAGAACTCCTTGCCGTCTTCGAGGGTGACGGTGACCGAGCCCTCGTCCTGGGTGGCGGTCTGGAAGCGGGTGCCGAGCGAATACTGGATGCCGCGGCGGCGGAAGGCACGCTCCAGGCCCTTGCTCATGGCGATGTCCTCGTTGGGGACGAGGTGCGGCAGAGCCTCGATGATCGTGACCTCGGTGCCGAACGAGCGCCACACGCTCGCGAACTCGACGCCGATGACGCCGCCGCCGAGGATCAGCACGCGCTCGGGGATCACATCGAGGGCCAGCGCCTGCTCGCTCGTCAGGATGCGCCCGCCGATCTGGAGGCCCGGCAGCGTGCGGCTGTAGGAGCCGGTGGCGAGGACCACGTCGGTGCCCACGTAGACGTCGTCGCCCACGCCGACCGAGCGATCGGCGTTGAGGCGGCCCAGTCCGGCGACGGTGGTGATGCCACGTGCCTTCACGAGTCCTTCGAGACCCTTGTACTTCTTCGCGACGATGCCCTCGCGGTAGGCGCGGACGCCCGCGGGATCGATACCCTCCAGCGTCGCGGAGATGCCGACGTGAGCGGCGTCGCGCACGTGCTCCGCGACCTCAGCGGCATGCAACAGCGCCTTCGTGGGGATGCAGCCGCGGTGCAGGCAGGTGCCGCCGACCTTGTCCTTCTCGATGAGGGCGACGGACTTGCCGAGCTCGCTCGCACGCAGGGCGGCCGCATATCCGCCGCTCCCGCCTCCCAGGACGACGATGTCGAAGGTGTGCGTTGTCATGGTCATGCCTCCTGGTGGGATGCGTCGGCGAACGCGATGATCGATCGGACCATGGCGCCCGTGGGGCCCTTGTCGGTGAAGCCGTACGGCGCACCGTTGTGCTCGCCGGATCCGGCGATGTCGAGATGCACCCACGGGATGCGCGGTGCGTCCTTCTCGTCCGAGACGCGACCGACGAACCGACGCAGGAAGAGTCCGGCGTACGACGCCCCGCCCATGCGGTCGCTCATGTTCGCGTTCTGCATGTCGGCGATGGGGGAGTCGAGGGAGTCCTCCATGTGGTCGGGCAGCGGCATGTGCCAGGCGAGCTCGTCTGCGGCCTCCGCCGCGGCGAGGAATTCCTTCACGACCCCGTCGTCGCCGAAGACGCCCGTGTGCCGGTGGCCGAGGGCCATGACGATCGCGCCGGTCAGCGTCGCGACGTCGATGATCACATCCGGATTCTCACGGCTCGCGGCGACAAGACCGTCGGCCATGACCAGTCGGCCCTCGGCATCCGTGTTCGGGACCTCGACCGTCGTGCCGTCCAGCATCCTGATGACGTCGCCCGGGCGCAGCGCCCGGCCCGACGGCATGTTGTCGGTGATGCACAGCCAAGCCGTGACGCGCACCGGGAGGCCCAGAGTGGCGATGGCCCGCACCGCGGCGACGCTCGTCGCGGCCCCCGCCATGTCGAACTTCATGCCGACCATCGACGCCGCGGGCTTGAGGGACAGGCCGCCGGTGTCGAACGTGATGCCCTTTCCGACCAGCGCGATGTGGCGGACGGCGTTCTCGGGCGCGTAGTCGAGGCGCACCAGACGCGCGGGGCGGTCGGATCCCTGTGCGACCCCGAGGATGCCCCCGAAGCCCTGCTCGGCGAGCGCCTTCTCGTCGAGGATCTCGACCGTGACGTCGAGGCCCGCCACGCTGTCGGCGGCGCTCTGCGCCAGCTGTGCGGGACTCTGCCACTCCGCCGGAACGAACACGAGGTCCTTGATGAGCGCGACGGCTTCTCCTGCGGCGACGGCGCGTGCCTGCGCGGTCTCGTCGAGATCGGCGTGCAGGATCACCGATGTCGCGCGGCTCTTGCCCGCGTCGCGGCGGTAGCCCTCGAAGCGGTAGCCGCCGAGCACGGCACCCTCTGCGGCGGCATCCGCGAACTCCTCGAGTCCGGGGGCCAGGCCCAGGGAGACGGTCGCGAATCCGGTCAGCGACCGCAGGGCGGCGCCGACCGCGGTGCGCACGGTGCCGGCGTCAGGGGTGCGTCCGACGCCGACGACGGCGAACGGAAGATCGGTGACCTCCGGGGCGTACACGCGGGTGAACGCCGATGCCGACCCGGTGAACCCGACGGCCGCGAGCGAAGCGGCGAGTCCGGGGTGACCGGACAGCGACTCGGAGGAGTCCGAGATGTCGGCGATGACGAGCACTGCGGCGTCTGCAGCGCTTCCGGGGAACTGATCTGAGGTGCGCGAGAGCGCGGGAAGCGTCATGCCCTCCATCCTACGGATCGACACGGGCGGGATCGCGGAGCGGAGTGTTCGCTCTCAGCATGACGCCCGCTGCCCTCCCGTCGGAACGTGCTCGTAGCATGGAGACATGCCCTTCTCCGGAGACATCCATGAACGTGTCGCGAACGCGCCGGCCGTGCCGCGCGGGCTGCCGCTTGTCCTGCTCCTGACGGGCTTCACCGACGCCGGCAACGCCGTCTCCGGCCTCATCGAGCACCTGCGCGAGACCACGTCACCGCAGCCGATCGCGGTGTTCGACAATGACGTCCTGCTCGACTACCGCGCACGACGCCCGGTGATCTCGTTCGACCAGGATCACCTCACCGAGTTCCGGCCCGCACGACTCGAGTTGGCGCTCGCGACCGATGCACTCGGCCAGAAGTTCCTGCTGCTGTCCGGCTACGAGCCCGACTTCGCCTGGAATGAGTTCGCGCGCACCGTGCTCGAGCTCGCGGACGAGTTCGAGGTCTCAGGACTGAACTGGGTTCATTCGATCGCGATGCCGGTGCCGCACACCCGCCCGATCGGCACCACGGTGAGCGGCAACCGCCGCGAGCTCACGGTCGCGCACTCGGTCTGGCGGCCGCGCACCCAGGTACCGGCCACCGCGGGTCACCTGCTCGAGTTCCGGTTCGCGGAGCGCGGGGATCGCGTCGTCGGTTTCGTCCTCCTCGTGCCGCACTACCTCGCGGAGACCGAGAACCCGGATGCTGTGATCACTGCCGCCGAGCGCCTGATGGCGGCGACGGGGCTGGTGCTGATGCTCGACGAGATCCGTGAGAGCCGCGAGGCCTACGTGAACCGGGTCGACGAGCAGGTGATCGGCAACGATGAGCTGCAGCAGATGGTCCACGGACTCGAGCGTCGCTATGACGCCTACATGGCGGGACGCGATCCGGAGGACGGCAGCTTCGACGAGGGTGGCTTCAACGAGCGGGACCTTCCCAGCGCCGACGAACTCGCTGCCGAGCTCGAGAGGTACCTCGCCTCTCGTCCCAGCGGTGATGACGACAAGCAGGGGCGAGGCTGACCGTCGAGCGACGTCGGACGGCACATCGCGGAGCCGAACTCGGCCGTAATGCACCCGCATCCCCACACGTGTGCGATACTAGGACTCTGACCCGTTGTCAATCGATCTTTTCGGAGATCCGACTTGACAAGGGTCTTACTAGTGTCCGAAAAGTCCCGGGGTCGTCAGCGGCCCCGTGAAAGGCGAAACGTGACTCCTGCCACGACAAAGAACACCCGGACGAAGAAGACCGCTGAAGCTCCGGAGGGCGAGGCGAAGGTCGAGGAGGTGGCTGAGAAGCCTGCCCCGAAGACCGCCGCGCAGCGCGCCGCTGCCAAGCGCGCCCCCGCGAAGAAGAAGAAGGCGGACGACATCGTCGAAGATGACGAGGCTCCCGTCGCAGAGGCGGCCGAGGAGGAGGACGAGGACTCCAAGCCCAAGTTCACCGAACCGCTGCCCACCGGCGCGATCGTCATCTCGTCGAACGACGATGAGGACGTCCCGGTCTACTCGACCCAGATCACCGGCGCCACCGCCGACCCGGTCAAGGACTACCTGAAGCAGATCGGAAAGGTCGCGCTCCTCAACGCGGCCGAAGAGGTCGAGCTCGCGATGCGCATCGAGGCCGGTCTGTTCGCGGAGGAGAAGCTCTCCGCGATGTCGGCCGCCGAGAAGACGAGCCAGCTCGGACTCGACCTGCAGTGGGTCGCCCGCGACGGACAGCGCGCGAAGAGCCACCTGCTCGGTGCCAACCTCCGTCTCGTCGTCTCCCTCGCGAAGCGCTACACCGGCCGCGGCATGCAGTTCCTGGACCTGATCCAGGAGGGCAACCTCGGTCTGATCCGCGCGGTCGAGAAGTTCGACTACACCAAGGGCTTCAAGTTCTCGACGTACGCCACCTGGTGGATCCGTCAGGCGATCACCCGCGCGATGGCCGACCAGGCCCGCACCATCCGTATTCCCGTGCACATGGTCGAGGTCATCAACAAGCTCGCGCGCGTGCAGCGTCAGATGCTCCAGGACCTGGGTCGCGAACCCACTCCCGAAGAGCTGAGCCGCGAGCTCGACATGACGCCGGAGAAGGTCGTCGAGGTGCAGAAGTACGGCCGCGAGCCGATCTCTCTGCACACCCCGCTCGGTGAAGACGGAGACAGCGAGTTCGGTGACCTCATCGAGGACACCGAGGCCGTCGTTCCCGCGGATGCCGTCGGGTTCACGATGCTGCAGCGCCAGCTCGAGCAGCTGCTCGACTCGCTGTCCGAGCGCGAAGCGGGAGTCATCCGCATGCGCTTCGGACTCGGCGACGGACAGCCGAAGACGCTCGACCAGATCGGTGACACGTTCGGCGTGACGCGTGAGCGCATCCGCCAGATCGAGTCGAAGACGATGGCGAAGCTGCGCCACCCGAGCCGCTCGCAGTCGCTGCGGGACTACCTCGAGTGATGCAGGCGAACGAAGGCAAGGCTCTCGAAGCGACGGTCGACGGCACGAGCTACGCTCGCATCCCGTTGAAGACGCGCGTCGTGATGCCGAACGACGACCTCGACGCCGTCATCACGGAGTACGCGAAGGATGCCGTGCAGCCGGGCGACCTGCTGTTCGTGACCGAGAAGATCGTGGCGATCACGCAGGGGCGGTCGTACCGCCTCGACGAGATCACGCCGCGACCTCTCGCACGTTTCCTCTCGAAGTACGTGGTGCGCACGTCGTACGGGATCGGCCTCGGCATGCCCGAGACCATGGAGATGGCGCTGCGCGAGTGCGGCACTCTCCGCATCCTGTTCGCCGCCGGAGTCTCGGTGATCACCAAGGCGTTCGGTCGACGCGGCGACTTCTACCGCATCGCCGGCGACAAGGCGCGCGCGATCGACGGGCCGACGAAGAACACGATCCCTCCCTATAACGAGGCCGTTGTTCTCGGACCGAAGAACCCGCGTGAGGTCGCCCTCCGCGTGCAGAAGCTGGTCGGCGCCGACGTCGACGTGGCGGTCGTCGACATCAACGACATCGGCGGGAACATCCTCGGCTCGACGCTCGACAAGGCCGGCGAACGTCGCCTCGTCCAGATCCTCGGCGACAACCCGCTCGGTCAGGCGACACAGTCCACACCGATGGGCATCGTCCGCGCGGTCTGACCGCGACTGCGTGATCTGATACGAGGAAGGCCCGGATGCTCAGCATCCGGGCCTTCCTCGTATGCCGTCGCCGCGGCTCAGAAGCCGATCGCGGCCTGATAGCGCGGCTTGTGACCGGTGCGGATGCCGGTGACGCTGGGCTTGTTCTCGTACACGCCAGCGCCCCAGTTGCCTTCGACGAGCACCGGGCCCTCCGGAGTGACGACGATGTCCCACCCGACATACTGCACCTGCGGCACGACCCTGGCGGCCTGGTCGACGAACTTCTTCACCTCGTCGATCATCGGCAGCTGGAACTCGGCGATCGGGAAGCCGGAGTCCGGGTGGGTCACGTGGACGTGCCCGTGCGAGTCGTAGCCGGGGCCGACCGAATGGCCGTTCTCGTCGAGCATCGTGTAGAAGCCGCCGAAGCTCATCTGGTCGCTCACGGCGCCGCGACCGAACTTCTGGGCCATGGCGAGGATGTGGGTCTTCTCGCCGTCGAAGAACGCCGTGACGCGGGTGGTGTTGACGGTTCCGGGGCACACGGCCGCGAGATCGGCGTGCTGACGGATGACCTCCTCGACGAGAACCTGGTTCTTGCCGAGCAGCTCGGCGTGGAACGCGTTCCAGTCGGTGACGTCGGCCGCGTGGTAGCGGTGGACACCCGTGCCCGCCTGGCCGTGGGTCTCCTTGACGACGATCGTGCCCTGCCGCTCGGTGAAATCGCGAAGCTCGTCGGCGTTGCCTTCGACGATCATCATCCACTCGCGCTTGAGCAGGGCGTCGAAGCGTCCGTTGAACTCGGCCTTGTCGTGGAAGAGGTGGCGGTAGTCGGGGTGATCGTACTTCTGGGAGATCTCGTTCGAGACCGGGTGCGTCATGTACGTGTCGCGCTCCGCCTTGGTGAGGATGGCGAAGTCGTAGTCGATGTAGTCCTGGAAACCGACGTTGTGACGACCGGCCGACCACAGCATGTCCGCGACCACGACCGGCACGGCCTTGCCGTGCTGCGCAGAGGCTTCCTTGGCCCGCTCGACGACCGAGGCGACATCGATGCGACGGGCGCGCGCGAGCAGATAGCGGACGCGGGGCACGGGGGAAAAGCGTGACATGGATCTCCAGGGTCGGGTACTGCACCAGTCTACGGGGGAGGCTCAGGGCAACCTGGAAGGCCCGGGTTAGGCTGGAGGGCGTGTGTGAGACGACTTCCTCCTCCCGCCCGCGCGCGATGATCTCCCGATCTGCTCTCGCCTCGGGCGCGTCGGCAGCGGTGGCCGCCGGCGGGCACCTGGCGGACCTGCGGCGCGACGCCTGGGGGCACGGAGTGCTCGCCGTCGCCCACGCGGTCACCGCGGCAGGTGCAGGCGCCGTGCTCGTGGACTCGGAGGAGGAGGCCGAGACGCTCGCGCTCGAGGGGATCGAAGCGACCACCGACGGGACCGCCGACATCGATGCCCGTCTGCTCTATGGTCTGCCCGATGCCGAGGGTGCGCTCCGGACGAGGCCCGTGATGCGTCTGATCGGGCGCGTGCTGTCGACGAAGCCGCTCAAGGCGGGCGACGCGGTCTCCTACGGCTACACCTACCGAGCGACCGATGCCACGACCGCAGCCCTCATCACCGGGGGCTACGCGCAGGGGGTCGTGCGCGCGCTCGGCAATGCGGCGCACGTCGAGATCGGGGGAGCCGTCCTCCCGATCGTCGGGCGTGTCGCGATGGACGTCTGCGTCGTCGATCTCGGAGTGCACGAGGTCTCCGTCGGCGCCGAGGCCACGTACTTCGGCGGCACCGGAGCGGTGGCGCCCGCACTCGCCCGCTGGAGCGCGATCACGGGACTCTCGGTGTCGGAGCTGATCACCGTCGCGGGCACCCACGCCGACCGGGGGTGGGAGGCATGAGTCGTCCCGAGCTGCGGTTGCACACCGATCGACTCGTCGGGAACATCCGCGCCGTGCGTGAGCGGATCGCTCCCTCGCAGCTGATGATGGTGTTCAAGGATGACGCGTACGGTCACGGATTGACCTGGGCGGTGGAGTCGGCGCGCGATGCAGGGATCGAGTGGTACGGGTCGTACGACATCGCCAGCGGCGTCGAGATGCGACGCCTGCTCGGATCCGACGGCCGGATCTTCGCGTGGGTGACGTCGACGGATGACGAGATCGACGAGGCGCTGGCGCATCACATCGACCTCGGCGTCGGAACCGCGGAGTACCTCGATCGCGTCATAGAGCGGGCGAGGGCGCTCGGCACGCGCGCGCGGATCCATCTCAAGATCGATTCGGGTCTGCACCGCAACGGCCTGCTGCCGGAGGAATGGGAGGACACCGTCGCGGTCCTCCGCGCTGCGGAGCGCCAGGGGCTCGCCGCGTTCGTCGGCATCTGGAGCCACCTCGCGGAGGCCAGTGACGCCGAGGACGACGACGCGCGCGCAGTGTTCCTCGAGGCGGTCCGCGTCTCCGGCGAGTCCGGCGCGACGCCCGAGGTGCTGCACCTGACAGCCTCGGCGGCGTCGTGGTGGCGGCCGGAGCTCCGGGGCACCCTCTCGCGTATCGGGGCCTTCTGCTACGGCATCAGATCGGCTGAGGGTCCGGAGCTCGACGGGATCGCGCCCGTCGCCGAGCTGTCGGCCGCGGTGACTCGAGTGCTCGGCGATGACGTGGTGATCGCGATCGGCTCCTTCGACGGCATCCCGTCGACGCTCGTCGGTGCCGAGGTCGGAACGCCGGCCGGAGCCCGAGAGCTGCGGAGCGTGGGCGAGACGTCGTCCGTCGTGGCCGGCTGGCCCGGGGCCGCGGTGGGCGACGAAGTCGCGCTGTTCGGCAGCGGCGAGCACGGCGAGCAGAGCGCCACCGGTCTCGCCGAGCGGATCGACACCGTGGGTGAGGAAGTCCTCACGAGGCTCACTCCCCGTGTGCGGCGCGTCATCGTCTCATGAGGCGAAGAGCGTCGTGACATGGAAAACGGAGCCCGACGTACGACGGGCCCCGTTCTCGACGAGGGCTGCGATCAGTCGATCAGGCGAGCGGTCTCGTCGTGCCAGCTGGTGGCGATGCTGCGGAGCTTCTCTTCGTACTTGCGGCCGTGGTGGGCGCAGAAGAGCAGTTCGGAGCCGTTGACCTCGGCCGCGATGTAGGCCTGAGCGCCACAGGAATCGCAGCGATCCATAGCGGTCAGGCGGAACTCGACGGCGGAGGTCTCTCGTTCGGTCGTTGCGTTCATCACGGTGCCTCCTTGAGTGTCGGGTTCGCTGGTTGGGCGTGTTCAATACAACCACGCGATTCCTGTGTGCATGCCCGCTTTGCGGCGTGTTTCGCTCAGCGCGTACGCGGCGCCGGTCGTGTGGTGGCCCGCGGGGAGTGTCTGCGCGGCTCCGGCCCACTGCGCGAATAGACTCGGAGATTGTGACCGCCGAGTATTCCGCCCATCATCTCCAGGTGCTCGAAGGGCTCGAGGCCGTCCGCAAGCGCCCCGGTATGTACATCGGGTCGAACGGGTCGCCGGGTCTGATGCACTGCCTGTGGGAGGTCATCGACAACGCCGTCGACGAGGCCGTGGCGGGCAACGGGTCGAAGATCGACGTGATCCTGCATTCCGACGGCAGCGTCGAGGTCCATGACCGAGGTCGCGGCATCCCCGTCGACGTCGAGCCGCGCACCGGCCTCACCGGTGTCGAGGTCGTCTTCACCAAGCTGCACGCGGGAGGCAAGTTCGGCGGCGGTTCGTACGCGGCATCCGGCGGATTGCACGGCGTCGGCGCCTCCGTCGTCAACGCCCTCTCGGAGCGCCTCGACGTCGAGGTCGACCGTGGCGGCAAGACGTACGCGATGTCCTTCCACCGCGGTGAGCCCGGGCTCTTCGCCGACAAGGGCGAGAAGCGCCCCGATGCGCCGTTCACGCCGTTCGAGCAGAAGAGCGAGCTGCGTGTGATCGGAAAGGCGCCCCGTGGCGCGACCGGCACTCGCGTGCGGTATTGGGCCGACCGGCAGATCTTCACCAAGGACGCCGCCTTCCAGCTCAACGAACTCGAGACGCGAGCGCGCCAGACGGCGTTCCTCGTGCCCGGGCTCGAGATCGTCGTGAAGGATGCCCGCGCGACGGGCGAGGGCGACGAGGCCGCCCAGGTCGACGAGACCTCCTACCACTACGAGGGTGGCATCTCGGAGTTCGTCGAGTACCTCGCGACCGATGCGCCGGTCACCGACACCTGGCGCATCCAGGGGGAGGGGACCTTCACAGAGACGGTCCCCGTGCTGCAGGCGGACGGACACATGGTCGCGACCGAGGTCGAGCGCGTCTGCGCCGTCGACATCGCGATGCGGTGGGGAACGGGCTACGACACGGTGACCCGCTCGTTCGTCAACATCATCTCCACCCCCAAGGGCGGCACGCACCAGCAGGGCTTCGAGCAGGAGCTGCTCAAGCTGCTGCGTGCGCAGGTCGAGCAGAACGCGCGCCGACTCAAGGTCGGCAGCAACGACAAGGTCGAGAAGGATGACGTACTGGCGGGTCTCACCGCCGTGCTCACCGTGAACGTGCCCGAGCCCCAGTTCGAGGGACAGACGAAGGAGGTGCTCGGTACCCCCGCCGTGCGCCAGATCGTCGCACAGGTGCTCCGCAAGGACCTGGCCGCGCGGTTCGCGTCGACGAAGCGCGATGACAAGAGCCAGGCCACGCAACTGCTCGACAAGGTCGTCGCCGAGATGAAGGCGCGCGTCTCGGCCCGCGCTCACAAGGAGACGCAGCGTCGGAAGAACGCTCTGGAGTCGTCGACCCTGCCGACGAAGCTCGTCGACTGCCGGACGAACGAGGTCGACCGCAGCGAGCTCTTCATCGTCGAGGGAGACTCGGCGCTGGGCACGGCCAAGAACGCGCGCAACAGCGAGTTCCAGGCGCTGCTGCCGATCCGAGGGAAGATCCTCAACGTGCAGAAGGCATCGGTCGGCGACATGCTCTCGAACGCCGAGTGCGCCTCGATCATCCAGGTGATCGGCGCCGGCTCCGGTCGAAGCTTCGACATCGATGCCGCACGCTACGGCAAGGTGATCCTGATGAGCGACGCGGATGTCGACGGCGCGCACATCCGCACGCTGCTTCTCACGCTGTTCTACCGCTACATGCGACCGCTCATCGAACATGGGCGCGTCTTCGCCGCCGTGCCGCCGCTGCACCGGGTCATCGTGATGAACCCCGGCTCCAAGCCGAACGAGACGATCTACACGTACAGCGAGCAGGAGATGCATGCGCTCCTGACCAAGCTGCGCAAGGCCGGCAAGAAGTGGCACGAGCCCATCCAGCGCTACAAAGGCCTCGGTGAGATGGATGCCGAGCAGCTGGCGACCACCACCATGGATCGCGGCGGACGTCTGCTCCGCCGAGTCCGGATGGAGGACGCGGAGGCAGCGGGGCGCGTGTTCGAACTCCTGATGGGCAACGAGGTCGCGCCGCGGCGTGAGTTCATCATCGAGTCGTCCGATCGGCTCTCGCGCGAGGCCATCGACGCCTGACTCTCATCGCGACGGCGGCAGGACCGAGCGGTAGACCCCGAGCAGCGCGTCAAGATGAGCGTGCTGGGCGACCCGGTCGCGGTGGGCGATCGCTGCGGTGCTCATCGCCGTGATCCTGGCGGGGTCGTCGCGGAGCTCTCGGAGGGTCGCGACGAGTCCGTCGGCGTCCGGCGTGCTGGTCACCGCTCCGCCGCCCGCCGGAAGCATCTCCGCCAGGTCGGGGTCGGAGACGACCACCGGGAGGCCTGCGGCGATCGCCTCGAGGATCACCATCGGCTGATTGTCGAAGTCGAGAGAGCTCGAGACGAGCACATGCGCATCGCGCATGCCCGCGAGAACTCGGGACTGCGGTACTGCGCCGTGCACGGTCAGTCGTCCCTCCGGCAGGTCGGCGGAAGCCGCGGCCACTCGAGTCCTCGCGACTCCGTCGCCGAACATCTCGGCGCGGATGCCGGTCAGCCGCCGGACTGCGTCGAGGAAGACCTCGGGGCGCTTCTCCGGCGACAGTCGTCCGCACCACACCACCCGCAGGTCCTCACCCGGCTCGACCACGCGTGCGAGGGGAATACCGACCTCCGTCAACACCGAGTCCTCCAAGCCGTTGGACAGCACGGTCAGCGGCGTCCGGACCCCCTGGTCGACGAGTTTCGAAGCGAAGTGCCGAGAGGGGACGATGACGTGATCGGCATGGTTCGCCTGGCCCACCATCAGCCGCCACATCCGCCTCGCCGTCCGCGTGGCGGTGTACGGAGTCGTCGGATCGAGCTGCGCCGTGTCGTGGCTCATGCGGCGGCGATGCATCGCGGCGAGCGGGATCGTCGTGACGGAGGGAAGCGGCAGCACCGAGCGTGTGTAGACGTCGATGCGCCCGTGCATGGTCTGCACGACCGGAATACCCTGGGCCCGTGCGGCCTCGAATCCTGCGAGAGCGGCGAACATCTCGGTGTGCACGTGCACGATGTCGATCGCGTGGCGGCGCAGCCCCTCGAGCAGCACGCCCGCAGCGGCTGAGGGCGTCCAGGTGAACGGGTACCCGTCGGGTGCGAAACCGCGGGCGGTGGGCAATCGCACGATGTGCTCATCGTCGCTCGGTCCCGACAGGGGACAGAACACGAACACCTCGTGTCCCGCGTCTTCGAGGGCCTCTCGATGTGCCTTGATCACGGTCTGCACTCCGCCCAGTGTCGGCAGGTAGTAGTCGGTGACCATGGCGATGCGCACTCGACCACAATAGGGCGGCTATCGTGAGGTGCATGTCCGGAGCCCGTGTGCTGGTGACGGGGGCGAGCGGGTTCCTCGGTGGCTACGTCGTGCACGAGCTGCACCGACACGACTACGAGGTCTTCGCCGCCGGGCGGAATGCGGCGGCCCTCGCCCGCGTCGCCGACGAGCGACACCGGGTCGTGGGAGATCTCGCTTCTCTCCCGTCGCGGGAACTTCCGGTCGACGCCGTCATCCACTGTGCGGCGCTGTCGACTCCCTGGGGCTCGTGGAAGGAGTTCCACGAGGCCAACGTCGCAGGTACTCGCCATGTCGTGGAGTTCGCACGGCGCAATCACGTGCGGCGGCTCGTGCATGTGTCGTCGCCGAGCGTCTACGCCGCGAACCGCGACCGCCTCGACATCCGCGAGTCCGAGGTCGACCGCACCAACCGTCTGAACGGCTACATCCGTTCGAAGATCGCGGCGGAGGATCTGCTCCTCGATGCACTCGATGCGCAGGAGGTCGAGGAGCTCGTGATCCTCCGGCCCCGTGGCCTCATCGGCGCCGGCGACCCGAGCCTGGTTCCGAGGCTGCTGGACGTGCACGCCAGGGTCGGGGTGCCCCTCTTCGGGGGCGGGGAGAACCTGATCGACGTCACGGCCGTCGAGAACGTGGCATCCGCGCTCCGACTCGCGATCACCCGGGGAGACGCCGCGGGCGGGGTGTACAACATCTCGAACGGCGATCCCCGCCGATTCCGCGATCTGCTGACGACGTTGCTCACCCTGCTGGGGGAGCAGCCGCGCTTCCGCCCCCTGAACAGACGGATCGCCTGGGCTCTCGCATCGACGCTGGAAGCGGTCTGCTCCCTGATCCCCGGTCGACCGGAACCCCCGCTGACCCGGTACACCCTGAGCACGATCGCCTACTCGCAGACCCTCGACATCTCACGGGCGAGGGAGGATCTCGGCTATCGGCCGGAGGTCTCCCTGGACGATGCGCTCGTCGCGGTCGCCGCGCATCTGAAGGCCGGCTCGTGACGGGGCGCCTGCGTCACTACGTCTGCGGCAGCACGTCTCACGACGTCGGCGCGATGTTCCGCGGTGTCACCGCCGGTCGGCGCGAGTTCCCCTCGGGCGCTTTCCTCTACGACGCCGAAGACGGTCGTCGCGTGCTCTTCGACACGGGATATGCGACGGGTGCCTGGCGCACGGGGTGGCGCGGCGACGTGTATCGGCGGCTTCTGCCTCCGCATGTCGTCGACAGTGACGACATCGCGGCGCAGCTCTCCGCGGACGGCATCGATGCGGCGTCCGTCACGCATGTCGTCCTGTCTCACCTGCACCCGGATCACGTCGGAGGAGTCCGGCGCTTTCCCGGAGCGACCTTCGTGCTCAGCGCGGGGCATGAGCGCACGCTGCTTAGCCCCCGACTGCGCTCGGGCGTGCTGCCCGGGCTGTTCCCCGAGTGGTTCCCGCGCGGCGCTCGGATCGTGCTGGAGGAGGAGTCGTTCCGTCGGGTCCGCATCGGCTCGGTCGAACTCCGGGCCCACGACCTGCTCGGTGACGGGTCGTACCTCGTGCTGGATCTTCCCGGACATGCCGACGGTCATCTCGGTGCGCTGGTCGACGGTCGGGTGCTGCTCGCCGGGGATGCCGCGTGGGGGAGTGATCTCCTCGACGTCTCATCGAGGCTGCGAGCGCTGCCACGGGCCATCCAGCACGACGCAGGCCGTTACGCCGACACGGCGGAGAGGCTGCGACGACTCGCCGAGGAGGGGATCCGGGTCGCCTGCAGCCATGATCCGCTCGACGCGAAGGATCTGATCGACTGATGGGCAAGCTGCGGATCCTGCGCGAGTTCGCGATGGTGCGGTGGTTCCGTCCGATGCGCACACGAGCGGCGGTCGATCGACGCCAGAGACGCCTGCTGGCCGCGCATGTGCGGTTCCTGCGGCGACGATCGCCGTACTTCGGAGAGTTGCTGAAGACGCGTTCTTTCGCGGACCTGCCACTCATGGATAAGAGCATCATGATGAGCCGCTTCGACGAGATCAACACGGTCGGTGTCTCCCGTGATGCCGCACTCGCGCTCGCGATCGCGAACGAGCGTGCTCGCTCGTTTAGCACCGACCTCGGGCCGAACTCCGTCGGGCTCTCCAGCGGCACGAGCGGGCACCGTGGACTGTTCATCGTCAGCGATGCCGAGCGCGACGCCTGGGTGGGCACCGTGCTCGCGCGCACGCTCCCGCGCGGGATGCTGCTCGGGCACCGGATCGCGCTCTTCCTGCGCGCGGACAACACGCTCTACGAGTCGGTGGGATCGAAGGCTGTGTCGTTCCGCTACTTCGACGTCTATGCGGACATGGATGAGAACATCGACCGACTCCACGAGTACCGGCCGACCATCCTCGTCGCACCGCCTTCCGTGCTGCGGGTGATCGCGCGGGCCGCCGATTCCCGTCGGTTCGACGCGTTCCCGCAGAAGGTGTACTCGGTCGCAGAGGTGCTCGAGATGTCGGATGAGCAGCGCATCCGGAAGTCGCTCGTCCAGAGGAGGATTCATCAGCTCTACCAGTGCACGGAAGGATTCCTCGCCCACACCTGCGAAAAGGGCGTGATCCATCTCAACGAAGACGGTGTGCTGGTCGAACGCGAAGCGCTGGACGGTGAGCGCTTCACGCCGATCGTGACGGATCTGCGTCGCCGCGCCCAGCCGATCGTGCGTTACCGACTGGGCGACGTCCTCCGTGAACGGCGTGAACCGTGCCCGTGCGGAAGTGCTCTCACCGCGATCGAGCGGATCGAGGGACGGGAAGGGGACACCCTCGTCTTCCGGAGACTCGACGGTCGCAGCATCCCGGTCTTCGCCGACGTGATCACGCGGGCTCTGATCCACGCCGACGGATTCGATGAGTATCGAGTGACGCAGACCGGTGAGTCGCGGCTGGAGATCGCGCTCGACACGGTCGATGATCGATCTCGGCGCCGCGTCACCGACGAGGTCGACGCGCTGGCCGATCGACTGCACTGCGAACGGCCTGAGCTCGTCTTCGTCGATTACGTGAGCGACGGGGCGGTCAAGCTGCGCCGAGTCGTGCAGGAATGGGGGGACCGGAGATGGTGAAGAGCTGCGAGATCAGGGGATGGGGAACTTCTCTGCCCGCACGTACCGTGCGTTTCGGCGACGACGTGCGCTATCGCATCGAGGATCATGTGTCGCATCTCGACATGCTGGTCGACGCGTGTGAGCGGGCGTTGGACGCCGCGGGCATCACAGCAGACGAGGTCGACCTGGTGCTCGGTGCCTCGGCCGCCGGAATCCAGCCGATCCCCTGCACTGCGGCACTCGTGCTCGAGCGACTCACGCTCACCGGGCACGCGGCCGCCTTCGATGTGAACTCGACCTGCACCAGCTTCATCACGGCGCTCGACGTGGCTTCGCGATATCTCGATGCCGGCGACCACGAGACGATCCTCGTGTTCGCGGGCGACGTGGGCACGCGCTTCCTCAATCCGGAGCAGCGTGAGAGCTTCGAGCTGTTCAGCGACGCGGGCGCCGCCTTCGTCCTGCGGCGCTCCGCCCGACCCGGGCGCGGAGTGATGGCGACCGCTCAGCGCACCTGGCCCGCGTACGCCCATGACACCGAGATCAGGGGAGGGCTGTCGCGGTCGCCCGCGCAGCGGTTCGCGCAGAGCGACGCGGCGGACTATCTCTTCGACATGGACGGACGTCGGGCGCTGCTCGGGATGATGCGGGTGCTCCCGGAGTTCTTCGGCGACTTCCATCGCGCGTCGGGCATCTCGTACGACGACGTCGCCCTGTGGGTGCCGCACCAGGCGTCCGCGGCACTCGGGCCGATGCTCGACCGCCTCGGCATCCCGGCTGAGCGGCGCGTCGACGAGGTCGCCGCGTTCGGCAACATGGTCTCCGCTTCGGTGCCGTTCATGCTCGCGCGATCACTGGACAGCGGTCGACTCGCGTCGGATGACATCGTGATCCTCTGCGGAACCGCCGCCGGCCTCACCGCGAACATCCTCGCGCTCCGCATCTGACGACGCTCAGCGTCGACGACGGTCCGGCTGACGGCGAACGCTCTCAGACCAGGGTGCGGCCGATGCTCCCGATCACGCCGTCGATCGGCTGACCGGACGCATCGCGACGAGCGCCGGGCTCGGGGAGCTTGCGCACGGCTCCGGTCGGGTCCACGGCCTGTGCCGGGTTGGGGCCCACCCACGCGATCATGAGCCGGTCCTCGCCCTTCAGGAAGGCGTGGGCGCGCACACCGCCGGTGGCGCGGCCCTTCGACGGGTACTCCGTGAACGACGACACCTTTGCGCGGCCCGGTTCGGTCCCGGGCAGGCTGCTGTCGGAACCCGAGACGGTCGCGACCACTGCATCGGTCTCCGGCGGCACCGCCCCGAAGAACAGGACGGTCGAGCCCGAGCTGAGCTTGATCCCCGCCATGCCGCCCGCCGGCGCGCCCTGTGGGCGGACGACCGAGGCGGAGAATCGCAGGAGCTGGGCATCGGTCGTCACGAAGACGAGGTCGGCCTCGTCACGAGCCTCCATGGCACCGATGACCGAATCTCCGGGCTTCATGCCGATGACCTCGAGATCGGGCCGTACGGGCAGCGTCGACGGGACGATGCGCTTCACGATGCCCTGGGCGGTTCCGAGCGCCACAGGCACGTCGCTGTCGAACCGGATGAACTCGAGAATCCGTTCACCGCGGGTCGTGATCCCGAGGTAGTCGCGCAGCGGAGTACCGGCGGCGAGCTGGACGGACGACGATGGCACGGACGGCAGATCGACGGGGGAGAACCGCAGCACGCGTCCCTCGGTCGTCAGTGCCCCGATGTCGGCCCGCACCGTCGTCTCGACCGTCGTCAGGATGGCGTCGTGCTTGCTCCGACGGGCGGGCACGGTCAGCTCCTGCCCCTCGGCGAGGTCGACGCGCACTGCGCGACCCGTCGTGGAGAGCACGAGGACGGTCGGCGCGTCGGCGATCTGCAGGTCGGCTGTCGCGCCCTTCGATGCGCGCGGCTTCGGGGGCGCCGCATTCATCAGAAGGGTGCGTCGGGGCGTGCCGTATGCGTCGGCCGCGGCATCCAGCTCTGTGGCGACGGCGGCCCGCAGCAGCACGTCGCTCGCGAGCAGCTCGCGGAGCCGTGCGATCTCGGCGAGCAGCGAGTCCCGCTCGGCTTCGAGCTCGATACGCGAGAACTTCGTGAGTCGACGCAGGCGCAGTTCGAGGATGTACTCGGCCTGCAGCTCGCTGAGATCGAAGACCGAGCGCAGACGCGTTCGAGCCTGCTCGGAGTCATCGGATGAGCGGATGACCTGGATGACCTCGTCGATGTCGAGGATCGCGATCAGCAGTCCCTCGACGAGGTGCAGACGCTCTTCGCGGCGTGCGAGGCGGTACCGGCTGCGCCGCGTGATCACCTCGAGGCGATGCGCAACGTAGACGCTGAGCATCTCCTTCAGCCCGAGCGTGCGGGGCTGCCCGCCGACGAGGGCGACGTTGTTGATGCTGAAGGAGTCCTCCAGCGGGGTCAGGCGGTACAGCTGCTCGAGCACGGCGTTCGGGTCGAACCCCGTCTTGATGCCGATGGCGACACGCAGACCGTGATTGCGATCGGTGAGGTCGGTGACGTCGCTGATGCCCTGCAGCTTCTTCGACTGCACCGCGTCGCGGATCTTCTCGATGAGGCGTTCAGGACCGACCATGTACGGCAGCTCGGAGACGATGATGCCGGTGCGGCGCGGCCCCAGGGATTCGATCGAGACCTTGCCGCGCACCTTCAGAGCACCGCGACCGTTCGCATATGCATCCTTGACGCCGTCGAGCCCCATGAGGATGCCGCCTGACGGGAAGTCCGGGCCGGGCACGAACTCCATGAGCTCTTCGGTCGTCGCATCGGGGTTCTCGAGCAGATGGGTCGCCGCCGCGACGACCTCGATGAGGTTGTGTGGCGCCATGTTCGTCGCCATGCCGACCGCGATGCCGCTCGCACCGTTGACGAGAAGATTCGGGAAGGCCGCGGGGAGAACCGCAGGCTGCTGGAACTGGCCGTCGTAGTTTGGCACGAAGTCGACGACGTCCTCATCGAGGTTCTCGGTGAGTGCCATCGCCGGAGCGGCGAGACGCGCCTCCGTGTATCGGGCTGCGGCCGGTCCGTCATCGAGCGAGCCGAAGTTGCCGTGACCGTCGACGAGCGGCACGCGCAGAGCGAAGTCCTGGGCGAGGCGCACCAGCGCGTCGTAGATCGCCGAGTCGCCGTGCGGGTGCAGCTTTCCCATCACCTCGCCGACGACACGGGCGCTCTTCACGTGACCGCGATCGGGACGCAGCCCCATCTCGGCCATCTGATACAGGATGCGGCGCTGCACGGGCTTGAGGCCGTCGCGGGCATCCGGGAGCGCACGCGAATAGATGACCGAGTAGGCGTACTCGAGGAACGAGCCCTGCATCTCGCTCTCGAGATCGATGTCCTGGATTCTCTCCGGAGCGAGCTCGGGCGGCGGGGTCTTCGGCATGGCCATCCTGAATGGTGCGAGGCTGAGGTCGTAGGGGAGCCTGTGTCAGACTGGCTCGGATGTCCCTCATGCTACCGTCCGAGTCGCCCACCGCCCGGAGCCTCGTCGGGGTGGCGGACGACCTGTTCGCCGCTCTCCGCGGGGAGTCGGCGCATCTGCCGCGCGCCACCTCGGTCGTGCTGGTGCTGATCGACGGGCTCGGGGCGATCGGACTCCGGGCGCACGCCGGTCACGCACGAACCCTCACCGGGGGGATGGCGAAGAAGGATGTGGCGCATTCCGTGTTCCCGTCGACCACGGCTGCTGCTCTGACGAGTCTTCTCACGGGCGCGTGGCCCGGTGAGCACGGCCTGGTCGGGTACCGCGTCCTCGATCCGTCTCGTGATGTGCTCGTGAATCAGCTGACGGGATGGGAGTCGGAGGGACTGGACCCGGCGACGTGGCAGGCGAAGCCGACGATCTTCGAGCGTGCCCGCTCCGAGGGGCGTCCGGCGTTCGCGGTGGGCGTGGCCGCCTATGCGCACAGCGGATTCACGCGCGCCACGTTGCGCGGCGCCGAGTTCGTCGCGGCGGACACCCCTGCCGAACGCATCGCGACCGCGTACGATCTCGCCGAACGGCATCCGGGCTCTCTCGTGTACTGCTACCTGCCCGAGGCCGACAAGGCAGGACACAGGCACGGCGTGGCCTCCCACGAATGGGTGACGGCGCTGGAGGAGATCGACGGTGCTCTCGCACGTCGGGTGCCTCCCGGCGTCGGCGTCGTCGTCACATCCGATCATGGGATGGTCGACGTTCCGGCTCAGCGGCAGATCGTTCTCGAGGCCGAGCACCTTCAGGGTGTCCATGCCATCGGAGGCGAGCCGCGGATGCTGCACGTCTATCTCGATGATGAGGCGGACGTCGACGACACGGCAGCGCGATGGTCACGAGACCTCGACGGCCTCGCAGACGTCGGCACACGCGGGCAGGCGATCGACGCGGGGTTCTTCGGTCCCGTGGTGACGGACGACGCCGCATCGCGGATCGGGGATCTCCTCGTGGTGGCGCGCGGGAACGGCGCCGTGTACGACGGCACGGCGCCCGACCAGAGAAACCGGGGAATGATCGGCCAGCACGGTGGAATCACGCCGGAGGAGCGACAGGTGCCGCTGATCCGCTTCGGCGCTTTCGTGCGCTGAGCCTCACTCCGCCGTCGCGAAGGCCGGACTACTCGTCGGTGCGCGCTCCGAACACGATCTCGTCCCATGACGGCATCGCGTTGCGTCGCTTGCGTCGGCCGCTGCTGTCCGAACCGCTGGGCTCGGGTGCGGGGTCCGGCGCTGCGCTGGTGTCGTCGATCGGGCCTGTCTGCTGCAGTGCATCGAAGATCGCGATCGGGTCGTTGTCGACTCCGAAGACGTCGTCGTCGAGGATCGGCGCAGTCTCGCGCTGACCTCGTCTGCGGCGCAGGGCCTCGAGCAGGTCCGCTGTCTCCGGACTGGTGGTCTGCGACTCCGGAGCACGCTTGGTCGCCGCATCCTGGACAGATGCGGGGGAGCGCTCGGGCAGGGCGGCGTCTTCGACGATCTCCGGGGCGGGGACGAGGCGGGGGCCGAAGGCACCGGAGTCGAAGCGGCTCTCGTCCTTGTACGGCGATGTCTGGCGCTCGCTCTCGACCGCGCGCAGACGAGGAATGAGTCCCTCCGGCAGCGAGCCCTGGCGAGAGAGCTGGGTGGCATCGGCGTTCAGCGGTGCGAGGGCACTGCGCCGCGGGTCGAAGCTCCACCGGGCATCATGCTCGACCTCGTTCGCCGCGAACTCGAGCTTGATGATCCAGCCGTTCTCGTCTTTCCAGCTCGCCCAGCGCTCCGCCGATGCCTCGACATCGCTGAGCTTCGCCCGGATGGCGGTGCCGAACGTCGGCTGCGCGTCGGGCTCGACCTCGCTGCCGATCAGCACCGGAACGGCGAGGGCCTGACCGATGATGTGCTCGCGTTCCGCGAGAACCGGGCCTTCGAAACGTGCCACGTCCTCGACGGTGATCCCGAGCAGTTCGGCGACCTCGGGGGCGGTGAGTCCGGCGCGGATCTGCGCCTGGATGTCGCGGGGGCTCGCTGCGAGACGCTGCGGCGTGGGCTCGCCCTGACGGGTCGCCCGTCTGATCTCGCGGTGCAGGACGTCGTCGATGGGCAGCGCGAACCGCTCGCCCGACTCGGTTGCGAGTACCAGGACTCCTGCTTCTGTGCCGACGATGGTGACGTTTTCCATGCGAATGCCCCTCTGATGGGTGTGCATTCATGGTGTCACGGGGCCGTGCCCGGAGCCGGGAATACTCTGGGCGCGCCGCCAGTTTGCTCTGTCGCACCCACGGGCATTTGCTTATTGTCCCGAGGTCGTGCAAACTATGGCCGCCGATTACCCCGACGGCGTACCACCCACTCGCATGAAAGTGGAGATTCACCACATGGCAACCGACTACGACGCTCCCCGCAAGAGTGAAGACGACTCCGAGTCGATCGAAGCCCTCAAGGAGCGTGTGCCGGACAAGCTCTCCGGCTCCTCGGGAGACGAGGACGCGGACAACCCGTCCAGCTTCGATCTTCCTGGCGCCGACCTTTCCGACCTCGAACTCGACGTCGTCGTGCTGCCCGCGCAGCAGGACGAATTCACCTGCATGAACTGCTTCCTGGTGAAGCACCGTTCTCAGCTCGACCACGAGGGAGCTTCCGGCCCCATCTGCAAGGAGTGCGCCGCCTGAGCGCATCCGAGCGACGCTCCGCGCGCCTCTGACCATCCGGTCAGGGGCGCGTTCGTCTGTGTGGGTCAGTCCCGCGCGTGACGGATCGCCGCCGCGAGTCGGTCAGGCGTGCGCGTCGAGATGGTCCACGCGTCGACCGGATCATCGACGTCGAGATTGGGAACGACGACGATGCCGTCGATCCCGCCTCGGATCATGTGCCATCCCCGTGCGGGGAGCCCAGGGCCCCGCGCCTGTCGGGCCTCCTCGCCGGTGAGTGCCACCGGATCGCCGAGATGGTGGCAGGCGATGTGCGCCCGCCCCGCACGGAGGATGCCCTCCTCGACCGAGACCAGCGGTGCCGCGGCGACGAGCGCGATCACGAGCAGCGCAGAGACCGCCGCGCCGATGATCAGCGCGAAGGTCGCTGAGCCGAGCGGGATGAAGATGAGCGACACCATCGGGCCTGCGAGAGCCACCGTCACCAGGAGCCAGAGGCTCGGCGAGAGCCTCTCGCGGTAGCGCGGTCGTGTGTCGGGAGCGATGTTCTGCATTAGCCTCGTGGGGTGACTGATTCCGTTGATCTCCCCATTATCGCGCCTGTGCTCGACGGCGCAGCCGTCGTGCCCGGATACGCGCATCCGGGAGACGCCGGCGCCGACCTCGTCGCGGCCGAGGCCGTGCACCTCGAGCCGGGGGAGCGCGCCCTCGTCGCGACGGGCGTGCGCATCGCCCTTCCGGAGGGATATGCCGCGTTCGTCGTGCCGCGCAGCGGGCTCGCCGCCAAGCACGGGATCTCCATCGTCAACTCGCCCGGCACGGTGGATGCCGGCTATCGGGGTGAGATCAAGGTGAGCCTGATCAACACCGACATCCGCAGCGCGTACGATGTCGCCGTCGGCGATCGCATCGCGCAGCTGATCATCATGCCGGTGACGCGCGCCGTCTTCATCCCCGTCGACGAGCTGCCGGACAGCGTCCGCGGCGAAGGCGGTTTCGGCTCGACCGGCTACCAGGCAGCATCCCACTCGAATCCAGCAGGACAGGCCAATGACTGACAACAACGCGACTCCCTCGAAGTCGGCCCCCGAGAACCGGGCGACCGAGGGCCCCTTCGACGACTCCGAGGCGAATCCGGTTCGGCCGTACATCGACCTCGGGGGCATCAAGATCCTTCCTCGAGAGGGACTGAACCTGCGACTCGAGGTCGAGGAGCAGTCGAAGCGCATCGTCGCCGTCGGCCTCGACTACGCGGACTCCTCGCTGCAGGTGCAGCCGTTCGCGGCGCCGCGTTCCGGTGGACTCTGGGACGAGACCCGTGTGCAGCTGCGCGATCAGGTCCGCACCCAGGGCGGTCGCGTCGAAGAGCGCGAGGGCCCGCTGGGCAAGGAGCTCCTCGCCGAGGTGCCCGCGACGGCGAACGAGGGATCCGGTCTGCGTCTCGCACGGTTCGTGGGCATCGACGGACCGCGGTGGTTCCTGCGCGGCGTCATCGGCGGAGCCGCAGCATCCGACCTCGAGGCTGCAGCCAAGGTCGAGGACCTCTTCCGCTCGATCGTGGTCGTCCGCGGCGGAGCGCCCATGCCGCCTCGCGATCTGATCCCCCTCAAGATGCCCGCGACGCCCGGTTCGGCGTGAGCACCCCGGCGTCTGAGCCGGAGCGCGAACAGAGCGCCTCGGACATCCTCGGTGCAGCCCTGGGTGGCGCGGCCCGCCGTGCCGGTCTCGATCCGACCGAGACCGGAGCGACGCACAAGGTCGTGTGGTCGGCGATCGGCGGGTGGCGAGGGATCCTCGAGTCCGTCCTGCCGAGCCTCGCTTTCGTCATCCTCTTCACGATCGCGCCGGAGCCGCTGATCCTCCCTCTCGGGGTGTCTGTGGGCCTCGCGGCGGTGTTCACGGTGGTCCGGCTCATCCAGAAGTCGCCGCCGTCGGCGGCCATCGGCGGGCTCGTGGCGGCCGCGGCGGCCGCGGCGCTGGCGCTGTGGACGGGAAGAGGTGAGGACAACTTCGTTCCCGGGCTCATCACGAACGCGGCGTACGGCACTGCGATGCTCGTGTCGGCGCTCATCGGATGGTCGCTCATCGGACTCGCCGTCGGGTTCCTGATGGGTGAGGGCACGGCCTGGCGCAACGACCGACGCAAGCGACGCGCATTCCTCTGGCTCGGCGTCGCCTGGGCGGCGCTGTTCTACGCGAGGCTCGCCGTGCAGCTGCCGCTGTATCTCGCGGGTGAGGTGACCGCCCTGGGCACTCTGAAGCTCATCATGGGCCTACCGCTGTTCGCGCCGCTGATCGCCGTCACCTGGCTGGTCGTGCGCGCGCTGTACCCACGCACCGCGAATTCCGGAACACCGCAGGAGTCGTGATAGATTTATCTTGATATCAAGATAAATTGCAGGCTTTCGCCCGGAGGCTGAGCGGAGCAGACTGGTTAGGTCTGCCTTGCTAGCCGCAGGGGCTCGCTGGCGAGCAAGATGGAGGCGCCTGTCGCTCCCATCCGAATAGAAGGAGACGGATTCGTGTCCACGGTGAACAGCTTCGGTGCCAAGAGCACCCTGACGGTCGGCAGCACCGACTACGAGATCTTCCGCATCGACACGGTGCCCGGTTTCGACAAGCTCCCGTTCAGCCTCAAGGTGCTCCTTGAGAACCTGCTTCGCACCGAGGACGGCGCGAATGTGACGAAGGCGCAGATCGAAGCACTGGGTTCGTGGGATGCCGCGGCAGAGCCGAGCACCGAGATCCAGTTCACGCCGGCCCGTGTGGTCATGCAGGACTTCACCGGTGTTCCCTGCATCGTCGACCTCGCCACCATGCGCGAGGCCGTGACGGCGCTCGGCGGCGACGCGAACAAGATCAACCCGCTCTCGCCCGCAGAGATGGTGATCGACCACTCGGTCATCGCAGACCTCTTCGGCTCCGAGAACGCGCTCGAGCGGAACGTCGAGATCGAGTACGAGCGCAACGGCGAGCGCTACCAGTTCCTCCGCTGGGGCCAGACGGCGTTCAGCGACTTCAAGGTCGTCCCGCCCGGAACCGGCATCGTGCACCAGGTGAACATCGAGCACCTTGCCAAGGTCATCTACGACCGCGACGTCGACGGCGTGCTGCGCGCGTACCCCGACACCTGTGTCGGCACCGACTCGCACACCACGATGGTCAACGGCCTTGGCGTGCTCGGCTGGGGCGTCGGCGGCATCGAGGCCGAGGCTGCGATGCTCGGCCAGCCCGTGTCGATGCTCATCCCGCGCGTCGTCGGCTTCAAGCTGTCCGGCGAGATCCCCGCCGGTGTCACGGCGACGGACGTCGTGCTCACCATCACCGACCTGCTGCGCAAGCACGGTGTGGTCGGCAAGTTCGTGGAGTTCTACGGCGAAGGCGTGGCATCCGTGCCGCTGGCCAACCGCGCCACGATCGGCAACATGTCGCCGGAGTTCGGCTCGACCGCCGCGATCTTCCCGATCGACGACGTCACGCTCGACTACCTGCGCCTGACCGGCCGCAGCGACGAGGCCGTGGCTCTCGTCGAGGCCTACGCCAAGGAGCAGAAGCTCTGGCACGACGCCTCTCACGAGCCCACCTTCAGCGAGTACCTCGAGCTCGACCTCGGCACCGTCGTGCCCTCGATCGCCGGCCCGAAGCGTCCGCAGGACCGCATCCTCCTCTCCGAGGCGAAGTCGCAGTTCGAGCACGACATCCTCTCGTACGCCTCGGCGTCGACCTCGGACTCCGTCGTCGACCTCGAGTCGAAGCACTCCTTCCCGGCGTCCGACCCCGGTTCGGTGCCCGGCGAGGAGGAGCCGACCACGACGCGTCCGGTGCACATCAACAGCGGAGCCCCGGCCAACGCGTCCAAGCCCGTGCCGGTCACGACGCCGTCCGGCGAGAAGTACATCCTCGACAACGGTGCGGTGACCCTCGCAGCCATCACGTCGTGCACCAACACCTCGAACCCGTCGGTCATGATCGCCGCAGGCCTCGTCGCCCGCAAGGCGCTCGAGAAGGGCCTCAAGCAGAAGCCGTGGGTCAAGACGACGCTCGGCCCCGGCTCGAAGGTCGTCACGGACTACTACGAGAAGTCCGGACTCGACAAGGACCTCGAGGGCCTCGGCTTCTACACCGTCGGCTACGGCTGCACGATCTGCATCGGCAACTCGGGCCCCCTGATCGAAGAGGTCTCCGCGGCCATCAACGATCACGACCTCGCCGTGACCGCCGTGCTCTCGGGCAACCGCAACTTCGAGGGTCGCATCAGCCCCGACGTGAAGATGAACTACCTCGCCAGCCCGCCGCTGGTCATCGCCTACGCGCTGGCCGGGTCGATGCACTTCGACTTCGAGAACGACGCGCTCGGCAAGGGAACCGACGGCGAAGACGTCTTCCTCAAGGACATCTGGCCGACCCCGGCCGAGGTCCAGGAGCTCGTCGACTCGTCGATCTCGCGTGAGCAGTTCATCAAGCAGTACGCGACCGTCTTCGACGGCGACGAGCGCTGGCGCAGCCTCCCCACTCCGGATGACGACATCTTCCAGTGGGACGAGAACTCGACCTACGTGCGCAAGGCGCCGTACTTCGACGGCATGACGATGGAGCTCACCCCGGTGCGCGACATCGAGGGCGCGCGCGTCATGGCGACCCTGGGTGACTCGGTCACGACCGACCACATCTCGCCCGCCGGAAACATCAAGGCCGGTACGCCTGCGGCTCAGTACCTCACCGAGCACGGCGTCGACCGCAAGGACTTCAACTCCTTCGGTTCGCGTCGAGGCAACCACGAGGTCATGATCCGCGGAACGTTCGCGAACATCCGTCTGAAGAACCTGATGGTCTCGGCCGTGAACGACGGCCAGGTCGTCGAGGGCGGATACACCCGCGACTTCACCAAGGAGGGCGGCCCGCAGTCGTACATCTACGACGCGAGCATGAACTACCAGGAGCAGGGCACCCCGCTCGTCATCTTCGGCGGCAAGGAATACGGTTCCGGCTCGTCGCGCGACTGGGCGGCCAAGGGCACGAGCCTGCTGGGCGTCAAGGCGGTCATCACCGAGAGCTTCGAGCGCATCCACCGCTCGAACCTGATCGGAATGGGCGTCGTCCCGCTGCAGTTCCCCGCCGGCGAGAGCTGGGAGTCGCTGGGTCTCGACGGCACCGAGGTCGTCTCGATCTCGGGTCTCGAGGAGCTCAACGACGGCACCACCCCGAAGACGGTCCGCGTGACCGCCACGCCGACCGTCGACTCGCCCGAGGGCAAGCAGGTCGTGGAGTTCGACGCGGTCGTCCGTATCGACACCCCCGGTGAGGCGGACTACTACCGCAACGGCGGCATCCTGCAGTACGTGCTGCGTTCGCTGGTCTGATCGCACAGCCGGAAAGGGCTCGGTTCTTCGGAACCGGGCCCTTTCCGCGTGTCAGCACCCATGTCAAGGGGGAATCGCTCTCCGAGCTTTCCCGGATGCCCGAGGTAGGATCGAGCAGGCGTCCGTACCGGAATCGGATGCCGCCAACGGTGCCTATGAGGAGGTGCAGATGCCCATTCTTCCGAGCATCTCAGGACCCCGTGATCTCGATGCCCTGTCCGAGGACCAGCTCGTCGAACTCGCGGCGGAGATCCGCGACTTCCTCGTCGAGAACGTGTCCCGCACCGGTGGGCATCTGGGCCCGAACCTGGGCGTCGTCGAGTTGACGATCGCCCTGCACCGTGTCTTCTCGTCGCCGGACGATCCCTTCATCTTCGACACCGGCCACCAGTCGTACGTGCACAAGCTGCTCACCGGTCGGCAGGACTTCTCGTCGCTGCGCCTGAGGGGCGGCCTCGCCGGGTACCCCCAGCGCGCCGAGAGCCCGCACGACGTCGTCGAGTCGTCGCACGCGTCGAGCTCGCTCAGCTGGGCCGACGGGGTCTCGCGTGCGCTGACGGCGACGGGGCGGGCGGACCGCCACGTGGTCGCCGTTCTGGGCGACGGCTCGCTCACCGGTGGCATGACGTGGGAAGCGCTCAACAACATCTCCGACGACAACGACCGCAATCTGGTGATCGTGGTCAACGACAACGGTCGTTCCTACGCCCCGACGATCGGCGGCATGTCCCGCTATCTCAACCGCGTTCGCACGGCTGCCGCCTACAAGGACCTGCACCACAAGTCCGATCGGCTCTTCCGCGCCTTCGGCCCGGTGGGGCGAGCGGTCTTCCGCGGAGTAAGGGGCGGCACGCACGGGTTCCTCTCTCGCTTCACGAACAACGAAGCGCTGTACTCCAACCTCGACATCAAGTACCTCGGTCCCGTCGACGGACATGACCTCCCCGCGCTGCTCGAAACCCTGGAGCTCGCCAAGTCGTACGGAGCACCGGTCATCGTGCATGCGATCACCGAGAAGGGCCGTGGCTATCAGCCGGCCCGCGATGACGAGGCAGATCAGTTCCACGCGGTCGGTCGTATCGACCCTGTGACGGGCGAGACGCTCTCCTCCGGCGGAACGGGCTGGACCGACATCTTCTCCGATGCCCTCGTATCGGTCGGTGAGCGACGGAGCGACGTGATCGCGATGACCGCGGCCATGCTCCGCCCGACCGGACTCGCCCCGTTCGCCGAGCGGTTCCCCGATCGCGTCTACGACGTCGGTATCGCCGAACAGCACGCCGTCGCATCTGCGGCGGGTCTCGCCTTCGGCGGCCTGCACCCGGTCGTCGCGCTGTATGCGACGTTCATGGGTCGGGCCTTCGACCAGGTGCTCATGGATGTGGCTCTGCACCGGGCCGGCGTCACCTTCGTCCTCGATCGGGCCGGTGTCACCGGTCCCGACGGTCCCAGCCACCACGGCATGTGGGATCTGGCCATGCTGCAGATCGTCCCGCACATCCGCATCGCCGCCCCGCGAGACGGAGCCCGTCTCCGCGAGGCGCTCGACGAAGCGGTCCTCGTGGAGGATGCACCCACCGTGATCCGGTTCCCCAAGGGGGATGTCGCTCCGGAGCTCCCGGCGATCGAGCGACTCCATGACGGGGTCGACGTGCTCGCGCGGGGTGAGTCCGAGGATGTGCTCCTCGTCGCCATCGGCCCCTTCGCTGCCCTCGCGATGGATGTCGCGGAGCGTCTCCGCGCCCAGGGAATCGGCGCCACGGTGATCGACCCTCGATGGGCGATCCCGGTGCAGCCGTCGATCGTGAGCATGGCCGCACGCCACCGTCTCGTGATCACGCTCGAGGACGGCATCCGCGTCGGAGGCATCGGCACGCGCGTCCGTCAGGTGCTCCGCGAGGCCGGAATCGATACCGCAGTCGACGAGCTCGGCCTTCCGGACGAGTTCATCGATCATGCGACTCGCGACGAGATCCTCGTGGACGCCGGCCTGACCGCGTCGAAGATCGCGCAGGACGTCGTGTCACAGGTGCTCGGAACCCGCATTCCGGTCGCTCGGCATGCCGGCGAGACCGGAACGATCGACCTGCCCCTTCGCGAACGCAGCTGATCTCTCAGTTCAGCGCATGCAGCGCCGCGACGGCATCGTCGCGGCGCTCGGTGTCGCGGAGGGCGGACGACAGCAGATAGCCGTCCGTCAGCGCGTCGCCGGTGACCATGACGCGCACGAGTTCGACGCCGCACGCGCGACGCACATCCCCGGCACTGGCCGCGATGATCCGCGTGTTGATCTCGTCATTGTGAGGAAGCTCGGCGCCGTCCAGCCCTCGGATGACGTCTCGCAACGCCGCGCCGACGATGTTCGACGCTCGCTCCGTGACATTGACCACATCGAGCTCGAACACGCGCAGATCTCGACCGGTCGGTATCGGGCGCCACTCGAACGACGCATGCACCCGGTGCTGGTGCCCGCCGGCTCCGGTCATCTCGCGCGCGGGCAGATCGGTCGCCCGGCAACGCACATCGATGAGTCTGTACCAGTAGAACAGCGGGAACGCCCCGTGCGATCCCGGGTCGAGCACCACGACCTCGCCGACCGCACCCCCGCGGGAAGTGGGACGACGCTGCGGCCTGTTGCGGATGATCGGCTTTCCGTTGCGCGTGCGGATCGCCGCCCAGCCCTCATCGACGGTGACGACGAAGATCTTCAACAGCGCCGGAACCACCAGAAGAATGGTGAGAATCGCTGTGCCGGTCTTGAACAGACCCGACATTCCCTTACCGCCCAGCATCGAGAGGAGCATGTCCATGACACCACTGTGCCGGTTGCAGGCGCGCGTGTGGGCGTTCTGAGGCACGAGGACTCGGGAGTTCACATGCTGTTCGATGGACGTTCGTCGCGGCGCCGCGATGCGGATACTCGGTGTCCGTCGACGGCGCGTCGGCAACGACCTCGGGAGGTCTCAGCCGAGGTTTGAGAGGATCTCGGAGATCGTGCGCTCGACAGTCGGCCTCATCCGCTCGCGGTCGGCCTCCACGAGCCCGACTCGGGTGCGTCGGTCGAGGACGTCGTCTGCGGTGAGCGCGCCCTCGGCACGCACCGCGAAGTCGACCTGCGCACGCGACAGTCGGCCGTCGACGGCGACGTCGGACATGACGCCGGCTGTGTCGGTGAGTCGGAGGGATGCCGTCCGACTCGGAGCGACCCTCAGGCCGCGGAGCCTCGACGCGAGATCGACCGCATCCTCGGCCATCCTCCGGTACGTCGTCAGCTTGCCGCCGAGGACGTTGACGAACCCGGCTTCCGCGATCCCGACGAGATGGCGCCGGGAGATGTCGGCGGTCGAGTCAGCTCCCGTGTCTACGAGCGGGCGAAGTCCGGCGAACGCACCGCGGACCTGGTCACGCCGGATCGGCTCCGCGAGCACACGATTGAGCGTCGCGAGCAGGAAAGCGATCTCTCCCTCCGTCGGGGCCGCGACGTGCGGCACAGGTCCCGGAGCGTCCTCGTCCGTCAGGCCCACGATGACGCGCCCGCTCCGCTGCGGCAGCGCGAACGCGTAGCGGCTGATCGATCCCTCGTGGGGGATCGTGAGCGCCGCCGACGGGTGCCCGAGCGCGGCGGCATCCAGCACGATGTGGGTGCCGCGGCTGGGGCGCATGGTGATCGATCCGTCGAGGGTCCCGGCCCATACACCCGTGGCGTTGATCACGCTGCGGGCGCGGATGTCCAGTCGCTCTCCGGTGAGCACATCTTCCGCCGCCGCACCGTCCGCGCTCAACTCCCGTGCCCTGACCCTGGTGAGGATGCGCGCGCCGAGGCGTGCGGCGGTGCGGGCGACCGTCACGACCAGGCGTGCATCGTCGAGGAGCTGGCCGTCGTACGAGAGCATGCCGCCGCGCAAGCCTCGGCGCGAGAGCGCGGGCATGAGATGCTGTGCGGTGCGCGCCGAGACGAGCCGCGGCGACGGGAGTGTCGTGCGAGGGGTCTGCGCTCGCATTCGCAGCAGGTCACCCATCGCCATCCCGAAGACTCCGGCGGCGCGCTGTCGCGCGGTGACGCCCTCGGTGAAGGGCAGAAGCTGTCCGAGCGGTCGGATCAGATGCGGTGCGATCACCGTCATCAGCAGGTGGCGCTCGAACGCGCTCTCCTTCGCCGTCGCGACGTCGCCGGTGGCGAGGTAGCGGAGGCCGCCGTGCACGAGTTTGGAACTGAAGCGGCTCGTGCCGAACGCGAGGTCGTCGGCGTCGATGAGGGTGACGGTCAGTCCCCGTGATGCGGCATCCAGCGCGACGCCCACGCCCGTGATGCCGCCGCCGATCACGAGCACGTCCACGGTCTCGTCCGCTGCCTGTGCGAGTTCCACGGCCCGACGTACGACGTTGAGGTCCGGGGAGTAGGAGGTCATGGCCGGAGCAGCCCGTCGAGAGCGGCCCGCAGCTCGCGCTCCCACGACTCCTCGGAGATCAGCTCTGAGACGGTGCCATGCGAGAGCACGGCCGACTGTGCGATGAGCAGCAGCATCACGGCGATCTCGCTCGAGTCTCCCGCCCGAACCGTTCCCCCCTGCTGCGCCGCATGGATCGACGTAGCCAGCCAGCGCAGGATCAGCCGCTGGCTCGAACCGACGCGCTGCAGCGTGTAGCGGGTGAAGACCTCGGGCTCGTCCGCGAGCAGTCGCCCGTAGACTTCGTCGGCTCGGAACTGCGTCGTGAAACGCAGAACGTCGTCGACGAGGTCCTCTCGAGTGTCGGCGCGGACCGGGAAGCCGGCGACGATGCCCGCGACCCGTCGGAGGAGCGCTGCTCGCACGACATCGTCGGCGTCGTTCCAGCTTCGGTAGATCGTCGGTCGGCTGTGCCCCGCACGGCGCGCGAGCTCTGCGATCGTGACGCCGTGCACGCCGCGCCTGCTGATCAGCTCGTCGGCGGCGTCGAGGATTCGCGCCTGGGTGGGATCCCACTCGGTTGGCGCGATCGTCGTCGACGCGGTCACTTGACGTTCTTCCATGATCTGTCACACTGTAACGCATGAGTCACCAGAGCGGCAGGGTCGCCGCGGAATCGGAGATGCGGTGGAACGGCTGGGGCGACCCCGCGAAAGCCGATGATCTTCCCCGCGCCGTGCGGGCCCTGCTGCCGCTTCTGCTCGGACGGATCCGCAAGCCTGCCGCACCGGTGGAGCTCCACGACGTGCAGCTGGACGCGACCGCGCTGCGAGCGAACGACGGCGCGGCATTCGCGGAGATCGTCGGCCCCGGCCGGGTCGACATGTCCGACGAGGCGCGCATCCGGCACGCGGGCGGACGCTCGACGCCGGATCTGCTGAGACGTCGCCAGCTCCATCAGAGTGTCCCGGACGCCGTGATCCTGCCCGGCGATCACGACGAGGTCGCCGCCGTGCTCGCGGTCGCGGCCGACCGCGGCGTCGCCGTCATCCCGTACGGCGGCGGCACAAGCGTGGTCGGCGCTCTCGATCCCGAACGCGGGGACCACCACGCGGTCGTCAGCCTCGACCTGCGCCGGCTCACCGGCCTCCTCCGCCTCGATGCCGTGAGCGGCGAAGCGGTTCTTGCGGCAGGTACGACCGGGCCCGACGCGGAGGCGCTGCTCACCGCGCACGGATACGAACTCGGCCACTATCCGCAGAGCTTCCGATACGCGACGATCGGCGGGTTCGCGGCCGCTCGGTCGTCGGGACAGAATTCTGCGGGCCACGGCCGCTTCGAGACGATGGTCACCGGCATCCGCGTGGCCACGCCGACCGGCGACATCGACCTCGGGCGGTCGCCGGGCTCAGCCGCGGGTCCCGATCTCATCCGCGTGTTCCTGGGCTCCGAAGGCATCTTCGGGGTGATCACCGAGGTCCGGGTCCGCGTCCATCCGATCCCGCACGAGCGGGTGCTCGAGTCCTGGACCTTCCCCGACTTCGCGGCGGGTACCGCCGGCCTCAGGGCGGTCGCCCAGCACGTCGGCGGGCCGACCGTCATCCGCCTGTCCGACGAGGCCGAGACCGCGGTCAGCCTGGCCCAGGTCGGCAGGATCGGCAGGGCTCTGTCGAAGGGGGCAGCGGTGGTCACCGTGTACGAGGGTGACGGCATCGCCGAGCGCCGAGCGCGTACGTCCGCGCTGCTCGCGGCTGCCGGCGGCGTCTCCTCCGGCGAGGGGGCGGCGGAGGACTGGCTCGACGGACGCTTCGACGGTCCGTATCTGCGTGACGCGCTGCTGGACGCCGGAGTGTTCTGCGAGACGCTCGAGACGGCGACCACCTGGGCGAACCTGCACGCCCTGAAGGCCGGGGTCACCGCGGCCCTGCGCGACGGCTTCGCGGATGCCGGAGCCAAGTCTCACGTCATGTGCCACGTCTCCCACATCTATCCGACGGGGGCGTCCCTGTACTTCACCGTGCTGGCCGGCGTCCGCTCCGACCCGCTGAAGGTGTGGGCCGAGGTCAAGGCCCGAGTGAACGACGCGATCATCGCGAGCGGTGGCACGATCAGTCATCACCATGCCGTCGGCCGGGATCATGCGCCATGGCTGGAGCAGGAGATCGGTGAGACCGGCGTGCGGATACTGGCCGCGATCAAGCGAGAGCTCGACCCGCAGGGGATCCTCAATCCCGGAGCCGTGATCACCGTCGATAGGACGCGCTGACGTGGGCGACCACATCGCCCTGCTCTCGAACCCGTCCGCGGGCAAGGGGCGCGCCGGTCGCGAGGCCTCCGCAGCGCTGGCGCACCTGCAGGCTCGCGGCGCCGACGTCCGCGTGTTCACCGGTGACTCCGCCGCATCGAGTGCGGTGCTCGCGGCGCAGGCTCTCGCTGAGGGCCCGCGGGTCCTGGTGGTCGTCGGGGGAGACGGCACGCTGTCCGGCATCCTCGACCTGCTGTGCGCGACCTCCGTTCCCGTCGCGCTGGTCCCGGCCGGCACGGGAAACGATCTCGCCCGGGCGCTCGGTCTTCCCCGGCACGATCCGGTCGCCTCGGCGGAGCTCGCGCTCTGCGGGGTCGCCAGGTCGATCGACATCGGAGAGATCCGCACCGCGGGCCGCGTGGCGCCGTTCCTCACGATCGCCGCGCTGGGGTTCGACGCGAAGGTCAGCGACCGCACCAACCGGCTCCGCTGGCCCCATGGCGTGCTGCGCTACTACCTCGCCGTCGTGATCGAGCTTCTGCGCCTCCGCCCGATGGA
>NZ_DALZXX010000004.1:34858-70792 GCF_031988965.1 Microbacterium sp.
CGGACGCCGTCGCAGCGCCGGGCACACTCGTGGCCGTGGGCAACACCGAGAGCTACGGAGGGGGCATGCCGGTCTGCGCGGGGGCGGCGGCCGACGACGGTCTCCTCGACCTCGTGCAGGTCGCACCGCTCACTCGCCGTCGTCTGCTCCGGCTGTTCCCGCTGCTGCTCCGAGGCACTCACCTGACGCGCCGTGAGGTGACGCGCAGACGCGCCCGCCGCGTGACGGTGAGCGCGCCGGGGCTCGTCGTATACGCCGACGGCGAGCGCATGGGTGAGGACGAGTGCACGATCGGGATCCGGCCGGCCGCGCTCACCGTCCTGGTGCCCGCAGCGGAGGAGGCGGATCGTGGGTGACGTCAGCAGGGAGAGGCGACAGGGCGTTCCGTTCGATGAGGATGTCGTCGTGATCGGCTCAGGCTTCGGGGGGTCCGTCTCAGCCCTGCGGCTCGTCGAGAAGGGGGACCGTGTGCTCGTCTACGAGGCGGGGCGCCGCTTCGAGGACGAGGATTTCGCGAAGACCAGCTGGGACGTGCGTCGCTACCTGTGGGCGCCCGCGCTCGGCTGCCACGGCATCCAGCGCATCCATCGCCTGCCGCACGTGATGATCCTCGCGGGAGCGGGCGTCGGCGGAGGGTCCTTGAACTACGCCAACACCCTCTACCAGCCCGGCGGCGCCTTCTTCACCGACCCTCAGTGGAGCGCACTCGCGAACTGGGATGCCGAGCTCTCGCCGCACTACGCGACGGCGAAGAGGATGCTCGGCGTGGTCGAGCGCTACCCGCATTCGGGTCCGGTCGAGCGCATCATGGCGGGCGCTGCAGACGATCTCGGTGTCGGCAGCACCTTCCGGCGGGCTCCGGTGGGTGTGTGGTTCGGCACACCGGGGGAGCGCACGTCCGATCCGTTCTTCGACGGAGAAGGCCCCGACCGCACGGGCTGCACGCTCTGCGGCAACTGCATGGTCGGATGCCGTGTGGGTGCGAAGAACACGCTGATGAAGAACTACCTCGCACTCGCCGAGCGCCGTGGCGCGGTCATCGAACCTCTCCGCACGGTCACCGAGGTGCGTGAGCTCGTGGGCGGCGGGTTCGCCGTGACGACAGAGCGCAGCGGAGCCTGGCTGCGTCGTGAGAGACGCACCGTGCGCGCCCGTCAGGTCGTGCTGGCCGCAGGCACCTGGGGCACGCAGCAGCTGCTGCATCGGATGAAGCACTCGGGTGCTCTTCCCCGAGTGTCGGACGCCGTCGGGCGACTCACGAGGACCAACTCCGAAGCACTCGACGGCGCGGTCGCGGCCCGGGTTCCGACCTCGCTCGAGCTCGCGAAGGGCGTCGCCATCACGACCTCGTTCCATGTCGACGAGCGCACGCACGTCGAGAACGTGCGCTACGGCCCCGGATCGAACCTGATGGGGGCACTGGCGTCGATCATGGTGCCCGGTGACCTGCCGCTCGTCCGCCGTCTCGGCAGCCTCGTCGCTCGGTTCCTGCGCGCCCCGATCCGCCAGGTGCGGCTCGGTTCTCTCCGGCGCTGGAGCGAACGCGGCATCATCGCCCTCGTCATGCAGACCGTCGACAACTCGCTCACGCTGTCGCTGCGGCGCCGTTTCGGACGCCTGGTCATGACGAGCAGACAGGGGCACGGCGAGCCGAACCCGAGCCACCTCCCGCAGGCTCATCGCGCCGCGGCAGCGATCGCCGCGCGGATGCAGAAGGAGGGCGGCGTGCCGGCGGAGGCGCGGGGGTCGTGGCCGGAGATCTTCGGCATCCCCCTCACCGCGCACTTCCTCGGCGGTGCCGTGATCTCCGCATCGCCGGAGACCGGTGTGGTAGATCGATACCACCGCGTATGGGGGCACCCCGGACTGCACGTCGTCGACGGGGCGGCGGTGCCCGCGAATCCGGGCGTGAACCCGTCGTTGACGATCACCGCGCTCGCCGAGCGTGCCATGTCGTTCTGGCCGCGCTCCGGCGACGTCGACGAACGCCCCGTTCAGCAGGCATAGCCACCTCGCAACAGGCATGACGAAAGGGGCCGCGCCGGGCGCGACCCCCTTCGATGCATCCGATCAGCGGCTCTCGATGCCGCGGATCTGCGGGGTGTGGAACTCTCCGCCGAAGGCGCGCTCCGAGGCGCCCTCGCGGTCGAGGTAGGGCGAGGCCCCACCGTCGATGAACGGCCAGCCCGCGCCCAGGATGAGGCACAGGTCGATGTCCTCGACCTCCGGCACGACCCCCTCGTCGAGCATGAGCTTGATCTCGCTCGCGAGCCCGTCCTGCACGCGCTGCAGGATCGTCTCGGCCGACGCGGGCGTCTTGCCGAGGGCGGGCTTCAGCAGCTTCTCGGCCTGCTTCGTCCAACCGGTCACCCGACCGCCCTTGTCCTTCTCGATCACCGCGTCGAGCTCCGCGAGAGCGTGGAAGTTCTCGTTCGCGTAGAAGCGATCCGGGAACGCGTGCGCCATCGTGTCCTGCACGTGAGCGGCGACCTTCCATCCGACCAGGTCGATCAGCTGGAAGGGTCCCATCGGCAGTCCGAGGGGCGCGAAGGCCTTCTCGACATCCGTGATCGGGGTGCCTTCGTACACCGCGCGAGCCGCCTCGCCCATGACCTTGGCCAGCAGACGGTTCACCACGAAGCCCGGAGCATCTGCGGTGAGCACCGCGTTCTTGCCCAGGTTCTTCGCGACGACGAACGCGGTCGACAGCGCCGCCTCCGACGTCGTCGGCGTCTTCACGATCTCGATCAGCGGCATCACCGCGACCGGGTTGAAGAAGTGGAAGCCGACGAGACGCTCGGGATGAGCGAGCTTCGCGCCGATCTCCTCGACCGACAGCGATGAGGTGTTGGTGGCGAGGATCGCATCCTCGGCGATGATCTTCTCGATCTCGCCGAACACCTGCTGTTTGACGCCCACCTCCTCGAACACGGCCTCGATGACGAAGTCGCAGTCCGCGTAGAGGCTCTTGTCGGTCGTGCCGTTGACGAGCGCACGCAGCCTGTTCGCGGAGTCCGCGTCCAGGCGGCCCTTGCCCTCGAGCTTGCCGATCTCCTCGTGGATGTAGGCCACACCCTTGTCGACGCGCGCCTGGTCGAGGTCGGTGATCAGCACCGGCACCTGCAGTTTGCGCACGAACAGCAGCGCGAACTGGCTCGCCATGAGACCCGCACCGATGATCCCGACCTTGGTGACCTTCTTGGCGAGTGCCTTGTCGGGAGCACCGACAGGCCGCTTCGCACGCTTCTGCACGAGGTCGAACGCATACATGGATGCGGCGAACTGGTCGCCCGTCACCAGCTCGGCGAGAGCCTCGTCCTCGCGGGCGAAGCCCTCGGCCTTCGTGCCGCTCTTCGCCCTGTCGAGCAGGTCGAGCGCGGCGTAGGGCGACTTCGGCACGGTGCCGATCTTCGACTCGAGCATGCCTCGGGCCATCTTGATGGCGATCGGCCACTTGGTGAGTCGCTCGATCTTGCCCGGCTCGTTCTTGCGCTCGACCTTCTTGCCGCCGAGGACGGCGTCGGCCCAGGCCAGCGAGTTCTCGAGGTAGTTCGCCGCGGGGAAGATCGCGTCGACGATGCCCAGATCGAACGCCTGCTGCGGCTTCAGCATCCGGTTCTGCTTGAGCGGGTTCGAGATGACGACCTCGAGGGCGTTCTCGATCCCGATCAGGTTGGGAAGCAGGTAAGCGCCGCCCCAGCCGGGGATGATGCCGAGGAAGACCTCGGGGAGCGCGATCGCCGCGGCGGATGCGTCGACGGTGCGGTAGCTCGAGTTGAGCGCGATCTCGAGACCGCCGCCCAGCGCCAGCCCGTTCACGAACGCGAACGACGGGACGCCGAGCTCGCCGAACTTGCCGAGCACCTTGTGGCCGAGCTGCGCGATCAGGCGGGCGTTGTCACGCGAGCCGACCTTGCTGATGTCCGAGAGGTCGGCCCCGGCGGCCAGGATGTACTGCTTGCCGGTGATGCCGACGGCCTGGATCTCTCCGGCGGCGGCGCGAGCGGCGAGGCCGTCGAGCGTCTCGCCGAGAGCGGTGAGCGTCGCCGGGCCCAGGGTGTTCGGACGCGTGTGGTCGCGTCCGTTGTCGAGGGTGATCAGGGCGAGAACCTTGCCCGACGCGAGACGGATGTCGCGCACGGGAGAGTGCGTGATCACCTCGCCGTCGGTGAGGGCCTGGATGGGGGAGAAGTCGACGTTCGCGTACTGTTCGGAAATCGAGTGTGCCATCGGCGCTTACTTCCTCTTCTTGCCGTCGAAGTGCGGGTTCTCCCAGATCACGGAGCCGCCCTGGCCGAGACCGACGCACATGGCGGTCAGGCCGTAGCGCACGTCGGGGCGCTCGGCGAACTGCGCCGCGAGCTGGATCATGAGACGCACACCGGATGCCGCGAGCGGGTGTCCGAGTGCGATGGCGCCGCCCCACTGGTTGACGCGGGGGTCGTCGTCCGCGATGCCGAAGTGGTCGAGCAGCGAGATGACCTGGATCGCGAAGGCCTCGTTGAGCTCGAACAGGCCGATGTCGGCGATCGTCAGCCCGGCCTTCTTCAGCGCCTTCTCGGTCGAGGGGGTCGGGCCGATGCCCATGATCTCGGGCTGGACGCCCGCGAAGGCGAACGACACCATGCGCATCTTCGGGGCGAGACCGAACTCCTTCACGGCACCGCCTCCGGCGAGCAGAGACATCGTCGCGCCGTCGGTGAGGGGCGACGACGTGCCGGCGGTCACGCGTCCGTGCGGACGGAACGGCGTCTTGAGCGCCGCGAGGTCTTCCATCGTCGTCTGCGGGCGTCGGCCCTCATCCTCGGTGGCGAGTCCCCAGGCTCCGTCGGCGGTCTTGGTCGCCACCGTCACGAGGTCGGGCTGGATCTTCCCGGCGTCGTACGCCGCCTGCACCTTGTGCTGGCTGAGCATGCCGAACCGGTCCGAGCGCTCCTTGGTGAGGTGCGGGAAGCGGTCGAAGATGCGCTCGGCCGTGACACCCATGTTCAGGGCGCCGGGGTCGACCATGCGCTCCGCCACGAATCGGGGGTTGGGATCGGCGTTGCCTCCGATGGGGTGGTGGCCCATGTGCTCGACGCCACCGGCGAGGGCGAAGTCGTACATTCCCACGCCGATGGATGCGCCCATCGTCGTGACGCTCGTCATCGCTCCGGCGCACATGCGCTCGACCGCGAGGCCGGGCACGGTCTGCGGAAGTCCGGCGAGGATCGCCACCGAGCGGCCGAGGGTGAGGCCCTGGTCTCCCGTCTGGCTCGTCGCCGCGATGGCGACATCGTCGATGCGATCAGCAGGGACGGCTGCGTTCCGCTCCATCAGGCCGATGGTCGCCTTCACGGCGAGGTCATCTGCGCGGGTGTTCCAGTACATGCCCTTTTCGCCGGCGCGCCCGAAGGGGGTGCGCACTCCATCGACGAAGAAGACGTCCGAGATCTCGGCCACTCTGCCTCCAAGTTTGTGCGGTGGCCTCAGTCTATGGAGGCCCCGAAACGGGGAGGAATCGGTTGGGTCGAACCTACGAAGCGGACGCGGACGCCTCGTCGACGGGTTGCGCTGCTTCTACAAAGGCAGCCGCGATCTTCTGTGCGGTCTGTGCAATCTGCCACGGACGTGCACCGAGCGCGGCGAGGGCTGAGGCGATGGCTTCCGGCGTGGTGCCGGGGACATCCCATGCGATGCGTCGGAGGTAGTCGGGGGTGAGGAGGTTCTCGGTCGGCATGCCGAGTTCCTCGGCGGTCGCCTCGACGAGCGGCCTCGCGGCCTTCAACCGGGCATCGGCCTCGGGGTTGCGATCGGACCACGCGCGGGGAGGCGGCAGCGTGTCGCTGGGCACGCGCTCGCGAGGGAGCTCTTCGGTGGTACGGCCGTCGACCATGGCCTGCCACCACCGGTCGAGTTGCGTGCGGCTGGCCCGGCCCTGGAACTCCTTGATGCCTGCGAGGGCCTGCTTGCTCTGCGGGTTGGCCAGCACTGCGGCGACGAGCGAGCGGTCGGGCACCAGGCGTCCGGGAGAGACGTCCTGCTCCTGCGCGAACGACTCCCGGGCCTGCCAGAGCGCGCGGGCGACAGCGAGGTTGCGTGCCCCGCGCACCTGGTGCAGCCCGCTCAGACGGCGCCAGGGATCCTCACGAGGAGGCTTGGGCAGCCGGGTGAGCGTCGCGGCGAACTCCTCGGCCGCGTACTCGGTCTTGCCCTGCTCTTCGAGCTCGAGGGTCAGGGCCTCGTACACGTCGATGAGGTGGAGCACGTCGAGAGCGGCGTACTCGAGCCACGCCGCAGGCAGAGGTCGCGTCGACCAGTCGGCGGCCGAGTGCTCCTTCTTGAGCGTGATTCCCAGGGTGCTCTCGACCACGGCGGCGAGTCCGACGCGCTCGTGTCCCAGAAGACGTGATGCCAGTTCGGTGTCGAAGATCGACGGCGGCAGGAGGTCGAGCTCGCGAAGCGAGGGCAGGTCCTGGCTGGCGGCATGGAAGATCCATGGCACGTCGCCGATGGCGGCTTGAAGAGCGCTGAAGTCGCCCAGCGCCGGCGGGTCGAACAGGAAGACGCCGGCATCGCGCCGGAAGACCTGGACCAGGTACGCCCGCTGGGAGTAGCGGAATCCGGATGCCCGCTCGACGTCGACGGCCACCGGGCCGGTTCCTGCGGCCAGCGTGGCGCATGCCGCTTGGAACTCCGAGACGTCGGAGATCACGGAGTATTCAGTCACGTGCTGCCTTTCGCGCGCCGATCACGGCGATGCCCTCGGAACCCGGCGGAAGACCCGCCAGCATTCCCACCAGTTCGGCCCATGCCTCGACGTGAGGTCGGAAGGGGCCTGCAGGCGTCCAGGACGCCCTCAATTCTATCTGCGCTCCGTCGCCTTCGTCCGCGAGGCCCCCGAAGCCCTTCGAGAGGGTCTTCGTCGAGGTCCCGGATTCGGCGTGATAGACAGCGCCACGGGAGTCGAGTGCATCGACGAGCCAGGACCAGGTGACGTCGGCCAGGAGCGGGTCCGTACCGATCTCGGTCTCGAGAGGAGCCTGGGCGAAGATCACGATTCGCCAGGCCCCGCCCCAGGCCGAGGGCGCATCCGGGTCGTGCAGCAGCACGAAGCGTCCGGTGCCGTAGACGGACTCCCCGGAGTCGTCTGGGCGGACGTCGGCGGCCAGCGCCACGGCGTAGGGCGCGAGGCCCTGGGGGGTCGAGATCTCCCGCACCGTGAGGTCGGCGCGGAACGCTGTGTCTCGGAGTTCGGCCACAGCGGCGTCGAAGATCGTCCCGGCATCGGGGTGTGCGGTCACGGCAACAGGCTAGAGTCAGGAAGCGATGAAGAGTCTCAGGCACGCCGTTGCGCTCCTTGTCCCCGGATTGTTCGCCCTCGGTGGCGCGATGACGCTGCTGGTGCTCAGCATCGCCCGGCGGGTGGTGCTGCCGGCCAAGCGGCCCGCCGACGTCGAGATCCTCGCGGTCGACACGGGCGCTCAGACGATCGAGCTCACGCGCACTCCAGATACCGAACTGCCCGGTCGCTACGGTCTGTTCACCACGGGCACTCACGGTTACGTGAAGCTCGGTGCGGTGCTCGGCGCGGATTCCGGCACCGTGCGGCGCAAGCTGCTCACGCAGATCGAGCCGGGTGCGCGGGTCGACCGTGCCGCCGCCTTCAGCGGTTGGTACTACTCGTCGCCGAGCGAGCTGCACCTGCGCTGGGAGAACGTCCTGATCGGCTCACCTGCGGGCCCGTGTCCCGCGTGGTACTTCCCTGCGGCCTCCAAGACCTGGGTGATCCAGATCCACGGGCGCGGCGTGACCCGCGCGGAGTGCCTGCGCGCAGTACCCGTGCTGCATGCGGCCGGGCTCCCGAACCTCGTGATCTCCTACCGGAACGACGGCGAGGCGCCGCGCAGTCGGAGCGGCGCGTACGCTCTCGGGGCAGCGGAGTGGCGCGACGTCGACGCGGCGATCTCGTACGCGGTGCGACGCGGCGCGGAGCGGGTGGTGCTCATGGGCTGGTCCATGGGCGGGGCCGTCGCGCTGCAGACCGCGCTCAACTCGGGGAACCGGTCTCGGGTCGCAGGGCTCATCCTCGAGTCGCCGGTCGTCGATTGGCGCGGCGTGCTGCGCTTCCAGGCGAAGAAGGCCGGCATGAGGGCGCCGCTTCCAGACCTCGCGATGAGCGCTCTCTCGGCGCCTCTGACGGCCCGCCTCAGCGGAGCGGACGAGGCGATCTCGTTCGACCGGCTCGACATCGTCGCGCGGGCCGAGGAGCTCGACCTGCCGATCCTCATCCTGCACAGCGATGATGACGGTTTCGTGCCCGCCGACGCATCGCACGCCCTGCAGCGCGCGCGCCCCGACATCGTCACGATGCCCCGGTTCTCGGTCGCCCGCCACACCAAGCTGTGGAACTACGACCAGATGGGGTGGAGCGCGGCGATCACCGACTGGCTCCGTGATCAGGGGCTCAGCGCTTCTGCCTGACCTGCTTCTTGGCGCGCATGAGCATTCCGGTCATGCCGCCGATGCGCAGCGGTGAGACCGCCTTCGTGAGGCCGATGGACTGCGGATAGTCGTCGGGGATCGCGAGCACCTCGTCGGAGGTGAGGCCCGTGATGCCCTGCACCAGGATGCTGGCGAAGCCGCGCGTGGTCGGTGCCTCGGGTGGGGCTGTGGCGTGCATGGTGACGATGTCGTCGATCACCTCGACGTAGATGTAGACAGGCGACTGGCACTCGGCGACGCGCTCGCACATCTCCGGATGGTTCGCGACCTCGTCGGAGACCTCGGGAAGCTCATCCGAGTACTCCAGCAGCAACAGCAGTCGATCGGCCTCAGGGGTCTCGAGGAACCCGTCGCGGATGTCGGCGAGAATGTCAGGGAGTTCGCTGGTGCTCATCCCTGACATTCTCACACGGTCAGAGGGTTCCCGGCTCTGCGCCCGTGACGATCGGAACGCGCACGGCGCTGCCCCACTCCGTCCACGACCCGTCGTAGTTACGGACGTTCTCGAAGCCGAGCAGGTGCTTGAGCACGAACCAGGTGTGGCTGGAACGCTCCCCGATGCGGCAGTACGCCACGACCTCGTCGCCGTCGGCCAGGCCGGCGCCGTCGCGATAGATGGCGTCGAGCTCGGCGCGAGACTTGAATCCGCCGTCTTCAGCGACCGCCTTGGCCCACGGGACGCTCTGCGCGGTCGGGATGTGCCCCGCCCGCAGGGTTCCCTCCTCGGGGTACGCGGGCGCCGTGGTGCGCTCACCGCTGTACTCCTCGGGAGAGCGCACGTCGATCAGCGGGCTGCCGATGTGCGCGAGCACGTCTTCCTTGTACGCGCGGATGACGGAGTCGTCGCGTTCGACGATCGGATACTCGGTCGGGGTGATCTCAGGCGCGTCCCTGGTGATCTCTCGACCTTCGGCGATCCAGCGGTCGCGACCGCCGTCGAGCAGGCGCACGTCCTCGTGGCCGAAGAGGGAGAAGACCCACAGCGCGTAGGCCGCCCACCAGTTGTTCTTGTCGCCGTAGATGACGACGGTGTCGTCGCGCGAGATCCCCTTGCGGCTCAGCAGCGCCGCGAAACCCTCGCCGTCGACGTAGTCGCGAACCACCGGGTCGTTGAGCTCGGTGTGCCAGTCGACCTTCACCGCGCCCGGGATGTGTCCGGTCTCGTAGAGCAGCACGTCCTCATCGGACTCGACCACGACCAGCCCCGGCTGACCGAGGCGCTCGGCGAGCCAGTCGGTGGTGACGAGACGGCCGGGTTCGGCGTACTCGGCGAACTTGGGTGACGACGTGTCGAACTCGATGGCCACAGGGATCTCCTCAGACTGTGAGCGGCGGTGCTGCCGGGTGCGGACGGCGTAGTGTTGATCCGTCACTTCGACGATAGATCCACGCCGAGCGCTCTGCACCCGATTCGTAAGACTTCGACACAGCTGCGCCCCCGATACAGGACCGTGATGACCGACACGCCCACCCGCACGGGTATCGTGCACCTCACCGATCGCCAGCCGACCGTCAGCGGTCCCGAGATGCTCGCCAGCCTCGTGCCGCCGCCGCAGTTCGACGGTGCCACGTTCGAGAGCTATCGGGCGGACGATGCGTACCCCTCGCAGGACGAGGCCAAGGAGACGCTGATTCGCTTCGCGGGCCGAGGCGCTCCGACCAAGCGGGGCGGGTTCTTCAGCCGCGCGAAGAAGGAGCCTGAACTCAAGCCCGGCGTCTATCTCGACGGTGGGTTCGGTGTCGGCAAGACCCACCTGCTCGCGTCGATCTATCACGCGATGCCGGCAAGAAGGAAGTATTTCGGATCGTTCATCGAGTACACGGCGCTCGTCGGCGCGCTCGGCTACAAGAACACCGTCGATCTGCTCAAGGGTGCAGATCTGCTCTGCATCGACGAGTTCGAACTCGACGACCCGGGCGACACGATGGTGATGACCCGCCTGATCGGCGAACTCGTGCCGACGGGCACGAAGCTCGCGGCCACCTCGAACACGCCGCCCAACGCCCTGGGTGAAGGGCGCTTCGCCGCCCAGGACTTCCTGCGTGAGATCCACGCGATGTCGGACAGCTTCCAGACCATCCGCATCGACGGTGTCGACTTCCGTCAGCGCGCGCTCGACGGGCACGCAGTGGTGAGCGACGAGGCCACGTACTCCGAAGCCGTCGCCGCCGGCGCCGCCGAGGGAACGGCATCCGATGACTCCTTCGCCGACGTGATCCGCCACCTCGCACGGGTGCATCCGTCGCGCTACCTCCGTGTGATCACCGGGCTCGACCTCGTCGGACTCCGCGACGTGCACGTGCTCACCGATCAGTCGGAGGCACTGCGCTTCGTGGCCTTCGTCGACCGGGTCTACGACGCGCAGATCCCGATCGTGGCGACGGGCGTGAGTCTCGACCAGGTCTTCGCCGAGGAGATGCTCGGCGGGGGATATCGCAAGAAGTACCTGCGCGCCATCTCCAGACTCAATGCACTCACACACGCGGATCGCAGCATCGCGTAACGCGATGTTCACACAGGAGCCGTGTCTGTAACACCCAGGCAACAAACTTCACGCATTCCGGAAATCGGGCCTCGTCACACTGAAGCTCTCAGTTCCCGAATGTGAGGTTTGACTATGGATGCTCCAGGCAACATCTCCTGGGCGATCACCGCGACCGCCCTCGTACTGCTCATGACGCCCGGCGTCGCCTTCTTCTACGGCGGCCTCGTGAAGGCCAAGAGCGTCGTCAGCATGATGATGATGAGCTTCGGTTCTATCGGACTCGTGGCCGTGCTCTGGATCCTCTTCGGATTCTCGATGAGCGCCGTCGACAGCCCCACCGCCTTCGCAGGCAACCCCTTCGCCGACTTCGGCCTCTCGTCCCTCGCCGCCGGTGAGGGCTCCAACGTCGCACTGCTGGGCGTCGCCTACGGCGCCACCTTCGCGATCATCACCGTCGCACTGATCTCCGGTGCGATCGCCGACCGCGCGAAGTTCGGCAGCTGGCTGATCTTCGCCGGCGTGTTCGCGACCGTCGGCTACTTCCCGGTCGCCGCCTGGGTCTGGGGCGGTGGCTGGATCATGAACCTCGGCGCCACGCTCTTCGGCGAGGACAGCGGGATCGGCGTGATCGACTACGCCGGCGGAACGGCAGTGCACATCAACGCCGGTGCGGCGGCTCTGGCCCTCGCACTGGTCCTCGGAAAGCGCATCGGATTCCAGAAGGGCATCCTGAAGCCGCACAACGTGCCGCTCACGCTTCTCGGCGCTGCGCTCCTCTGGTTCGGATGGTTCGGCTTCAACGCCGGAGCCGAGTGGCTCGCGGAGGACATGGGCGGTGTCGGCCTCATCGGGCTCAACACCCTCGGCGCCACCGCGGCCGCGATCCTCGGATGGATCCTCATCGAGAAGATCAAGGACGGCAAGCCCACCTCGGTCGGCGCCGCCTCGGGTGCCGTCGCGGGTCTCGTCGCCATCACCCCCGCCTGCGCCAACCTGACCCCCGGCTGGTCGCTGCTCCTCGGTGCCGTCGCCGGTATCGTCTGCGCACTCGCCGTCGAGATGAAGTTCCGTCTCGGCTTCGACGACTCGCTCGACGTCGTCGGCATCCACCTCGTCGGTGGCCTGATCGGAACCCTCTACCTCGGCTTCTTCGCCACCGGCACCGGCCTGTTCGTCGGTGGAGACGCCCGCCAGCTCGCCGTGCAGGCGATCGCCGCCCTCGGAGTGCTGATCTACTCCTTCGTGGTCGCATTCATCATCGGCTTCGCGATCGAGAAGACGATCGGCTTCCGCGTCACCAACGAGGACGAGATCGCAGGTGTCGACCAGGTCGTGCACGGCGAGGAGGGCTACGCACTCGCCGACGCATGACATGCGGTTAGGGTGACCGTGTGGCAAAGAGCAACGGCATCCTGACAAGACTCGTGGAGATCCTTCTCACAACACTGGGATCTGACCGGGCGTCTCGGACCTCACCAGGTGCGAGGCGCCCGGACGCGCGTCTGCGCACCTCCGAGGAGGTGCGCTCTTCGCCGTCGGCGACGGGGAGGGGCACGACGACGGAGCGCATCGACCCCGAGCGCATCACCAGGCTCCGCATCGACTACGCTCCCGTCCGTGACGGCGCCCCCGACGCGGGCGAGATCGTGTGGACCTGGGTTCCCTACGAAGAGGGCGACGGACGCGGCAAGGACAGGCCCGTGCTGGTGATCGGAAGGCAGTCCGCGGACCGGGTGTACGCGGTGCGGATGACGAGCAAGCCGCACGACCGCGATCGTGACTACCTGTCGATCGGATCCGGTGCCTGGGACTCGCAGGGACGCGAGTCCTGGGTCGACATCGAGCAGCTCTACAGCGTGCACGAGGCGGGACTGCGTCGTGAGGCCGCGGTCCTCGACCGTTCCCGCTACGGCCGTGTCGCGGCGGCTCTCGTCGGCCGCTATGGCTGGGCGACCGCCTGAGAGTCAGCGGACTCCGGAATCCGACGCGCCACCCGCACTCTGCTGAGGCCCCACACGAGGGCTGCCGAGGCGAGCAGGGTCGCCAGCAGCGCCACGACGGTGATCGCCAGCGTGAGCGTGCCTCTCTCCGGGAGAAGGAAACCGTAGGGCACCCACCCATCCGTCCGTCCCCGGAACAGGACGACGACGAGCCAGAGCAGGGGATAGGGCAGCACCGCCCAGAGGCTCCTCCAGGTCTGGGGTCCACGATCGGGGACGAACGCCCAGTCGATCAGGAGGAGCAGCGGCAGCGCCACATGCAGGATCGTGCTGACCCATGCGGGCGCGCTGCCCGTGCCGGGAACGATGAGGTTGTAGACGAGCGCCACGACGATCATGGATGCGACGGCCACCGCACGCGAGGTGACGAGCCACGCAGGCACGCGCCGTCGACGCAGCGCGAGCGTCCCGACGGTCATCATCACGATCGCGGTGAGCAGACTGGTGAGGTTCGTGAAGTACCCGAAGTAGTCGAAGAGGCTCGCCCCCTGGCGCGGGATGCCGATGACGTACGTGTAGAGCAGGATGCCGGTCACCGATGCTCCGACGACGACTCGCACGGTGGAGACGGTGCGGGATGGTGAGGGCGTCGACGTCATCGCTCCAGCGTACGAGGGAGCACTCGGCAATCCGTTTCGGCGAGCGCTGCGAACCATCTGTGAGTCGCAGCATGCGACGACACCACAGGAGGAATCATGCGTTTCATCCCCACCAAGGTCCACGGAATTCTCGACTACGTCGTCGGAGTCGCATTGATCGCTGCTCCGTGGCTGTTCGGCTTCGCGAGCATCGGCGGCCCTGCCGTCATCATCCCGATCGTGCTCGGCGTCGGACTCATCGTGTACAGCCTGTTCACCAAGTACGAATGGGGCCCCTTCGGGTTCATCCCGATGCCCGTCCACCTCGTCTTCGACATCGTCGCGAGCCTGTTCCTGGCACTGTCGCCCTGGATCTTCGGCTTCTCGACCGAGGCGCCGAACGTGTGGGTGCCGCACGTCGTCGTGGGTGTCGCCGTCATCATCGTCGTGCTGTTCTCGCAGCCGCAGCCCGCGAAGGTCAAGGCCACGGCCCGCGCCTGACGACAAGACCCTGAGGCCCCGCACGGTATCGGTCCCGTGCGGGGCCTCAGTTCTGCAGTGCGGCGCACACCCATCGTGAATAGAGCTGCCAGGGATTCCCCCCGGCGCGGACGTCGTCGATATGCGCGGACAGTCGGGGAGAGAGAGTGAACCATTCGCCGCCTTCGCGGATGTCGGCGAACTCCCGATGCCTCGCCTGTTCGATGTCACGGCCACCCCGCTCGAACGCGAGGAGTTCGTGATGACGGATGCTGGCAAGCCGCTGACGCGGCCTCCCGCTCGTTCCGATCTTGACCCGTCGGTCGTAGCGGATGTAGTAGACGACCTCGATCACCGGGCGCGGCAGATCGGGGTCAGGAGAGTCCCCGTAGCGCCATCCGCACCAGGAGCACACCAGTGCGGACCCGGCGCGTTCGCCGTCCGCGCGACCGCACAGGGCGCAGCGGCCGGGAAGCGGGATGCTCGTGTTCACGCTCGGCACGCTACCGGCAGCCTCCGACGTCGGGATCATCGCGTGCAGTCGCGACCCGCGGTGCGCCGATCGACGCCGCTAGCATGAGGCGGAGTGTCCGTATCGATGAGGGGACCCGAGTGAATCTCCATGCCGCAGCGATCGCGTCCGAGCGCCTCGATTCGATGCTGCGGTCGGATCCCGGTCGTCTGCGCCGGCGCAGCATCTCCCTCGGTGTGCCGATCGACGATGCGGACGATGCGGCTCAGAATGCGGCGCTTCGTGCGTGGCGGTCGCTCGGCTCTCTCCGCTCGGCCGATGCAGGGCCCATGTGCGCCTGGCTCGACACGATCGTGAGATCGACCGCCATCGACATGAGCAGGGCCCGCAAGGACGACCTCGGCGAGGTCATGTGCGAACGGTTGGCGTCCGGGCAGGACGTCGAGGCGGAGGCAGAGCTGCGCGATCGTCTCGAGGCTGCGTTCCGCGCGATCGACAGGCTCCCGGACGAGTTCCGTCAGCCCCTGCTGATGAGCGTCGTGGACGGCATGACGGCGCAGGAGATCGGGCAGGAGCTCGGCATCACCCCCGCTGCCGCTCGTCAGCGGGTCTCCCGCGCGCGCCGAGCGCTTCGCGGGTGATTGCGAACCCCAGTTCATAGGAATCGTTCCGTCACACCTGCTCCTCGCGTACGTCCTTCTCGATGGGCCGTGTCCTCGGTCCAGACGATGACGAAGGAATGAACCATGTCGAAGATCCCTGTCACCTCGCTCGATCAGCTCAACATCGCCTTCGCGGAGCGCTTCAATGCTCGAGACGTCGAGGGCCTGCTCGCCCTGAATGCTCCCGACGCCGTGTTCGTGCCCGCGCCGGGCCACCCCGTCACCGGGGATCAGACGATTCGGGCCGCCCTCGAGCAGTTCCTGGCTCTGGGCCTGCCGATCACGATGAGCGTGCGCCGGGTGTTCGAGGCGGGTGGCGTCGGACTCGCGGTCGCGGACTGGACGATCGAGGGCACCGGACCTGACGGCTCCGAGGTCATGCTGAGCGGCAGCACCGCCGATGTCGCGGTCCACGACGTCGAGCACGGGTGGCGCTACGCCGTCGACAACCCCTTCGGCACGGCCTGAGCATCGCTCCGGCGGCGGACGAGGCGGCTCGCCCGATCCGCCGCCGGCGCGCGCTCACCGGGGCACGATGAGCGGTGTGCCGGTGTGCGGATCGGCGATGACCGAGCAGGCCAATCCGAAGACCTCCTCGACGCGCTCCGAGGTCACGATCGACGCGGGGTCGCCGGACGCCACGATGCGGCCGTCGCGCATCATGATCATGTGGTCGGCGAACCGGGCGGCCTGGTTGAGGTCGTGCAGCACGGCGACGATCGTCCGCCCCTCCTCGTGCAGACGGTGGAACAGCCGCAGCAGGTCGTACTGGTGCGCGATGTCGAGGAAGGTCGTCGGCTCGTCGAGCAGCATGGTCGGCGATTCCTGGGCGAGCAGCATAGCGACCCACACCCGCTGGCGCTGCCCGCCGGAGAGCTCATCGACGAGGCGGCCGGCGAGCTCCGTCGTTCCTGTCGCCGCGAGTGCCGCGGCGACAGCGGACTGGTCGGCGTGGGACCACTGTCGAAGGATGGTCTGGTGCGGGTGGCGTCCCCGAGCCACCAGGTCGGACACGCGGATGCCGTCCGGAGCGATCGAGGTCTGCGGGAGCAGGCCGAGACGACGAGCGACCTCCTTCGTCGGGAACTCCGTGATCTCTCGTCCGTCGAGCAGGATCTGCCCGTGCTTCGGCCGCAGCAGCCTCGCGAAAGCACGCAGCAGGGTCGATTTCCCGCACGCATTGGGACCGACGACGACCGTGAACGACCCTGCGGGGATGTCGGCCTCGAGGTGCTCGGATACCACGCGTCCGTCGTAGCCGATCGTCAGGTCCCTGGCGCTGAGCCGTGGGGTTCCATCGGTCCGGACGAGCGGGGTGTGTGCGTCGATGAGTGTCATCGTCTTCTCGCTTCCTGAATGAGCAGCCAGACCAGGTACACGCCGCCGAGGCAGACCGTGACGATGCCGACGGGGATCTGGGTGGGCGCGAACAGCCGCTGCGCCAGCACGTCACTCGAGACCAGCAGGAGTGCGCCGACCGCGGCGGAAGCGGCCAGGGTGACACCCGCGGACCCCGTCAGCCGACGGGCGATCTGCGGTGCGGCCAGTGAGATGAACGCGATCGGGCCGGCCATCGCCGTCACGGATGCGGTCAGACCGACCCCGAGGACGATGAGGGCAAGCCGTGTTCCACCCGTGCGGACGCCCAGCGCAGACGCGGTGTCGTCGCCGAGCTCGAGCAGATGCATCCGATCGGCCAGCACCGCGACCGAGACGGCGATCGGGACGATCACGCATGTCGCGACGCCGACCTGCTCAGCGGTGATGAGGTTGAGTGATCCTGCCCCCCAGGCGCTCGCCAGCATCGCGATCCTGAGGTCGGCGTTGAGGATGATCCAGGTGTTCACCGACGCGAGCATCGATGCGACACCGATGCCGACGATGATGAGGCGGAATCCCGTGAAGCCGCGACGGAACGCGAGGAGATAGACAAGCAGAGCTGTCCCGGCTCCTCCGGCGAGCGCCGCCATGGCGGTCGAGACGGTGCTGACCCCCATCGTCGTGATCACGATCAGGGCCCCGGTGTACGCCCCCGCGTCGAATCCGATCACGTCGGGACTGCCCAGCGGGTTCCGGGTGAGTGACTGGAAGATCGCTCCTCCGACGCCGAGGGCGAGGCCGAAGACCAGTGCGGCGAGGACCCTCGGGAGCCGCCACTCGATGATCACCAGCTCGCCGCGCGGTTCGCCGAGTCCGAGAAGAGTCATGACGACTTCGGCGGGCGAGAACGGCGCGTCCCCGAGAGTCAGCGCGAAGACGCCGACGGCGCCGGCAGTCAGCAGCGCAGCGAGGGTCACGACTGTCGCACGCACTCCGATGCGGCGCGAGAAGACGCGGGACTGCGGAGCGAAGACGCGACGACCGGCATCGACCGGGGCGGGATTGGGCAGCAGCGCGGTCACAGCCCGCTCGCCTTCCGACGGCGCACGAGAGCGATGAGCACGGGAGCACCGATCAGGGCGGTGACGACCGACACGGGCAGCTCTCCGGTGGTCAGGACCAGACGGCCGACGATGTCTGCCGTGAGCAGGAGCAGGGGAGCGGCGAGCACCGTGCCCAGGAGGATCCACCCCTGGTGCGGTCCCACGAACCAGCGAACCGCGTGGGGGACCATCAGGCCGACGAAGGCGATGGGGCCGGCCGCCGCCGTGGCGGCACCGCAGAGCAGAGTCACGGCGATGATCGAGAGCAGCCGGGTGAGCACGACGCGCGATCCGAGCGCCGTGGCCAGGTCATCGCCGAGGGCCAGAGCGTTGAGTGACGGCGCGAGGCAGAAGGCGAGCACGAGTCCCAGGATCAGGAACGGCAGAACCGCGTACACGTCGGGTGTCAGGGCGCTCAGCGAACCGGCATTCCATGACCGCACCGAATCGAAGACGGCAGGGTTGAGCAGCCCGATCGCCGCGACCACCCCGCCCATCACGGCACCGAGGGCGACGCCCGACAGCGTCATGCGCATCGGATCGGGCGCGGTGCGCCCCGCGGAGCCGATCAGGTAGACGAGCACGGTCGCGATGATGGCGCCGGCGAACGAGAACCAGATGTATCCGCCGGCCGCGCTGACGCCGAAGAAGGCGACCCCGATGGTGACACCGAGGCTGGCGCCGGCGTTGACGCCGAGGATGCCCGGATCTGCGAGCGGGTTGCGGGTGAAGCCCTGGATCAGGGCGCCGGCGATGCCGAGAGCTGCGCCGACGGCGAGACCGATGAGAGTGCGCGGAATGCGCATGCCCTGCACGATCGCGCCCGGGTCTCCGGCGCCCGTGGTGAGACCGATCCAGACCTCGACGACGCTGATGCGCTGGGAGCCGAGGAAGATGCTGGCGATCGAGGCGAGCGCGAGCGCGACGGCGAGCAGGATCACGACCAGGCCCCGGCGCGTGGCCGAGACCCGGGTCGTCTGCTCCTCGATGAGATCTGAGGTCATGAGCGGATGATCATCGGCCCGGGGTCACAGACCCAGCTTCTCGAGCTCGGCCTCGTAGGCCTCTTCGATGTCCTCCGTGGGGCGGGTGTCGTCGTCCCACATCGCCCTCAGTCGAGCGTGCGTGCCGTCGTCGAGGGAGTCGTATCGCTCACGCCAGGCTTCGGCGTTCTCCGTCCAGTACCCGATCACCTTGTAGGCCGAGGCGGGCAGCTTGAGCTCGTGACGAAGAAGCTTGCGGACTCCACGGGTCGCCTTGGTCTCGCCGGCCACCCAGACGTAGCCGGGCCCGGTCGGGAGCTCCGACGCACGCAGGATCTCCTCGATGCGGGTCGGCGCATGGCCGTTTCCGCCGTGCACCCAGTGCAGCTCGACACCGTCGGCGGGAGAGAGTGACAATTCGTCGTCGGGTGTCGAGACCTCGAGCACGACGCGGGTGCGCACGCCCAGCGGTGCGTTCTCGGCCAGACGGGCGGCGGCAGGAAGCCCTGTCGCATCGGCGATGAGCAGCTGCCATTCGATGTCGGCGGGAGGGTCGTAGAGGCCTTTGGGTGTATTCACCCCCACGACGTCGCCGGGCTGCGCGTGCAGCGCCCATGCGGCCGCGACGCCGCCCTCGTGCACGACGAAATCGATCGTGAGCTCTCGGGTCGCCGCGTTCCAGTCGCGGACCGTGTAGGTGCGCATCGGGGCGGGCTCGACGCCCTCGGGGAAGTCCCAGTACCCGTCATCCGTGGGGAACGGAAGGTTCGGCTCGACCTGCCCGTCCACCGGGAAGAACACCCGGAAGTACTCGTCGCCGACGTCGGTCGAGACGAATCCCTCGAGACCGTCGCCGCCGAAGACGACGCGGACCATGCCGGGACTCAGGCGCTCGACGCGCTGGGCGACGATCCGGTGCACCAGGTTGACGCTCATCCGAGAAGCGCCTTCTCGACCACGGTCAGGAACGCATCCTGGCCGCTGGGGGAGCCGTAGATCATCTCGTAGTTGTAGGGGTGGTACGCGCCGTCCGAGACGAACGAGAGGTTCTGCCAGAGCTGGTTCTGCTGCAGCGCCGAGTCGTCTTCGATCCAGACGGTGCCGTCTTCGTTCGCGCCCGTGAAGACGACATCGACGCCTTCGAGCTGTCCGACCTGTTCGGGGCTGAGCTGGGTGTAGTCGTCGCTCGCGGGGAGGCCCTCGTCGGTGGCGTTCATGAGTTCGTGCATCTCGAGGCCGAGGTCTGCGAACACCAGGCACGGCACGCCGTAGCACGAGGTCGTGACCTGGCCTTCGAAGTAGCCGACGTCTGCGACGACGGGGTGGATGTCAGCGGCATCGAGGCGAGCACGGATGTCGGCGACGCGTGCCTCGTACTGGTCGACCCAGGCCTGCCACTGATCTTCGCGGCCGAGGTCCGCAGCCGCCTGCCCGACGACATCGCGCCAGTCGCCGCCGTCGAAGGCGTTGTACGTGTAGGTGGGGGCGATCTTCTGAAGCTTGCCGTCGAGATCCTCTTCGTAGCCGAGGCCGTTGAGGATGAAGTCGGGCTGGGCCTCGAGGACTGCTTCGAGGTTGAACTCGGGGAAGTTCCCGAACGTGTCGAGCCCCTCGAGCTCGTCCTGTGGGAAGAAGTCGGGGAATGCGGTGAAATCGTCGCGGATCGGCTGGGTGTCGGCGAGCTCGAAGCCGAGAGTGATGAGGATGTCGAGGTCGGTCGTGTAGAAACCGAGCGCGGACTGCGGGTCGGCAGGTACCTCGATGTCGGCGCCCGCGGGGGTGGTCAGCGTCACCGTCTCGGCCTTGTCGGACGAGCCTGCCGCGGTGGAGCCGGCGCAGGAGGTGAGAAAGAGGGCGGTCGCGGCGAGCGCGACGAGCGAGAGGGGAGTGGAGCGCATGGATCGTCTTCCAGAGGAGGGTTCGGGAGGCGCCAAGAAGGTTAGCTAAGGCTTGGCTTACCCAGTATGGAACGGCGAGATGTCGTCCAGACGCCAGTCGCTGTCGCGCTCAGGCCGACTTCCGCGTGGCGACGCTGCGCACGGACGCGAACTCTCCCGGAGTGCGGCCGAGCTCGCGTCGGAACGCCTGGACGAAGGCGCTCGGAGTCGAGTACCCGCAACGCCGGCTGACATAGGCCACGGTGTGATCTGCGGCGAGCCAGTCGATGGCCCGGCGCATGCGAGCCCGCGTGCGCCAGGTCGAGAAGCTCAGACCCGTCTCGGCCACGAAGAGCCGCGACAGGTTGCGAGCGCTGGCACCGACATGTCGGCCCCAGTCGTCGATCGAGCGGTCGTCGGCCGGCTCGGAGAGCAGGGCCTGCGCGACCTGTCGCGCCCTCGTGTCGAGCGGAAGGGGGAGGTCGATCGTCGATACCTCGACGGGCTCGAGCAGGCTGAGGGTCAGTTCTTCGGCGTGCCTCCGGGGCGACGGTGCGAGGTACGGAGCCGCCTCGAGGCGCTCGAGGACGACCCGAACGACCTCGGGGATGGCCACGGCGGTCGTCGCGGCGGCGATGGACGGCAGGTCCGCGTCGATGAAGGTGCAGCGGAAGGCTGTGCCGGGGGCGGCCGCGACGCGATGCTCGGTGCCTGCCGGTATCCACAGGCCCAAGGAGCCGGGAATGGCGAAGTAGCCGTCGGTCGTCTCGGCGGAGAGGGTCCCGCGAGCTCCCCACAGCAGTTCGTGTCGATCGTCGTGAGCGTGCGACTCCCACTCGACATGATCGGTGAGGTCGAACGAGTTCGTGTCGATGCGCCAGACGGCCGGTTCGTCGGTCGCGGGTCCGATCAGTGACATCGTCGACTCACCAGCCGTCTCGGGGGGAATGGGTTAGGAGACCCTAACCTATCAGGTGTGAGGCTTCGCGGAGGCACGGCACGATGGATAAACCACCAGCGTACGCCTGTGTATGGCAGGGCGCCACGGGGTGGTGCGGTGACGCTGGCGAGCGTACGGTGCCCGCAGAGCACGCGCCGGACAGGTCCATGGGGAACCTGTCGGAACGTGGCTCCGGTAGAGAGGTTCTCGGGCCGGTAGCGATACGCCCGTAGCGCGAGGACCTCTCCGCTGTGCGGGCCTGCGGATCCTGTCTCTCAGCCTGTGAACGCGCACAGCCAAGAGGCGTAACGTCAGCACATGAACGCACAATTGAAGATCGCGGGGCACGGCCCCGAACTGCTGGGTCTGGAATCCATTCTGATCGGCTCGCTCCCTGCGGCGCTGATGACCGACGAAGCCCCGGACCGCTACACCGTCGAAGCGGTGTTCACGCGCAAGACCGATCGCGACGAAGTCGCCGCGATCCAGGGCGGCGAGACTCGCGCCCACCTGTCCGCGAACGGGTTCCCGACCGTCGAGCTCCACGTCGCCGACCGTCGCCTCGAGATCGCGAACACCAACCTCGAGGAGCTCCGCGACGGCCTCGCCGCCGTGATCGCGGATCGCCTCGCCGACATCAGCGCGGGTCTCCAATCGGAACGAGACCTGGCTGCGATCCGATTCCAAGACGCCTCGGTGCGCGAGCAGCGCCGCGCAGCATCCGTGGTGGCTCTGGCCGAGTCGGTGAGCTTCGCGCGCCGCCCCGCGACAGCAGGCTCCGATGACGAGTCGCGCATCGAGGACTGGGTCGAAGAAGGTGGTGCCGTCCGCGCGTAGCGCGACGACACCGGAGGAGAGCTCATCATGGACGGCAACCGTCCGATCGTCCGCACTCGCCCGCGCGACACCGCGCGGGGAGGATCGAGTGCCTTCACCGAACTGGCGCAGCAGATCCGTGATCGCGGTCTGCTGCGTCGACGTTACGGCTACTACTGGACGAAGCTCATCGCAGCGCCGGTCGTGGTGGCCGCCTGCCTCGTCGCCTTCGTGTGGATCGGCGACACCTGGTGGCAGCTGTTCACCGCCGCTGTCCTCGCGATCGTCTTCACGCAGATCGCCTTCCTCGGCCATGACGCCGCCCACCGTCAGATCTTCGTGTCGGGGCGGTGGAACGACTGGATCAGCATCATCCTCGGCGATCTGCTCGTCGGCATGAGCTACGGCTGGTGGCAGCACAAGCACACCCGCCACCACGCGAATCCGAACAAGCTCGGCGCCGACCCCGACATCGAGCTTCCCGTGATCGCGGTGACCCCCGAGACGGCGGCGCGTCAGCGCGGTCGAGCGATCACCTGGATGCAGGCCCACCAGGGGCTGTTCTTCTTCCCGATCCTGCTTCTGGAAGGGCTCTCGCTGCATGCGTCGAGCGTGCGGAGAGTCGCCTCCCGAGGCCGACTCGAACGCAGGTGGGCGGAGATCAGCTTTCTCGCTGTCCGGATGATCGGCTATGTGGTGCTGGTGTTCCTCGTGCTGTCGCCCGGCATCGCGTTCGCGTTCCTCGGAGTGCAGCTCGGGCTCTTCGGCTTCTACATGGGAATCGCGTTCGCGCCGAACCACAAGGGGATGCCGGTGGTACCTCGCGACCTGACGTTGGACTTCCTTCGGCGTCAGGTGCTGATGAGCCGGAACGTGCAGGGGAGCCGGGTGCTCGACGTGGCGATGGGTGGTCTCAACTATCAGGTCGAACATCACCTTTTCCCGTCGATGCCGCGGCCGCATCTGCGACGAGCAGCCCCGATCGTCGCCGCCTACTGCACCGCGCACGACGTGAAGTACACGCAGGTCGGGTTGCTCGCGTCGTACGCGATCGTCGTCCGCTACATCAATCGGGTCGGTCTCGGGGAGCGCGATGTCTTCACCTGTCCGCTTGCGGAGCAGCGTGCAGCGATCGGCCCGGCGGCGTCGTCGCGGTGAACGGAAGAAGCCCCCGACCGAGCTATGTGCTCTGTCGGGGGCTTCTGGCTGTGGGCGATACCGGACTCGAACCGATGACCTCTTCCGTGTGAAGGAAGCGCGCTACCAACTGCGCCAATCGCCCATACCCGCGGGGTACGTCAACCGATACTACCCGACCCCTGAGCGGCTCGATGACCATTCGCGTGGACACGCGCGAGATTCGTTCCCGGTTTTGACAGTCGCCGTTCATCGGCTAATGTTTCATATGTGCCCGGGACAACAACCGGGAACAACGCGGATGTAGCGCAGTTGGTAGCGCACAACCTTGCCAAGGTTGGGGTCGCGAGTTCGAGTCTCGTCATCCGCTCAAGTGCAGGGGCCTTCTTCGGAGGGCCTTCAGCACGTGGGGTCAATCCACACGGTGGCGTGGCCGAGCGGCTAGGCACCGGCCTGCAAAGCCGTTTACACGGGTTCGAATCCCGTCGCCACCTCTCTGAAAACTGAACAGCCCACTTGGGCGCGATTGGCGCAGCGGTAGCGCGCTTCCCTGACACGGAAGAGGTCACTGGTTCGATCCCAGTATCGCGCACAGAAGAAAACCCCCGGTCTTCCGGGGGTTTTTTGTTGTACTGGCGGGTCGTCGGAGGTTGTCGCACGAGTCCGTGCCACGATCTCGACGGTGACGAACCGAGGGTCGAACGGACGCATCCGTTCGGCCCTCGGCCGTGTCATGTCAGCCGGCGTGCACGAGGATCTTGGCGCCGGCGCCGCCCCGCAGCGCGTGGATCGCGTCGACGACACCCTCGAGAGGGACTTCCTCCACCCAGCCGGTCGTGTCGTACACACCTCGGGACATGGCCTCGATCACGGCGTCGAAGTCCTCGGGCAGGTAGGCGAGGGCGCCGGTGATCTCCGTCTCGGCCATCACGAGGGTCGTCGGGAGGAAGTCCATCGGCCGTTCGTGAATGGCGACGATCACGACACGTCCTCCGGGTACGAGGTTCGCAAGTGACGAGGTGACGGCGGGGCCGGCACCCGCGGCGTCGAACGCGACATCGACGCCGTCCCCGCCGGAGATCTCCGCCACCGCGGCGGCGAGGTCCTGATTCACGGGATCGACGACGGTCGCGCCGAGTGCGGCGATGATGGCCCGACGCTCGGGACTCGGCTCCGAGACGAGAACCCTCTCGATGCCGCGCGCTTTGAGGGCGAACCACACCCCGATGCCGATCGGCCCCGCGCCCGCGATCAGGGCCGTGCCGCCGGCGGCGACGCCGCTGCGGGACACCGCGTGCCATGCGACCGACATTGGCTCGACCAGGGCGCCCATGCGCAGGTCGACGTTCTCGGGCAGCAGGTGGATCTTCGACGCATCGACGGTCGTGAACTCCGCCATCCCGCCGCCGTGCGAGCTCAGACCATGGAAGCCGATCTTCGCGCAGGCGTTGAACATGCCACGCCGGCACGCCGGGCACTCACCGCAGTAATAGATCGGCCACACCGCAACACGGTTGCCGACCGCGACGTCGGTCACGCCGTCTCCCAGTTCTGTGACGGTGCCGGAGAATTCGTGTCCGAGGATCTGGGGGAGCGTCGAACCGGTGACGGGGTGCGGGTGATCGAAATCGAGCCCCGCAGCCTCCGGCGAGTAGTACACGTGCAGGTCGGATCCGCAGATCCCGGCGAACGCGTTGCGGAGCTTGACCTGACCGGGCCCGGGGCTCGGCTCCGCGACCTCTTCGACACGCAGGTCCTCTTTCGCGTGGAACAGTGCGGCCTTCATCATCTTCTCCATTCCGGCGGCCGTCATCGCAGCCACCACTCCGGTGATGCCGCGAGGATCATCCTCACGGCGCTCTCGACATCGGAATCTCCGCTCCGCACCCACTCCTCGATGGCGCCGACAGTGCCTGCGGCGGCGTAGGAGACGGCGATCCTCATCGCGGAGGCATCGCCCGCGATGTCGACGGGCACGATGTGTGGGTGTAACTCAGCCCACACCAGGAGGCCGGAGCGGATGGATCCCTCGATCACTGCGCGGACAGGGGCGGCGAGAATCGGGTTCATCGCCCCGCGGTAGACGTCGGCGCACGCGAGCACGTGCGTGAGCAGCGCTCGTTCCGCGTCGCCGATCGCGTCGACGTCTGGAAGTCTCGCCATGATCTCGTCGATCTCGGCGGAGAGGGCGTCGGCGAGCAGGTCCTCCGGGTTCGCAGCATGTCTGTAGAACGTGTCGCGGGTGACCCCGGCCTCGAGGCATATCGCGGAGGCGGTCACCGTTGCGATCGGCATGCGTCCCGACAAAGCGATGACGGCCCGTCTGAGGCTCTCTCGCGAGCGCCGCGCTCGTGCGTCCATGCGCTCAGTGTATCGGACATGTGTCAGATAAAGCTGGCACGCGGTGGGATCCATCCCATCAGATCAAGACCTTCGTCCACACCGGATATGACGTTCGGACGGAAGTCCAGGTGAGGCGATATATCGCCCATGACGGGCGACGGAGAGGTGGCGACCGGCCCGCCTCTTCCGTCACACGCGCACCATTGTCACCAGCTGGAGGTTCTCGTAGGGTGGGTGCCACGCGGCTCCGATCATCGGGGGCGCGTGACTCTGAGGGGGGTCGGAGATGGTGCGGGGAGGTGCTCGGCGCGGATGGCGAAGGTCAGCCGTCGCCATGATCACCGCCGTCGCCGTCATCGCAGCCGGCTTCACACTCGGGGCTCCGCAGACGGCCGAGGCCGCGGTCGTGCAGTGGGGCACGAACTCCGGAACAGCGCCGAACTACCAGGCGAACGTCAACGGTGACTTCATCATGGCGGGCAACGGCGTCATGGCCTGCTCGGCGACCACCGCGACGACGAACGGCACCTGCGCGGATCTGCACGCGGCGTCGAGCACCAACGCGAACAACGTCAACGACAACTTCGTCATGACGCAGAGCAACTCCGTCGCGGGCTTCACCGCGAACTCCAGCAGCGCCACGATCACGGTGCCCGCCGGAGCGACCGTGGTCAAGGCTTTCCTGACATGGAGCGCGAACACCGGGGTCTACACCGGCGACAGTCGCGCTCTGTGCTCGCAATATTCCGCAGCTCGCGGCGTGGCGACCATGCCCTCGGGCAGCCCGACAGGCTACACATCGCGCGCCGTGCAGCTCAAGGTCGCGAACGCGGGCGTCACCAGTGTCGCGCCGCAGAGCATGCTGGTCGACCCCACCTCACAGGCGACCGCCCTCTACTACTCGGCGAGCGCCGACGTCACCTCCGCCTTCGCCTCGGTGCCCACGGGAACCGAGGTCTCGATCTCGGCCGGCAACATCTGGACTCCGACCGGCGCGGGCTGCTACGCCGGCTGGTCGATCAACGTCGTGTACGACTACGGCACGTTCATCCCCGACAACCCTGCGTCTGTGCCGCACAACATCATCTACTACGAGGGTCACGTGCGTCAGGGAGCAAACGACCCGGCGCTGACGGTCGCGTTCAACGGTTTCACCGCCGTCGCCGCCGGAACCCGTGCCGGGTTCACGCTGTTCGAGGGCGATCGCAACATCACGGGTGACTCCGCGGCGTACTCGCGCGGCGGTTCCACGACGTACACGGAGATACCGAACGCCGCGGGAGCGACCGGCAACATCGGCATCTCGCGCGCGGTCGGCTCGGTCAGATACACGGGCACGGCGGGGACGGCCTTCACGAACCAGAACGTCGATGTCGCGACGGTGCCCCTCTCGAACGTCGTCGCCGGAGACTCGACGGTGAATCTGCGACTCGGAACCGCCGGTGATTCGTACCTTCTGCGGAACGCGATGCTGTCGGTGCCGACCGCCGGCCTGCAGCTCCAGAAGACGTTCAACGGCACGGTCGACACGCAGTCGCGGACCGCAGGCGAGCTCGCGACCTTCGTGATCAGGATCACGAACACCGGTGCGGGAACGCTGCGCAACATCGTGATCACCGACGATCAGGCCGGGTGCGCGCGAAGCCTGGGGGCAGTGACTCTGGCGCCGCTCGAGTCGCGGGAGTTCACGTGCACCGCGACGGCGCCGTCGGCGACAGGATACGTGTCGACGGCGGAGGCGACCGCGCGCACCGTGGTCGGGGACTTCCTCGCTCAGGACAGCGACAGCACGACGGTGCTGCTCAGCGCCGTCACACTCACGAAGACGAGTGCGCTCGCGCCCGGGGGAACCGGCCGCGCCGGCGACGTCCTCATCTACACCTTCACGGTGACGAACACGGGGCAGTCGACGTTGAACGACATCGTGATCAGCGATCCACTGTCCGGATTGTCGGCGATCACCTTCGGAGCGTGGCCAGGCGCCGCGGGTGTGCTCACTCCGGGCCAATCCGTGACGGCGACGGCGTCGTACACGCTCAAGCAGAGCGACGTCGATGCGGGCTCGATCGCCAACACGGCGACGGTGAGCGCGGCCGATGACGACGGTGGCGCGAGGCCATCGGGCAATGCCAACCGCGTGACGCCGATCGCCGCCGCCGGGGCTCTGACGGTCACGAAGACCGGAGCGCTCGCGAGCGGTGCGACCGGACGTGTGGGCGATCGCATCAACTACACGTTCACGGTGCGCAACACGGGAAACGTCACGCTCGCCAACGCCTCTCTCGTCGATCCGCTCCCCGGCCTGTCTCCTCCGGTCATCACCTGGCCGACCGCGACCGCCGGGTCGCTGCCGGTGGGCCAGACGGCTACAGCCACCGGCTTCTACACCATCACTCAAGCCGACGTCGACGCAGGCAGCGTCCGCAACACCGCCACCGCCACCGCCCGGACGCCGGGTGGGGCCACCATCTCCGGATCTTCGCCTCAGGTCGCCGTTCCCACGATCGCGTCCGCCCCGGGCCTCACGACGACGAAGTCGGGTGCCATCACGCAGGGTGCGGGTGGCGTCGGGAGCACGATCACCTACTCCTTCACCGTCCGGAACTCCGGGAACACGACACTCACGTCGGTCGGGATCACGGACCCGCTTCCCGGGCTCTCCCCACTGGCATACACCTGGCCGGGGACAGCCGGGACTCTCGCTCCGGGGCAGTCCGCGACGGCGAGCGCGACCTACTCGATCACGCAGGCCGACGTCGACGCGGGAGCGGTCAGGAACACGGCGACCGGAACCGCGCAGACGCCCGCAGGGGCGACGCTGAACGTCCCGAGCAGCCAGTCGGTCGTCTCGACCGCCGCATCGAATCCCGCCGTCTCGCTGACGAAGACCGGGGCGATGGCCCCCGGAAGCACCGGTAAGGCCGGAGACATCGTCACCTACACGTTCCGGCTCGCGAACACCGGCAACGTGACCCTGACGGATGCGCGCATCGCCGACCCGCTCTCAGGACTCTCCGCGCTGACCTACACGTGGCCGGGGGCGGCAGGCGTGCTCGCCCCTGGGCAGGCGGTCACGGCGGTGGCGACATACACGCTGAAGCAGGCGGACGTGGATGCCGGGGCGGTGGCGAACACCGCGACCGCCTCGGCCGCACCGCCGAGTGGCGCGCGAGTGACCCAGACGCGATCCTTCACTCTGCCGGTCACCCCGGCGGGCGCCCTGACGGTGCTGAAGTCGGGGACGGTCACAGCCGGTGCCGGTGGCGTGGGAAGCACTGTCACCTACACCTTCTCGGCGACGAACAACGGCAACGTCACCCTGTCGCAGGTCGCGATCGCCGACCCGCTGCCCGGGCTCTCGGCAGTGACATACACATGGCCTGGCACGGCCGGAACGCTCGCGCCGGGTCAGACGGTTCAGGGGCAGGCGACCTACTCGATCCGGCAATCCGACGTGGACGCGGGCGCCGTGACCAACACCGCGTCGGCATCAGCCCGCACGCCCGGTGGAGCGGCAGTGTCCGGGAGCTCGCCCACGACCCGCGTCGCCACGGTCGCCGCGTCGCCGGCCAGTGCCACGACGAAGTCGGCCACGGTCTCGGGGACTGCTGCGGTCGGCGATGTCGTCACGTACACCGTGCGCACGACGAACACCGGAAACGTGACGCTCACCGGGGTCGCGGTCACCGACACGCTCGCCGGGCTCTCGTCGTTCACGTACACCTGGCCCGGCACGGCGGGAACCCTCGCACCGGGGCAGACGGTCACGGCCGTCGCCACGTACACGATCAAGCAGGCAGACGTGAACGCGGGATCCGTGCGGAACGTCGCCTCGTCGAGCGCCGCATACGGGGCGACCCCGGTGACGAGCACCTCCGGAACGATCACGACGAACACCGTCCCGGCCTCTGCGGGAATCGTCACCACGAAGGCCGGTGCGCTCCAGAGCGGAGCATCCGGTCGTGCCGGTGACACGATCATCTGGACGATCACGCTCCGCAACTCCGGCAACGTCACGCTCAGCGGGGTCACTGCAGCCGATTCTCTGCCGGGGATCTCGGTTCCCACGTATGGCACGTGGCCGAGCGGCACCACCGGCGTGCTGCAGCCGGGACAGACCGTGACCGCCACGGCGACCTCGACGATCGCGCAGAGCGACGTGAACGGGGGAGCCGTGAGCAACACGGCGACCGGATCGGGCGCGCCGCCCACCGGCGCCCGCGTATCGAGCACCGCGCCCGCCACAGTCTCCCTCGCCTCGGCGCCCGGGATCGTCCTGACGAAGACCGGCGCGGTGACCACCGGCAACGGCTCGGTGGGCAGCACGGTCACGTACTCGTTCTCGGCGCAGAACACGGGCAACGTCACGCTGACCGGCGTGGCGATCAACGACCCGCACGCCGGTCTCTCGGCCCTGACCTACACATGGCCCGGCGCCGCGGGCACGCTGCAGCCGAACCAGACGGTGACCGCCACCGCGACCTACACGATCCGTCAATCCGACGTCGACGCGGGCGCGGCCAGGAACACGGCGACCGTCGCGGGTACGCCACCGACCGGACCGGCGATCTCGGCGTCGTCGGGAGAGGTCACGGTCGCCACGGTGGCCGCTGCGCCGGGCATCTCGGTCACGAAGTCGGCCGCCGGCGGCGGGGGCGGCGTCGGCAGCGTCATCACCTACACCTTCCGCGCCAGCAACACGGGCAACGTCACGCTCACCGGCGTCGGCATCGCCGACCCGCTCGCCGGGTTGAGCGCACTCGACTATCAGTGGCCGGGCGCATCCGGCACGCTCTCGCCCGGCCAGTCGGTCGTGGCTACCGCGACCTACACCGTCACCCAAGCGGATGTGAACGCAGGCGCCGTCACGAACAACGCGAGCGCCTCGGGCACCGGCGGCGGAACGACCGTCACCGCCGGATCCGGAGCCATCACGACACCGACCGCCGGTATCGCTCCGTCGATCGCCGTCACCAAGGTCGGAACACTGTCGGGTGCGGGAGTCGCAGGCGACACCGTGAGCTATGCCTTCACCGTGCGGAACTCCGGCAACGTCACGCTCACCGGTGTCTCACTCGTCGACCCCCTGCTGGGGGCGACACCCGTGACGCTCACGGGCTGGGCCGGAGCGGCCGGCACTCTGCAGCCCGGGCAGAGCGTCACCGGTACGGCGACCTACACGGTCACGCAGACCGATGCGGATGCCGGTTCGGTCGTCAACACGGCGACGGCGACCGGAACCCCACCGCGCGGCGCGTCGGTGTCGGGTACCGGCCCGTCGACGGTGCGCATCGCGCCGGTGCCGGCGATGACGGTGTCGAAGAGCGGGTCCATCACGTCGGGCGACGGAGGCGTGGGAAGCACCGCGACGTTCGCCTTCACGATTCGCAACTCGGGCAACGTCACGCTGACCGGCGTCACCCTGACGGACAACCTCGCGGGCCTCAGCGCGCCGACGATCACCTGGCCCGGGTCTCCCAACACTCTGGCACCGGGCCAGACCGCCTCGGGTACGGCCACCTACACAGTGCGCCAGAGCGACGTCGATGCCGGATCGGTGCGCAACACCGCTTCGGTGAGTGGCAGGCCCCCAACCGGAGCCGTCATCAGCGCATCGTCCGCGGAGGCCGTGGTCGCGACAACGGCCGCCGCACCGAGGCTCGCCGTGACCAAGAGCGCCACCGCCGGCTCCGGCAACCGCGTGGGCGATGTGGTCACTTACAGCATCCGCGCGGAGAACATCGGCAATCAGACTCTGACAGGCGTGACGGTGCGGGATCCCCTTCCCGGGCTGTCGGCGCTGTCCGTCACCTGGCCCGGTGCCGCGGGAGTGCTTGCTCCCGGGCAGGTGGCGACGGCGCGCGGCACCTACGTCATCACGCAGGCCGACGTGAACGACGGGTCGATCCGCAACCGGGCTTCGGCATCGGCGACGGCGCCGGGTGGTGTCGCGGTCGACGGATCGTCCGCGGAGGTCGTGACGCCGACTGTCGCAGGCGCGCCTCGCCTCACGCTCGACAAGACGGCGGCGCTGTCGCCGGGCGCGACCGGACGAGCGGGCGACGTGGTCACCTACAGCTTCGCCGTGCGCAACGCCGGAAACGTCACACTGACCGGTGTGGGCATCGCCGACCCCTTGCCAGGGCTCTCACCCCTCGCGTACTCGGCATGGCCCGGTGCGGAGGGCACGCTCCAGCCCGGTCAGAGTGTGACGGCCACGGCGACGCGCGTGCTGACGCAATCGGATGTGGATTCCGGGTCCGTGGCGAACACCGCGACGACGAGTGGAACACCGCCCACGGGGGCAGCGGTGCAGGCGACGGCTGCAGCCACGCTGCCGCTCACGGCCGGACCGGCCCTGACCCTGGGCAAGACCGGTGCGTACACGCAGGGCACGGGTGCGGTGGGCAGCGTCATCACCTACGGCTTCACCGCTCGGAACTCGGGCAACGTCACACTCACCGGCGTCGCGATCACCGACCCGCATTCAGGCCTCAGCGCGATCGCGACGACCTGGCCGGGCGCCACGGGCACCCTCGCGCCGGGTCAGCAGGTCACGGGAACAGCGACCTACACCGTGACACAGTCCGATGTCGACGCGGGAAGCGTGAACAATGCCGCCCGCGTCACCGGGAACGCTCCGTCCGGGGCGACGGCGGCGGCAGTGTCTCCGACAGTGACACTCGCCACGGTGCCGGCGGGACCGGGTATCTCGACGGTGAAGTCCGCGGCGGTGCGTGGAGCGGGGAACGTCGGCGACGTGATCGACTACACGGTCCGTGTCACGAACACCGGCAACGTCACGCTCCGCAGCGTCGTCGTCACCGATCCGCTGGTGGGTCTGACGCCGTTCGAGTACACGTGGCCCGGCGAGACCGGGACTCTCGCCCCAGGGGAGCAGGTGGTCGCGAGGGCGAGCCACACGGTGACGCAGCCGGACGTCGATGCGGGCGTCGTCACGAACGTGGCGACGGGAAGCGCCGTCGCGCCGAGCGGTGTCCCCGTCAGCGCGGCCTCGGGCACCGTCTCCACCTCGACGGTGGCGGGAGACCCCCGCCTGCAGGTGACGAAGACCGGGGCGCTTCCCGCAGGGGCGACCGGGGTGGCGGACGAGACGATCACCTGGACCGTGACGATACGCAACGCCGGCAATGTCACGCTGTCCGGCGTCTCCGCGACGGACTCCCTGCCGGGCATCAGCGAGCTCGCCTACGGCGCGTGGCCGACGGGCGCAGCGGGCGTGCTCCCGCCGGGCACCGCCGTGACGGCGACGGCCACCTCGCGCGTGCTGCAGACCGACGTCGACGCCGGTTCCGTCTCGAATGCCGCGACCGCGACCGGAGCCCCCTCCGTGGGGCAGCCCACCACGGCGACGGGGTCCGGTACAGTGCCGCTGAGCTCCGCGCCGGCGCTGAGCATCCAGAAGAGTGGTGCCTACACGACGGGATCCGGAGCGATCGGGTCCAGGATCACGTATACCTACACGGTGCGCAACGCCGGCAACGTGACGCTCACGGGCGTGTCCGTCAGCGACCCGCACAGCGGACTCTCCGCCATCAGCTACGGCGGCTGGCCCTCAGGCGCAGCAGGCACTCTGGCGCCCAACCAGGTCGTCACGGCGACAGCCACCTATGTCGTGCGGCAGACCGACGTGAACGCCGGATCGATCACGGATGTCGCCGCGGTGTCCGGCCGACCTCCCACCGGTGCCGCTGTCTCCGCGTCGTCCCAGCCCGTCGTGCTCGCCACGGATGCGGCGGCACCGTCGATCATCACCACGAAGACGGCCTCGGTGGGCGGCAGCGGACAACTGGGCGACCTGATCACCTACACCCTGCGTGCGAGCAACACCGGCAACGTCACCCTCACCGGCGTTGCGCTGTCGGACCCCGCCCCCGGACTCAGCCCGCTCGCGTACGGTCCGTGGCCGGGCGCGAACGGCACCCTGCAGCCCGGCGAGTCGGTGGTGGCCACGACCACGCACCGCATCACGCAGGCCGACCTCGACGCGGGATCCGTCACGAACACCGCGAGTTCGACCGGCACACCACCGACCGGGCCGGCAGTCACCGATCCCTCCGACACGGTGACCACGCCGACCGCGGCGCAGACTCCGGACATCGAGGTCACGAAGACGGGGACCCTCACCGGCGGTGCGGTCGCACGCGCCGGCGACATCGTCACGTACTCGTTCTCGCTGCGCAACACCGGCAACGTCACGCTCACCGGTGTCTCGCTGGCCGACCCCGAAGACGGGGTCTCGCCGCTGAGCTTCACCTGGCCGGGGGCGGAGGGCGTGCTGGCGCCGAATCAGGTGGTGACAGCCACTGCGACCTACACGCTCGCGCAGGCGGACATCGACACCGGAGCGATCAGCAACGTCGTCACCGGACAGGCCACCGGACCTGGTGGAGTGCCTGTCACCGAGCAGGCCGATGTCACCGTGCCGATCACGCAGTCGGGATCGGTGTCGGTGTCGAAGACGGGCACCGTGCTCGGATCGGGTCTTGCAGGTGACACGATCCGCTTCGACTTCACGATCGGCAACACGGGCAACGTCACGCTGACGGATGTCGCGCTTGACGAGGCGATCGACGGCCTGGAGCCGGTCGTCGACTGGCCGGATGACGACGCGCCCGGTGTGCTCGCCCCCGGCGCTCAGGCCACCGCCGAGGCCTTCTACGTCATCACGCAGGCCGACGTGAACGCCGGCCGACGGACGAACTCCGTGACCGTGACGGCAGCCGCACCCGCAGGCGCGATCGATCCGGTGGTGGCGACGGCGGACGTCGCGACCGGCGAGCAGCGCGCACAGCTGGTGATCAGTCAGACCGCGCCGCCGCAGGCCGCACTCGGTGAGACAGTCACATTCACCTACGTCGTGCGCAACACCGGCACGGTGTCGGTCGACGGCATCGACGCGATCGGAAACACCTTCCCGGGCATCTCGGGAGCTGCGTTCGATTGGGCGGGCGGAACACCCGGCTCCCTCGACCCGGGGCAGTCGGTCACGGCGACCGCCACGATCGTGGTCACCCAGCAGCATGTCGACGCAGGCTCGATTCCGAACACGGCATCCGTCTCCGGCGTCTCGCGCGTCGCCGATCCCGTTCCGGTATCCGCGACCTCGCAGGCCGTGACCGTGGCGATGCCGACCGCACGCCCCGCGGTTGCGGTGACCGATTCCGGATCCGTCCCGGCCGGAGCGGCCGCGGGCGACACCGTGACATGGGCCTACACGCTCACGAACACCGGAAACGTGACGCTCACGGGGGCCGCTCTCTCCGACGCTCTCCCCGGGACGAGCGAGCCGGTGTACGACTGGCAGGGCCCTGCGGGTGTGCTGGCTCCCGGTGGATCCGTCACCGCGAGCGCGACGACGGTGCTCACCCAGGCGGATGTCGACGCCGGTTCGATCATCAGCGTCGTCACGGGTCGCGGCACCGCTCCGTCGGGCGCTGTCGTCACAGCCACGCAGCCGGCCGCCGTCCCCGTCGATCAGACCTCGGCTCTGACGCTCGAGAAGTCCGCGTCGAAGTCCGCGGACCTCGTGGTCGGCGACGTGGTCGAGTTCACCTTCGACGTCGTCAACACGGGGACGGTCACCGTCGACCGGATCGCGGTCACCGATCCGCTGCCCGGCCTGTCGGAGATCACGTTCGACGGGTGGCCCGCAGCCGCCGGCGAGCTCGCCCCGGACGAGTCCGCGACGGCCCGGGCGTCGTATACGGTCACCCAGGCCGACGTCGACCGTGGCGGCATCCGGAACGATGCGACGGTGACGGGTGTGACGCCCGCTGACGAGGCGACGACCGCCTCGGACACGATCGTCATCACGACTCGCACCCGGACTCCCGCACTCGACCTGACCAAGATCGACACGCTGGTGGGCGACGGTCGGCTCGGCGACTCCATCGAGTACTCGTTCGTGATCGAGAACACCGGGAACACGAGCGTGCTCGACGTCGCCATCGCCGATGACCTGGAGGGCCTCTCCGGCATCTCCTACGGCACGTGGCCGAGTGGCGAGACCGGAGTGCTCCGGCCGGGGCAGCAGGTGACCGCCTCTGCTCGGTACACCCTCACCCAGGCCGATGTGGATGCCGGCGAGGTGCAGAACAGTGCGGTGGCGAGCGGCGTCGCGACGAACGAGGCGAACGTCTCGTCCGTCTCGGCTGACGTGACCACGGAGCTCGCGGAGACCACGCCCGACATCACAGCGACCAAGAGCGGGGCCCTGGCAGCCGCATCCA